>CAZXEH010000046.1:0-4054 GCA_964639885.1 uncultured Caldisericales bacterium | reverse complement strand
AAGTCTGCGCAAAGTGCCTCAAAGCCGGCAAGGTAAAGGTGGCATAGCTTAAATAACGTCCAAAGTCAAAAAAGAAACCCCCGGTTTGCCGGGGGTTTTGTATTTTCCGGACTTTCTTTTTTCGACAAATTCGCTTATATTGTTTTTTTGTCTGGAGGATTGATTGGAGAACACAAGTATTTTTGGAATCAAGTTCCTGTCTGACAAGATTCAGGCAAACGCAAGCATAAAAGATATCTTTTCTCAACGAAAAGCTGAAATGAAAACTGAACTCTCGAAATGGTCGGGTAAACTTGATCGTGGTGAGATATTTGACGAGGAAAGCAACCAGGATGATTTCACAAATGCCGTTTTCAAACCCTTGGGATACACAAAATCAGGCGATGCCGTACCATGGACGATAAAACGAGAATACAAGACATCTGGTGCTAAATCTGTCGATTTGGCGATAGGCTATTTCAAGGTTGGCGAAGACGAGGACGAAACCGTGTTCGCTGTAGCAGAATACAAAAGTCCGTTGTCGAAGGATCTCTCAAGGAGACCGTCAAAAGATATGTCTCCAGTTGAGCAGGCATTCGATTATGCATCAAAAATTGGCCATTCATGCCGATGGGTCATCGTCTCAAACATGGTTGAAATCAGACTTTACAATTCAGCAAGCCAAAAAAGGTATGAAACATTCAACATCCACGAGCTTGCCAAAGAACCCATAAAACTTGAACGGTTTCATTTTCTACTTTGCAAGGAAAATTTTCTCCCATCTGAGTCGGCAAAAGAATCTTTTCTTGACAAGATATTTGCTCAAAACATAGAGGATCAGCAAACAATCAATGCAAAATTTTACTCGGTCTATCGGCAGGTGAGGGAAAAGTTTTTTATGAAGCTGATAGAATCCAATCCAGAGGTCGACAGAGCCACCCTTCTTGAGAAAACGCAAAAGGTTATTGATCGCTTCATCTTTATTTGTTTCTGTGAAGACAAGAATTTCATTGGCAAATCGACTTTGAACGAAGACCCGACAGATTTCATCATGAATGCACCGAAAAAGATTTTTGGCGGTAGGATATGGGATCAGTTCAGGCAGTTTTCAAAAGCAATCAACGATGGCTCTGAAACTCCAATAAAAATCCCTTCATACAACGGAGGATTGTTTGAACCTGATCCTGATTTGGACAAGCTGGAAGTCCCCAACGAAGCCATCGAGTTCTTCAGGGATATTTCTGACTACGACTTCAACTCAACTCTTGACGTGAACATCCTTGGCCATATCTTCGAACAGTCTGTCTCTGACATTGAAGAGTTGAAGGCAATTGCAATTGACCATGTTGACTTTGACAGGAAAAAAGGCAAACGCAAGAGGCAGGGTATATTCTACACCCCTTCATGGATAACCGGCTTCATCATTGAGCAGACCATCGGAGCGTGGATTGAGCGAGAGAAATCAAATGCCGGTTTTGGCGACTTGCCTGTAATGAGCGGAGAAGAAGACCTCATTCTGGAAAAAATACATTCAAACCAGAAGGTAAAACTTCCAAAAACTTTGGAAGAGAAGGCAAAAATTCATTGCAATGCCTGGAAAAAGTTGCAGGAAAAACTGCTGGGCATCAAGGTGCTTGACCCTGCCTGCGGTTCAGGAGCGTTTCTGAACAAGGCTTTTGAATATCTGGTCGATGCCCACAAAGAAATCCAGTCTCAGATAAATCATTTCAGCATGTCAAAAAACGATGGTCAGTTGACGGCTGGTGACAAGATCGATGACTATGTGGTCAGAAACAACCTTTTCGGTGTCGATCTTTCGAAAGAATCTGTTGAAATAACCAAGCTTTCCCTCTGGCTCAGGTTGGTTTATCACAAGGAGAAGCTCCCTGTGCTCAACCATGCCGTGAAGTACGGTGATTCCATTGTTTCTGATCCAAAATATTCCAAAGCAGCATTTGACTGGCAAGGTAAGTTTGGACATATAGTGCAATTTGATCCTGAAACTGGCAATCAGGAGCAAGGCTCCGGTTTCGATGTTGTCATTGGCAACCCGCCGTATGTCAGGCAGGAGTTCCTTTCACCAATAAAACCAGCACTCCAAAACATCTACGGCGATTTTTACAACGGCGTTGCCGATCTCTACACCTACTTTTACAGGCGTGGCTTTCAGCTGCTCAAACCTGATGGCTATCTGGGTTTCATCACATCAAGCACATTCACAAAAACAGGTTCCGGAAAACAAACAAGATTATGGCTTCAAAATAACGTATCAATAAATAGTTTTGTTGATTTCGGAATACTTCAGTTGTGGGAGGGAGATGCAGCTAACCTTGTTTGCATCTTAATTGGTCAAAATAATACCCCGACAAAAGAGCACAGCATAAAGTCTTACAAAATAGCCTCCGTGCCGGATGTAAATAACCTTCAGCCTTTTGATGATTACAAACCGATTATGGTAAAACAGGCAAACCTTGGTGTCGATGCCTGGAACTTTGACAAGTCAGAGGTTGAAGCTCTCAGAACCAAGATATTTTCAAAAGGCAGACCACTAAAAGAGATTGTTCCAGCAATCTACAGAGGCATACTCACAGGTCTCAACGAGGCCTTCATCATCGACAAGGCAACAAAAGACAGGTTGATAAAGGAAGAGTTGGAGCTAAGGTCAAAATCTTTTGCCTCCCTTGATAAGGGAGGTGCCCGAAGGGCGGAGGGTTCAGAAAGCGACGAAACACAGAACCCCCCTACCCCCCTTAACAATGGGGGCTACGAACAACTGACCCATAACACCCATCCATTGATAAAGCCGTTCCTGGTTGGCAGGGATTTGAAGCAGTGGCATTACGATTATCAAGACAGATATTTGATCTTCACCCGTCATGGCACAGACATTGATCAGTATCCGGCAATAAAGAAGTATCTTGAACAATTTAGGGAAAGACTTGAGCCTAAACCATTGAATCTGCCTGAAAGTGAAAGCAGAAATTTGAAGGGAAGAAAACCAGGACCTTACAAATGGTTCGAGATTCAGGATAACATCGCATATTACAAAGCCTTTGAAGAACCTAAAGTTGTATATCCTGAATTCATGATAACACCAAAGTTCACAATTGATCTTGGCGGAAACTATTTTAACAACAAGGTTTATTTCTTGATTAATGGTCAATGGTTTATTTCATCGATTCTTTCATCGAGAATAATCTGGTTTGTAATAAAACAGAGATGTGCAGTAAAGCTGGGGAATGTTTATGAGCTATTCACGATCTATGTTGAAAATTTTCCAATCGTTGAACCCCAAGGCTCTGAGGACGATCCAGCAACCGACAAAGGCAAACTTGCGCTCCTTGCTAAAACCGCTCAGGATAAGGCGTTCAAACGTCTCCAGCTTCGGAAAGACCTTTTGGAAAGCGTCAGTGACGCACTAAACCAAAGCAAGTCAGGCGATGACGGCGATTCAGAAGAAGTTTCGGAAGGTTCTGACATCAACCGCTGGGACACAATGGATTGGAACAGTTTCACCAAAAAAGCCCAGAGCCCTTCGGCATTTGGCAAGGCTTTCAGGGACACATTTGCAGTGATTGGCAAAAAAACAACTGAACTCAAACGGTATTTTGAAGAGCTTGGAAAGGAATGCAGACAGTTGACTTGCGAGATTCACGAGTGCGAGAAGCAAATCAACGAAATCGTTTACCGGCTTTACGACCTTACACCTGATGAGATCAAATTACTTGAAGAGCTGACGGGGAACATTTACGAGGATTGAGCTTCAATCAATTGATAACCGAACTGTAAAGCCTGCCACCGATGATTATGAATAGAGTGAGGACACCGATTAAAACGGCGTAATCGATGAGGACGGTGTGAATGTTCATGTTCCCTGCAAGCATCAGGCACCTTACCGATTCGGTCATATAAGTGAGTGGATTGATGTATGCAAACCATCTGATAGCCGACGGCATGAGCGATATCGGATAAATTGCATTGCTTGTGAAGAACAACGGCATGGTGATCAGCTGCCCGATGCCCATGAGCCTTTCACGGGTTTTTGCAAGGCAGGCGATGATCAGTGAGAGCGTTG
>CAZXEH010000045.1:0-4331 GCA_964639885.1 uncultured Caldisericales bacterium | reverse complement strand
CGCAGGAGGTGCGCGAGCAGATCGAGGAGCTGCGCGACACGCTGCACATGAAGGCAGAGGAGCTGCAGGCGCAGGGTGTTTCCTACGATGAAGCCTCTAAGCGCGCCGTGAACGAGTTAGGCGATGTGACGCCGCTGCTGGATCAGGTGGCGGGCAACATGCGGACCGTATATATCAACCGGCTCGCGCGCGGCAACGCAATTGCGGACAGTTGCGTCATATTCGGAACTTATCTGTTCGGCTGGCTGATGTTTTTACTTTCTACGAATAACTCAGGGAACGAATTTATTCTGCCTTTCTTAACGCTCACCGCTCTGGTAATCGTAGGCCTCGGCATATGGCCCCTTACAGCGCATCTCAATTGCCGCAGACAGCCGGACAAGGTGGATATCGTTACCATGCGCTACCGGCGGCATATGAAGATCGCGTTGTTTAGCTGGCTCGGCCTTTCCGTCGTGGTCGCCCTCATCAATGCGGCGGCACCTCATAATGGCGCATGGTTCATGCTTCCCATGATCGGCATCGCCAACTGGCCGCTCAACATCTGGCTGTATCACCGCCAACTCGTCAGCGGACGTTACGACGCGGCGGTCTGACGCGGGAACGGGACGACGGGATGGGCATCCCCTGCAAGCTGGCGGGAAAGCGCAACCATATTTTCGGGAGGAACACATGAAGCGGTTCTTTGTATCAGCACTGGGGTTTTTAAATATCTGCGCCGCCTGCATCGTCGCGGCGTTTGTTTACGCCGCGTTTACGTTTTTTCTCCCGAAAAACCGTTTTTAGCACGCTGCAAGTGGGGCGATGCTGGGACGGCAAATCATCCAGCATCATAAGATCTTTCGTAAGTACCCTTGGGTACGTTTTCGCTTCTCAAGGATGACACCGGGTGCAGTGTAGTCGCCAAAAACAAACGGTTAAAACGAACCCTGAGGCCAGTCCTGTCATGCTGAGGAGCGGAAGCGACGAAGCATCTTACCGCAAGCGAAGCATCTTTGCGCTGCCCGGTTAAAGATCCTTCGCAGCTATCGCTTCTCAGGATGACATAGTGGCGTGGACCGTAGAAAGAGAACGCGGTGGCCGTTTTGCAAACCACAGCCAATCATGTAGTGCTGGAGAGCAACGCGATGACTGCGCAATAGACAGCATGTTTACACAGTCAATATCATATGATTCTATAAGTCTGTGTTCCTTAGTACTTATCGGGAGTGTCGCAAAGCTGAAATTTCAAACCCGCATCGTGAGACCGAGCTACAACGCGCCTTAACGCGCAAGAACGAGATGCGATGCGATGCAACGACGCGCTTTCATGCTGTAAGCTTTAGGCGCTTTCCGCCGTGTGGGGCGGATTTTAGCCGCATTTTACTTTATATTGAATCTGTTATACAATATTTTCAAAATTCAGATACAGGTCACAGGACGGGGCAAAGCCCCGCCTTGCGCTAAAAGGGGGTTGGATTAATGGACACTGTATGGATTGTATTGCTTTCAATTGTGGGGTTCTTCGTGTTCTTCAAGCTGTTTTTGGGCTTTCGGATCATTAAGAACAACAAGATCGCCATCATCGAAAAATGGTGGTCTCCCCGCGGCTCGCTGAAAGAGCAGATCATCGCGCTCAAAGGGGAAGCCGGTTATCAGCCGCAGATCATCCGCGGCGGTATCCACTTCTTAAGCCCGCTGATGTACAAGGTGCACATGTGCCCGCTCGTGACGGTGCCGCAGGGCCAGATCGCCTACGTGTTCGCGCGTGACGGCAAGCCGCTCGCGCCCACGCAGACGCTGGGCAAGGTCATCCCGGAGGCTAACAACTTTCAGGACGCCCGCGCGTTCCTGCAAAGCGGCGGCCAGAAGGGTCCCCAGAGAGGGATCGTCCGTGAAGGTACTTATGCCTTCAACCTGGCGCAGGACGTCATCATCACGCAGGACAGGGTGTACTTCCTGCCGCTCGGCAACCGCGCGGAGGAGTCGACCATCCTGACGATGGCCGAAGCCTTAAAGGAGCGGAACGCCTTTAAGCCGATTGTCATCAAGGGCAGCGACGACAAGGTGGGCATCGTGACGGTGCATGACGGTCTCTCGCTCGCCAAGGACGACATCATCGCGCCCGCGGTGGGTTCCGATCCGGCGGATCAGGCGACCTACCACAACAACTTCCAGGATCCCGAGAAGTTCCTGGCGGCGGGCGGCTTCAGGGGCCGGCAGTATCAGGTGCTGGTGGAAGGCACGTACTTCATCAACCGCCTGTTTGCGACCGTGGAGCTGATCGACAAGACGGTCATCGACGTGGGCTATGTGGGCGTCGTGGTCTCCTACATCGGGCCTAAGGGCGTGGATTCCACAGGCGACAGCTACAAGCACGGCGAGTTGGTGGAGCGGGGCTTCCGCGGCGTGTGGATGGAACCGCTGATGCCCGGCAAGTACGCGTTCAACACGTACGCGGGCAAGATCATCCGCGTACCGACCACGAATATCATCCTGAAGTGGATCAGCAGCCAGACGGGCGCTCACCTCTACGATGAGAACCTGAAGGAAGTCAGCCTGATCACCAAGGACGCGTTCGAGCCGTCGCTGCCGCTCTCGGTCGTTATGCACATCGACTACAAGAAGGCGCCGCTCGTGATCCAGCGGTTCGGCGACATCAAGATGCTCGTGGACCAGACGCTCGACCCGATGGTCTCGGCTTACTTCAAGAACATCGGCCAGACCAAGACGCTGATCCAGCTCATTCAGGAGCGCAACGAGATCCAGAACACGGCGTCGAACGAGATGAAGGCCAAGTTCGAGCATTACAACTTAGAGCTTGAGGAAGTGCTGATCGGCACGCCCTCGGCCTCGGCGAACGACGATAAGATCGAAGTCATCCTGACCCAGCTGCGCGCGCGGCAGATCGCCATGGAGCAGATCGAAACGTACTCACAGCAGGAGAAGGCGGCAGGCAAGGAGAAGGAGCTGCGCGAAGCGGAATCCCGCGCGCTGCAGCAGAAGTTCCTGACCGAGTCTGAGATCAACATCGAGATCCAGAGCAACCAGGGTAAGGCGGACTACCTGCGCTCCGTGCAGGAAGCCAGCAAGATCAAAGCCATCGCAAAGGCCGAGGCAGAAAAGGAAGCCCGCGTGGGTATCGGCCGCGCCATCGCGATCGAGGAACAGGTAAAGGCCTACGGCGGACCGCAGTTCCAGGTCATCCAGGACGTCATGGCCAAGTTCACGGCGGCGATCGAGAAGTCCAAGATCGACATCGTGCCGAAGACCCTGATGACCATGGGCGGCAAGGACGGACAGGGCGCCTCGGCCAACGCGTTCGAGACGCTGCTCAACCTTCTCATCAGCGAGAAGCTGGGCGTCAAATTCAACGAGGAGACCGGCGAGGTGGACGAACGCGTGAAGTCCATCAAGGAGTCGATCATGGATACGATCGAGCTGAGCGCTGACGCGGAAACGTCGGAGCCCGTGCCCGCAGCGGCACCCGCACCTGCTCCCGCGCCGACGCCTGCGCCGGAAGCGCCGAAGAAGAAATAACAGGTTAAACAACATAATTGGGCTGCTCGTTTGAGCAGCCCAATTTCTTTTCGCTGGAAAGCAGTTACTGCCTACGCTCTTCAAGGCTCCCCCTGGGGGACCTGTCCCGAGGGGGACTGTTGAGGGTCGGTACAGTTCATACAGGAGACGGAGCAATCAGTTTTTTTACCCCTCATCCGGCGCTTCGCGCATGGGGTCCCTGAAAAGCGCAGCTTTTCGGGGCAGAGACACCTTCCCCCAAGGGAAGGCTTGCCGCCCGCCGACGGAATATGGCGACGGAACGGCACGGGGGCCGTTCCCTACATTGCCCGCCAGCCAACACCGGGGCGCTGTTCACTGTTCAATATTCACTGTTCACTGCTGCTTTCCCCTACCTCTTTATCCGAAACAGGCAGTAGATGAAATTGTGCCCCTCAAACTCCTGCCGCACGGTATCCACCAGCTCGTAGTTGTCCAGCAGGTACGGCACATTGCCGCCGTAATTTTTCCATGTGCCTTCGCAGCGGATCACGACAAAATCCACCGTCTTGTCGCGGATGGCCTGCTGCTGCGCCTGTTTCATCTCCGGCAGATCGAGATTGAGGTTGCAGAAGTATTTGACCGTGGGCGCTATATCCGCCGCGGTATAGAACCCGCCGTCGAGGAAGCCGTAATTGAGCAACGTGGGATTTTCCTCTTCGTTCATGATGGCGGCGAAGCGGTATTGCGCAAGCTCATCTCTATCCTGACGCATGAAATCCTTATACTGATACCCGCTATATGCTCCCCACGTGGATATCGCGAGCGCTGCGGCGCACAGCAAGGCAAAAGCG
>CAZXEH010000044.1:0-5008 GCA_964639885.1 uncultured Caldisericales bacterium | reverse complement strand
CACGGGATGGCTTGGCCCGCCTGACGCGGCTCGACGGTGATCTGAAGGCCGCAAGAACACGGCAGCAGATACTTGGTAGTCACGCAAAACTCCCCAAAAATACGATGATTCGGCCCAAAACCCGGGGGCAAATTATCCGTTGCTACGGAAAAGACAACCGCTTACTCAAGCTTTGTTGTACGCCAAAAGAACCTCTATCGCCAGTGTATCGCGTATCGGGCAGGGATGCGAGTTCGTGTTTGGTTAGATTGGTATTTTCGCCCGGGGGGAAGGCACTCCGGGGAGCGAAGTTTTTCCGAAAAATATGAACAAAGACTGGGTCTTATGTCAGAAAAGGCAGTGGTTTTTCTATAATGCCCATATTATCCAGATTAACATTCCTTGATTAGATGCGTATTTTTCCGCCAGAAATTTCTGAGAATTCGGCTGAAAATACTGG
The DNA here is from genome assembly GCA_964639885.1 of uncultured Caldisericales bacterium. Taxonomy (GTDB): domain Bacteria; phylum Caldisericota; class Caldisericia; order JAAYUI01; family JAAYUI01; genus JAGNLA01. The sequence continues at coordinate 4,569 of CAZXEH010000044.1, read as the reverse complement.
ACTCTCTATGTTGAGTGATTACAATAAAGCTTGTGATAGGTTCGTGACAGTCTGCGCATCAAACAGCCTGCGGGCGCTAGGTGGATCTCCGTTTGTTCCAAGAGGCCTTGGAAACGCGAGATTTTACCATCTGAACAGTTGATGCCCTGTCGGTGTGTTGGAGTCTGCCCTGACTGGACGGAAAAGGTCCGGTCGAAGGTAGAGCGGATTGCAGGGGTGCGAATAGGTATTGTCGGGCGATGCCAATTGCAGACTTTTGTTTGCCATCCTGCCGACGTTAGTTTTTTTGCCCTGCCTGTGATGTCAAACCGCTTAGGGGCTCTGCAACGATTAGGGTTCTTAGGAGATGCGAACGAATTTTCGCCGCAAGCGGAATCCTTTGCCAAATAGCGATTCCTCCATGTCGGTGTCGAAATTCGGTGGTAGAATTTTTTGGATTTTGGTCGTCGTTCGTAGGATAATAGAGTGAACGGTTGGTATTGAGATAAACCTTTCTCTGTAAGAGACGTTTCATTTCATTTCAATTGATTCAAGGCAGGTAATCCTGCGCCGGCTTGCATACATCATTGACACATTGTTCCGGAACGAGTTAGAGGAGTTGCATTTTGTACGACGCACTGTTGGACAGCCTGGATGATGAGCCGATCTCTCGGGCGGATGAGGCGTTGGATCTGGTGGATGATCCAGTCGAGGGATTGGACGTGGATGACGATTTGGATCGGGCCGTCCTGGACGACGACGAGGAACACGATCCCGAATTGGATCCCAACGCCGACGATCTTTTGGCCGGCGTCGAGGATGACGACTCGTGGTCGGACGATCCGGTCCGCATGTATCTGACGCAAATGGGCGAGATCCCCTTGCTGACCCGTCAGCAGGAAGTCGCGTTGGCCAAGCAGATCGAGCTTACACGGGCTCGGTTCCGCCACAAGGTTTTGGAATGCGACTATGTAATGCAGACCGCCGTGAAGGTGTTGCGCCGCGTGCAAGACGGCGAGTTGCCGTTCGACCGCACGGTTCAGGTCTCGGTGACCGACCAGCTTGAAAAACACCAGATTTTAGGGCGTTTGCCGCACAATTTGCGGACCTTGGAAACGCTTTTGAAGCGGAACCTTCGCGACTACAACATCGTGACGAGCAAATCGCGTGATTCGGCCCAGCGCCGGGCCGCATGGCGCCGTTTGGGCCGCCGCCGCCGTCGGGCCGTCCATCTCGTCGAGGAGTTGGGTCTGCGGACGCAGCGGATCGAGCCGATGATCAAGACTCTGGAGGAGTTCAGCCGCCGGGTCGATGAGCTTCGCGAGCGGATTCGCCAGAGCAACGCCGATCCCTTGAACAAGACGCGCGGCAAGCAGCGCGAGCCTTGGGTGACCGAATATCGCAACATTCTCCGCGCGACGCAAGAATCGCCCACCAGCCTTCGCAAACGAGTGGCGTATCTCAAGCAGATTTACGCCCAATACCAAGAGGCCAAGCGCGGCTTGTCGGAAGGCAACCTGCGATTGGTCGTCTCGATCGCCAAAAAGTATCGCAACCGCGGCCTGAGCTTCCTGGACTTGATTCAGGAAGGCAACGCCGGCTTGATGCGGGCGGTGGACAAGTTCGAGTATCGCCGCGGCTTCAAATTCTGCACGTATGCCACATGGTGGATCCGCCAGGCCATCACCCGGGCCGTGGCCGATCAGAGCCGGACGATTCGCATTCCGGTCCACATGGTCGAAACGATGTCGCGTGTGCGGAACGTTTCGCGCAAGCTGTTGCAGAAGCTCGGGCGCGAGCCCACGATCGAGGAAACGGCCAAGGCCAGCGACACGTGCGTCGAAGAGGCGCGCCGCGTGTTGGCGATGAGCCGCTACCCGATCAGCTTGGATCGGCCGGTCGGCAATAGCGAAGACAGCCACTTCGGCGACTTGCTGCCGGACGGCGGTGCTCGTAGCCCGGCCATTGGCGCGGCCCAAGGGATGTTGCGCAGCCGCATTGCCAAGGTTTTGAAGACCTTGAGCTATCGCGAACGCGAAATCATCAAGCTTCGCTATGGCTTGGGTGACGGCTACAGCTACACGTTGGAAGAAGTGGGCCACATTTTCAAGGTAACCCGCGAACGTATCCGTCAGATCGAGGCCAAGGCCGTCCGCAAGCTTCAGCAGCCGTCGCGGAGCCAGGAATTGGTCGGGTTTTTAGACTAGGTAGCATTAGTCTTTACCATCGTCGGACAAGCCGCTTTCGGCTTCGCAAGGCTTCAAAAAAACTAACCGCTTGCGGTTTCAGCCGGTTTGGCCGGCGAAGCCGCAAGCGGTTTTTTGTTGAAAATTTTTCTGACCCTCTTGCCGGCTCGGCTTTTCTCATTATTTGCATAGGAGAACTGCAAAGTAAGAAAAAAAGTAGTCATTCTGAGCGAAGCGAAGAATCTCTATGAACTTATGCAAGTTCCAATACCCCAACGAGATCCTTCGCTTCGCTCAGGATGACAGTTCCTCTCCTTCCTGGCCAAGGACTTTGCAGGTCTCCTCATTTTTCGCACCATGTTCTTGACAGCCCGGTCGGATCTGCTAGATTGAGAGCCGTTATCGTGTGCGTTGGTGGTCGGTTGCTTCGGTGGAAGCGGCCGACAAACAGGGAACACCGGTGTAAATCCGGGGCGGCCCCGCCGCTGTAACCGAGGAAGTAGGACGACCCGTTCTGATTGGCCATTACCGCTTTTTGGCGGTGAGAAGGCTGGGTCGGCCCGAACTCGGGAGCCAGAAGACCTACCAGCGTGAAAACTCGCGGCCCAAGGCGAGGGAGAGAGGCCGTTAGCGAAATCGGTTTTTAAGGAAACCGCGTTCGATCGATTCCCCTTTGTTTTTTCGTGATTGCATTACCCTATGCGGTTTTGTGCATCGCCCGAAGCATTGGAATCGGTTCGTGCGGTGATTCGGTCATGGCTCGGCATACCCTTAAAACGCGCAGCGTGGGCTTTTCGCTCGTGGAATTGCTGGTGGTCATTACGATCATCGGCATTCTGATTTCGCTCTTGTTGCCGGCCGTGCAATCGGCCCGCGAGGCGGCACGGCGGATTCAATGCGGCAACAACCTGCATCAGATTGGAATTGGATTGCACAACTACCTTGCAGCTATGGAGGTCTTTCCCCCCGGCGGCATCGAGCATCGCGCGATGATCAATCCAAAAACCAAGAAAAGGTATGGTGTCAGCGGGCGTCAATTAGCATGGTCGGTTTTTTTGTTGCCCTACATTGAGCAAGAGCCTCTCTACAATCGACTGGATTTGAGCAAGGCGTTTGATGCAAGCGAAAATACATCTGCGGCCGCAACAGTGCTTTCAGTTTACATTTGTCCGAGCGTGCCCGGCGGAGAACAATTGCAGAACGGCCGCGGCCCGTGCCGTTATGGCGGCATTTACGGCGAGCGAATCCTTAGCACCAACAACCCTCCCAAAGGCACCATGCTTTACAATCGTGCATTGTCGGCCGCCGACATTCGCGACGGCCTCTCGAATACCTTGATGATCTCGGAAGACAGCGATTTCGAGGATGGACAATGGATCAATGGGTTGAATATCTTCGATCAGGCGTATGCCATTAACAAAGCACCTGCCGTCGAAAACGATATTCGCAGCAAACATCCGGGCGGCGCTAGCGGCCTTTTTGCCGATAGCAGCGTACGATTTCTCCAGGAAACGATGAATTTGGAAACTCTGGCCGCGATTTGCACCAGGGCAGACGGCGAAGTAGTGACCGATTTTTGACGTGTAAAATATTTCTCAGTTGTTGTAATTTTTTTTGACGGAGGCAGCGTAGCGATGCAATGCGACTTGAAATTCTTCCAACGTTCCTTTCTGGGGGCGTTCTTGGGATGGTATTTGTCTTGCGGTTTGGTTCAGGCCGATACGGTCGCCAACTTTGACAGCCTGACGTTTGGCAGTGAAAACTATGAAAACGGCGCTAATCTTTTGCCGTCCACATCGGCCAATCGGACCTTCACCACGAACGGGGCTACATTCAACAATTACTACACCAGTGACAAGTACGGCCCCTATTGGGAAGGCTGGGCTTATTCGAAAGTGATCGACAACGCCGACTACGGGAATGTCGGCGGAGTAGACCAAAATTACCTTCACCAATACGGAGCCATCACCGGTGGCGGAGTCGTAAAATCCCAGACCGGCGCTACAAAGACCACGGGGACCATTGATACGACGAGCACCTATGCCGTGTCGCTGACGATGGACTATTATATTATGGCTCCGACCATCTCTTTCGCGACTCCCCAAACCGTTGCGGGAGCCTATTTCACGAATACAGCGTATGCCTATTACACCATCAAAAACGGCAACGCACAAGCCAGAGCCTTTGGCGCGAACGATTGGTTTTGCCTTACGATTACCGGTTACAATAGTGCGAGCGACGCAGTAGGCTTCAAGGAATTTTATCTGGCCAGCAACGGCTCCATCGTCAACACATGGCAATGGGTCGATTTGAGCGATTTGGGTAGCGTTGCCAGCTTATCTTTCAGCCAGTCGTCGACGGACAATGGTGACTGGGGGATGAATACTCCGGCCTACTTCGCCAT
>CAZXEH010000043.1:0-5393 GCA_964639885.1 uncultured Caldisericales bacterium | reverse complement strand
GCCTTTTCATCCCTTGATGCTGCACCTTCCGGCTTTTCCTGTGCCCATGAGTGAACCCACTCAAGCATCTGGCTTGCATAGTCCCTTACCCGGTCGCTCATGACCGTGTCTGCGTAATTGAGAAGGCCTATTGCGCACTTGCCAAGGTAGGGCTGGATGTCTGTGCTCCAGTGTTTTTTGTCGCAGATGAATTCGTTTGAGTCCAGGTCGTAGATAGGATACGGCATTCCATTGCCGGAGCGCATTTTGTCAGTGATGAAATCGACGGCACCCGAGGCAACCGAGAGAAAATAGCTGTTGCCGGTTTCCTGGTAGAGATTGACAAGACCGTTGAGGATCATGCCGGTGTCAAAAGTGAAAATCTGTCTCAAGACACGGTTCTGGACTGGATAGAATTTGGCGATGAATCCGCCCTGGTCTGGAACCCATGCCTGATCGACAAGCCATGAGGCTGCATAATCTGCAAATATGTCTCTGGACATGTACGGCAGCACCCTGTCCAGAAAAAGCAGGGTGGTGATTGCATATCCGGTGATTTCTGAGTAAAGGTAGGAGTAGGTTCTGTCCATTGAGGAGAACCAGGCGTAGAATCCTCCTGCATGTTCGGTTTCAGCTTCCTGAATTCCAGAGCCGGTGAGCCATGCGCTCGCCTTGATCAATGCCTTGAGCGCTTCCGGATTTGATCTTGGCTGGGCTGACACGTCGGTTATTGACCGACGCAAACTCATGGATTGAACTCCATCCTGATGGTTTTGCTGTCACCGTACCAGTACACTTCGGCTCCCATTGCCTCTGCAATCGCCCTGAACGGGAGGTATGTTCTTCCACCCTTGATTTCAGGCGGGCTTGAAAGGTCTTTCTGGGTTCCGTTAACAAGCATCCTCTTGTTGCCGATCCACATTTCCAGCGTTGTGTCAAAGCGGGAGATTGTTACTTTCTTTTCCTTTGCGTCCCACTTTACGTTTGCGCCGAAGGCTTCCGAGACAAATCTGACAGGAACCATTGTTCTGCCTTCTTTTGTGATGTATGGTGGTGCTTCGAGCTCGACCGGTCTCTGGTTGAGGTAGGCGATTGTTGAGCCGACCTGCATTGAAAGGATGATTTTTTGTTCTGTTGCAACTCTGACCTGAACGCTGACCTGCTGGCAAACTTCGTCTTTGGTTGCAAGGACTATTCTTCCAACTGCCTCTGTACCGGCAGGGATTCTGCTGGCATTTATCGAAACGGTGATGAGCGCTGCCTTGCCAACAGTCTGGAAGGTGACCGGTTCAACATCGATCCACCTGTCCTCGCCCATGACCATGCCCTGGACTTCCCTGTCGGTATCGAAATGGAGGGTGATTATTTTCTTGGATTCGTCGCCCCTGTTGAGGTATCCGAAATCAAGGGTGGTCGGCTCTACCTTCATGCATGGAGGCGCAGGTGTGACGAGTTTCCATCTGACCACCATGTTGTAGTCACCACCATTGGAGGTGATGTTTACAAGCGCCTGGTGGTTGCCGGCATCGAGTCCTGCCGGATCAAGGGTTATTCTTATTTTTTTCTCTGACTGGTTTTCAACGCCAAAGAACTCTTTTGCTGACAATGAAAGGTGTGTATCCTCGGTTGAAATCTTTCCCTCGAGCTGGGTGACAAAAGCATCCGCCCTTGCATTTTTGATGGTCATGTCCATGAACGGCGTCGAACCAAGCTCCACCTGTCCAAAGTCAAGTTCTTGCGGGTCAACCTGAAGGATTGGGCCAGGATGGAAAACCTGGACGGTTCCACCCCAGGTGCCAACGTAAACAGCTTCACAGTAGATGACCGGTGATGCCTGGATGATGTAGCCAAGATCACCTTTCCATTCCTCGCGGCCAGTTTTCCAGTTGAGGCAGTAGAGCTTCTGGTCGTCAGAGCCGAAGAAAACGAATTTGCCGCCGATTGCCGGTGATGAATAATTCCAGTTGTCGGTTCTGTAATCCCAGACGAGTTCGCCTGAATCCTGGTAGAAGCACCTCACAACCTTGTCGTAGCCACAGGGTATGATGACCTTGTTTTCGATGAGGGCAGGGGTTGCCCAGATGTGTGCTCCGACATCCTTTGACCACTGCAGCTTGCCAGTTTTGTCAAGGCAGTAAAATTTGCCGCCATCTGTGCCAAAGAATATTCTGTCATCGGCAGTTGAGCATGAAGCATAAACTTCTGAACCAGTCTCAAACGACCATGCCAGCCTGCCTGATTCCGCGTCAAAGGCATAGAGGGACTTGCTTTGCGAGCCAATCACCACAAGTTTTGATGACTCAACGTATGTTGGTGAACCGTGAACTTCGCCGCCAGTCTGGCCAATCCAAATTTTCTTGCCTGAAAGAATGTCAACACAGTAAACCTTGAAATCAAGCGACCCAAAATAAACCTTGTTGTTTACAACAAGCGCCGATGATCTTATGAACCCACCTGTTTTGTATGACCAGATGAGATCGCCTCTCTCAAGGCCAATGCAGTACATTGTTCCATCATCCGAGCCGCAGACTGTCACATTACCGGCGATGACCGGCGAGCTTCTGACCATGTTGTCGGTTTTGAATGACCATTTGATCCTGAACGAATCGGTATCATAACAGTAAATTTTACCGTCATCCGAACCGACGACGGCATATCTTGAAGTGATTGCAATTGAGCCCCTGATACCCGCAGTTGCCTGGTACGCTGTCCTGTAAAGGAACGGCGGTGCTGCCTGGTTGGCACTCAGACAGGTCCTTGCAGGGTCATGGTTGAACATTACCCATTCTTCGCAATCAGTCGTATTCTCTGCTAACAATGGCTGAAACGAGGTGGCAGTAATAAAAGCCATCAATATTATTAACTTCTTCATCATCATAGCCAAAATAATACCACGAACTGCATGGTTAATCAATTGCCTGAAATTGGCTCAAGATTGCTGATTATTATGGAATCTGATGGGGTTTTGACAGCTGCGCTTCTATTGATGCCGCCAGTTCAGCCGGAATGGTGAATAATCCCGAAAGGAGCTCCTGGAGACTTTTAGTGATTGTTTCCAATCTGCGTGAAACAATCATATAGTAAGCCCATTGTCCGGCCCTCTCGACTTCAACCACACCCTGATAGCGCAGCACGCGAAGATGCTGAGACACACCGGCCTGCGGTATTCCGAGTGCTGAAACCAGCTGACCCACATTCAATTTTCCATATTTGGCAAGCATAGCAACGATAAGAAACCTTGTAGGTTCGGCCAGAGCTTTGAGGCCACCTTCCAGACTTCCTGAACCTGATGTTGTTCTCATGTCTATTTAATACTAGAATGAAACAGATGAGAAAAAGTTATAACCTGATGAATGTAAAGTCACATTTTTGTAAAATACTGCTGATTTTTGTTGTGGCTTTTGGAATAACGACAGTAAACGCGGAAGAACCAAGAATAATTGTTGATTATCCCCTTTCAGGCATGCACACAAGATCGAGTTCAATTCTTCTCGAAGGTAGAACTGTCGGTTTTTCGCCATCAGAAGTGGCTATAACTCTTGACGATTCTACAACACTTGTGCAAAAGATTAAATGTATTGATAACCGTTTTCAGCTTGAAATTCAGTTGGGAGCCGGCAAGACAACCTTCAGCGTCTCAGGCAAATCCTCATCTTCTCCCCTTATAGAAACTGGATTTCATGTATTTCGTGATTGCACGGTCACTAATATTATTGGTCAGACTGAAGTCTATGTAAACACGGACAAATTGGAGCTTAACAAGACTGTAACGATGATTAACAATCGTTCAATGGTACCTTTGCGTGAATTCGCCGGCTTTTTTGGCGCCAAGGTGAGTTGGAATGATGTAACAAAGAAAACTGATATCACCCTGGGCAGACACAAGTCAACAATCGGTGTTGGAGCAAAAACTGCAACCGTTTCTGGAATAATGATGGAAAGCAACCCTCCAGCCACGATAATCAATGGCACACTCTATGTTACTGCAAGGTTGTTCTCAAAAACAGTAGGCGGTGGCGTTGCTTGGGACGCTGGTTCAAGAACCTTGTCTATTGGTGTTCCGTGAATCAAATCAGATAAATATTCGCTTAATTTTCGGGTCAAAATGACTTTTGGGGGTAAAAATGTCACTATTGTTTCAAAACCAGTAAATCTACCGAAAAAACACAGTTCTAGAGTTGAAATTTGACCCATTGCTAATAAAATACGGTTTATGAAAAAATGGATTCTCTACGTTGGCATTGCTGTTGTGGTATGCCTGATTGTGGCCTCTCTCCTTCTTTTCATCCGTTGCGATGGTCAGGGAAGCAAGAAGGTTGTTGACCTTTATCTTGGAGGAATTGTTGTTGTCGGCACCGAAAACCAGGTTTTTGCAAAGGTTGCCATCGGCGTACCATTCAAGCAAACCGATTTCAAGGGAAAGGTTGATGGTATTCCTGACAATATCAAAACCTCAACGATTGAAACACTCAGGGACAACTATTACGAGCTCAACTTCATGGCCTCACCCGGTAAAGATGCCACGGGAGAACATCCATACACCATCACGGTTTTCAACGACAAGGAAAGCTATCAGTTCAAAGGCGTTCTGGTTATCGGGAAACCATCAGACAATCCTGATCTGATCGGAGGAAATGCCGGCAAGACAGGATACCTCGGTTCAACAGATTTCAATGATCTGTCTGTTTCGGCTTCGGTAAAATTCGGAATCCTGATGGTTGCAAACCCGGTAATTATCGGGGACCTGGCAATTGCAGGATTGTCAAACGGCGAGATTGCAGGTGTTGCCTTTGACGGCACAATCAAATGGAAAACCAAGATAACTGACAACACAATCGAAACCCTTCAAGCTGTCAACGGAAAACTGATAACAAGTGACAATTCAGGACTGATCTCGCTGTTCAGCATTGATACTCTCGCTACCGGCAAAACCAGACCGGAGAACACTTACAAAATTTCAGGAATGCTTACGGCTCCACCAACCATTATGAACTCGAAGAAGATGGTGGTAGGGACAACGGATGGCAAAGTTGTCTGCATCTCAATCCCGGAACTGGACAAGGTTTGGGATTTGCAGCTGGATGGATCGATAAACGGTTCTATCGCAGCCATCCCGCTTGGTGGCGACAAAGGCAACATCTTCTTCAACTGCTCTAACAACAACACTTATTCATTGCTTTATGATGGAACATTGCTTGTCAGGGTCAAAGAGAAAAACCAGACCGTAAAATCTCCAATTGCCAAGGTTGACAGGTTCATCTCGCTTGTCATGCCAAACCAGGTTGCCACCAGAGGGAGTGATGGCAAAGAAATTTGGGTTCAGTATATGGACTTTGATGTAACTGGCATGCCACTGATGAACGACAGCCAAATTTTTGTCTATGGCAAAAACAGGCTGAAATCAATCTCTTCAA
>CAZXEH010000042.1:0-5592 GCA_964639885.1 uncultured Caldisericales bacterium | reverse complement strand
ACTCCTTCAAGCACCGAAACCCAGCTTCCGTGAAAAAACTCCTTCTTCTTGGTTTCGCACTTATCTTCATCACACCCCAAACAAGCCTTGCCTCAATCAAGCTCATGACTTATGCCGGCTGTGGCTGTGTTTGCCACGGTGACGAACTTGCAACAGACGGCAACCTCATAACCGTTTGCGATAACACCCAACAACTGATGTTCCACTACACGCCAGACGGAGGTTTTGCTGGTTTTGTCGGTTCGGCGATCAAGTGCAAGCCTGCGTTCCCGTTCAGACCCCAAAGAATCCAGGTTTCAAACAGCCAGATCCATTCACTTAATATGGCTGACCGGTCATACACCGTCATTGGAAGCAACGGCGAGATTCAAAGCAAGATAACGATGGCCGAAGCCGGTTTTGGCAAAGAAAATCCGGTCTCGCTTGCTGTCGGCGACTCCTACACCTATCTGTGTTTCACCTCAGGCAAGGTTGTCGCCTGTGAGTACGATCTGTCAGTTACATTCGAGGCATCGGTGAAAAACCCTGCATCGATGAGCTGGTCGGAAGGAAAACTCTACATCCTTTCCCAAAACGGCGAAATTTCGATATTTGATGAAGAACTGAACAAGATCGAAACACCCAAGCGGTGGGATGAAATCGGCAAGACGCTCAAACAGCCTGAGGATGTTTACGCCGAAGAGTCTGGCCTCTGGATCGCAGACACTGGCAACAACCGTGTTGTGGTTTTGTGGAAAGAAGGTGGTTGGGCCTCCTGGGGCGGGCAGGCAAGATCATTTGAAATAACAAAAATTACCGGCGACCCCATCCTTGCTGAGGGAAAACCGATGAGACCAAGAAGAGTCCTTGCCACAAACGATTTCCTCTACATCACAACCCCAGACCACGAGGCTTTTTCAATTCCAAGAGAAAACCTTTCTGAAACTCATTTTGGACTGGACAGACACAAACTCGATCTACTGATGACCGAAGAAACCTACAGTGAAAACATCGAAAAAATCTGGACGTTGCAGCAGAAGTGCTACCCAAGGACAGCCGTTTGCGTCCAGATTGCTGACGAATCCTCGGTTTTCATTGACAGTGAGCACGCAAAGGCAAGCGTGGAAGAGGTTTTAAACGACTGTGACCTGCTCAAATGCCTGCTGGAAGAAAAAACTTCAGAAATTGATCACCCATTAACCCTCAAACGAGAAGGAGACACGCTCGTGCTCACTTCTTCGACCGATGATCACGAGATGGCAATCCTCAAAATCTTCAAAGTCGCAGGTGGCAAAATACCTCTGATAACCGAACTTTTCAGCAGAAAAGCCCTTGAATCCGGTGAGAGCAAAATTTCGGCATCAATCCCAAAACTTGCAGCCGGTTCAATCTATCTTGCAACAATAGAAACCGACTCCGGCAAATTCCTCACCTTTGAGTGGTTCAGATAATCACTGGACTTTTCCGGTCTCAAGGTTGATCTCAACGTTCCAGTCGTCAGGCGGAAGGTCGTTCCATTGCGAAACAACCAAAGGCCCTTGCCTGCCGACAACCATCTTGCCTACAACACTGAGGCCTTTGTACTTTATCTTGTCTTTCCCTTCAAAGTGCTCGTTTCCCTTGTAATGGGCAAGGAAAGCCTCTGAAATTTGCGGGTTAATTTCATCAATCTCAGCCTTGTTCATTTTCATTCCCATAATATCAAGTGACTCCATCACTTCTTTGCCAATTGTAATTATTCCTCTTGAAGCTTCCGTTCTCGATCTGCTTTCAAAATCAGGCACACCTGACAGCTCTGCAATCATGGACACTGAAACATTCATGGTGTTTGCTTTTATCTGGACATGTCTGAAAGAATTCGGCCAGGTCACAAGCGAACCGGTTTCAATGTCAAAAAGTGGCTTGCCGTCGAAATCCTTCTCGGTTATGTCGTTTGCATGGTAATGACCGGTAAAAACCGTTTTCACTCCATATTTTGTCAGCATTGTTGCAATCTCATCCCTGTCATCAAGCAGGTAGTCGCCAAAGTATTTTTCCTGGCCTTCATAATGCTCGATCATTCCATGATGGGTCATGACAATGACTGCCTTCTTCTGCTTCTTTGACTCAACGAGGACATTTTCAATCCAGTCAATCCTTGCCTGACTCAGTTTGCCGTTCACGTTTGGTTTGCCGTTTTTGAAATTGTCGGCAGAGTCTGTTGAGTCAATTGCCAGCAACCAGAGGCCGGGAACCGGTTCAGCCACGTACGAAAGCGAGTTTGTGTCCTTCATCACCGCTTCATCGTAGCCAAAGTCGGCATAGATTTTCCTGAAATCGTCGGGCTGGATTGTTTCGACAGGCTCCTTTTTGTCGCCATCAAACCTCATGGCGTCAGGGTTGTTGATGTCGTGGTTGCCGCAGATGACGTAAACCTTTCTGCCCTGTTTCTCAACTTCCCTGAGCTTGTCGGCAACGATTGAGTGGCACCGCCTCTCTCCGTCCTTGGTCAGATCGCCGGTTACAAGCAGAATTGGCGATGAGGTGGCCGATGTTGCTGCATCCAGCAGCTCTTGTGAGTGAATAAGGTCCTTCCTGTCGTGCTCAAGGTAGTATTCAAAAGCTTTGCCGGTTACCCCAAGCGTCCTGTCGTAGACATGGATATCGGAGACAACATCGAAACTCACATCTGGAAATGAAGTAAAACTACCATCGATTGGATTTGTCTCATATTTGTATGAGAATTTGTTTCCACACCCAATATTAAAGACACAAGCCAGAACCATAATCACTGCAATGGTCTGCTTTGATATTTTTTCGATAATGGCAAACAGAAACAGCGTAATGCCAAAAATTGCCGAAAGATAAGGATGAATGGCAAAAAATTTCATTCCTGTACCGATTGAAAAAACTAGAAAACTCGGGATGATAAACTCAAGGAGCGAGCATACAACAATAATTGAGGCAATTGTGATGTTGATTCTTCTCAGTACCTTCTGCCCGATTCTCCAGCCGGTAATAATCCAGGCAGCCCCTAAAATGATCACCATAATCCGATGCCAGAGGGGAAGTATTTCGTAACCGAGAACAAACCCCAGCGCTCCCATGATAACCAGAACAATTCCACCGGATGTCGCGATAATCTTTTGTTTCATTTGAGTGTTCACCATATCATATTCTTATTGCTTCATGTGGTTGTTCATCGATCTTAACAACAAGAAATATTGCAAGAATTGATGTAAGCAAAGGAATTAAACCCAGCAAAGACAGCAGATTGCGCTGGTTGAAAAAAAGGTAGTTTACCAGTTCTGGAAGAACAGTTGCAGTAAAAACAAATGATAACGCCCATGAGTACAGTAGGTTTATTGACTTATGATTGTTGTTTTTTGAAATTGTTTGTACTATCCACAACAGAGATATCAGGATAATGGGCCATGCAAAATCTCGAAGGGCATATTTATAGTCGAACAAAGCTATTCCAAAGAAAACCGCTTGAACAATTCCGCCTATGATACCAACAATTCTTTGTTTCATGTTACAATTATACTCCTTAATGTTAACCGACCATTACAAAGATTTAACGCTCGATATTCCTGATTTTAATAATAAAACATCATATTGAGAACAATTCCCATTGTGGTTGACAATAAAGGCAAGATTTAATAAAATTCATTTGTCTTTCAGGGCTGGTGGTTCAGCGGTAGAACGCTTCCCTCACACGGAAGAAGTCACAGGTTCGAATCCTGTCCAGCCCACCATCTGATCAAGTGAGGTTACCGATGATCAATTGGGAATTTGCCGTTCCTCTGACAGGACTTGTTGGATTGGTTCTGGCTTTTGTTTTGGCCATGCTTATCAAACGTTCTGATCCTGGAAACCCTGTTATGGTGAAGATTTCAAAAGCCATCCGTGACGGAGCGTTTGCCTTTCTGTTCAAGGAATACCAGTACATGTCCATTGCCGCCATCCCCTTTGGCGCGCTCATAATCTGGATCACTGGCTGGTATTCTGCTCTCGCCTTCGTTTGCGGCGCCATTTTCTCAATTCTTGCCGGTTTCTTCGGGATGAATGTGGCGACCCTTGCAAACACGAGGACAACCCAGGCCGCAGCTTCAAAAGGTGTTGGGAAAGCCTTGGAAATTGCGTTCTCAGGCGGAGCAGTCATGGGTCTGGTGGTGTCATCGTTTGGCGTCATCGGCATCTCTCTCATTTACCTCATTTTCCAACCAATCCTTCCAGCCCAGCAGGTTGTGGGCATGATGGTCGGTTTCTCTGTAGGCGCCTCGTTCGTTGCCCTTTTTGCGCGTGTGGGCGGTGGAATCTTCACCAAAGCTGCCGATGTCGGGGCTGACCTTGTTGGAAAAGTAGAGGCAAACATCCCTGAGGATGACCCAAGAAATCCAGCAGTCATCGCTGACAACGTTGGCGATAACGTGGGAGACATCGCCGGAATGGGAGCTGACCTCTATGAATCATACGTTGGCGCAATCGTTTCAGCATTCGTCATCACCGTTTTGGATAACGCCTTCGATCCGGTCAGGGTCAAGCTGATCCTCCTTATCATCTCTGCAGGTCTCTTTTCCTCCATCCTTGGAATCATCATTGCAAAACTGGCAGCGAGGTCTGGGAAGATAGCCCCAGCTTTTGGTCTTCAGCTTGGAACCATCATCGCATCAGTGCTGTGTCTTGGTGCAAGTTTCTGGATTTCGCTTGAGGTGACGGGAAGCCTCGGAGCCTTCTACGCAATCGCAGGCGGCCTCGTTGCCGGAATCCTCATCGGCATTGTCACAAACTATTACACGGCTGCAAAACCGGTCAAATTCATAGCGGACCAGAGCAACGGCGGACCCGCCACAAACATCATCGCTGGCCTTGGCGTCGGTTTTGAGTCGACGGTTTTCTCAATCATCTTCATCGCTGCAGCGCTTTTCCTTGCATACAAGGTTGACGGACTGGGGATGTTTGGAACAGCCCTGGCAGGTGTGGGAATGCTTGCCACCCTTGCAACAACGCTAGCTGTTGATGCCTACGGCCCGATTGCTGACAACGCCGGTGGTATCGCCCAGATGAGCGGGCTTGACCCGGAAGTCAGGGAGATAACGGACAGCCTTGATTCGCTTGGCAACACAACAGCCGCAATGGGAAAGGGTGTCGCAATCGGTTCAGCAGCGATTACTGCTCTGGCACTTTTTTCTGCCTTCACCCACGCAGCCAAACTCACAAACATTGACCTTCTAGACATCAACGTACTGGCTGGAGCGTTCATCGGCATTGCAATGCCCGTTCTCTTCTCCGCGCTAACGATTCGTGCCGTCAGTTTGACTGCAAACCTCGTTGTGGCCGAAGTAAGAAGGCAGTTCAAGGAAATTGCCGGTTTGTTAAAGGGCGAGGCTGATCCAGACTACAAAAAAATCGTATCCATCACAACAAACGGCGGTCTGCTCAAGATGATTTTCCCATCTATCCTCATGGTAGCAATTCCGTTTATTGTGTATTATACTCTTGGTGCTAAAGGTCTTGGTGGAATGCTTGCAGGAGCAACGCTCATGGGCGTTATTCTTGCCATCTTCATGGCAAATGCAGGCGGAGCCTGGGACAATGCGAAGAAGCTCATTGAAAGCGGATACAGGGGCG
>CAZXEH010000041.1:0-7938 GCA_964639885.1 uncultured Caldisericales bacterium | reverse complement strand
TGGAGAACTCGTGGCGGCATGGAAACCCAGCTTGTCGAATACAACTGCGCCGACTACGAGATGGATCTTCCGTCAGGCATGGTTAGATTCAGAAGAGCGCTCAGACCGTACGAAATCGTTCTTGCCGATTACAAGTATGCACCAAGCAAGACCGCACTCGGTTCAGACCTCGATCCGTGCAAGACTGTCGCCCACAAGGACGAGCACGTCTACGTGGACACACAGAGAGGTATCGGAAAACTGCTTCACTACCCGGCAGTTGATCCAAAGATCGATCCGCTCAACTACTGCTTCAGGCTGTGGAGAGCGCCGATGATCGATCCGAAGAACCCGTACCTGCTTCGTGAAGGTTCTGACTACACAATCAACTACCAGACCGGTGAAATCATCTTCTCGGCACACGTTGTCACAGAAGGCGACATCATCACCGCCGATTACGACACCTTTGAAGAAGTTGCCGGAGAATCACTCGTCGAAGCAATCTCAACCGGCATCACACAGGCACAGTGCTCAAGCCCGGTCATCCCGGAATCCTACACAATTTACAGAGCTGTCGCCCTCAGGTCAGCCCCACAGATCAGAATCACCGGTGGCGCCTATGGTTGGCAGATCGTCTTCACAACCCCGGTTGATGTTGCTGTTGATCCAGACAATGACCCGACAACACCGGATGTCATCATGACCCTCAACAGGCCAGGAAGACAGTTCGGCGCATCAAGCAAGGGCGCTGTCAGGAACCCGGAAAAAGCAGGAAACTACCAGCTCTGGGTGCAGACATCGCAGGAACAGACACCAATCCTGTCTGATCCTTACGAAATCATCGCAAACAAAGACCTCAAGCAGGCAAAACTCAACATCATCTCTCCGCAGATTGCCCCACAGCTTGACACCGATCCGCCATGCGCCTGCAAAGATGCACTCGCAACCGCAGGCCAGGCAACCTCAATTGTTGCCCAGCTCATGGCTGACTCAAACGGACTTCCGAATACTTACGTAAGGTTCGAAATCGTCTCAACCGTGAACCCACCATCTGCATTCAGCTCACCAAACCTCGTCCAGACAAACGACCAGGGTCTTGCCTCGGTTGTTCTCAATCTCTCGGCAACAGCAGGCGTGACAACAGTGAAGGTTTATCTCCAGGACGATCCGTCAATCTGCAGATGCATCAACATCAACACCGGTCCGGCAATCGCAATAACAAAGATTGTCGTAACACCGGGACCAACAGTGGCACTTACACCAAACAGCCAGCAGCTCTTTACTGCGCAGGCATTTGATGCACAGGGCGCTGCAATTCCAGGCGTAACATTCACCTGGCAGGCAGACCTTGGAACAATCAACCAGAACGGTCTTTACACCGCACCGATGGATCCTGGCGTGACAGCACATGTCTACGCAAGGGCATCGGGCAAGGAAGGCATGACAACCGTATCAGTCATGACAAGACCGGACAGAATACAGATCACACCGCAATCGGCAGTCATCGCAACCGGAAGCCAGCAGAAATTCACTGCGCAGGCCTACGACAGCATGAACAATCCGATGAATGCACCGATTACATGGACAGTTGAGCCGGCAGCACTCGGAACATTTGCTTCTGACGGCACATTCACAGCCGGCAGCATCGAAGGCACCGGAACTGTGAAGGCTTGCTCAGCAGGAATGTGCGGTACAGCAACCATTACTGTCAAGAGAGCTTCAGACATTGACAGGATTGAAATTGTCCCGGCAAGCGTCACGATGAACATTGGCGGAACAACCCAGTTCACAGCGAAAGCCTACGACAAGAACAACTACGAAATCCAGGGCGCATCATTTACATGGTCGGTAAACCCGCCAACAACAGGCACAATTTCATCAACCGGTCTGTTCATCGCTGCCCAGCCAGGCATTTCTGTAATCACAGTCCAGTCAGGCACAAAGTTTGCCTCTGCGGTTGCCAACATTGTTCAGGTAACAAAAATTGAGCTTACACCGGCAGTCGTCAAGCTTGCCCAGGGAACCGTCCAGACATTTACAGCCGTTGCCTATACCTCAACAGGCGCACCGGTTTCCAACGTGACGTTCACTTGGGAAGTCCAGCCACCAACACTTGGAACAATTTCCAACGGCACCTTCATTGCAACAGGAACACCGGGTTCAGTAGGTGCAGTCATTGCCAAGGCGTTTGGACTTTCAGGCATGGCACAGGTTACAATCGAGGCTGTCGACAACGTCCCACCGACGATCACACTAGTCAATCCACCAGCAAACGGAACATCTGTTCCGACATCGATGGCTTATCAAATTGAGATCAAGGTTGCCGATGCCAATGGCATTTCTGAAGTCACCGTCAACGGCATTCCTGCAACAGTCAACGCTGCAGGCAACTACGTTGCGACAATCCAGATCAACAGCGGATCAAACACCGTTGTTATCAGGGCTAAGGACAACTCATCGGCAAAGAATGTTGTTGAACAGACTCTTACAATCATCGGTTCATGCCCAAGAATCCTTGTAGTAAACGTCGGTTCTCAGCAAGGAACACTTACAGATAAGTGTGGAACTGCTACCGTGCAGAACCTCACGGCTGTAACAGACATCATCAACAACTCAACAATGGTCGGATTCCGTGATCTTGGTGAAAAGCTCTTTGGCGGAACAGTTTCTTATACAACAAATGCAAACGGTTCAGTCAAAGATGTAACGATCAAGTTCACAAAGAGCAATGGTGATATGGTCAGCATCACCTGTGTCATCGGTGAAAAGCTTGCACAGATAACAACTCTTCCAGTCAATGGTGGAGCACCGACACAGAAGGTGATCACAATGCCAAGTGCCCCAATCATTGTTTCTGCTACCAACAAGGCTGGATCAAAGAACATCTACACAAAGAATATTGGCAGAACAATGATTCCAATGAGAACACTTGTCGAAGAGATTTACGGAAAGCAAGTCGTTGTTAACGGCGCAACCGTGAACACCGTCAATTGGACAAGCAACTCTCAGCCGATCACTTTCACCATCATCCCATAAACCTACACTACCGAAAAAAAGCCCTCGATAATCGGGGGCTTTTTTATTTTATGTCTGATAAATGCTTAAGCTTTTAGCTTATCCTCTTTTTTAATTATTTGACTGACAAATCGAACCACAATCATAAGCGTCGGCTGATATACCGGCAAATCATATCAGGGAGGTTTGATTATGGAAGTATCCGGCTTTGCCTTTCAGGTGCGTGTTTGGAAGGTGGTGGAAGCGGTTGAAAAAAGGGGCCTGGGTCTTGGGGTGACAGAAAGGTTGATGCTTTTGGCTTTGCCATTGCTTTGTGATGGTCTTGGATGTGTAAGGTATGATTTGAGGGCAATCAGAAAATCTGTTTTCCCTGAAACCGGGATTTCGCTTTTCAGAATCAGAATTGCACTCAAAAGAGTTGAAAAAAGAAAGCTTGTATCGATTTTTTGGACGAATGACCAATTGGGGATGATTTGTCTGGATTACTTGAAAGAAACGCTTCCAGAGAGGCTGGACTCACTCCCAGACACACCTTTGCCTCCATGGGTAGATGTCGTCAGGCTTGAGGACGGGGGATTCAAGATAGTCAGGACAGACAGATAAAAATGTGACATTAAAAAGAAAAACCCCGGCGGTAAAGCCGGGGTTTTGTGTTGATAGGAGCTAAATCTAAATCACGGAGCCGGGTAAGTGAGAATGATCTTTCTTTCTGAGGCAACGTATTCGACCTTTGCGCCCATTGCGTTTGCAACGAAGCGCAGTGGAAGCATTGTCTTTGAGGAAACGATTGCCGGATAGAGTTTGCCCTTGTCGTCGATCTTGGTGTCAACGCCGTCGATCTTTGCATTCTTCTTACCTATCCACAGTTCAATGACCCTCTTTTTGCCGGTGGGCATAGTGTGGTTGATGGTGACTTTCTTTGTTGCGTTGTCCCATGCTACTGTAGCACCGAGTGCGTCTGCAATTGGCTTGATTGGCATGTAGGTGTTGCCCTTGAGGTCTGCCGGAAGTGGTGGTGAAGCTGTGGTTGGTGGAGTTGAGAGAACGACCTTGTCATTGTTGACCATCATGGTTGTCTGCTCGAGCCAGAGAAGAATCGTCTTTGTAGTGGTTCCGCCCTTGAGCTTTGGATCGTAGGTCACTTCATAAGTCAGCGATCTGCAGTTGTCGAGTTCGTCACATGTTGTGATGTCGACTTTGTTGAGGCCTTCCTTGAGGTTGACATCATTTTTGAAATACCATCTTGTGTAGTCGTCTGCAGGTGCGGCTGTGTCTTCAAGAACTGGAATCTTTGTGCCATTGATTGTCAGATTTGATCCCTTGTCTGTGTAGCCAAGGAAGGTCATGATTCTGTCGCCGGTTGAAATCTGGTACTTGAGGCTGCCCTCAATTGAGATGACCTGTGGCTGGTTGATGTAAAGGTCTGGCGGGGTCGTGTCTTTTGCCACAACACAGCTGATACCCGATGTTTCACCGGTGAAGTTCTGGGCGATGATGATGATGTTGTTCGGGCCTTCCTTGAGTGTGTAGCTGTAGGAGAAGGAGCCGTCTGCAGCCAAAGTGACCGGCTCATTGCCGATCATGAGGGTGAGCTGGCTGACGCCTTCGGCTGATTCGCACTTGCCTGAGACTTCAATTGCATCCTGGTTGACCTTTTTGTCAACGTAGTATTTCATCTCCCTGCGCTTTGCCTGTTCTTCAGGGGTCGGCCACGGAGAATCCTGCTTGATTGGAGCGTAGAGGTGGACTACTGGCGGAAGTGCGTTCTTCCTGACTGAAAGAGACGTGTCTTCTGTCAAAACGAGAATCTTGTTGCCCTCATTGCCAAACAGCTGGACGTTTTCGAGAGCTATTCTGACGTTGTCGATTTCAAGCTTGTCAGTCGATGCCTTGAAGGTGATTGAGCACATGTAGTCATCTTCGGCCGGTGTGACCGCTTTGTCCTCTCTTCTGATTGCGAGGCTGATTCTGCCAGGCTTTATGACCGGTTCAAACGTCGGTGATCCGCCATTTTTCTGGAAGAGGTTGCCTTTGCCGATCATTGTGTATTCGAGGTATTTGTCGTTATAAACAAGGTCGAACCTTGCTTCTTTTACTGGGATGTCGCCGCTGATCATGATCTTGACTTCTGTCTGCTGGCAGATCTTGTTCATGGCGCATGAAGTGATCATTTTTCTGTCAGGCTTGAGCCAGAGCTTGAGCGATTTTGCCATTGCCTTGACGTCGAAGGTCTTTTCAATCTTGTCGCCCTTCTGATCTGAACCTTTGGCGATAAATGTAAGCTTGTAGCCGTTGTCAAGATATTCGATGTTGTTGTTTGCCTTGACTGTGATCTTGCACTCAAATGGCGGGATGCCGTTTGGAGGATCAAACGTTGCCGAGAAATTCTTTGAGGACTCAGTCGAAAGTTCGAGTGAAACTGGGTTGTTGTACTCGTTGATCGGGTTGACGGTGATGTTGAATGACGATTCGCCGTTGGGTTCAACCTCGATGAGCGACTGGGTGTTCATTACTTCAAATGATGGCGGTTTTGCCGGTTCAACCATGAGGTTGAGGTTCTGGCGTTCAATGGCGCCTGAGGCAAATTCTTCCACAGTGAGGCTGAATCTGCTCTCTGTGTTTTCTGCCGTGTCGGGTGGAACATTGATTCTGAGTTCGATCTGTGCTGTCTTCATTGGTGCAAGGTCGATCGGGTTGTCGAGTGACTGTGGGACGCTGTCGACAAGAATCTGGTAGTCCCACTTCTGGCCTTCAATGTGTGCAAAGTTCAGCTTGTATGAACCCTTGTAGTTGCCGATATTTGTAAGGTTGTACCTGAAATCAGCCCTTGAGCCGGCCTGGACTGAACCGTTCTTCCCGTCTGCCTTTGAGAGGAGGAATCTGTTTACAATCGGCTGTCCAAGGTCAACATAGGTTGTCTGGAGAACGTTTTTCTTTGTGTTGTCCTGAACCCATGAAACGATGAGGCAGTTTTTGATGAGA
This sequence comes from uncultured Caldisericales bacterium, assembly GCA_964639885.1. GTDB lineage: Bacteria > Caldisericota > Caldisericia > JAAYUI01 > JAAYUI01 > JAGNLA01. The sequence continues at coordinate 1,962 of CAZXEH010000041.1, read as the reverse complement.
GTCTGCCAGTCATATGGTGCTCTGCCAACCCACGGCCATTTGAAGGTGATTGACTTTTTGATGATGCCTTCCTGGAGGTTGAGAATTTCCTTTTCGCCAAGGCAGCCCTTGTCTTCTGGAATCGGGTCGTCCTTGTCGTGGAGCATCTTCATGACGGTGAGGGAGTGCTCTTCTTCACCGTTTGTTGCCGGGAAGAGGATGTTGTTTTCGATGAGCGTGAAATAAACGTGTGCATCCTTGTAGGTTGAAGAGAGATCCTGGAGCACAACGATTTCTACTTCGGCTGTACCTTCTTTGGGGCCAAGCGATTTTGCTTCAAGGAACATGTAAACCGGTGTGACGATGTGCCTGTAGCTTTCAAGCCTGTGCATGAAACGCCAGTAGCTGTAGGTGGTTCCGGACATTTTGCGATCCGGGAGTCTGTCTGGTGGTGGTTTCTGCCTTTCCATCGGGCCGTCACCTTCGGAGAAGTTCCAGGTTCCGTTGTAGACGGTTGTCGGGAGACCTTCCTTGGTGTACCAGCGGTATCTGCAGTGGTGCTCTTCCTGGGTCATACCTGAGTTGTCGCCAGGCGCATCAGCGTAGTAGGCGATCGGGATGATGTGTCTTGGGCCGTATTCTTCCCATGCCCTGTACTGTGCTTCCCTGTGGTATGGGCAGTACTGGCACCAGACGGCTGTGAATGTTTCGGTGAGCAGTGTCTGTGGGACAAGTCTGTCTGCCACTTCGGTTTTTGTAAGACTCTGAAGCGGGGTGCCAGGCCAGAAGCACGGATCGACGAGAAGGATGACGGTGAGAAGAACTTCCTTGTTTGCCGATGTCTGAGACTTGAGTATGATTTCGATCTCGTAAATTCCAGGGATAATCAGTGATCCGCTCTTTGGGGTGAGGCGGAGTTCAGTTCTGTTGTCTTCAAGAACCTTGACCGTTCCTGGCTTGAATTCAAAGTTGACTCCGTTGAGCTCGAAACCCTTGCAGTCAACGTTTGCAACTTCGAGTCCTTCCGGGAGAACGCAGAATCTCTGTGGTTTTCTGTAGTCGCAGGAAACCGGTCTGTCAAACCCATTCTGTGTTTCAAGGATGATCTCTGTTGATGATGGTTCGTTGCAGCCAAGCTTGAAGAAAAGAGGTGTTGCTGAACTGAATGTGAATCCTGGCTGGTCTGTCGGGAGGACTTTTACAAGGATTGTCTTTGAGCCCTTGTTTGTTGTGATGTTGAGTCTTCCTTCGACTGCCTGACCGGCTGTCATGCCGGTTGTGTCAACCTTGACGTTGAGGATGATCACGTCGCCGACAAAGTTTCTTGGGTCGACGGTGAGGAACGGTGTGCTGGAGTCAACTTCGACGTTGCCTGAGAGCACTCCGCCTGTCCAGTTTCTGATTTCGACGCGCTTTTCAGCTGAAGTGCCGACCTGCATTGCGCCGAAATCGAGGTATCTTGGGGCAACCGTAAACCATACCGTTGGGTTTGGTCTTTCTTTGCCGTTTACTGTTGAAATGAAGTTGTCAGTGTCGATTCTTGGAAGAACGAATACTGTTGAGAATGGAACCTTCTGGACTCTTGAGTTTCCGGTGTCTGCAAGATAGGCGAAGTTGCCGTCGCAGACTATGCCCTGTGGGAAAGTGTAGAAGCCATAGGCATTGATCCTGTCGGTATCCTTCGGGTCTTCGTTTTCCACGCCTGATTTTGTGAAGAACATGCAGCGAAGTGGGCTACCTGAACGACCGAAGTCCCAGACTCTCTTTGATATGGTTTCAAAAACTACCATGCTGTCGTTGTATGTGTCTGAAACGTAGATTCTGCCTGTTGCATCGAAGGCGACATCTGACGGGAAGTAAAGCATGCCAGGGCCCTTGCCCTTGTAGCCGAACTGCCTGACGTATGAGCCGTCTTTGACGTTGAGCATCTGCACCCTGCAATTTGCAGAGTCGGCAACGATGAGTTTGCTGCCATCGGTTGCA
>CAZXEH010000040.1:0-8375 GCA_964639885.1 uncultured Caldisericales bacterium | reverse complement strand
TCGGTCTTGAGAGCTGGCCAGGGCGTGATCCCGACTCACCGAAGGTGGTGATAAGGTTTCCGTCTGCTGAGAATATCTGGACTTTGTTGGCAACGCAGTCTGTGACTACGATTCTTGTGTCCAAAACGTTGATGCCGAAGTATGCTCCTTGTCCAAAACTCTTTTCGTAAGCGCCTGCTGCGATGTTGAAAACGTGAATCTTTCCTGCCATCGGGTCGGTGACAAACAGCTTTCCACCACTTACACAGACGCCTTCCGGTTCAAGCATCATGCCTGGATCGGTGCCGTATCCGCCGAAAGACTGGACAACCTTGCCGGTAAGGTCTGCAACGACGATGTTTCCAGCGCCGGTGTTGGCGATGTACATCTTGCCACTGTCAACCCAGATGCCGTTTGCGTGCTTGAGAGCCATGTTTCCGTTTGTGTCGGTTATAACCAGTTCGGCCTCGTAACCTTCAGCCTCAGCCTTGTTTGATCTGACCAAAACCTTACCCTGTGCTCTGTCAAGCCAGTATAATTTTTCCTTGGCAACCGCGACTCCGCCCGGTTCTGTCATGTTCATTTCGTTGCTGCCGTACAGACCGAACGAGAACTGTGGTTTTCCGCCCTTCATGACAGTCTGGACTCTGTGGTTCAGGCTGTCGACGATGTAGAGCCTCAAACCTTCCTGGGCGATCCAGGTTGGACCTACAAATGTGCCCGACGGAGCTTCCTTGCCGATGTTTGTGACGCCGAAGCTGCTGGCGGCCTCTGTCCTGCCTGGTGCAACCATTAACGATGCAGGAATAACCAGCATCATACAGATTGCCATCAGTAACATTTTCTTCATATCCGACCCCTTAAAATTGGAATAAATACGCTTTGCTATTGTATTGCGAAGTATAGGGCGGGTATGGTTAAACTCAATGTGATAAAGATTAGGGCAACCTTAAGAAGATGAAGGTTTTCTTTATGTTTGGCAGTACTAGGAATTATTGCAGCCAGTTTTTAACCTGGAAGGTCAGAGTGACGATTTTATCTGATCCAGCCTGGCTTTCCCCTGTGGAATGAACTGTGCGTATCCGGCCAGAATTTTGCAGGTGTCATACTCCTTGCAATGGGCGCAGTTGTCGTGACCCTTGCCTGTGGCGCAGAGCCTGAGTTCACATTTGGTGCAGAAATCGAAGTGGCCGTCTTTTGCTGTGCAACCTTTACAGTTTATGTCTTCCGGCTTGATGTCGGTCTGATGCATTTGTGACCATTCCTTTGCCGTTTCAATCCTAATTTTGTCATCATTTGCAGCGGTTGCCCTGTAGGCTCCGCATTCAAGGCAGTTCAATCCGCAGCATGATATTTTTTCTTCCATGTCTTCGATTATAAAGGAAAACTCTCTTCAGTCAAACGTTCATCCCTTGAGAACTGCGTTTATTGCTGCTCCCATCAGGCAACCGTCATCGCCAAGGCTTGAAATTTTCACGATCTCATCCGGTTCTCTCGGGAGGCACAGGTTTTTTCTCAGGTGTGGAGAGATTTTTGGCCACAAAACATCCCACGATTTGGTGAAGCTACCTCCTACAATTACAGTCTCGGGATCAAAGGCGTTGATGAGGTTGGCTATTCCAACACCGTTCCACTTTCCGACCCACTCGATGTGCTTCAAGGCTTCATCATCACCAAGTCTGGCAGCCTGAAAAACATCCGGTGCCGAAAGACCCTGACTGGAAAAATAAAGACCGGACGCCACCACATTCCAGCAGCCCATTCTTCCGCAGTTGCATGGAAATTTGTCGGGAACAAGCGACATGTGTCCCACTTCGCCGGCCAGTCCGTTTGCACCATTGACAACTTTCCCGTCCAGCACAAAAGCCCCGCCAACACCGGTTGAAATTGATAGATAGATGAAATTCTTCAAACCTTTTGCCTCGCCGAAGTTCATCTCGGCGAGTGCTGCAGCTTTGCAATCATGGATGAGTCTGGTTTTTACACCAAATTTTTGAATCATGGTTTCCGAGAAAGGAAAATCAACAATCTGCTGGCTTGTGAGGTTGATGAAATGCCCAGACTTTGGGTCGATAAGGCCTGCGACCGACATGCCGACAGTGTAAGTCACGCCTTTGAGTATTTGGCCAAGTATTTCAACCAGCTCGTGTGGATCTTTAGGCGAATGAATGGTTTGCCTGTTTGTTACGGTTCCGCCTTCAACGTCGGCGATTCTTAAGTTCGTGCCACCGTAATCGACAGTCAGCATGGCCTAAAAGTAAAAGGTTGCGCAGGTTTCAGGGAAATTGAGACACTTGAACCGTTTTGGGTCAGCCTCAAGGTTTTCATAAAGCGTGCCGGAAAGACCAAAAATCAAAGGCATGTCGCCCGGTTCGATGATTCTGAGCTTGGGGTGCTTTTTGTAGTTTGCGTTTTCAACCCAGTGACTGCCTGTCTCATCCTCGATATAGAGCCAGGAGCCGCCCTTGTGATCCTTGATGGAGCCGTAGTTTGATGTGCACATTGATGAGACCATGTCGCTGACAACAAGGAAATCGTTCGTGGCGTTTATGGTGATGTGACCGTAGCCGGGTGGCATAAGCACTTTTGTGCCGGCCTCTGCCTCGATTGCAACAGCATCCATGAAGTTTTCGTCCTGAAGCAGGAATATGGCTTTGCCGTAAATAACCTCGTAAATTTCAGGATATTCCTCGTTGCCGGCAGCAACCCTGCTGTGGTAGTGGCCAACTGTTTTTATGAACTCTCTGCCGATCTTTCCAGGTCTGATCACGGTCAGATCGTATCTGAGATGGTGGGTTTCAAACTTCTGCCTGTCTGCTTCAAGCGACAAACCGGTGTACATCCAGTATAGGACTTCATCAGGGTTGCCTTCGCATTCGGCGTAACAGTGGCAGGCAGCGCCTCTTGTGCGGGTTGACGGTCCCTTGTAATCCGGAATCTCCGGGAACTCAAGTTTTCCGGTTGCTGGGTCAAAAATAACGTCGAAACCTACATTTGCTTTGAGATTCATCAAACCTCCGAAAACGATATGATAACGAGGTTTGGGTGGTTGTCAAACGGGCTTTTAGCTGAGGTTTTACTTATTTTGGGGGAGCTTTGGGAAAGTTTTGCCATCCTCAAAGCCTTCGCCTACCTTCCCGCCTGTGCCAAAATAGCCCATTGATCCGGTGTCATACATGAATGGGTTTACGGTTTCAATCGACGGCTTTCCACCTTCGAGGATTACTTCTTCATCTGCCTTCACATCCAAAATCTCGCCAACAAAAAGTGTGTGGAGGCCAAACTCGACAACCTGAACCAACTTGCATTCGAGAACAACCGGGAATTCAGAAACGTAAGGTGCGTCGGCCAGCTCTGATTTTACCGGCGTTAGTCCCGTGTCGGCAAACTTGTCGGTGTCTCTGCCTGAAGCCATGCCGAAATAATCAGCCTCTTTGAGGTATTTGACTGACGGAATGCTGACTGTGAAAGCCTTTCTGTCCAATATCGACTGGTAGGTGTATGTGGCTTTCCTCAACGAAACATTGACGCAGGGAGGCTTTGAACAGCAGACGCCACCCCAGGCGATTGTCATTGCGTTGGGTTTGCCTTCTTTGTCGTAAGTGCCAACGACCCAGACAGGTGTTGGAAAAGCGAGAACTTTTGCACCACAGGATTTTTTCATGGGTTTCTCCTTGAGGCTTTCCTCATTTTGTTTTGAATGGTTGCAAGCATTGCACCCATCAGCGATTCTCTCACGTCAACCGGCGCTTCCTGGACAACGGACTCTATCCAGGCGAATTTTTTCTGTGATATTTCAATTTCCGGTTCTTTGTAGTCTGAAGAAGCCACTTTCTGAAGTTTCTGTTTTCTGATCACAGGTCGGAGTTTTTTAATGATTGAGTGACCGACTGTTTCAGCGATTTTTCCAAGGATCAGCGTCTGGTTTTCATTGAGCACCGAGCACCAGCTTGATGAATCGCATTCGACGATGAGTTCGTTGTTGGTGAATTCAACCGGTCGGCAGTGGATGGCGATCCTTGAGCCGACGATTTGTGGCCAGAACGGGATAGCAAACATGGCTGTGACAGATTTTCCAAGCTTCCGCCCCTTCATCGTGTCGAAAACGTCCCTGATCAGCTGCGGCTTGCCCATTTGTCCGACTCTATCAGTGTGTACTCGCCATCCGGTGGCTTCTGGGCGCATGTGATGAAGACCTGCCTGAACTGGTTCATCTGCTTCAGGGCATCCTGAGATCTGCCTTCGTCGAGTTCGCCGAAGAGGTCGTCGGCCAGAATGACCGGTTCAACGTTAGTTTTCTGTCTGATCAGTTTTGCCTGGGCGAGTTTGAGGATGAGGGTTACTCTCCTTGCTTCGCCGGTTGATGCAAACCTGTCGACCTGATGACCGTTCAGATTCAGTGCCCAGTCGTCCTTGTGAGGGCCAAGAACAGTCTGCTCCCTTGCCTGTTCCTGGGCGAAGGCTTTGGAAAACTCAGCTTTTGAAAGCACGCCTCTGAGTGTGCATGAAAAACTTAGGTTTTCTTCTGAAATGAATTCGGTGATGGACGAGGCAACCTCTTCCCTGATTTTTCTCAGTTGGGTACCAAGGGTTATGATTGATTCAGTAAGCACTTCCAGCAAATCCCGTCCGCCCGAGCCCGACTTGAGCCACACATTCCTCTCGGTCAGCACTGACCTGTATTCTGAGATGGTGCTTGCCCATGTTGGATTGATCTGGCTTGCCGTGTCATCGAGGAACTCACGTCTGGCTGACGGTGGGCCGGTTGAAATAAGCGAAGTTGATGGAGTGACCGCCACCATTTTGAAATTTTCAACAAGCTCTCTGGATGACCGAACGGGCTTGTCATTGATTCTTACAGCTTTTCTGCCATCCCATTCAATCGAGGAAGTCAGACTTTTTTCACCTTCAAGTCTTGCCTTTGAGCCAAAACAAGTTTGGCCAAAAGTCGGAATTTCCAAATCCTTTGCGCCAATAACCGACCTTGCACGAAGACAATAGCCGATTGCCTCAAGCATCGAGGTCTTGCCTGTGGCGTTGTTGCCAAAGACAACGGTTGCACCGGCATTGAACTGGAAAGTCCGTGTGCCAAGCAACCGGAAGTTTGTGGTTTGGAGCTCAGTAACGATCAACGCAGTGACATCAAAATGTAACGATAGGAGTCGTCTGCTTCAGCCTGAACAAGGATCGGGTGGAGGACGCCGTTGAGGTTGAGTTGGACTCTGGGGCCATCGACACCCTTGATTCCGTCGATGAGCTTTCTGATGTCGAAGCTGAGTTCGATTTCGCCACCACTGGTTTCGGACGGGAACTTTTCCTCGACTTCGCCGAGTTCAGGGGCGATTCCCTTGCAAACAACTTCGTTTTCCTTGATTACAAACGTGACCTTTTTTGAGCCCTGGCGAACGATGATGTTGACTCTTGAGAGGGAATCCATGATCTGCTTTTTGTCGCAAACCAGCTTGTATTCGAATTTATTCGGGATGATCTGTCTGTAAGGTGGGTAGTTGCCGTCGATGAGCCTGCTGACAACGTCGACTTTTCCAAAGCCAAAACCCATCTGTGTTGGCGAGAAGGTGAGTTCAACATTGCCTGTGTCACCTTCGCCGATGAGTCTGGCAAGGTTGCGCCAGATGGTTCCGGCAACGATTGCCTCAACGTCTGGAGCATTTGGAACCGGAATCTGGCAGATTGAGAGCCTGATACCATCAGTGCCGACAAGGTTGAGGTTTTGGTCTTTGATGGTTATGAGCGCACCAAGCATCTCCCTCTTGTCTTCCATGCGTTCCGAGAGGGCAGGTGTGACTTTTTCAACGATGGAGAGTAGCATGTCACGGTCAACGCTTATCTTGTCACCCGAAGAAACGTTCGGGATTCTCGGGTAATCGCTGCCGTCGGCGCAGTTGAGGGTTACTCTTGTGCCGCCGGAATGAATGACCATCTGTCCCTGGGTGGGCATGTTGATTTCAATGTTTTCTTCCGGGAGGTTGCCCAGAAGTTCGGTGAAGATTCTTGAAGGAACTGTTGTTTGTCCCGGTTGGTCAACCTTTGCGGCGACTTTGAACGAAACCCACGACTCCATGTCCGATGCCGTGAGTCTGACACCGTTGTCGTCAGCCTCGATGAGTATGTTGCCCAGCAGCTGGATTGACGGGTTCTTGGGTACTACGGTTGAAACCGCGAGCGTTGCTTCAACGAGTTCAGATTTATTCGCTTCAAACTTCATTGATACCTCCAAGTCAGACCATTATAAGGGATTTGGGGGAAACCCTCAAGTGCCAAAAAGAGGTTATGCCACTGACTCAAATGTTTACCTTCATTTAACGGCAATTGCTTGCAGCCTGGAATGGTGGTTGTAGAATGCTGACAAAGGATGGTTTTCATAGCATGAATAGAAACGTAATTTTCGGAATAGTTCTCGCTCTCGTTGTTACAGCAGTTTTTGTAACACTCGTTTTCGTTTATACCGGCAAGGGTCATTCTCTTGCCAGCGCAGTTGACGGATCATCCTGCACAGGCGACCCAGCAACATGTTCAATGGAAGGTTCAGGTTGCTCAGAGTCTTCAGCTGGCTGTTCATCAGGTTCAACCTCATGCGGTGGCGGCGGATCATCAGCTTACTATGATCCAAACGTTGACTATGGAAAGATTGAAAAAGACGCTGTGGCTTTCTACGCTCAGAAGACCGGCGACAACGCTGTTATGGCAAAAGCCTTCGGCATCGGTACAGTGACGGTTGTCATCTACAAGGACAGCAAGGTCATGGAAAAGTACAGATACGAGAATGGCAACTTTGTAAAATAGACAAAGGATTGCGGTGAAAGGAAATTCATTTTTAAAAATTGTAAAGATCGCAGCAGGACTCGCCCTGGTCGGCGGATTTGCCATGCTCCTTTACAGTTTTGGCTGGCTCAATCTATCACATCCGAGAGAAACCTACGGTTCCATTGGAACATCGGATGTGGTACCAGTTACCATGAGCCAGGTACGTGAAGGGCTGGACACCGGCGATAAAATCGTTGCGGTAGAGGGTAAAATCGTAAGCGAATGCTCGATGGGTACATGGTTTAACCTCGAATGTGAAAAGTGCGAGATCATGGTCAAACTCGACAACGCTTCGATTGTTCTTCCAAAACGCACCGGCCGGCTTGCAAAAGTCTACGGAGTGATCCGCAGGATTGGCAAGGGTTTCTATCTGGAAGGCTACCAGATCGAGTTCTAAAGGATGAATCCGGTCAAAACGACCCTGATCTTGGGGCTGGTTGCTCTTCTGCTCTTCCAGCCGAATGCCAAAACAACTGAACAATCTTTTTCACTTGGCATAGACAAATACAACGACCTTTACATGGTGGACAGCTCAACCGGAGTTGTCCACCATTTTGATTCCCAGACAGGCATCTATCTTGGTAAGTTTACAGATACAACCGAGATTGGTGCAAAGTCAATCACCGACATCAGCGTTTGTGCCTGTGGTGGCGCAATCGCACTGCTTGACAGGGATGGCAACACAGTCCACATTGTCGATTTCGAGGGCAACTTCCTTTGGAAAAAGGATAATTCCGAGCAGGGCATGAACTTCAAGGATGCCGTTGGAATCGGAATCTGCCAGGATAGCAACTTCGAACACGTCATTTTGACTACAAAATCAGGCGAGGTGTTCCACGTCTCTCCACCAAACGAGCAGAACAAACCATTTCCCGACAAGCTCAATAATCCTGGTGGAACCTACATGGATTACTTCAAACAGGTTTTTGTGGCCGAAACCGGTGCAAAACGAGCCTTGAAGTATGACCAGTGGGGTGCAAACCGTCAGAGCTTTGGCGAGGGCATCCTGAATAAACCCGTTGACATCGCAACTTCAGAAGACCGTGACAGGAAAATCTGGGTGTGTGATCAGGCAAATGCAAGGCTTCACGTTTTTTCAAAGGATTTAAAACACCTGTTTGATGCAGGTGAAGGATACCTCACCAATCCGATCTCGGTGATAACCGATTACGTTGATTCCGGAGCTTATGTGGCTGAAATCGTTGATGGCAAACCTGTCATCCACAAGTTTGACCAAAACGGTGCCTATCTCTTTACGATCAAGGATGCGCTTGGTGTGCCGGTTCAGTCGCTTCTTTCTGCAACTGTCGGTTCGTATGTGCTGCAGAACCGCAACAACCGTGCCCAAAACATCAGCTTCAAAAACAAACCCGCAATTCTGGGTAGCAAGGTTTATGTTGAAATAAGGGGAATTTTCGGTTCACTAGGTTATGAAGTGACGTGGGATCAAAAACTGAGGGTTGCCGCGATGACCAAGGGATCAGAAAAAATCACCATTTCAACAACAGGGATTGTTGCCGTCAATGGGGTTATGCAGCCTCAGACTTACAGGATCAACCTTTCAAAAGGAA
>CAZXEH010000039.1:0-8539 GCA_964639885.1 uncultured Caldisericales bacterium | reverse complement strand
CGATGGTGCCGACGTTGACATGCGGTTTCGTTCGCTCAAATTTTTCTTTTGCCATCTCGTATTCTCCTTTTGTGCCAATTACATTGCTTTACTTTCCCCCTAAAGCTATGAGGAGCGGAGGGCACAATCCCTTCTTACGCCTGCTGCTGTTTAGGTGGCAAAAGCATAATTTCCTATGCACTATATTTTGCAATTTGATTTATATCAGGAATTGCCAGACAGTCAACCTAGAAAACTTTACAAATCTAGTGTAGGAAAAAGTGAGTTTATTTCCCGGGTCTTAGGATTCATCTGGAGCCCACGAGCAGAATCGGACTGCTGACCTTGTCCTTACCAAGGACATGCTCTACCAACTGAGCTACGTGGGCACAAAAAAGAATGGTTGCGGGAGTTGGATTTGAACCAACGACCTCCGGGTTATGGGCCCGACGAGCTACCAGGCTGCTCTATCCCGCAATGCCATAAGAAGTTAATGCATGGAGGCATCAAAGTCAATACTTTCAACTTAACGGACTGGCAAACCTTTTGACAAATCGAGCCAAGGAGCGTACAATGTTTTTCTGCCAGCCACACGGAGGACACATGAACACCAGAAGATTTGTGCAGGGATTTCACAGATGGAAAGTTGCTTTCTCGGTCATTGTCGGTGCGCTTGTTATGTTTGAGGTTGCAAGAGTAGTCGCCCGTTTTGAAATGATCGGACTGGCAGGCTACCTTTCTCCGTTTGTGCTCAACATTGTCGTTGTCATCACCTGTCTGGCCGTTATCGGTTTCACATGGCTTGGACAGAAGAAAGCCCCGTTGTTTATGGCGCTCGTTGTTGCCTACAACTTTTTCACGACAAGCATCGTCAATTATTCGGATGTTGGGGCAATTTCGATGGCACCGGAGAAGATATTTGGCATGCCGGTTTTTCTTTTCTATTGCTATCTCTTCGTGCAACTCATCCTGGTTGTGGCATTGGTTGCCTATTATTTCACCGACTACCTGTTTGGCGAGGACGCGGCGCCGAGATCAGAGCAGAGGGCGCTGGCGTTTGACGAATACCTGAAAAAACAGTCCGAGGAGAAGAAAAAAGCAGAGGATTCTGACATCTGGAAGGATTGAGGTTCATGAAAAAAACATTGGGGTTGATCGTAAAAGTTTTGCTTGCCATGCTGGTTTTATTTGAATTATTCAAGACTGTGACAAGGTTTGCTTCATTAAATCAGGAAGTCAACATTTTTTCAGCTGTCTTCCCGGCTTTTGTGACAATTGTCACCGCTGTGATCCTCGTCATGTTCCTGATGGGGAAAGAAAAGATACCGATTCTCTGGTATGCAATCGGTGCAATCAACATGTTTGCGGTTTTGTCCGGCCTTTACGGCATTACACCCGATTGGCTGGACGTAGGCCTGGGAATGTCGGTTGTCATGTTTTATATCTACATCGGGTCGCATGTTGCGCTGGCAATTGTTCTTGGTTTCTACGGCTGGTCGCTGTCGCAGCCATCTGAAAGGGAGAAGGTTGTTGCCAAGAAGAAGGGCAAGGATTTTGAGAGTTTCTTAAAAAACCAATCAAATAAACATTAGAATCACCTTGCCACTAGACAAAATGTATAATAAGAAAACCTTCTGAAATCTACATTCATGCCATTCCGGCTGAAGCAATTACAAAGAACATCAACAAACTGAAACGGCTCATCAAGAATTTCTTCAATTCTTTCAGTCAGACCTTCTCTCCTCAAATCAGAGATGTGATCATCAAAAAGTTTCTTCGATTCGAACATCACATCTGCAAGCAGGGCCAAGCCATCAGGTTTCAGGTTTTTGCAAATCCTATCAATCATTAGGCCACTCTTCTGATGATCAACATGATGGATCACATATGAAGAAACAATGCAGTCGAATTTTTCTTCAAAGATCGGCAGTTCAGGCAACTCGCCATCAATAATGTTGACATTTGGGCACTTTTGTAACAGCTTTTCTCGCATTCCAATTGATGGTTCGATAGTATTTATCTCAATATTTATATCCTGAAGTTTTGAGATGAGATTTCCTGTTCCAGCGCCAATGTCCAAAAGCCTTATCCTTTTATTGTCGACAATCTCCTTAACTGTATCTCCCATGAATCCCAACACCTGGTCATATCGATCGTGAATCCAGTCTCCTGAGATTGATCTGTCGTAGGTTTCCGCCCACTTGTCGAAAACCTCGTAATCCATCACATCACCTCAAAACTTGACGTTTCCGAGTTGCGTCTGACGACAATCCGTTTTTCAAAAGCGTTTTTGATCTCATCGACATGTGAAATCACCAGAACTTTGTCAAATTTCTCCGAAACATCCTGAATCGCTTCGATCAACCGCCTGATGCCTTCGTCGTCCTGAGTGCCAAAACCTTCGTCAATCACAAGCGTTCTAAGCCTTTTCCCAGAACGCTGGGCAAGGAGCTGTGAGAGGGCGATTCTGATAGCAAAATCAGCCCTGAAGCGTTCTCCACCGCTGAAAAGCTCGTATGGTCTCTTCACCTGGCCATCGGTTAGAATGATGTCAAGCGCTTTGTAAACCTTGTTCTGATTGCCCTCCCTGGTTGTCCTGATTTCGATCCTCATGCCTTCAGTGCCGATTCTGCCTTGAGAAATTTCCATGATGATCTCATTGGCAATTTCTTCAAGTTCAGGGATTACGCCTTCGAGGATATGTGACGGAATGCCTTCTGGGCCAAACATTTTTTTGCACTCGTCGTAAATTTTGATTTCTTTTTCATTTGTTACAAGTTTCTGCGATACTTCTTCAAGTTGCCGCCTCGCATTGGCGGTTTCCTCAATGTCGCGCTCCAGATTGTTCTTGGCCTTCAAAATTGAGTCGCGGTTTGAGCCGGCATTTTGCTCATCATTTTTGGCCGATTCAAGAGATTGTTCAGCAGACTTCTTTTGCAATTCCAGGCCTGGCAACTCCAAAAGTTTTTGCTCAAGCTGTTTTGTCTGGTTTTCAAAGTCCTCAATGTGTGCCAAAGTCTGGTCCAATGCCTGTTTTGCCCCATTTAAAGTTGACTTCGCAAGGTCGAGGGCCTTTTTCAGGGAATCAAATTTTTCAAAGGCTCCGTATTTTTGTCTTGCATTCATCAACATCGCCGAATCGAACGCCAGAGCTGTGATCTGACTTTCGATTCCATCTTTATTTTTCCGGGCTTCATGGGCAAAATTTTTGGTTTCAAGAGTGTTTTGAAGGTTGGTGATTTCGATAGTCAAAGATTCAATCTTCCCAGCCTTGGCATTGTCAAGTTCTAGCGAACTTCTAAAGGTCACGATGTTATCGTCTATTTGTTTTTTACGGGTCAACAGCTCCCTGTTCACATCCCTGAAGCTGTCAAGCTCTGCGACATACGCCGACAGTTTCCCGCCAGCCTCGTCGAATGCAAGCTTTGAGGATGAAAGCTCGGAGTCAATGGTTATGGCTTGCTCAAGGTCAGGCTTTTTTTCGAGCTGCTTTTGCAGTCCCGACAATCTTTCCTTGCTGGATTTTATTGATGTTTTCAACTCTTGTTGCTCAGTTATCAGGGATTTTGATTTAACAGAAATATCGTTCAATTCTGATGTTTTCTGGGTCAAAAGCTGGTCACGGTTTTTTGCATCAAGCGACTGGCCACAAAGCGGACAATTGCCGGTCTCGCCTTCCTCAAGCATCTTCAGTTCGCCGTCAAGATGTGCAACCTCAGCTTTCATCTTTTCAAGTTCGAGGTCAATTGCCTTTGATTTCTCAGTGTCTGATTCGATTTTTGCCAAAAGTCCGCTAGCTTCATCTGCCAGAGTCGGTATGGCATCAAATGACGACTTGACCTGTGAAATATCAGAGAAGCCAAGGATTGTTATCTTGTTGGCAAGCTTTCTTGAAAGCTGATCGAAAACGGATTTGGCCATTTCGAAATCTTTGGCAAATGATTCTTTCTTCTGCTCAAGCTTCCTCAATTCAGACTCAACTTTTTCGAGTTCTTGCTTTTGAGCTTCAGTTTGTTTCAGCTTTTCTTCAAGTTCACCAATCTTGGATTTTGATTTTTCAGACTCAGCCAGTTCTTCGGTTTGCGTTTTCAGCCTGTTTTCAAGCCTGTCCTGTTCAAGCTTTATCTGCCCTTGCAGGTTATCAGACTGATTTTTCAGCTTGCCGTGCTCGATTGCCTTTTCGTTGAGGATATCCAGTTCTGCTTTTGCTGCTCTGAAGTTTGCAAATCCAGCTTCGATGGCAGATTCATCTGACATCACACTCTCGCATTTTTCAATTTCTGCTTGCCACTTTTTCTTGTCCTCAAGCAGTTTTTCCTTTTGGATTTTCAGTTTTGCCAGATTTGATGCATCATCCTTGAGAGTTTTCAGTTTACTTTCGATTTCCGACAGTTCCTTTGAAAAATTGAGCACCTCGTCCTTGGCTTTGTCCAGAATCAGGTTTGATTGATCCAGTTCGGTTTTGGCCAGGTCAAGTTTTCGCTCCAGCTCCGGCGCCTGAATCGACTTTTCCGAAAGCTCCTTTTGCTTATCCTCAAGAGCTTCCTTCGTCTTTTTTGACTCCTTCAGGAGCTCCGATGCAGTTTCAAGGCAGCTGTCATAAACGTCAAGTTCAAGGATTTCCTTGAGAATCTTCACCCTCTCGTTTTTGTCGGCATCCATGAACCTTGAGCTGTCGCCCTGGGTTATGAAGCTTGATGCAATGAAAACTTCATAGGAAATGCCAAGCTCTTTTTCGATCTCAACATCTGAGCTGCCCTTGCCGTGAAGGTCGAGTTCGCCGTTTTCGGTCAGGAGTTTAAACTGGATGCCCTGACCGGTTTTGCCACGATCCACTCTCCTGTTTACAAGGTACCGCTTGCCTTCCATTTCGAACTCGAAGGTGACCTCGCAGTA
Organism: uncultured Caldisericales bacterium; assembly: GCA_964639885.1. Taxonomy (GTDB): domain Bacteria; phylum Caldisericota; class Caldisericia; order JAAYUI01; family JAAYUI01; genus JAGNLA01. The sequence continues at coordinate 3,664 of CAZXEH010000039.1, read as the reverse complement.
ATCCGTGCCGTTTGTGATGAGTTCGTCTCTTGCCTGGTTTTTGCTGTAACCTTTTGAAATCCTGGGTTTTCGTGCTTCCCCGAACAAAACCCACGTCATCGCGTCAAGAATTGCCGATTTGCCTGAACCGTTCGGGCCAACGATTGATGCCGTGTGAAACCCTGAAAAATCCAGCTCGTGATGGCCAAGGTACGACATAAAGTTGGTCATTTCGAGTCTCTTTGGAATCACTGCACAGCTCCCGATTTTTGAAGGATTTCCTGAGCAGTTTTAAGGATTTCTTCCCTGTTCGCCTTGTAAAAATCGTCATCCTGACTTGAAACATAGCGCCGGACAGCATCAACCGGTGATTCAGCAACCGAGATTGTGTGGGTCTTCGTTTCTTTGGCTACTGGCTGGCTGTACATCCTGACCTGATCAAACATGCCAAGGCTTTCCAGCCATTTTTTGATCGACGGCCAAACCGTGCGTGCGCTGTCAGGAATCCGTAGCCTGAATATGGGGAGTGGCGATCCCAGCAGCCTTTCAATGCTATCTGGCGACTCTCCGTTTAGCGAAGTCTGGAAAGCTCTACCCCAAAATGATGATCTGATGAATTTTTCCTCGAGCTGGAGCTGCCAGTTTTCTGGTGATTCCAGCGTTAATTGACGCAAGGACCGTGAAGCGTCGATATCTTCAAACCTTATGACCGCATCGGTCTCAGAAACTTCGAGATCAACGAATTTCCTTGGGATTGTGCCATCTGTGAAATCGCGCCTTGCCGGTGATCCCGAGTATACATCAGGTATGAATTTTACAGGTTTTTTTAATCCAAAAAGGTTGTCTTCTGGCGGCTCGATGGTTGAAAAATCCGAGTATTTATAAACCTTATCAAGATTTATGCCTGAGATTTTCTGCAAGTTTCCATCGAGGTCCTCAATTTCAACCGATTCAGTCAGGTTCGGCGTTGGCATCTGCGGATTGTGGTAATGACCGAGAGCGATGTAGGTAAACACTGCTTTTGACTTTGAAAGTGCGTTCATTATGTCGAAAGCAGAAAAGACCACATCCTCGGCCAGATACCCGAGTCTTCCAGGTTGCATCTGCGCTTCCTTGATGCCAAAGTGTCCTACAAAGATTGATGGGAGTTCAGGCAAAGCTTTTCTGGCCAGCTCCTCGGTTCGGTCAAGATACTTCACCGCTGCAAGGTTTTTTGCCTCTTCACGGCTCTTCTGGTTTTTCAACTCATCTGAAGTCAGAATTTCTGATCGTCTAGGATATGGCATCGCCAAAACCTGAAGAAGCCCTGATCTGGTTGGAATCTGGCACAGGTTTCCAAGTGTTGGCATGTCACCTGGGGATTTTGGTTGTGAACCGATAACATGGCAGGCTATATCGGGATTGTCGGCCTTTGAAGGCTTTAAAGCCCTTATGATTTCAAGAACCGACGGTACTCTTGCCGAAGACGATGTTTCATGGTTCCCTGGAGTGATGATCACTGCTACTCCGCCATCAAGCAGGCTTCTAATTCGCTTTGAAAACTCGGTTACAACGTAGTTTGATGGTCGTTCATTTTCAAAAATATCGCCTGCAATCAGGAATGCGTCGTACTTTTGAGTGACTGCAACTGAGACAAGGCTGTCGAGCATGGCAAGATAGTCGGAAATTCTTGAATTGATGCCATTCTCCCTGGTGTAGCCGAACGTTTCGACGCCAAGGTGAATGTCAGCTGTATGAAGAATCCTGATCATCTTGAACGCCTGGGAATCCTATGACAATTGTGAACTCGCCCTTTATGTCACTGCCAAGTTTTTCAATGACTTCAAACGGCTTGCCCCTGATATAGCTCTCATAAACCTTTGTCATCTCTCGGCCGACCACAACCTCGCAATCGGGAATGAATCTGCCAATGTTTTCGAGCAACTCAACCACACGGTTGGGTGACTCGAAGATGACGGTTGTTCGTTTTTCCTGTGCAATTGCCTGGAGTGATTTGGCAAGGGCGCCCTGTTTCCTTGGCAGGAAGTTGCGAAAGTTGAATGTCTGTGCGAAAAAACCTGAAGCACTCAGCGCTGTCATGACCGCAGAAGGCCCGGGAATTGGCGTAACCGGAATTGCAAGCTGATGGCACTTTTCAATGAGGAGCTGACCTGGGTCGGCAACAGTTGGAACGCCGGCATCCGAGACCAAACCGACATTACTCCCACGAAGCAGGAGCGTTACCGCCTTGTCCAGAACGATTGCCTCATTGTGCTGGAAGTAGCTCTGGAGCTGAATTTTAAGGTTAAAATGATTGAGCAGTTTTATTGATCTTCTCGTATCCTCGGCAAGAACAAGAGAGCATTTTGAAAGTGTGTCGACGAGTCTGGGTGAGGCATCGTCAAGGTTTCCGATTGGCGTTGAGCAGACAAACAGAGTGCCCGTCATAAAGCGTACGAATCCACCAGGTCACGGAGCTTGAGTCTTGCAATGCCCATTGACGGTGCACCGTCGAGGATTAGGAAAAAGTACCTTCCGGAGCCTTTCATGACCAACACAGAGCCTGATTCGCCGTCAAAGCTGACCTCGCCAATGGTTCCGGTGAAAGGAAGGCAGGTTGATTCACAGATTGTGAAGGCCGATGCAAGATAACCTGACAGTATTTTCTGGTCAATTTTTGAGCCTTTTGCTGATCTGAACTCGATTCCACCGTTTTCATCGAGAATGAGGAGTTCGGCGAAGCCCTTAAGGTTCTCAACGTCTTCTCTGGCGCTCACCTTTCACCCCTTATCAGCTTTGAAAACATCATGAACGCTTCCTCCGCCTCGCCAGCCCTGAGAAGCTGCCATGCCCTTTCAGGCGTGATCTGTGGCGCTTCATCCGACGTTGGCAGAACGATACGTTTTGGAGCCTCTTCAAATTGAGGGAGCTCCTCTATGTCTTTCGAAGTATCACTCGCAAGATTGGCTTCTGGCTCGATTTTTGCTGGTTCTTCCTGAAGCTGCAACGGAGCATCGAGATCGGACGAGTCCTCTTTCAGACTGTCGAAAAGTGTTGGCCCTTCATACTTTTCTTCTTCGGTTTCAACCAGCTCCCTCTGCCTCTGGAGCTCAGCCTCTGCTTCAGCCTGAATGTCTTTTTGATGCTGGACTTCTTTTTGATGTTCTACTTCAACCCTTGTTTGATCAAGGATTTTTCTTGCTTCCTCAAGTATCTTCCTGGTTCTGAAAAGCTGTATCTCTTCAGTGGCCTTGTCTGGTTCAGGTTCGTCGGTGATTCTTGATGGTGGTTCCTTGGTCTCCTTCACCGGTTCAGGTGTAGGTTCAACATCGTGGAGCTTGAAAATCTGTGGTGTTTCCTGCTCTGGTTCAGGTTCGATTTCTGACGATTGTGGCTGAATCTCGGGTGTCTCGATTGTGATCTGCTCTGCCTCAGGTTCCTTTTCAGGTTCCGGCTGAGGTTCAGAAAAAACTGGTTTCTGTTCGAAACAGAGTTTCTCCAGCACAGCAAAACACCAGCTTCTCAGGTCGACAAGCTTTTGCCTGTCTTCCGGGGGAGTGTAGGCTGAAACTGTGTTTTTCAGCAATTCTTCAGGATCGGGATAGAGTGGCTCAATATCGATGAGTGTCTGGAGGAGGTCTGATGACCTTGATTTGTTGGAGTCTGCCAATTCGAGTTTTGAAAGCCTGTAGAGCATGTCGGGATA
>CAZXEH010000038.1:0-8933 GCA_964639885.1 uncultured Caldisericales bacterium | reverse complement strand
GCAAGAGCCACCACACCGACAAAACCGCCAAGTGGACAGATGTAGTTGCAGGCGAACCTTTCAACGAACAGAGAAGAAACAATTGCAACAGACATGAACAGGATTGAAAGCCAGGTCAGTTCATAGCCGTAGTGGAAGAAAGCCCTGTAGGGATCGAATGTTGCAAACACCAGATACCCAAGGATAACCGTTGTGATGAGGATTGCAGCCAGAGTCAGATAGCGCATGTGTGACATGATCGAGGAAAGTTTTGGGTTCAGCCTGATGTCTTTCCTGAAAATCCTCTTTCGCAGCCAGTAAATCCAGTCAAACATCGCCCCGAACGGACAAAGGTAACCGCAGAAACCGCCTGAGAAGATGATTGTGATGATGAGCAGGACTGCAAGCAGAAGAAGGTCGTTGAAGCCGGTGCCGTTTATGAACACGAACGAGCCTGAGCCAAGGTTTTTGACAAGCGTTGGCAGGGTCTCGAGCGCACCCATCGGGCAGTACTGATCAAGCGATGCCGCCGAGTTCCCGGGCCAGCCAAAACCGAGCTTTGCGCCGTACATGTGGGTCAGCGAGATCATCGAGAGCCACACAAAAATGGCTGCCTGCGTCAGCGTTCTCATCAGTTGCGTCGATTTCTTCATGAGGAAAAGTATATTGGAAACCCTTGCATTAGAAAAGCCCCGGGTCAAACCGGGGCTTTGTTGGTAGTTGTGGAACCTATTTGCCCTGATTGACCTGCCTGACCGGTCGGCCTTCGATGTAGCCACGGTATCCCTGAGGCTCAAGCTGGAACCTGGGCCCGTCGTCATCGGCCCACGAGAATCCGTAGATTTCGGGGTTGTAGGTTTTCATGACTGCCCAGAGGTCGCCGATTGCCTCCTGAAAATCTTTGTCATCGTACGGTTGCCCCTGGAAAATCATCATCTTGCAGGGTTTAAGTTCGATGAGTTCATAGCCTTTTGGAACTGTTCCCTTGAAATCGGTCGGAACCTCTACACCCATTGCGTACTCGGATGTGCCTGGCTTTTGCAAAAGTTTAGGAAGCCACATGCCGATTGGTTCGTAGAGGGCATCCTTAACGCCTTTTAGCTCCTCGAACACATCGCAGCCAACCTCTTCGCAGTAGGCGAAATAATCTTTTGCAAGGGTTCCCCTTTTGAGTATCAGCTTTCTGGCCGGACGCTCGACAACCTGGACAAAAACTGTATTGCAACTTGTTTTCACTTCATTGCCTCCTCTTTGGCGTTTGAGGTAGTAATCACGCATGCTTTCCGGGATGAACAGTTTTACAGAAGGTTTCTCCCTGACAAACTGTTTTGGATTCATGCCGAAGTATTTCGAGAATGCTCTTGTGAATCCTTCGTGGGTTTCAAAGACAAAATCAAAGGCGACATCGATGATCCTTTCGCCTCCATCTGCAAGCCTTCCTGCTGCACGCGACAACCGAACCTCGCGGATGTAGTCGAATGGGTTTTTGCCTGTCAGTTCCTTGAATATCCTTGCAGCGTGCCAGGGTGAGTAGCCGGCAGCATTTGCGAGCATTTGAAGCGTGATCGGCTCCGAAATGTGCTGCTCGATGTAATCTTGCATCTTCCTGACTGCGCCAACGTTTTCCCAGCTGTTCGTAATTCCACCTCGTAAGGTTCATGGTAACTGATTCGTTTTTTGGCTTCTTGACTTCAAATGCTTTAAACAGGGTATATGGATTTGAATTTTTATGAAAGAACTCTTTAATGGCACCAGTATATCATTGATTCATTTATTGAAAGCAATGGCAAAGCCGTATGTTTTCTTTTTTATCCCCCTTATTAAGGGGGATACAGGGGGGATTATTTTCTATCTTATCTTTTTTATTATTTATCACTCGAAATTCATGAAATCATCTGGCTTGGCCAGTGATTTCAATATAAGAATAATCAAGGGGTTCAGTTCTTTACCGGCGGAGCCGTGGTAAACTCCCTCATCCGGCTTTCAGCCACCTTCTCCCAAAACTCCGTTTCGGGCGAAGGATTTTGCCAGTTTCCCTCGCCTGCGCAAGCGGGAGAGGGATTAAGGGTGAGGGAGTGTTTTATCTTGATTAAATCGAGGTTTACAATCCCCCCTTCATAAAAAAAGGGGGGGGTAAAATTATTGGTTTTCTTTATCTTAATTATTATCACTCGAAATTCATGAAATCATCTGGCTTGGCCAGTGATTTCAATATAAGAATAATCAAGGGGCTCAGTTCTTTACCGGCGGAGCCGCAAAAATAGGGATTAAGGGTGAGGGAGTGTTTACAAAAACAAAAAGCCCCGGAGAAACCGGGGCTTTTTCAGGTTTTGAATTAATGTCACATCGTGATTGTGATGGTCTTGGATTCCTGATCCCAGAGCACTTCAGCGCCAAACAGCTCTGACATGAAACGGATCGGAACCATTGTTCTGCCGGACTTGTCCTGTTCGGGAGCCTGCTTCATCGGGGTTGTGAGTCCGCCAACCAGGGCATCTGTGCGCCCGATCCAGCAGATGATGATCTTTGACCCCTTTTGAAGGGTGATCCTCTTGTCAGACTGGTTCCAGGTCAACGATGCTCCAAAGGCTTCCGTGACGACCCTGAGCGGAACCATCGTTGATCCGTCCTTGATGTAAGGCGGAGCGTCGATGAGCTGGTTTTTGCCGTTCACGCTCATGGCACCAAGGCCGATTGTCAGCTTGATGATCGTCTTTGGTGGTGGCATTACAATCTTGGTCACAACCGTCTTTGTTCCCTTTTTGTCATAGGTGAGAGTGACGTTCATGCCTTCCTTGAGGTCCGTGCATGCTGAAATCTTATCTCCGCTTGTGAGTTTTGTTGCTGTGGTCAGCTCGAACCTTTCAACACGGGCCGAGGTCTTCACAAACAGAACCTTCGAGGTGCAGTCTGTGAAAACAACCGTTCCGGTTGCTGTGAGGTTTTCAACGATCTTGCCTGTTGTTTCGACGGTTGCAGCGTTGAAGATGAAGGTATTTCCGGCTTCCGGAAGACCAGTGACTGAGACCATTCCAACGGTTGCAAGGTCTGAGGCGGTACCAATTTTGCCAAAGACGATTACTTTAGTGTCAGGCGTAAACTTGACCTGGATATATCTGATTCCCTGGGCATCATCAACCTTTACCCAGAAGAAGTTTCTGGAAGTATCGACTGAAACGACTTCGCCTTCGAACGTTGTTGATTTCTCCTTGTCGAACTCACTGGTGATGGTGTCGGCAGAGACGAAGAGATCGAATGGATCGAGCTTGCCGTTGACTGTGATTGAAGAACCCTTGGTGATGTCGGCGCATGTTGCCTTTGTACCGTTGACTGTGATTTCGGTCTGGGCACTCATTCTGATAAGGACATACTTTGCGTCCGGGCTTCCGTCGGTTGCAATCCAGAAGAGGTTCTTGTCGCAATAGACGTCTGCAACGGTTCCTGTCTGGGTTACGGCTGTTGCCTGTCTTGCCGAGAGGGCGAAGTTGTTGGTTGTCATTGAGTTGTTGACCGGATCAAGAAGGCCTTCGACGTTCATGATGATGCCGACTCTGAGGTCTTTGACGGTGAGCTTTTCGTTTCTGTAATCAAAGGTTGTTGATGGGTCGATCTTGACCGAGAAGATTTCAGAGGTGAGCGGTGAGACAACAGACTGGATCACTGGGCCGTTTGACTGGGTGTTTGTGATCTTTTCGAGCTTGATGTCGCCTGTTGAGTTGTTGATGTCGACAATCCTTCCAAACACCGAGAATTTGACTGGTGAGACCGGGAGGATTTCGATTGAGTCTGCATCAACCTTTGAGGTGTCTGAAGCATACTTACCGATAACCTTTACCATGTATCCCGGCTTGACCTTACCACACTCGACCTTTTCCTGTTTGTAGTAGAATCCTGCCGATGACGTGAGGTTGATTGTGATCTTCTTGCCTGAGTTGTATTCGTCGGATCCTTTGACTGTTCCGGTTGAACATTCGAAGGACTCGACTGTCACCACTGACTGGTATGGATCGCCGGCCTTTACAGTCCCGCCTGAGCCAGAACCGCTCTCCGGTGGGGTTGTTTCGCCGCCACCGCCGCTACCGCCGCCTCCACCTCCGCCGCCGGTGCCTGGTGGTGGTGTTGGTGGTGTTCCGCCTCCACCTCCACTGCCTCCGCCGCTTGAATCAACGGTTGCCTCAACCTTGTCGGCTATCTTGTTGCCTGTTACAGGGTCAACCTTGTAGGTGACCTTTACAGTCATTCCGTAGAAAAGAGCGCCGCATGTGACCTTCTGGCCATTGAGGTAGAACTCGGTCGATGCATAAACCTTGAACAGAACGCTGAGGCCATCGTAACCCCTGACGAAGAGATTGCCTGTTCCACAGCTGATTGAAAGGATTGTGCCCTCATAGGTGTTGGAAGTGCCTGGGTCGGTTGTGGTCTTTTTGTTGATTGTCTGCGCGATCATTCCGGTTTCAGAAGTGCAGGTTCCGGCAATTTCAACGATATCGTCTTTTGCAATGTTTGAGCAGTCTGATGCAAGGCTGTTGACAAGGAACAGGGTTGCATCGGTGATTCTCATTGTGACAAGAACAGAACCGACTTTTACCGAGATTATCCGGTTTGTACAGTCGATGATGAAAACCGTGCCGGTGAGTGAGAATGGACCGTTGCAGTCAGAAGGCTCTGATGCCGTTGCGTCCACTTTTGTAGCTGTGATTATATAATTTGAGATTGTTCCGACAATGACGACCTTCATGCCGATTACAAGCGCCTGGCATGTCGAGATGTTTGAATTGATGGTGATTGCTGCGCCGGAGATAATGACATCGATATCTGCCTCGTCGATTCTGACTTTCAGTTTTTGAAGCGTGCAGTCAATGGCAGTGATTGTTCCCGTATAGGTGTCGAGTCCAGGAGTCGGTGGATTCTTCGCTACGATCTTTGTTACGGTCATTGAACCGCTTGTTGAATCGATTCTTGCCGTAACAGTGATGATCATGAATGGGACAAGGTCTGAACATGATATTGCTACACCGTTCTTGATGAACTGGCATGCCGGGTCTAACGGGAGATTGAGTCCGGTGCCATCTGCCTTCCTTACCATTATGATCTTTGCTGTGCAGTTAATTGTGACAATTTCAGCATCAAAGGTTGTTTCCGACGGTGAAGGAGTAGTTCTTGACGAGAAGAACTCAATTTTTGTAATGGCTGTTGTGGTGCCGTTTACTGAGAGTGTTATCTTGATTGCGTCTCCAACCTGGATGATCTCACAAGTTGCTATTGCGCCGTCACGATAGAACTGAATCTGGAGCGGAACAGTGATCTGTCCGTTGGATGTTTCGACGAGCACGAGCTTGTTTGTGCAGTTTGTCTGGAGAACTTTTCCGGTTACGATCTTGGTTTCTGGTGGAGTTGGCTCTGGTGGTGTTGGTGGGGTTGGTGGTGTTGGTGGATTCGGATCGGTTGACCTGTTTACAATAACTGATTTTGCAGTGTAGCTTGAACCCACGACCAGTCCGGAGACTGTCGCATAGTCGCCAACAAGCAGATCGGTGCAGGATGAGTACGTATTGTTGATCTTGATCTCTGCTCCGGCAACCGTCATTTTGATGTCTCCAAGCACGGTGGTGAGTGTTATGTATGGGCACTCGAGCTTTGCAATCTTGCCTGTTGTGTTGAACTGCTTCGGGCCTGAATGAGTTACTGTGATGGTCTCGGCAGTGTATTCCGTTCCATCGGTTTCACCTGAAATGGAAACTTCGTCGCCAACTGTTAGCGATTCACAGAAGATTTCCTTGTCATCCTTGTAGATGCTGGCCGACTGAATGTTGATCGGAGCGGTACCCTGTGATGTGCTGAGCATCATCTGTCCGGCTGAGCAGCTGATTGCAGCAATTGTGCCTGAAAGAACGAATGGCTTCCTCTGGGTCTGTGCGACTACGATCTTTGCCGTGATTGTGTTGCCAATTTTGACCGCTGAAATGGATATTGTCATGCCTGATGCCAGTGACTGGCATGATGCAGTTTTGCCGTTGATCGTGATTTTGGCTGATCCAACGTCAACAGTGTAGGTTTGACCTGAGGCCGTCACCGTGATCATTGGACACTCAACGGACTGGATAACTCCCTGGATGGTCATCTCTGTCGAAGGCGTCGTCGCTGAAACCGACTCTGCAACGTAGCTGCCGCTGACAACTTTTCCGGCTATGACCGCCATGTCTCCGATTTCCAGTTCGGAGCAGCTGATGGCCCTGCCATCTTTTGTGATTGACGCTCCAGAAATGTCGAAGGTGATTGTCCCATACTGGGTTGAGGCGGTTATTGAGTTGGGACATCCAAGGCTGATGATTTTGGTATTCAGCCTGAACGTCTTCTCCTGTTGTGCACCTGTGGCAGAAATGAAGGTTGCCACAAGCACGCCATCCTCGATGTTGCCCGATGCCGTGGCAGTCATCCCGACCGCAAGCTCATCACAGCTGGAGATTGCTCCATTGACTGTGATGGACGTGGCTGAGGTCATGCGAACCTGCATCGAGTCCCCTCGTGTTGTGTACATGATGACCATCTGGCCGGAAGAGCAATTTAAGCCTGTGATCCTGCCTGTAACTGCCGCTGCTGCATTTGCTCCAAGCATTGGGAGCGCACTCATTATCAGCATTGTGGCGAGGATGCATACTGCAAATCTTCTCATTTTCATCCCCCTTTAAGGATATTTGATTGAAGTACTTTACAACACTTAAAAAGGTTCAAACAAAAAAGCCCCCTTTCCGGGGGCTTTTAGGTTGTGTGCCGAGTGATTTACGGTTTTATTTCTATAAAGTCTATTTTTTGCTGCAGCCACAGTCTTTGAAAACAGAGCCCTCATAGGTGACTTTTGTCCACCCAGGGTAGGCATTAAGGTTCCAGACATGGATTTCAATTGACTTCTTGCCATCAGAAAGGATGAAATAGCCGTGTTCGTCAACCACGATGTATACTTTTGGATCCCTGTCGGCTGCTGTGTCGAGTTTGTAGCCATAGCCCTGGTAGTTCTTGTCAAACCATTCAAAAATGTCTCTGGGGCTGCCCTTGTGGAACGTCTGGGCATTGATGTCTGTTGCCTGCGAGGTCAGCTGGTTTTGGTAAATATCGGGCTTTCCAAGTTGGTCAGCCGGCATAAATTCAGGATTTTCGTAGACAGGCACGAATTTTGAAAGCTGTGAAGCCCACACATCATTGGGCTTGAAAGGGATTGTTGCGGCAACTGGCGTAACAATTTCAGGGAGTTTAGCGTCCTTTCCCACTGGATCGAGCAGCTTGCTGTTATCAATAACCTGTCCTGACTGGCAGCCGGCCAGAATGATAACGAGAGCGGCAATTACAAAGCCAAGTTTTTTCACTTTGTCTCCTTTGTGCACAGGTAAGAGATCAGCGTCCTGTTGTCGGCCGTGTTTCGATTTATTGAAATTTCCAGCCTTTCACCATTTTTCATTGACGTGATCTTGCCTTCCTTGTAGTTTTCATCGTACGGACGTCTGTAGATATTCTTCCAGCCGTCATTTCCAAGCTCCTTGTCGTACCAGGCGTATACATATGCAGCCAGATATGATGTTTCGATACAACCGTCAAAGATTATTTCATCACCGGTAATTGTTTGCTTTCCATCGACCATTTGCAGAGGGCGTTCCTGATTTTCTGATGATGGGCTGAAAATCGGAACACCCCTGACCGTCAAATCCCTTTTTTGAACAGAGTCAGGTTCTGGCAGTGTCATCACCGAACCTGAACCTGGATTGCACGAAGCAAATATTGCAATGGTGGAAGCTGTCAGGGTGATTGCCACGAGGATAGACTGAACCCTTCGCAATATAGACAAGTTCAAGTTTTGTTGAAACATTACGGCTTCAATGTTAACATAATCAGGTTAGCTTCTCAAGGAGAAATAAATGACAGAGAACAAGTATGATGCCAGCAGCATAGTCGTGCTCGAAGGCATGGAGCATGTCAGAAAACGTCCGGCTATGTACATCGGCACGACAGACCTGAGGGGTTTGCACCATCTGGTCTATGAGGTCGTGGACAACTCCATTGACGAGGCAATGGCTGGCCATTGCAAAAAGATTATCGTGACAATGCACCTTGATGGGTCGATCTCAATCGAGGACGACGGACGAGGTTTTCCGGTCGACCTTCACCCCCAGCTTGGCATTCCTGGCGTGACTGTTGCTCTTACCAAGCTCAACGCCGGTGGCAAGTTCAACAAGGACACGTACAAGGTTTCAGGCGGCCTCCACGGCGTCGGTGTTTCAGTTGTAAACGCCCTTTCCCTATGGCTCACGGTTGTGGTCAAGAGGGACGGCAAGATTTTCCGCCAGCGCTTCAGACAGGGACAGATTGAAACTGACCTCGAAGTGACGGGCGCAACCGACAAGACAGGCACAATTGTCACATTCAAACCTGATGCAGAAATATTTGAGAACATCGAGTTCAGCTACACCACAATCAGCCACAGGCTCAGGGAGCTTGCATACCTGAACTCCGGCGTGGACATAACCGTCACCGACGAGATTTCCGGAAAAACCGAAAACTACAAATTCGATGGCGGACTCTCGGAATTCGTCTCCTACCTCTCGGAAGGCAAGGATTCAATTCAGAGGGAGATCGTCAACCTCAAGGGCGTACAGGACGACATCTACATCGAGTGCGCAATGCAGTACACAACCGGTTTCGGTGAAACCCTTTTCTCGTTCGTCAACTCAATCACAACCATTGACGGCGGCATGCATGTCACCGGTTTCCACATGGCTCTGACCAGGGTTCTCAACGACAAGGCCAAACTCCTCGGAATCATCAAGGATGACAAGCCCGAGAGCACCCTCGCAGGCGAAGATACCCGCGACGGCTTGGTTGTCGTGCTTTCAATCAGGATTCAGGATCCGCAGTTTGAAGGCCAGACAAAGGGAAGGCTTGGAAACCTGTCGGCAAAGACAGCA
>CAZXEH010000037.1:0-9524 GCA_964639885.1 uncultured Caldisericales bacterium | reverse complement strand
GTCTTTCCACGAGATGTGCCCGCCAAGGCTTGCCGATTTGTCGTCAACAAGCACCCTGACCTTGTTTACGTTTCTGACATCGGTGAGCGTCCAGATCAGTGATTGAGCAAAAATCTGCTCTCCTGCCGCATCGGTTGATAGATTCAAGCCATCGGATGAGAAATTGACTTTCAGAAGCCCGCTCGAGAAGCTCATCGAAGGCAGCTTGAGGTTGACTGGCAGCGTGCCTCTGAGCATCGGATTTTTTGGGCCCTGGATGTAGCGCCTCATGACCAGCCTTGCCAACTCGGCAACCGAATCTGTCTTTCTGACGGTTACCTGCTCAAGAACGACGTATCTTCCTCGCTTTTCAGGGAAGAAGATGCCAACCTGTTGTGTCGGTGGTATCGTGATCTCCTGTTTTTTGAACTCCTGGTCGAGCCTGTAGACATCCCAGTACATCGGCGGTGTCTGGGCGTCGATCTGGAATTTGACCGATTTTACGCCTTCAAGCTGGCAAAGGGAGTTGACGATTGAATAGAGGCTGTACTCCTCGGTGCATGGCGGAGCCGGTGTTTGAGCAGATTTGCTCAGGTTAACAGTCACAACACCTTCTTCATTTGTCAGCGAATTGAGCGTTGTTCCTGGAGCCACCGTCCGTTGGGCATGGTCAGCAACTGTTGGCCCATTGAGGATTTCGCCAACCACAGCCGATGGTAGGTCTGAGCCAGCCTTGATTGATCGTTCAACCGGAACCAGCGTTCCAATCACGTCGTCATAGAAATACAGCGTGACCGTTTGCCTGTTGCCTGTGACAACACCTGTGAGCCAGCCGAAGAGCTTGACCGCTCCGAAGATGAGCAGACCAAAGACGCACACAAGCAGGACAAGCCGAAACAAAGCCCTGCCAACGCGGTTCTTTTTCCTCTTCACCTTCTTTTTTTGAGCCATTTGGTGAAATTTTACATCAATTGAATAAATTTTACCACATTGGGTTTAAGGTGTAAGTAACAACAAGCAAATATTGCATGACTGTCTTGAACGTTCAAAGAGCATGAGATCCACTAGTTGTAACTAAGGATGAATAATTCTATTTCAAATCCTCAAAAGAAAACTTATACAACCCGTTCGATGTGGCTATCCATACATGTTCTGTGTTCGCATAACTGTATGCAAATTTGCCTTTTATTTCCGAAGAGGATGATAAGTGGAAATTATCTGAATGATTTTTTGACAACAAAAAGCTTGAATCTCGTTCCATTAACAGTATTGAAAATGATTGTGGGTTGCTTTGCACAAAGCCGTAATTGAAGTAATCATATACAACGGTAAATATCTGCTGACAATCGCCAGTTGCGATTTTGTCTATCATCCAGAAAGATTTGGACGTATTAGATTTGTGTGGGTTACGATTTGTTCTCAAACAATAAACGCCATCATCCAAAGTTAATATGTCTCGACCATATGAAGTATCAATCATTTGTTTGCTAATTGTATATAATATAGTGCATGACTTCGTATCCATAATAAGTATACGATAGCCATTAAATAAGGTTACATAATCTTTTTCGACTAATACTGGATGCATGTTGAAGAAGTATTTATCATTAAAGAAAGACTTGTTCAAATCGCCATTTTCCTCTGTATCAGTCTGCTTTAACAGCTCAAGTTTGTTGTTAAGGATTGAAAATATTGAAAAATACCTGCCATCGTAACTACAGATATTTTTTTCTAATCCAATTTCAACTGCACCTGAAATAATCATTGGCTTATTAAGTTTTTGCTCAAACAACAATGAACCTTTGATGTTATTATAGGATAACATCATTCTGTCTTTGGTTTGGCAGAGGATGTCACCTTTTACATCATTATTCTCCCAAAACCAGACAATCTTATCGCATCGGGTTTGTATTTTGTACATCATTTTGGTTGAGAACTTAACTTCAGACAACTTGTAATCAATTCCTTTTGATTTGCCATCAATATTGTTATTGGGGATCGACTTGTACAGAATTGATGTGTTGACACTGAATGAATAAAGATAATTTGTATTATTCATTGAAGTTATAAAAAAGGCATATGAAAATACAAAATGGCTATCTGGATTTATTTCAGCAGGACAATTCGGTATTAAATCAGGATAATTAATCAATGAGTTACCTGTCTGTGTCTTATAGCCGGATACATCAATGAGATCACCTTCAAATGGATAATCCACCCGATATTCAGTATTGTTGTTGTCAACAAAGATGGAAAAATAAGTGGAACCATCTTTTATGATTTGAAATCCAGATCTACATTCAAAATCGTAGCAATTATAAACAACTGAACCGGAATAAGTTTTGTTGTTGATTTGTTTTATCATAAATTGTTTTTTCTCTACACATCCTGGGGTTGTTGGCAACAAGATCGTCATTGATGCCATTATTGCAAATAAAACACATCGTTTATAATTGTGCGAGATTCGTTTTATCATGGTATACCCTTTAATTTACCAGATTTGTAATTGACTTTCAAGAATCTGCCCCTCTTCTGGACGTATTTGTTCTAGCATAGTCGAATAAGTACTTTCTAGACTGTCGGTATGAAAGCAAACAAATGTTACCCCATTTCGTATGAACAAGATAGAGAACTTTACCCATAAATTAATCACTCATTTAAAAATTTGGGGGTTCGATTGGACTGTTATCGACCCGCCTGTATTATGTCATATTAGTCATCATTTTCAAAATCTCTATGTATTCCTGATTTCTAACTATGTATGTAACATTTTGTTAATCTTACGGTGTAGGTGAGCTAAAGTGCTAAAAATAACCAGTAGACAGCAACATTTATCAAAGTCATGGGGACACCGATTCTGGCAAATTCAAAGAAAGTCAGCGTGTCGCCAGTTCTCTTCTCGGCGTTCTGAATGATCATGATCGTACTGGCAGCCCCAAGAATGAACATGTTTCCGGCAATCGTGCTGCCGGCAGCAAGTGCGACCATCTCTTTCGAACCGGCTCCGAGCCTCACCATCACAGGCATATAGAGGGCAACCAGCGGGACATTTGATAGAAATTGGCTCAGAACCACGCTCACGATGAGGATGACAGGGATGCTCACCAGGTTGATACTGGAATTTTCAATGAATCCCTGAAAGAAACCGCAATTCCACACGCTTTGCATGAGGATGAACATCGAGGCAAAGAAAATGAGAGTGTGCCAGTCAATCTTGCCAATCAGAGAAAACCTTTTTGGTGAGAGGACTACAATTGGGAGCATGGCAAAAAGCGCGATATAGGTGAGCTTGAAGTCAAACGGGATTTTGAGCATGACGATTGCGATTTTGGCAAAAATGAGCACGCAGAGAATTATCAGGGATGCCATTGAGATTTTTGCAAGCCCAGGATCGCTCTTCTCATCTGTTTCGGTTTGACTGGACGGCCTGACGGTCGGTTTGTAGAATATTTTGAGCATGAAGAAAGCAAGTCCCAGATTGATAACTGTTGGGACGAAGAGTCTGCCGAAGAACTCGATGAACGGGTTTGGGACAGAGCCACCCAAAGCAATCAGAAGATTTTGTGGGTTGCCAATCGGGCTCATGGCGCTGCCGATTGTCACGGAAAACGCAAGGGCAAGCATCATCAATTTTACGTTTATTCCTGATTTCCTCGATAAAATCAATATCGCAGGCGTGCCAACCACAGCCAGTGTGTCATTCATCAGGAAAGCCGACAAAAATCCGAACCCAAAGATGGTGATTAGCAGGTATGCGTCTGCTGTTCTGGCTTTTTTGAATGCTGAACCGATAAACCTCGACAGCAAGCCACTTTCTTCCAATGCCTGGCCGATGACAAACATACAGAAAAGAAAGACCATTACGTCAATGTTTATTGATATTAATGCCGGCAGAATTCCGATTTGACCAGTGACAACCACGACAAGAGCGCCAAGGAGCATGACCTGCCAGATAGAAAATGTGAATTTTCCGATTCTTCTTGTGGCAATGAGAACAAAAACCATTGCAAGAACAATTATCGGGATTGGAGGCATAAGTTGGTCATCTCTTTGTTTGGATTCATAAAGCTTTTATAGGATAGGATCAAACGGTTTTTCATCAATAAAATTGAAAGATAAACAAATCCGACTAGTTTCGCTAATATAAACATTTCGTTGTCGCAAACCTTTGTTCACGAATGTTAGACTCACGATTTCTTTCGGCAACGTTGATCGATGTTGGGGTTGTCCTCATGGATTCGATTCTTGCGTTTTTGTCCCGTAATTGCCTTTCTTGGAATGAGAACTCATTAAATCTTCTTTCCCCCATATAAACACAAAAGCGCCCACGAGGGGCGCTTTTGTTTAAAGCCTGGTTTGTCCTATTCGTTGTCTGAACCTGGGTTCACGAATGTGACGACTGTTGATTTCTTTCTATAACGAAGATCGATGTTGGGGTTTACTGAGGATTCGATTCTTGCGTTCTTGTCTGTCGCCCTTGTCATGAGAAGGTAGGTTCCTTCTGAGCCCATTGGGGTTGTGACTGAGAATGACCATGTGTTGGTCTTGGTGTCAAGGTTTGTGTCGACCCATGTCTGACCGCCGTCGAATGAGAGTTCGACTCTGTCGATCAGGGTAAGACCCTTGCACTCACCCATAATGTCGTATGGGATTCTGATTGTGTCCTGATCAAGGACGTTTGTGAACCATGACTTTGGTGTTGGATCAGCTGAAAGGTCAGTATCGCTACTGCCTCCTGCGACTGCTCCTGCTGGTGGTGGTGGAGGCGGCGCCGCCGCTCCTCCTGGGCATCAGCCATACGGTCTGAAGGTTGTCCAAGTTGCACCAAAGCTGGTTGCTGTAACGAAGAGGATCAAGGCCAGGAAAACTGCTGGAAGTACTTTCTTCATAAACTGTCTCCTTTCCGCCTTATCTAGGCGAGTAATTGATTATGAGTATCATCATAACCAAATACATGTCAATACCTTCGGGGGTTTAAACACATCAGTACAAAATGGTTTTTTGGATGTTTTTTTGAGTACTTTGTAGTCAAGGATTATGATGATATTCGTTTTATTTTCGGTATAACCTAAAATTAACATATTTATAATTAGAACGCATAAAAATTTTAGATCAAATTAAACATCAACCTTTTTAACCTAAAAAAATATATATAATAGTTTATGTGAATAATAAAAGCGTTGTCATCATCGTCCTTGACGGACTGGGGGTCGGAACGACCCCTGATTCATATCTATTTGGTGATGACGGCGCAAACACATTAAAAAGTGCTACAGACAACGGTAGTTTACCAATTCCATCACTTAAGAAATTCGGATTGTACAACCTTCTTGACCAAAGCAACGATTCGCTTGCATCATGGGGAAGGATGCTGCCTCAGTCTCATGGAAAATCGACGGTTGAAGGCCACTGGGAAATGATGGGGCAGATCAGGAGATTGCCGTTTCAGACGTTTCCCGATGGGTTTCCTCAGGAGCTTCTGAATGAATTCAGTTCTAGAATTGGTCGAGGGTATCTTCATGGCAAGCCAGGTTCCGGCACTGAACTGATCAACCGTTTTGGGGCCGAACACATGACAACAGGAAAACCCATTGTTTACACATCGGCGGATTCGGTCTTCCAGATTGCAGCCCACGAGGACATCATCCCCGTGCAGGAACTATACCAGCAGTGTTTGATAGCCAGGGAGCTTCTTGACAATAACTATGACGTTGCAAGGGTTATAGCAAGACCGTTCATAGGAAGTGATGACAACTTCATCCGGACTTCAAGACGCAAGGATTTTATTCAGGCTATTCCAGAGGAGAACACGCTTTCCATTTTAAAAAGGAACAACATCCCGTTTTCGGCTGTTGGCCGGATAAAAGACCTTTTTGGCAACTATGCCGATGATTTTGCCGAAACAATAAACAATCTTGACGGCCTGGACTATGCAAGAATGTTCAGGCAGCAAAGGCATGGGCTTGTTTTTGCAAACCTTGAGGATTTTGACATGAATTTTGGACACAGGAGAGACAAGACGGGATTTTCCGAGTGCCTTTGCCTGCTTGATCTGGAATGGTCCAAGTTCACGCTCTCAATGGGCAACAATGATCTTTTGCTTGTTGTCTCAGACCATGGCAATGATCCATGCCTGACAACCCACACAGACCACACCAGGGAATACGCCATGTTGCTGGCTTGCATAAAGGGTTACAGAGGCGTCTGTCTCGGTGACAGGGATATGATTGATATAGGCGCAACTGTTCTGGATTTCTTTGACATAAAGCCAGGTGTAGGCCAATCCTTTCTGGAACAGGTCAAGTCACAAAGAAGAGCTTGCTAGGCCGGCAAATCACCCCTTGTAAATCCAGTTGGTTCTGGGCTTTGGTTCCCATGGCGGAAGTACGAAAAGATGAAGAGGGAGCTTTGTCAGACCAATATCCTGGCCGTCAAGCTGGGACTCGATTTCCTTGCTGATTCCTGTGAAAAGTATTGGCAGGTTCATCTCTTTTGAAGCATCCTTCACAATCTCGAGACCCGACAAAAAGTCATCAAGTGTTGTTTGCTCCTTCAGATGAGGGTTGGCAACGATGGAGGTGAAGCGCGTGTGTGCAGCGAAGGCAATTTCTGAAGCCGTACGGATGATTTGTTTGACTGATCCCATGAACGGCCTGTATGGGTTGATAACGAGCGTGAATTCAAACTCTTCAGGCTCGAGTCTGCCGACAATTTGTGCAATCGTTGTTGATCCCTGCTTGTCTCCTCCGACATCAAAGACGAGAGCTTTCGATGTGTCTGCGATCCAGTGGAAGATGTGGGCAGGAACGATTGGCATGTCGGCATAGGCGACCGGGCCTTCGGGGGTAAGCACTTCCAGGCCTGTTTTCCTGATTTCATCGGCGACATCCCTGACTCTGATGTAAGGTTTCACCACATCAAAATCAAGCAATGCCACTTTTTCACCGCTCAAATGCCTTAAAATTGCCGAGTTTATTGATATTTCAGTTTTGCCCGATCCGATCGGGCCGACAAAAAACTGTATTCTTTTACCCATGATTTGTTATTGATCCTATAAGTGTTGAAACTCCGTCAAATGCTGGAGCAACAATTGGTTTTGCCATGAATGATGTGTATGATGTAACGTCTGCAACCAATTTTTCATCGCAGGCAAGCGGACCCGTGAATGCGATGCCGTCCGGTTTCCCGCATCTTGTGGCCATTCTTCCGATGCACTTTGCGATCTGATAGACCATTGCACCGTAGACCAGTTTTGCCTTCGAGTCACCTTTTGCTATCATGTCCTCTACTTCTGTGAGGTTTGATGTTCCAAGGTGGGCGAACAACCCGCCGATTGACCGCACTCTGGCAAGCATGGATTCCAAATCGTATTTGCCTGAAAAAGCCATCTTGTAGACGCATTTCTGGTGGAAAAATCCTGATCTTGTCGGAGTCATCGGGCCTTCACCGTCCCAGGAGTCGTTCATGTCCATGAGAACTCCGTCTTTCCAGGAGGAAATGGTGATTTCACCTTCGGAGAGGTAGCACGTGACTGATGCTTTTTTTGAGCCGGTGACGGTTTCAACTCTGTTTCTTGCCAGAATATGGTCAAGGGAGTGACCTATCATCTTTCTTTCAATCTGTGGGATGCCGGAAAACCTCATGGTTTCAGGAAAAATATCGTATGTGAGCGGGTAAGTGTTGATCATCTCTTTTGCGCCAATCGAAGCAAGCATGATTGTGCCATAGTTTGTTTTGTCATAACCATACTTTGCCTGGCAGACCTCGTCGACAATGTCTGGAGTTAGCTTTGTGACGTGGTTTGATGTTGGTCTGAGCATACCGTAGCAGGTGATACCCATGTCGGCGTTTTCGATGCCCAGCGTTGAGCAGACAGTTTCGACAGACTCGCCGACCGCACAGCTGCAGTCAGGGTAGGGAACGGTTGCCGTGCCGACAAGCTGACCGTTGGAGTGCCAGCCTATTGCCATATCTTTTTCACCGGGGAAAACTGCCAGAATGTTCATGGATTTCCTTTCTTTGCCGCCTCAGGGTGGTCCTTGAAGTGGTTTTTTGCTGTGATGATCAATGAATTAGCCAACTGCCTGTATTCATCGGCGAGCTGCTTGTCATCAAAAGGCCCCCAGGCATCGATCTCAATATAGCCGAGATCGAGCGGGATGTCGACCCTGAGGTTGAAGTTGTGGGCGCTCGGGATGCTTATTTCTGCCTCTTCCCATCTGGCTTTGACACCCTGGAAGTAGACAAATTCTGATTTTAACAGTTTGAGGGCAGGATTTGTCGGGAATGGTGCAAGATTTTCATCGAACTGACCTTCCTTGATCTTGTTGAAGGGGAAGGAGCCTACTGTGAAACCGTACTGGAGTTCGGTCTCGTCGTTTGCATTTGTGATCTGAACAGGCGCAAGTGTGAAAAGGGCAAAAGTATAAGCGTTTTTGACGTCCAGAAGCTGTCCCGGATATTCAAAGACGACCCATTTCTTGTCATGATCGATTTTGAAAAATGGCGTATCGTAAGCTACTGTGTAAACTTTTCCGCACGACGCCAGAAGTGCAAGGCTAATGAGGATAGGAAAAATACGTTTCATTGGTAACCACCACGCTCCTTACCGATTGTCTTATGTTTGACGGCTCGCCCTTGCACACGGCTTCAACCCTCATTTCGCCGCGATCAAGTGGCAGGGTCAGGTAAACCCTCCAGCCGTCCTTTGTTTGAATTTCACTGTACCAGACTTTGTTGTTTCCAAGAATCTGGGGTTCAGAAACCACAATCTTGTCACTAGGATTTCCTGTTACAGCCTCTGTTGCCGGCTGATCCTTCATCGAGAACTGATCCATCGACCATGCGATGGTTATGCTGTCGGTGTCAGATTCAAACCTTAGCAGGTTTTTTGTCTCTTTTTTCAGCTCAAACCCCGGTGGAACTGTGAAATCAAAGAACGGAGCCTTGAACATGACCCACTTTGAAGCCCCGCAGGAAACGAGAACCAGACAAAACGCAATCAGGATTTTCTTCATTTTGCCCCGAAGAATTTTTTGTTTGTGATTTCGATTGTGGCAACAGAGTTTCTAACGTCTTCAAGCATTGCCTTGTTTGGCATGATCGAGGCCAGGATGTCTATCGTGCCACCGTCAAGAGGGATTGCTACATGGTAGAGCCAGCGCAGTTCGGATTTTTGCGTGGAATCCAGCTGAACAATCGTTTCCTCCCAGCAAAGAATTCCGCCAAAAGTCTTGTCGCCTTCTGAAATCTTGTGGGCTCCGTCGGGAAGCGTTCCGATTCCGAGAGATTTTGTGGCCTGGGATTCCTTGTAGGTTCCTGAATGCCAGTTGATGGACATGTAGCCTTTGGCGCCAGTCATCTGGCCAATCTGGGTCAATTCCTTTGGTTCGGTTGAGAGCACGATTTTGTCAGGGATGACGTCTGTAAGCTTGCATTCGCCGAAGCCGTTTGGTCCGGTGAGCGTGAAGAAGCCGGCATCGACCTTTGCCCTGCAGCCGGCCAGGAGAACAACGGCAACCATGGCCAAAAATAGTTTTTTCACG
>CAZXEH010000036.1:0-11068 GCA_964639885.1 uncultured Caldisericales bacterium | reverse complement strand
CAATAAACCTAAAAAACGACATTATCTATGGTTTCCCCGCCTCATGGCTTAAGTCACTTGGAAATTTATTGTTTCTTGCCTTTGTTCCTCCCAGAAATAAAGAACTCCTCGGATTCATTCCGAGGAGTTCAGGATGTACAAAATTGTGAAATTAACCGCCCGATAGGTCGGCGTTTATTGCGATGTCGCGCTTGTGAAGTTTAGTTTGACTTTCATTGCAGGAGTCACCATTCCTTCGTGGAGAAGCGACTCTTTGCCGATTTCAATCACGTTGCCGAAAACATCAAGCATCGAGTCTGTGAAACGCATGTTCCTCAGACCGTATGCAATCTTGCCGTTCTCAACCATGAACAGGCCGTCTCTTGTCAAGCCGGTAAGCATGACGTTGAGCGGGTTCATGAAGCCGATGTACCAGAAGCGTGTGATCAGTACGCCTTTTTCTGTTCCAGCAATGATCTTTTCAAGCGATGAGTTGCCACCTGAAACAACGAGGTTGCCAGGATATGGCCCCCATGATGAGGTGGCTGGCCCGCCGTGACCGGTGTTCTGTTTACCGGTTTTTGCAGCGTAATATGAGTCGTAAACGATGTTTTTTGGAACACCCTTTTCGATGATTGGAAGAACCTTTTTCGGGGAGCCTTCGAGATCGAAGCCTCTCGAATTGAAGGCTGGGTTGAACGGGTCATCGATGACTGAAACCTTCTCATCAATGACTTTCTTTCCAAGGTTTGATTCGATCCACGAGTTCCCGGCTTCAGCTGCTGAGGCTGAAACACCGGAATAAACGAGGTTTGAAAGCAGTTCGTGTGAAGCGTAGTGGGTCAAGATAACGTCATACTTGCCTGGTGCGAGGTCTTTCGGGTTGTGACCGACGAGAGCCCTGTCGCACGACTCGGTCACGATCTTCGTCGGGTCTATTTCCCTGATGTGATCTGTGTCAACCGAGGCAAATCCTGATGAATTCTCGGTCATGGCGATGCAGCGGAGGTTTGAATCTGCAGTTTTGTTGTAGGCTTCAACTCCGTTGTTGTTTACGAGTGCTAATTCATTCCAACCGTTTGAGAAGGCGCCGGCAAGGATCAGGTTCTTTGGCTTTGCATACTCAACCATCTTCCTTACAGCTTCAGCCCTCTGATCCGGCGAATAGTTGGCAGTCTCTTCATCCATCGGTGAACCTGGTTTGTATTCAGCCTTCGATGGCAGGTTGAACTTTACCGGATTGATTTCCGAAAGGTCACAAAGCTCTGAGGCTTTTCTGACTGCCGACTTGAGCGATTCATCATCTAGTGAACCGACGTTTCCAACACCCTGTCTGCCGTTTCTCATGATTCTCACAATTACGGAGACTTCGTTTTCTTTTACATTCTGATGGATGTGGGAGTTTGCAAATCTTGTGAGCGACTGGTCTGAGTTTACAATGAAAACATCACACTGGTCGCCCTGGCACATGGCAAGAGTTTTCTTTGCTATTTCGAGAATGTTCATGCGCCCACCCCCACTTCGACATTACGGAATCTTGTTGGAGGAGCACCGTGCGAAACGTGCATCATCTGCATAGGTTCACCCTTGCCGCAGTTCGGGACTCCCCAAACACGCCAGGTGTCTCTGTTGCCGATGCCGTCGCAGCTGTTCCAGAATTCAGGAGTGATTCCCTGATAACTGGGCTGTCTGATCATCTCTCCAAGCTTGCCGTTCTTGATTTCCCAGCCGATTTCGGTTGAGAACTGGAAGTTCCAGCGTCTGTCGTCAATCGACCATGAAAGTGTGTCGGCAAAGTAGATTCCGTCTTCAATTCCACCAATGAGCTGGTCAAACGAAAGGTCGCCCGGCTCAAGATTCACTGAAACCATACGGACGATTGGAACCCTGTCCCAGCCGGAAGCCCTCATGGCTCCCATCGGTTCAAGTCCAAGCTGGGCTGAATCCTCTCTGGAATTCAGGTATCCAACGAACAATCCGTCCTTGATCAGATAGACTCTTTTGGCCTTCACACCCTCGTCATCGTAGGCAAAACCGCCGAATGCGTGCGGAATGGTTGCATCGGCTGTGATGTTTACAATTTTCGAACCATACTGGAGGTTGTTAAGCAAATCCGGAGTCATGAATGATTTTCCAGCATAGGCGGCTTCTGTGCCAAGCACTCTGTCAAGCTCAACCGGATGTCCAAGGGATTCGTGAACCTGGAGCGCCATGTGCGATCCATTGATCACGATGTCTTTTCTCCCCTTTGGACACGGTTTTGCCTTCAGAATGCCAAGGGCTTCCTGAGCCGTTCTTGGGCCATTTTCGACCAGCTTCTGCCTTTCGATGAAGTTCCAGCCGTCACGGGAATAGTCCCCAAACTGACCGGCAGGATACGATCTCCTGGCATAGGTTTTTCCATCGCTGGCAAACGCCATCATTCCACAGCCTGACTTCACATCTTCCTGACGGATGAAAGCACCTTCGGTTGATGCAAAGTACTTCTCCTGGGAGCGGTTGTAAAGGCTTACGGAGTGAGAGACGATGCCCTGCATTTCCATGGAAGCGTCTGCCTCCATGGCGTGTGCAATGCGCTTTTTCAACGGGATGCTCCTTGAGTCGTCTAAAACGCCTGAAGGGACATCATCAACGTGGATATCGATTTTGGCAATGCTGACTGGGCTGTGGGCAACCTTTGCTGAAGCTTTGGCGATGGCTACGGCTTCCTTGGCAACCCTTTCAACCTGGTCAGGGGTTAGCTGATAGGATGAGGAGAATCCCCATGCGCCGTCAGCGATGACCCTGATTCCAAAACCTTTTGATTCCTCGTCTGTTAGCCCGACCAGCTCACCTTTTTTGACTTTGATCTGCTGGTCATTTGTGGCAACGATTCGAACGTCAGCGTAAGTGGCGCCGTTCTCTTTGGCAACCCTCAACGCCCTTTCAATCAACTCTTTCAAAATGCCTCCTTCTTACAAAGCAGGATAATCGACTGTAACCGTCTTTGTTGCCTGCGTCCAGGTTACCTTGGCGCCGAAATTCTCTGTGACAAACCTTATCGGCACCATTGTTGAACCACTCTTTATTATAGCAGGAACATCCATGGTTACAATTTTGGACACACCGTTTGTTATGATCTTTGCCTGTTTTGAATTGATCACAAGCTCGATCCTGGTGTTGCCAAGCGTATAGATTGCTGTTTTTGTGTTTGCATCCCATTCAACATTTGCACCGAAGGATTCACCCAGAATCCTGAACGGAACCAATGTTCTGCCCTTATCGATGTAAGGAGCAGACTGAAGCTGGAACTGGCTGCCGTTGAGTGATGCAACGCTGTTGTTGATCTGGGTTACAAACTTGATCTGAACCTTCACAAAGACTTTCTTTGTTGCGACATTTCCAAGCTTGTCAGTGATCTCGAGATCGAACTCGTTCTGTCCGCCAACTGCAGGGAACTTGAGTGTTCCAGAGAACTTGCCGTCAGCGCCGACCGGGATTGTCTGTGAAGAGCCAGGCACTGTCACTGGAGTTACCTTCACTGAAGTTACGCCTACCTCGCTGTAGCCTGAAATGTCAAGGCTTGCGTTGAGCTGCTTCTTGTTCTGGCCGACATCGACAAGCTCGACTTTTGAGACGACATCAAGGAAGCCCGGCTTTTCAACAACGAGAAGCGGTGGCTGGTTCTTGAGTTCGATCTTGTAGGTGTAGCTTGTGCTGTTTCCTGCAGCGTCCTCTGCTTGGAAGGAGAAGGTGTTGAGACCGTTTTTGAGAACAACCTGTTTTGTGAATGTCGTTCCGTTGACAGCTATTCCTTCGCCGTTCATAGTGAGTGTTACATCGCCTGATTCAGATTCAGTGACATTTCCTGCAAGATTGACAACCTGATCCTTCACCTGGCTGCCGTCTGCCGGACTGACTATTGTGATTTTCGGCGGGTTCGGGTCGTACTTAATGACGATGCGTTTTGCAGCAGACTCGGTTCCTGTGCTCTTGGACTTTGACTTGGCATAGATGACAGACTGGCCGGTCTTGTTGACGAAGAACGGGGTTGTGTAGTTCTGCCATGCTTCGCCTTCATACTGCCATGAGATATCACCGGCGACATTGGATTCAAGAGAGATTGAAACCGGAACTGTATACCAGTTGTGTTTGCCGTTTGGTGCAGCCGGGTTGAGTGAATATGTAACCACAACCGAGCTTTCAACCGTGAACGGATCGGAGAGGACAGCGTATGGCTCCTTTGTTGTGAAAACTGAGAGCCTGTATTCTGAACCTGGCTTTTCCGGGTTTCTCACACCGGCATTGGCATCGATTGTGATGATAACCTGCTGACCTGCAGCAACTCCACTCTTGATCCTGAATTTGAGTCTCTTGCCGTCGATTGAGACATCGGTTGCCGGTTTGACACCGTTGATGCTGACATAATCGGCAGCAATTGATGCTGGCAGGATTTCATCGTTCATCTGGACGAAGATTTCATCGCCAGGGAGAAGAGCTCCGTTGGCTCCAAGCTTGAACGTAAGTTCCCATCTTGCTTTTTCCGAAACGGTCGGTGGAGCTGTCTTGACAACAAATTCCGTTATTGTTGTTGCAAGCGTTATCTCGTATGGGGTTGAGTCAACAAGTTTTGGTTCTGGTTTTGTTGAAAGCCTGATCTTGTAATCATTCTTTGGAACCGGTGGGTTTGTGATGCCGGCGTTGATATCGACGATAATGTCCCATTCAGTGTCTGGGCCAACAGGCATGGTGTTGAAGAACTTGACCTGAAGACCAGTGATGATTGGCGCAGTTGTGCACTCAAGACCGTGAATCTTGATGTATTTTGCATCAATCTTCGTTGGCAGTGAAGTGCCTACAGGGAATTCAACAGTTATGTCATCATTCTTGTTAAGCGTCCCTGACGGGCCTGTTCTGAATTTGATGATGTACTGTGCGGGAATTCCTGCTGAATTTGGTGTCGGTGTAGCAGTAACGTTGGTCACTGATGACTGACCGATGATGTAGGGCTGTGAAGTTGCCGGTGACGATTCGGCTGAAGTCCAGACTTTTACTGTGTAGGTGCCTTCCGGTGGGTTGACAACCCTTGGGATGTCAAGCATGACATCACCGTTGGCGTTGACATTGACCGGCGAAACAATGTCCAGGATATTCGTTACCCTGTCGACAATTGGAATTATGCTCGTCGGTGCAGTGTTAACCTTGATGTCTGCTTGACCGAATGTCGGAAGCTCTGTGCCTTTCGGGAACTGGACATAGATATGCCCAAGACCTGCCTGGAGCTGACCAGATGACCCGACTCTGACGCTGATGTGGTAGTCGGATGGAATCAAGGCTATTGGCCTGTCAACAACGACTGTCAGGTTTCCGCCAACAGAACCGGCCTGGGTTACGATCAATGACTGGATGTCAGTGCCATAAACCATTGATCTTGCCTTGATCTGGTAGGTTCCCATCACAGAATCTTTGTAGAAGACATCGATGCTCTGCTGCCCTGACCTCATCGTTAATGTATTGTCAGTCAGCGCCATCCATGCTGTCGATGAAGCAGAGAATGCTCCCGTTGTTGACGGATTCGGCTGAACTACACCATTGATGATCGGATAGGCGTTGATTGTGATGAGCGTGTCAGACGGTGGCGGCATCGGCTGGTTGTACTCGTCCCTCACGGAGAGAGTGAGTGCACCCGAAGGAGTACCTGCAGATGTCACCCTTGTCTCATTTGTGAACCTGAGTCTTGAAGAGCTTCCGTTGTAGTTGATCTTGATGTAGGCCGGGTTTACGTTTTCGGTCACACCAGAGAGAAGGACATTGCCCTGTCCAGGATCAACGTAATAGAAGCTGGTCGATCTGGAGAAGCCCTGGGTGATTGAAACGGTTATCTTTGTCCCGATAGTCCAGTGGAGCTTGTCAACGCTGAACATGCCGGTCGGTGAAGTGGTTTCCACAACAATCGACTTGGTGTCTGGAGATTCCTTTGGTGCTCCGTTTTCATCCCTCAGCTCGAACATCAGTTCCGGTGAAACCTGACCAACTTTGAACTGACCAAGATCTGATGCCGGAATCGGGAAGAGCGTGAAGATGCCTGACTTGACAATGAACTCAGACCTTGCTGTGAACGTTGTTCCTTCGTATGTTGCCTTGCAGATGACATAGCCTCTGCCTTCGATTGATGGGCAGAACTGAGTGCTCTTGCCTGATGAAGGAATTACCGTGCCAAGGTTTGCCGACGAAAGCTCCCATTCGTAGGTCACGTTGTTTGAGATTGGATGGGGGGTGGAGTAGTCATCAAACAGCTGTGCCGAGTATGGATAGCACTGACCCTTGATGAGTGTTGCCGGGCCTTGCGGGTTGATGAGCAGGCTTGACGGAAGACCCGTTACAATTATCGGGACAGTCGATGTCATTGTCCTGTTGCCGTAGGTTGCGGCAGCCATGAGAACGCCTTCACCCTTCTTGAATGCTGTGAATGTGGTTGAAGGGCCTTTGATCGGTGAGATGTAGCCGGCATCCGAGCTGAACGTCCAGTTGATCTCAAGATTGTTCTCGATGACCCTTCCCTGGCAATCAAACACCTTTGCCTGGAAGACCTGTGTTCCGCCAATTGGAATACTTGACTGTCCTCCTGGGACAATTTCCACACGACAGATGTTGATCTGTTCACAAACGGTGTACTTACCTGATATTGAAGGCCCGCCGTTGAGTGACACTGTAACGTTGTAGGTTCCAGCAACAGCCGGGTTGTAAAGCATGAGGTTAGGGTCAAACTTTATGTTTACCTTGTCCCATGCGTTGATGTTTGTTGGGACATAAACCCTTACGCTATAATTGCTGATGATCGGCGAAACAACGCAAAGATACTCATTGATCCTCACAGATGCTGCCGACATCGTCGACGGAAGGTAGAATCCTTCCGGGAAGGTGATGTCGATATAGGATGACATCGGCGGTGTCGTCTGGTTGAATGTGAGTGCAAGCGGTGTCACAAACGACATCGAGTAGATTGCCGGAAGATTTGCAACGCACGGATCGTTTAGAACTATCGGTCTGGTCGGTGCACTTGGGTTCGTGATCTCGTACTCTTCGGAATCGACCGGCCTTACTTCCTTGTTGGTCGAAATCCTGACCATGTAGTTTGGTGGCAGCGGAGTGTTGTACGGTTCTGGTGACCAGACAGTCGGGTTCAGGATTCTGCACTGTGGTGAAAGGACAATCTTCACCCTTGAGTTGCCAAGCACAGAAACAGGTGTCTGGATGTGGAGCTTGAATGAGCTTGTGGCTGCAACCGGCGGCTCATAGGCAATCGGGATGATGCACTGCATGTCGTTGACTGTGACATACATTGGCGGAATCTTGTTTGCGCTGAACTGTGGATTGTCGATCTGGGTTATCTGTGTGGCGTTTGTTTCAATGAAATCGACATTGATCATGTCTCCTACATTGAGGGTTCCATACATGCCAAGCGTGAATTCGATTGTATACTGGACATTTGGTGCACCAGCCTGTGATGGATAAGGTGTTACGATTGCCGGTGACATACCTCTCGGCTCAACAAGGAATGGGCAAGATTCAACTGCAGTCGGTTCTGCAGATGTAGAGAGCTTGATCCTCGTTTCACCTGCCCTGTCCGGGGCAATGATTGAAGCTTCCTCACAGAAGTAGATGTAGGCGTTGAAACCTGCCGGCACATCAATCGGGAAGACAATGGTCACTTTCTGACCTTCAACCTGAATTGATCTTGCCGGAGTCCCTGCAGCCGCTCCGCAAAGCGTGCTCCAAGGCGCCGTTGTACTGCATCTGACATAATCAGGTGCAATATAGGACGGTACACCAGTTCTTTCAGGGAACTCAACAGTCACCTTTGTGATGTCGTGAACAATTGCCCCCACATCGCCTGTTCGGAAGCCGATGAGCCAGCCACCGCCATCAACTCCACCTGATGAACCCATCAGGATAGAAGTCTTGGCAAAGGTTCCTGTGGCAAGATCCCAGAAATGGACTGAATGGAAATCCGGGCTTGAGGAGCAGGACATGCAGACCTTTGAAACGAGTTCAAATGGTGTCGATTTGACAGGTGCAGGTTCCGATGTGGTGTAAAGGGTGAGGGTGAAGATCATCGGAGTCTGTGTCAGTCTCGGATTTTTGATCAGTGCATCGCGCAGGAATGTCACCTCTATGAGTGATCCCGGTGCGATGTAATCCTGAACAGGAATTGCATACGCAAAATTGCCAATGTTTCCAATCGGGCCCACAAGCGGTGCAGAATTGGAGATACCATTGAGTATGACCGTGCCTGCAGGCATGATGCCTGTTGAGTGCTGGAATCCGCTTGGGAAAACGATGTAAATGAAGTTACCTGGGACAAGTGTTCCAGACAGACCATTTCTGAATCTGACTGTAATCTCAGAGGTACCGGAAACACAGTTTTCATCCACTGACTGTGAGGTGTTTGGAGTGACGGTCACACCGATGTCCTGGACAACGGTTCCGATTGTAAACGGGCCGGACATTACGGGAGTCTGTTCTTTTGATGTCCACATGATCGCAACGTATGCACCGGCATTCTTTGGAGTCCTTATTCCAAGGCTTTCGGGGAAGAAGACCGTGAGTTTGGCATTTTCGTTTACAAAGACCGAGGATGGAACAGTCATCGTGATCTTGTTCCCATCAACGATTACATTCTCGAGTCCGAAATCGCTTAGGTTGTCCACCCTTGGCCATGTGATAGCCGTTCCGATCGGCAGCCCGAGCGTGTTTTCATCATGAATGCCGAGTCTGATCACTCCATTGGTGATTGCAGTGGTTGGAAGTGTTGTACCTTCCGGGAAGACAATTGTAATTGTGTCACCACCGGCGATGTTTGGCCTGTTGGTTGCCCTGTCGCCATAATCACCGACACAGAAATCGAAACGCCAGCCAGTGATTGTGTTGACGGCCGGTTTGAACTGGTACGGGTATGTGGTGTTCCAGGTTGCCGAAGTATCATCGTTCCAGTTTGGAACGAGCTGAATGTTAGAAAGTTCTGTCTTGATGAAGTACGGCTGTGAAACAATTGTGTAGTCCGGGTTCGGTGGGCATGGAATCCTTATCGAGACAGCGTAGGATTCTGCTTCCTCGACAACATCCGGATTCTGTATGCCGGCGCCGGGCAGAAATGCAATTGTTACCTGAGATTTGATCGGAAGAGTGACCGGAGAGAAGATGGCATAGGTTCTGCCATCCGGTTGGATCTGCGCCGGTGTCGTACAGATTGAATTATTGACCATGATCAGGTTGCCGGGGATTGTCGGGTTTGGAACGATACCGATGTAATCCGGGTCAAAAGTGACATAGATCAGCGAACCGACTGTAAGCGGACAGGCCTCGTTGAGCGAGAACTGGATCGTATATCTTGCGCCTGTCGGGTCGCAATCGTTGTTGGCATACCTGTAGCATTCATAAGGAGCTGCATAAACCGGTGGTGGAGGAGCACATGCCGGAGGATTGAGCAGCGATGTGAATGAGATGTTGGGATCGACGTTCACAACAGCATAACCCGGGTTTGTGATTGAGTAATTGCCGGAGTTTATGATTGTTGGTTCTGCCGAAGTCCAAATCTTGAGGTAGTAATTGTCGGCACCAACGGATGGGTTTGCAAGGTGAGCCGACTGGGTGAATGCGATTGAGATGCAGTCGCCGCCGTTGATGTTGACCGGTGTTTTGAAAGAAATTCTTGTTCCGCTGACAACAGGTTCCTGTGAAAGGATGCTTGGCGTACCGCCGTTGATGCTGATTGTTATGGAACCCGGTGAAATCTTTGCAGGGACGACTGTGCCAGCCGGAAACTCTATGCTTATGGTTCCGTCATTGGCGTAAAGAGCACCGGTTGCACCAATCTGGAGCGATCCGGCTGCACCACAAGGGAAGAGACCAATTGTATACTGGGCTTCAGTACTGACAGTCGACGGCACAACCTGAACTGTTGGGGCTGTGACCGATGTTCCGATCCTGTACGCGTTGCCTGTCAGGAAGCAGTTTGGATAAGGCGGAGAGGTCAGTGTTTCAGGGTAGTTGTCATAGTTGTCTGGAATCGGTTCAATGAGGTTTGTGCCAGAGGCATTCATTGTTGCAACCTTCACGGTTCTCTGGTATGGAGTGCCTCTGCCCGTGTAGATTCCGGCAGTCTTTGCAAACTTCACCTTGATGACCGTACCGGATGTCGCCGAACTCCTGATATCCTGCGGGACAACCACATCTACAAGCGCTGTCGCAGCGCCAACGTCTGCAAGATACTGGATTGATGGGGTGGTTGTGCATTTCATGCCGTTGACAGTGATTGAGTCGGCTGGCATGGCAAGCGGAACCTGTGTTGCTTCGTTCGGAAGAACAAAGGCTGGCAATGTCTGACCGTTAGCTGGATCGATGTCGAACCAGATTCTGATCTTGTCGCCCTTGGTAAGTGATCTTTCCTCACCGGCGCCGATTGCAAATGTTACTTCACATTCTGCATTCTGCTTCTCGGTGTTCGGATTGAAGATCACTGTTGCCGGAGTCATGTTCGAGAGAACCTTGACCACTGGCGAGAGGGTGACAGGAGTGAATGATGACGGGTATGGCATGTCGGTAGTGATGGCATTTGATCTGCCTGAGGTACGGAGCGCCATTGTGAACGTGTAGTTGTTCGGACGCGAGGGCATCACAAGTGGATTGTCCGGGCCAAGCCTTCCATACTGGAATGTAACGGCCGATCCCACAGCCATTGCAGGGAAATAGACCACTGCAGTCCTGTTGTAGACGTAGACCGTGCCGGTTGTTGAGGTTATGTATCCAGGGGAATTCGGGTCAAGAGAAGGAGCCGGGAAGTCGTTGGGAATGGTGATGGAAAGTCCTGGGCCGTTTGGTGCCGCGTAGGTGCAGCCAGATGGAGCCGTACATGGCGATGGAATGGTTTCAGACACCATGTAGGTGAACGATATCTGGTAACCGCCAGCCTTGGCGATCGGCTTTACGATCGGGTTCATTGCCGGTGCACCGCCAAAAGCGTAGGCAACCGATGTTGAACCTGCTTTTACCGGCTCAACGTGGAACAGGCTCAGGCCCATTCCGGCAACCATCAACAGCATTATAGCAA
>CAZXEH010000035.1:0-11069 GCA_964639885.1 uncultured Caldisericales bacterium | reverse complement strand
TGGGAAGACAACCGGCCTGGGAGCCAAGATTCAAACGGGAGGAAAATGTGAAAAAGACAAATCTTTATGTTGTAGTTACATCAATTGCGGTCGTTGTGGCGA
Organism: uncultured Caldisericales bacterium; assembly: GCA_964639885.1. GTDB lineage: Bacteria > Caldisericota > Caldisericia > JAAYUI01 > JAAYUI01 > JAGNLA01. The sequence continues at coordinate 10,967 of CAZXEH010000035.1, read as the reverse complement.
TAGTTGCATCCGTTGTTACCTTCGCAGCTAGCAAGAAAACAATTAATGCCGGGGACAAACTGGAACTTGGTTTCATCCTGTCCAATGGCGCAGATCCGTTTGCCAAAGTTACGCAGAGGAATGTTGGCTCAATAACGGTAAACGAGTTTCAGTGCAAAGGCGATCAAGTGACGTCTTCGGTAAAAGATGGTCTCATCACAATCAGGTCAATGGAAGACATCGGTTCTGTTTATAATCTTGGCAAAAACGTCGACAACATCAGAAGCTACAAGGAAGACTTCATGCAGACCGACCGAAACATACTTTCATCATACCTGCCCCTGCTGAGCACCTATTGGACAAAGTACACTTACGACGCCACATCGAAAAAGGGCGAAAAATTCCTGCCGGAGAACACACCAAAGGATACGATCCTTAAAAAGTTGGGTTCACCGATTGTCTACGAGGATGAAAACCCATACTCGAAAGCAATCTACATCCTAAAAGACGTTGTGAACGGGAAAACGGTGAAAAACATTGGCACTGTTGAAGAGCTTCAGAGCAAGAAGAACTCAATAAAATGGAAATTCATTACTGATGGAATTCTTGAAACACTGTTTGTTTCAAAAACAAAATCAGAACAGGTTTTCTCAAAAGGGAATCCTCAAACTGATATTCAGGAATCCAAATATCTATACTCTGATAATCCTGAAAACAGTGATGATATAGCAGTGAAAGTGCCATTCAGACAACCGAAATTTTTTGACCCCAAAACCGGACAGACGAAAACCCTCCCAGTTGATCTTGAAAAACCACACAACTACATCTTTGATCAAAGATATTTCGTATCCTCAAGAATGCGGGAAGCAAACAACGCTACCGTACCGCTGGTTTTCAATGTAAGAACTCTTGTTATTGACAAACAGAACATCCAGGACAACATGAAGCAAATCCTGTATGCCAATGACCTGAACTTCGAAAAGACAGAAGAGAAGTGGCCAACTGAAGACATAGTGCTCTATGACATGCAGACAGGCAAATCCAAAATTCTGTACTCGGTTAGTCACAAGTTCTACGACACCTGGAATTCGCACCTTGCACCTGAGGCGATAACGGAAGGCTATGTCTATTTTTCTGACGGAAAAAACATGTTCTGGGTTTACGACATAGCAAACGACAAGGTTCAAAAACTGGTATGGCCATTTGCAAGCAAAGTCAGCCAAACAGGTTTCTCAGGACAAAAGATTATTGGCTTGCTCTCTGGAGAGACCAAGAAAAACACTTTGATTGTTTATGATATTCCCACCCAGAGAACAACCGAAGTTGACACGAATGTTTCCAACTTCTGGGTTTCAAACAGCAAAGATGAAAACCAGGCAAGCCTCGTGTACGAAGTGATGCGGGAAAACGACAAAGGCTCTGCCGTTGAGAAGTACATTAGTCTCGGCAAACCCGAAGCAAAACCGGTTGAGCTGTTCAGAAAGCAGCTCTATTCTGAAAAGAAAGTGCTTTCTGCAAAAGACAACAAGGTTGTTTGGTGTCAGACTGCAAAGGCAGATATCGACCACCCGTTGATCAAAGCTCTTGATTACAGCATCGGATTGATTCTCACAAGCTTCAATCTAGAAGACAACTACAGGCTGGAAGAAAACGATTATCCCGGAATGGTCATGGGTGATCTCTACCTGACAGACACGACTACAAACAAGACAACAAAGCTCGATGAAGGATTGTGCTGGGCACCGGATATCGGCAATGACATCATTTCATGGGTCAAGTACAACAAGGATCATGGGCAGTCAATTAATGTCTGCTGGACAAAAATAGCTCATTAAAGGAGTTTTTTAAATGAAACGCTGCCAGTCGTGCGGAAGACTCATCGAACTGCTTGAGGACTTTGCGGGGTTAGACCAGTCCGGCAATTATTGCTCTTCGTGTGCAGATGATTCTGGCAAGATCAAACCTTTTGAGGAAGTGCTGGACAACCTCACACAAAGGATTGCAAAGACTGACGGTTTTGATGAGTCAGCCTCAAGAAACGCAGCGTTGCAGATATTGGGAAGACAACCGGCCTGGGAGCCAAGATTTCGCAAGGAGGAAGGGATGAAAATTAATAAGTTGAGGTGGAAGATCGTTGCCATTGCAGCTTCTGTTGCGCTTGTAACAGCAGGAGTTACAATCTGGCTGACTCATTCAGGGACAGGATCTGACAACGCCATCTATTTGGGATACACCGTCTCAAAGGGAGAGAATCCATTCGACAAAACAAACATGCGGCAGGTGGAGAACTATGAAGTAACAAGGTTCGCCACCAAAGGCGACCAGATTCCGTTATCTGTAGAGAACGGGATAATAAAGGTCAAATCGCTGGAAGACTTCGGCTCGATTTGGAAGATGATAAAAAAACTTGATAGATTTGATTACTATTCCAAATTCGATCTCCTCGGTGATCGCCAGGCAATTGTCAAAAACATGCCTTATTTGTCAACATATTGGAACACTTATCTCTATGATACAGCCAACAAGGGTAATGAGATGTTTCAGCCTGAGAAGGGTGAAACGAACTCTCTGTTGAAAAAATTTGATCATCCGGTTGTTTTCATTGATGAAAACCCTGAGCAGAAAAGAATGGTTTTTACAAAAACGGAATCCAGGGATCATTACGAATTACATCAAATAATGCCAATGGACGAGTACAGAAAACAGAAAAATGAAGGCAAACGGGATGATGATTTTGAACAGATTGGAGAATTTGCCTTTGACAGAGAAACCTCGAACCAACTGGTCAAGGATGGAAGATTTTTGTCCGAGATGGAAGCCTTCTCGCTCGATTATGACAAATATTACTTTTTGGGCATACCTTTCAGACAACCCAAATACTACATCCCCCAAACTGGCAAAGTAATGACAATCCCGATGAATCTGGACAAAGATTTTGATTATATATTCAACAATCGGTATTTTGTCTGGACAAGACTGAGAACCGTTGACAACGACGAGATTCCATTTTCATATGACATTAGCAATTTAGTTATTGGCAAGCAGAGTATTGAAGACAACAAGCCTGCAGTCCAGGATTACATTGACTGGCGATACAGCCACAAACCTGTCGACCAACCATTTCAGGAGCTTATGTGTTTTGACATGCAGACAGGTAAAACTTACACAATCGTATCACTGAGACAGTCATCGAACATGGGTCTTGACGTCAACTACAAACCCTTGGCCATCACAAACAAGCGGGTGTATTATTGGAATTTTTACGTCAACAGACTCTTTTCCTACGAGATGTCAACCGGCAAATTGACAAAGTTTGACAAACCCTGGTTCAACAGCTCAGTCAAAGCACAAAATGACCAGGTATTTGGCAACATCCAGGATTTCATGACAAACAATGAAGGCAAGACGATTAACCAACTTGAAGATGTTGCATTGATCGCTTTTAACGATCAGACTGGTGCTGCAAACAGGATAGCTGATGGGAAAGTACACGATTTCTGGATTTCGCAGGGCAAAGAGTCCACAAAACACTATGCTGTTTATTCAAGACTAACCCCCAAGGTTCCTGAACCTTACAGTTTTTATTCAAAGGACCTGGATCAGGTTGGCGCCACCGAGAAGCTCATTTTCAAAGCTGAAAAGGATTCAAAAAAGATTCTCGGTTTGTTTGGGTCAAAACTCGTCTGGTGCAAGATCGAAACATCGGTGGTAAAGCATCCGATGTTGGAATTTTCACAAGCAATGACCTGGTTCTATCACCTCAATGACCTTCTGCCTACAGAATATGGACTCGAAGTGAAAAATTCTGATAAACCCCAATTTGGTCAGCTTTTCATCACTGATCTCGAAACAGGACAAACAACGCAGCTTGACGATGGGTGTTGCTGGGGAGCCGAGTGTGACGGGAAAACGCTTGCCTGGGCAAGATTCAAGCTGTCTGACTCAAATGATATTGATGTTTGCTACACGAAAATTCAGTAAAAAGAGGTGATATGAAACGCTGCCAGTCGTGCGGAAGACTCATCGAACTGCTTGAGGACTTTGCGGGGTTAGACCAGTCCGGCAATTATTGCTCTTCGTGTGCAGATGATTCTGGCAAGATCAAACCTTTTGAGGAAGTGCTGGACAACCTCACACAAAGGATTGCAAAGACTGACGGTTTTGATGAGTCAGCCTCAAGAAACGCAGCGTTGCAGATATTGGGAAGACAACCGGCCTGGGAGCCAAGATTCAAACGGGAGGAAAATGTGAAAAACAACAGGAGGAAAGTGGTCTTAGCTCTAGTAGCTGTGGTTTTTGCTCTCTCAGCCGGCGGTGCTGCCTGGTGGTTTACGAGCAGGTATTACCAAAACAAGGATCAGCCAAACAAACTCCACCTCTCCGGATATGCAAACCCGTTCAAGGATGTTGCTCATTACAAAAATAATGGTTTTGAGATTACCGAGTTTCGTTGCAAGGGCGACCAGAGACTGACAAGTTTTGAAGATGGGATTATGGATATCGACAGTTACGATACAAGCACAAAAGTGAATATTGAGGATTACTTTGAATTGTACCCTTCATATGAAACATCAAAAAATACTGTTTATATAAATAGACAAGCATTGGCCAACTCAAAGAAGGGCAATAACAGTAATAATTATGCTCTTGAATCTTTTGATACAAATGTGAAGCTATTCAGGGACAAAATAGAATATTCAAGTTATAGATACTACTGCAATACTGGTTGTTATGAAGAATCAAACGAGCAAAACATGCTCATCGCAGACACACAATCAGACGTGATACAATACTTGACAATTAAACAGCAAAACTCACAATCAAAGGAAACCAATCAAGGCAACTCATTAACTATTTACGAAAATTATGACAAGGCAGTACTAAAACTTTCTTCTATGAAAAACAACCGCTTCCATAGAGAGCTATACTTGTATAATGAAGCCAATAATAATTTAATAAACTTGGCAAGTGCAATGGATTTTAGCTTATTAGGATATTATAAGTCAATGGTTGTTCTTGATTGCTCGGGATTTGAAAATGAGCCAAATAATAAATACTATGCAATACTAAATATGGATAATGGTCACATGAAGCTATTATCAAATGATATCCACTTCTTAATGATTTCAACAAACAAGATTTATTATTACGATTCAACAAATTCGGTTTACGAATATAATTATTCTTCGGATAAAATTAGTTTTATAAAAAGGATTCCTTATGGTTATGACATCAGTGAAATGATTAAAGTTGAAGGTCAGTGCTATTTGTTACTTTTGAAAACAGCTTTTGGTAATTCAAAAGAAAACGTAGAACAAAATTACTCTGAGCATAATATCCTAGATGAGGGGTTTTATATCACAAAGGTTGTTGATGATGCAATAATAAAATTAAATATCAATTACAAATCTAATCTCATCGATCTAGTAGGACAATACTACATATGGGCAGAAAACGGAAATGGGGTTTATTCATTATCAAGATTATACCAGTCACCAAAAGAGTTGCATTGTTATGTGTCTTATGAGACAGACTCTAAAGGCAATCTCTATGCAACAGATACAACTACAAACAAGACGATATTGATTTCTGAAAATGTCTTGATAAGGGACGTAAGAATTGATGGAAATTTCATCGCCTGGACAAAATACGCTGGTTCCAAGGACGACCAGTGGAAAAACGTCTGCTACACAAGGATTCCTGAAACAAAATAGCTTCCACTCAGACTCTTCCAAGGTTAAGCAACTCGAGTGAACCAAACCCGGTCATGTTGCTTATTGAAAACATGACAACATTAGGATTACTCTCAATTCTAGTTCTGGTTTTCTTCGGCGTTTCAAGGAAAAGCGACGCCAGATGAGTCACAGCTGCGGATCGATTGCGTCGATGTTTCTGCTGCCAACACCGGTTGTGGTCAACCAGATGCCGGCAAGCACGATCAGTCCGCCAATAACCGTTTGCCAGCCGATTTTTTCACCCATGAACAGGTAAGCGATCAGCGAAGCCCCGATGGGTTCAAACAATATGGCCGTTGCCGTTATCGTTGGTGTAAGATGTTTAACGCTGACGTTTAGCGCCGTATGGCCAAGGAAATGGGAAAAAATACCCATTCCAATCATTGCAAGCCACGCCCAGTGGTTGAAGCCGATGAGTGCATTGCCTGAAATCAAGGCTCCAACAAGCAAGACAACCGTTGCGGTCGGGTAGGAGATTGAAACCGTCTGCCAAACCGTGAGCTTCTCCTGGCAAACCTTCGACAAAAGCAGGTATGCACAGGCAAAGATGGCTGCAATCAGTGTGAAGATGGCGCCAACTATTGAAGAAGACTGGCCTACTCCTCCAGAAAGAGCTATAAACGCTGAGCCTGAGAATGCGATGGCAATGCCGATGCCCGAAAGCCAGCCCGGTTTTTTCTTCCAAAAGAAAAACTCAGCCAGAACCGTCCAAATCGGCGTGGTGGTCACGAGAACCACGCATTGAGGCAGGGGCATCATCGACATGCCCTGAAACCACAGCACAAAATGGAAGGCAAGCAACACCCCTGAAATGATGGCAAGTGTCAAAGGTTTTGAGTCTGGCGAGAACGGTTTGGCAAGGGTCTTGAAAAATGTTGCCCAATCCAGCGTCCACGGCTTGCCAATCGGGATAATGATGACTGTTGCTGTGAAAAGTCTCCAAAACGCCATTGTGAAAGGGATTCCGTCGGCACCGTTGTCCTGGGCGATCCTGATGAACGGTGCAGCAAGGCATATACCGGCTATTCCAGCAGCCAGCAGAAGAAAATAGAACGCTTTTGACCTGTTTTCCATTTTTTAGAATTAATATGGTGGTATAATTAATCCATCGAATCAATCAAATCAGCTATATCCTCGTCGATTGTTTGGATACCAATATCATCACAATATTTATAAATCTTCTCTTTAAGTGACAGATGACATCCATGTCTAAGAATCGTTCTTTTTAGAACAGAACCCACTTTTTTGTTAATCAAAGACCCAAGCACAATATAAGTATTACTTACTAGAAATTCACTGATTCTAAGGCCAATACAATAATTAAGATTATAGAATGGCCTACGAATATAACTTGCATCAACAAATTTGTTTACATCGTAATAAAATGAATTATACATTGATAATTCATTCAATACATGTTCGCAGTATTTAGTTAACCATTGTTTTCGCTCGGACTCATTGTTCTGCCTTATCAACGTCAATTGACCATTCAGATTGTTCTTGGTGAGTTTACTCCATTCGTCAATATCACACAATCTTTCAAAAAAGCATGAAGGTAATTCATCACACATGACATTTGAACAGTATATTAGCCAAGAGAGCGGTTCTTGTGCCTGATAAAATAGAAAATGACCATATTCATGATATAGATCTCTTATAACTTTACGTGTATCGTTATCCTCATTTAACTTAATGTATGTATGTTGATCTGTATAAGTGCATGAACTTTGCCCGCTAGTTTTTATAAAACATGGTTTATTAATTGTGCATAGATCAAGTCCATCCAGAATTCTTGTAACCTCAAATTTAAGTGAATCGACATCAATAGTTGCTGAAATTATTTTTGGTTCATAATGATTGCTGTTGCCAATATTACATTCTAAAAATCTAATCCATTTTTTGTAGTTGTTTCTAAAAAACAAATCCAAATAATTATTAAAACTCAATAAATTAGCTTGTCTATTTCTTACTTGTATGAGATCATCAATAGTATATCTCCCTGTTTTATAAATTATATTCTTCTCTATTTGTTTTACTTCATATGAATAATCAACATATGATGTTTCTAAAGTCCATAACAATAAATTCATCTCGTTCGATTCTTTATTACTAACTCCAACTAGTTCTTTTCTAACTATGTTAATGTTTTTACAGTTAAAAAGATTACGAATATTCTGATCAATATTAACTTCATACCCCAATTGTGCAGAAGTATAAAATTTATTCCACAGATCAAAAATATGTTTTTTTATATTTCCACACTCAGACATCAATCCTTCGGAGCCTCAAAAGAGTAATCGTCAAGCTTTTCCGTATCCTCGTGGAGCCAGGCAAGCGCACGGTCGCGTGCGCCGTTCATCACGACCCTGAGCCACTTGCCACCGGTGTTGCGCGGGATGTCTATGACCTTGACGACGTTTGTGTAGTTCTCAGCTGTAGAAATGAAGGTCACCAGGCTGTTTGTGGAGTTCTGGATGAAGTCGTTGTTGAAGATGACGCCTTTTTCGTCCGGGTAGAGCGGGAGATAGCTGATGTTGGCTTCAACAAGATCCTGGAAAAAATGGGTTCCAAACGATAGCTCCGGTGTATAGTTGCCCTTCTTCTTGGCAACCTCGACAAGCGCAGCCGTGTTGTTGATGTCGCTGTAAGTGACACGCACGCCCATCTTTATGTCGCCCCTTGAACCCCAGCGTCCTGGCCCCATGAGAATGAACCTGCGTTTTGCGAGGGCGAGATTGAGCCTGCCTATTATTTTCCCAACCTCCATCATCTCTGTCTGTGTCGGAAGCTTGTCATATTCAACAGGATCAACATAGACAAGATAGCGGATGTTGTCACACACTCCATCGCTGACATATCGGTTGGCCGAAAAGACCTTGTCTTTCTCGGCAACGTTGTCAGGAATTTCCACACTTTCACCAATCACATTGTGAGCCTGCGGTCTGCACTGGAGGATGTAAAGGTCGGTTCCGTCAGAAGCAAACTCTACATCCACAGGTGTTTTCAGTGTTTTTGCCAGAATGTCGATGATCAGTTTCATCTGCTTGAGGAATGGAGTCCTTGAAAGAAGGTTCTCAAAAGTAAAGATCAGGTCAGGGTCTTTTGGGTCAAACGATACAGGATTGATTGGCATCACATTGCCATGTTCATACCGACTCAAAAGTTTTATCAAACCAGGATATTCATCGCCATGATCTCGAACAAGCTTGTCTATTTCGAGCGTTTTGAACTCCGAGGTCTCAAGATCAATGCAGTCAACAAATTTCTGGCTGTATCTGGCAATTTCTTCAGGGATTACGTTGACCCTGAGCCCTGGCTGGCCGGGTGAAACAAGCAGGGGGTAATCGTTTCCGACCCTGTCTACAGCCCTTGTGCCAAGACCCGCCACAAGCCTTATGATTCCGTCATCACGCTTGATTCTGGGCGACCACCTGAACTCGTTGTTTGAAAATGCGACGCCGGCAAAGCTTGGGAGGAAGTATTTTCCAACCTTTTTGCCAACAACCTGTTGGATCAGACAGCCCATCTCCTCGCGGTAATCCAGCAAACCACGCTCAATCCTGTACTGGATTGCGTCAGGATTGAGTGTTGAAGCATAAACCTCCGATATAGCGTCGCTGAGTTGGTCAAACCTGTGTTTTTTTGCACCGAGGTTTGCGATGAAGAGGCTTTTGTATTTGCCCGAGAATGCCGCTCCGAAGCTGTCTTCAAGCAGCGAAGAGCTTCTGACGATGATCGGCTTGTCAGCCAGGTCATCAAGGGCAAGACTGAGTCCGTTGACTATTTCGGAAGAAAACTCCGAGTGTTTGAATACCTGCTCGAAATACTGGTATTGGTATTTCACCTCGTCAATCGAGTTGTATTTGAGGTTCAAAACCTCATCCAGGGCGTTGAAGAGAATGAAGTCATAGATGCCGTCGGAGAGCAGGTACCACGTTCTGGGTGTTTTGACGTTTGAAAGCAGTTCAGGGTACATCTTCTTTGCGTTATGGATGATCGAGTGTGCAAGGAAAAGTCCGGCCCCTTTGCCGCCAAGCCTTCCGGTTCCCTGTGCAGGGCCGATGACCCTTGTAAGCAGATCACCGAAATCGTCCAGTGAAAGTTCATTTTTGGCTATGTTAATGAAGTGAAGGTCATTTTTGAGGAAACGCCTGATGAGTCCGACTTTGACGCCGATTGCCTGAGCTTCAGAAAGCTCTCGTTCTGTTTCCGGCAGCTTGAAATACCTGCCCATCGTGTCGGTGATTTCTACCAGTGGTATACCAATTTTTTCGGCTGCCTGGGTGAGGAATTTTGTCCTGTCCTCACGAATCCACTGCATGAGATTTTGCGAGATGACCTTTGGCTCAAGAGTTCTTGCTGCAATTGCAAAAGTTTCGTCCAGTACATGCTCAAGTTCGTCAAGATCGAGCTTTGGATTCGGCTTGTTCTGCCCCGAAGCCTCGTCAAGCTTGAGTTCTGCCAGGACGGTGTTGAATCGGTCGATGAGTTCGCCGATTTCAGGGACGCCTTTCTGGTAGAGAAGATTGAGGAGTTTTCGGCTCAAACGGTTTAGCAGTTTTGAGTCAGTGACTTTGAGCAGGTTGATGATCACCTGCCATTCGGGGTTTCTCAGCTGTGATCTTCTTGAGTCGTCCATGGGATGGATTATAGCAAGGTTGGCGAGTTTTTGGAAATGACCGATCTGTGGAAAAACTTTTTGGCTATTTTCGACGTTGTTCGATAGAGCAATATTCCTTAATTTGAGTCACGTAAGATTATCTGCACAAGCGAGGCAAAAATATTGTTTTATATTATCTTTTATGACAACCACTCGGCCTGAATGAAATCGGCGGACTTGCTCCGCGATTTCCATAAAAACCTTGATCAAGGGGCTCAATTCTTTACCGGCGGAGCCGTGATAAACTCCCTCATCCGGCTTTCAGCCACCTTCTCCCGCTGACTCTGGCGAAGGATTTTGCAGTTCTCATCTTTGTTTGTCCCCTTGGGAAGGGGGAATTAAAGCGGGTTCTTGTTTTTTTCACAATAAACCCTCCGGCACTTCGTGCCACCTCCCTTCATAAGGGAGGCAAAAATTGTTGTTTTATCCTATCTTTTTTGTTTATTACCAATCAGAATGTAAGAAATCATCTGGCTTGGCCAGTGATTTCAACATAAGAATGATCAAGGGGTATAGTTTTTTATTGGCGGAGTCATTAAAACTCCCTCATCCGGCTTTCAGCCACCTTCTCCCGCTGACGCAGGCGAAGGATA
>CAZXEH010000034.1:9089-11187 GCA_964639885.1 uncultured Caldisericales bacterium | reverse complement strand
GGTGTGAAAACCATTTCCGGCTACTGGCTGGTTGATTCGATCACAAAGATGCCGTTCACCCTTTCGGCACAGGTTGCAAACTCTGCCGTAATCAAGATCGGCCAGAAACTGCCAACCGAAAACCCTGGCGACCACAAGTTCAAAGTCGTTGTTGATTCACCATTCCAGGAAACATCAGACGAAATCTCATATAAAGTCAAGAGTCTGGCTCCAATCACCCTGAAGTTCGACACGAGAATCTCCGACCTCAACATCGAACTTTCAGGCAAGGCAAAAGTGACTCTTTACATCGACATCCTTGAGCCTGGCACCTACACTCTCGACGGTGGTATCTACATTGATGGAATCCTGACGATACCGTTCACAAAAACGCTCACCGGCCCGGGTTCCTACCAATATGAGTTCGAGCTCCCGACAACCCAGGTCGGCCTTCACTACATCCAGTTCAAACTCACCCAGCCTGCGCCAATCTCCTCAAACATGATCACCTACAGGGTTGTAGGACAATCCTGGGTTTGGCCGTACATCACCTACCCGGCTGATGGAACAACCGTTAATCAGGGCGAGTTCCTTGAAGCAAAGCTGGCCTTGAAGGTCGGCGGCCGAGGAACACAGAAAGTTGTTGGCAAGTGGATGCTCGACGACAATCCGTGGAGGGATTACGAACAGCTCCTGACCATCACCTCAGACACGATCCTGTTTGAAAATATTCAGCTTCCGACTGACGCTCCGGGCTGGCACAAGCTCAAATTCATCATGAGCTGGCCGCAGGTTGAGGTCAGCAACGAAATCTGGTACAGGGTCTGGGGCAGAGAGCAGCCACCAAGCTTCATCAACATCACCTCATATCCACAACCTCCGATCCCGCAGACAGAAACCTTCCAGCTGAGAATCCAGGCAAATGATGACAGGGGAATCAAACGCTGCTTTGTTCAGGTTGGCGGTGGAATAGTAGCCCAGCAGGACATCGGCGGTCTCCAGATTCTCGACTGGATGACTCCTCCTCTTGGCCCATTCCCGGCAGGCAACTACTTCTGGCGTGTGGTCATCGAAGACCTTGATGGACTGGATGCAGAATACACCGGCAGATTCACAGTAACTTCAGGCAAAGGCTCAATCGAGGGCTTTGTCATGGAAAAGGACACCAACAAGCCGATGGCTGGTGCAACTGTCACCTGCGGAAACAGAACTACCACTGCCGACACAAACGGTCATTACAGGATCGAACTGGTCGGAACAGGCGAACAGGTTGTCCAGGCAACACTTTCCGGAAAGAAAACCGGTGAAGTAAGGGTGAATGTTGTTGGCGAACCAACGACGATTGCCCCAACAATTTACCTCGAAGAACTCGGCCCAGTGCCGGTCATAACGCAGATCATAACATCACCGGGGCCACTTTACCCTGGCCAGACATATGACATGCACGTTTTCGTGAGAAACGACGGCAAGGAAGGCGGGGAATGCGAAGTGGCGATCTCCTGCCCGGACGGTATCATGATCGAGATCGATCCTGAAACCGGTTTCCAGTACCCGTCTCAGTCACAGGTTTTCCTGCCTGGTTCATACATAGAGCATCGTGATGGACAGCCGATAAGGGCAATACACACGGTCGCGGTTGTGAAATGGAACTCATGGGGGCCGGGTGTGACCAGAAAAGTCCTTCTCAGATTCACTCCTGTCGAGCCAAAGCCATACCAGTTCTGGATCAGGTCAAGGGTGAAGACCGACGACTCCTGGGAAATTTCACCTCGTGAAAGCCAGACAATCGACCAGCAGGGTTATCCCGTCCAGGTTGAAACGGTCAACATCATCAACAAACCATGAAGAAAACAGCCTGGAACAACAAAATTGGCAAAGGTTCCGACATTTTGCCGGAAACTCAGCTGATTGCTCCAGGCATGAAACATTTCCATACCGGAAAGTGTTTGACAGGTGTGAGAGAGACTGTCAGAAAGATTTCGGCTTTGCTTGTTGCCGTTCCTTTGGCGCTTTGCTCTGCGCCGGCTTTTGCTTCCGATCCGGGTCAGTCAGGTTTTGCAACCTTCATTGGCTCAAACCCGATGTCCCAGCTTTGGAACATCGAAATGGACTCACTTTT
>CAZXEH010000034.1:0-8989 GCA_964639885.1 uncultured Caldisericales bacterium | reverse complement strand
CCAACCTTGTCCGAAAAGCATCTTATCGTAAGAGGCTTTGACACCTCAGACTCAAGGTCTGGCGTTTCGGCCATGAACATAGACACTGGCAAGATCGTCTGGCAATCATCAACCATTCCTTCAAGCCAGCCACCGTGCGCAAGCAATGGTGTGGTTTACCTGCTGGAAAAAAAGGCCGTGAAGGCAATGAAGGAGATTGATGGCAGCCTCAAGTGGAAGAACGAACTCCCGTTTTCACCGGAATTCATCGGTGCCAGAGGCAAGACAATCGCCATCACTTCAGGTACAGACATCCATTTCCTTGATCTTGAAAACGGCAGGATCAAAAAAACCAAATCTTTTGATTCAAAAATTGTAAGGCCACCGTCATTTTTTGACGGCCTTTGCTACATAATCACCGATTCAGGCAAGCAGATGACATGCTTTGACATCTCAAGCGGGGCAGACATCTGGAAAACTGAGGCAGACAGCGAATACTTCCAGCCACAGGTCTGGATCAATGGACTGGTTGCCACAACAACAAGCTGTGTTCAAATCGTTGACAGACAGACAGGCAAGCTCCTCTGGGATGTTTCGGTTGTTGGCAAAATCACAGCCAATCCCGTAGCCATTGTTGATTACATTATCATCCCGACAACACAGAAGCTTTACGCTTTCAGGAACGCTGGTTTTGAAATCCACGTTGTATCGAACTCCCTTGACCTTGGACTGATGACAAGCGACGAACCGTTCAGCTCAAGCAACATGCAGGTTTTCAACCGTTCGGGATCAATCCAGAAGATTTCTTGCCAGTCAAAGTCTTCATGGCTCAAGGTCATGCCTGACACCTTCGAAATCAAGCCACACGATGCAATCGAACTCCTCCTGTCTGCTGACATGAGGGAGGAACCTTTCGGAAGCTACAGTTCAAAGGTTGAGATCACATGGTCGACCGGTATTCGTGAGCTCACGGTTGCCGCAAGGAAAGTCACACCGCAGGAAGCAAAACCTCCGAAGCCGGGAAAGCTGCAGATTGTCGAGTCAAACCATGACTACTCATCGAGGCTCGGGAAACCCAATCCTTCGTTCGTCCAGCAGATTTCAAATGTTGGCGATATTGAAATTGACTACACCCTTTCAACCATCTCACCGTGGATACTGATCTCAAACCCCTCCGGCAAGCTCAGGGGCAGGGAAACAAGAAAACTGACAGTCTGCCTGCTCACCTCAAAAGCACAGATGGGCAAAAATGACGGCCTGATAACTCTCACATCGACAAAATCCGGACAGAGCTTCGACATCTTTGTAACTTTCTGGCGCGATCCAGGTGTGATGAAGATCGTAGCCACCCTTGAACTTGGCTCATCGGTTGCCTCAATTTCAGGAATCAAGGTCAGGGCAAGACCAGAACCTTATCTCTCAAATAAAACCATCATGGTACCGCTTTCTTTCGTCCAACTCCTGCTCGATTGCAGGCTGGATGAGGAAAAGGGTGGAGTATACAAGCTCATCAGGGGCAACGTCTCAATCATCGCAACCGTAGGAAGTGACACGGCCGAAATTTTCACTCCATCAAAGATGCAAAAGCTCAGGCTTGCCTCACCGGTGGCAATCAAAAAAGGTTGTGTTGTTCTGCCTCTGGAGGTTATAAGGTTTGCCTATGACGGGTTGCTCAACTATGACGGCAAAACTGCCACACTTGAGCTGAATCTCGACGAACTCTGATTATTTCATCATTTTCCAACCATACTGAGCTGAAGCTGACATTTAACTACAACCAATCGTATAATTTTGTATGGAAAGGAAGTGAATCATGAAAAAACTAACAACAATAGCTTTGGCAACAGTAATTGCCTCTTCACTTATATTTGTTGCACCTGCTTTTGCGGGCAGGGGACCAGGAAACGGTGGTGGTGGTGGAGTTTGCCAGAATCTTGTTACAACATGGACTGTCGATCCTGACAAAAACACAATGACAGCAGGCCAGGAAGGGGTCTACACCCTAAACGTCACAAACAACTGCGCAAACATGCAGGATGTCAAACTCTTGACAACCGATGCCGGCATGACATTTGATCCGGTGAGTTTCTCACTCAAATCCGGAGAAAAAACACAGGTGAAGGTCAAAGTCATCATGCCAGCACAGAACGGAAGAAACGAAGTCTGGTTCTCAATCAAGTTCTCCTGTACAGTGGGCAATGGCAAGGTTGTCAAGTTCAGAATTAGGTACACAAACCAGGTTTGCTGCAACTATGTGGCAAGCTGGGTGACAAATCCAAACGGCAAAACGGCAAGCAGCCAGACAGCCTATACATTCCCGTTTGACCTGACCAACAAATGTTCTGACAAGATCACCTTCAATCTCGAATCATCCCATCCGGTCATGAAGTTCTCCAGAAACAATTTTGTAGTTGACCCGGGCAAAGCCGGCAGAGTAAACGTGGTTGTCGGCGCACACAACAAGAAGATAACCGGCAAGATAACCTTCAAAGTTACAATTAGACCTGCTTGCGGCGCACCAAAGACGCTGACATTCACTCTCGTCTACAAATAATCATTACTTTTGAAAAACAAAACACCCCCTGATTCAGGGGGTGTTTTTTATTGTAGTCGATTTAATGCTCGATTATAACTGGATTTCTTCCAAGCTTGAACACAAGTTTACCGTCGATGGCCTCAGCGGTCGATGTCTTGAAAAATTTTGGATAATCCGACTCCTGAACATCCTTACCGGTATCCTTCTCTGGAACCGCTTCTGTCACTTTCCACTTGCCATTTTCGACATCTTCAATAACAATCTTTGTTGATTCCACGCTGTTCTCCCACCAATCGAGCCAGCAGGCGTAGACTTCGTTCCCTCCAACATTAAACTTTAGAATTGTCACCGAGTCACCGGCGGGCAAGGTCTTTATGGCTGAGAAGTCACAACCGCCAAGCTTTTCAGACACAAGCCTGTAAGTCCAGTATGAAAGCTTCCTGACACCTCTGCCTTTGTCATATTCGCCTATGCCATCATATATCAGGCCGGTGTTGTCGAAATATTCGTTATCATTGACGTCGACAAATCCTTCGATCATCCCAAAGGCAAGAAACACTTTTTCGACTCCGTAACCGAGAGGGTTAACGAGTTTCCTGAAAACATCATTTGCCTGGTCATTTTCAGACTGGTAAGGAAGGTTCATGGGCCCGTCAGGTTTCCCGCTGTACGAACCCATCTCGGTTATCCACACGGGAACACCTGCAAAGTTATATTTGTCCAGAGTCTTTCTTATCAATTCGTAGGATTTCCTGCAACCGGCATACTCCTTGAGGGTTCCGTACCAGTGAAAATCGAAAATATCGAAATATTTTCCGTTTAGCACCTTGAGAATGGGTTCAAAATCCCGTTTGAAGTTCGAGTCCAGTTTGTCAGGAAATCCTGTCGCACCGCCAATGAGCACACAGCATTCCGTGTCAGCCTCCTTGATGGCCTTGTATGTGATCTCGAGGAGTTTGGCGTAGTCTTTTCTGGCTCCATTCGGTTCGTTGTCAACCTGCCAGTACTTTACAGGATTTTTAAGGTTTGGCATGTCATCAAATCCGTCACCGTCATACCTTTCAACGGTTGCTCGAACAAACTTCCTGTAAGATTCTATATCTTTTGGCAGGTATGTCCTTTTTGAGGCGAAATATCCGTGATCTTGCAACCCTGTATCGGCAGTAATGTTGGCGCAAATTTGCAATCCCTGTGGCACTTCTCCATAGAGATTGTCAAACATTGAAAAATCATAAACCGGCTTGTTTATATCCTTCTGGATGATGAACTGGAAGGCATAAACTGGAGGTCTGTGCCACCCAACATTCATTTTCAGGGCAGCTTCAAACGATCTTGCGTCCTGCCTGCCGTAAGAGATGGAAGCAGGATGGATTCCAAAGGGCAGATCGATCTGACGTGAATTAGATTTTGCTGGAACAATCGACAAAAGCAGCATGAGTGAAACAGCAACCGAAACAATCCTGATGGCCATACCGTACCTCCTGATCTTTAAATATATTACGCTTGAAAACAAATCCAGTCAGGTGCGTCTGCCACAAATAAAAAAGGCTCCTGAATCCTGGAGCCTTCTGATTATGGAATTATGCTATTTACGTTCCCAGACATCGAAACTGTTCACAAAGAATCTGTCCGGGCCGAAATTTGTAATGCTTCCTGTGAGTCTGATAATCTGTCCATCAGCTGGTTTTTGCTGGTTGCTGTCAAAAACAAGTGTGTACTGTTTTTTGCCAACTGTGATTTTTCCACCACTCACGTCGAAGATGCCGGTCGTATCAATGGTTGCTACTGATCCAGGATTGGGGAGGGCTTCCACTTTTGCCTCAATCTTGCCATTTTTGATTTCATAAGGAATTCCCAGTGATTTGAACGAGAAGTCGAGGTCAAGGGGCGGTTTGGACTGGTCGTATTCGAATGGGTCGGAGAATATCTGGTTCTGGCTGAGTTTGACGGTCTGCTCGTTAACAATGGCCTCATCCTGCCTGAGGAACATGAAGAGTTTGCCGTTGCCAAGCCTGTACTGGTAGCACGATGATGTTGGCGAACCAGCGGCTGTCACACCAGACTGGATTGCCAACCTGACCTGGGGAATCAGGCGGTGTGTTATCTTCCACACGCCATCAACCATCACGGCATCAAGCTTGTTGGGGTCGAGAATAACTGTTTGCGAAACTTTTTCAAACCCTACGCCAACCTGCCAGACAGACACAGGTTTTTTTATGTTTTCATTGATCAACTCGACGGCAACCTTCTGACCGACAGCAACACTGAAGCCTGCAGTTTCAAACGTCTCCGTCCTGCCATCGGCATCCTTGACATCAAAAGTCGCTGCACCAACGTCTGTCACATCGCCTGTGAAAGTGAATGAGGCCATTGATTTATAAAAATTCCTGGCTTCACTAACCGACAACTTTTTAAATGAGGTGACAACATAGGTTGTATCTGGCATCTTCTGGCAGAAGACCGTGATGGCATCGCCCCATTTGAAGTTATCAAGGTCTGTTTTGCTCTGAACATAAAGGGTTACGGTTTCGTCAAAGTTTGTTACAGCCTTTACGCTCCAGTTTTGTTGGTTGACAGCAAGCAGCATGACCGTAAACCACAAAGTTGACTGGTTGTACTGATATTCGTTGTATTCGTAAGATATTTTCACTGTTCCGGATTGTTCGTCAAAGGTGTAGGTGCCATTTCTCAGTCTGGCAAAGTCGTCAACAGAGCAGTAGATGGTGTCGTTAACCCTAATGGTTTTGTCCTGGAATTTGAAATTTCGGAACTGGCTGTCCGTATTTGGAAAGAAGGTAAAAGCAGTGCTCAGATACACGTAAATCCTGTCATTCCACTTGAAGACATCACCGGTTGACTCAGGGTAGCCAAAGAGAACAAGCGTCTGTTCATATACTTTTTTTATCTGCTCGAGCTGTCTGGAATATGATTTTACTGTGATCTTCCCACCGTCAACAAAACCAGTGATATTGTAGCTTGCATCTTTGACAAAGAATGCAGAAAGATTCCAGGTTTTTTGTGGCAAAACAAGCTCGAATCGTGCGCCATTGCCGTCAACTGCAACAGGGGCAGCTCCTTCAGTCAAAACCTTGAGAGTCATTGTTTCTGCAGCTTTGCCGGTCTTGCAGTCATAATACCTTGAGTTGTCCAAAGCTGAGACCATTCCCTTTGTTGTGTAGCCTGTGACTTGAACGCAATCACCGACGTCTGCGATTATCATCGAGTTTTTGCAGTAATACTTCTTGCCGTTTTCTTCAAAAATGGAGCCAAAATCATCCTTACCGACACAGGTGTACTTGTGAACGCCATATGAGCCAGGGTCGATGTCCCTTGTTTTTGCAACATCAAAAGCCTGGAAATAACTTTGCCCGTTCTCATCCAGGTTCTCAAAGACATCGATTCCAAGGAGGTCGGCCGGTTTTTTGCCAGCAAGAAGCTTTTTGTTGGCAAACTTCACCGTGGCCTTGTCTTTCATAAGCACGATTCCTTCGAGCTTTCCACCCTTTTCGTCGACCGATGTTACATCAATGAGGGTTTTGGGTGCCATGCTTCCACAGGCCATTGGCGTCGGAATCTTGATCGTAACTGACTTTCCATTTGTTGAGTATGTGGCTTTGAACACCTCACACACAAAATCAAGCGGAACCAGGAAGGATTCGTCTACAAATCCAGATTCCCTTGTGAGTTTGACCTCAGACTTCTTGCCATCCTTCTCCCAGATTGCCGTTGCGCTTCCGGTTTCAAAAGTGATTGTGTTTTTGTCACCGATTGAGAGCCTCATCTTCATGGACTTGAGATCGAAGTTGACCGAGACTTTCTCTCTGGTCATGTAGTATGGCAGGAGATCAATTCCAACCATCCAAACACCGGAGATGTTCCTGGTGATTGCGTTTACATTGTAGCTTCTGAAAACTCCGTCATGCCTTATCGATGAAAGGCCGTCCCAGAGGGTGATTGTCGATTGTGAAATGTCGGCAATCGGTGCAAAGTAGATCGGATCGTATCTGTACCCGTTGACAAAGTAGGAGTTGACAATGAATCTGTAGTTTTTGCCCTTCTCAATACCGGCAAGCCCAAGCTTTTCCATTGACAGTTTTACATCCCTGCCGTAGGTGTCGTGGCCATATACCATCTTCGTCTCGGGCAAAACGTCAGTCACCTGCATGGAAATGCTCTGAACCGATGATTTTTTTGCGCCTTCTGTTATTGCATCGGGAGGAGTGAGCGTTATATCGCCTGTTGCCTGGTTGTAGGTCATCTTGCAGCCAAAAATGTCAGCTGTCTGCCTGAGGGGGAGCATCAGGAATTTGCCAAAAACCTCGGCCTTCGGGAAGAGCTTGACCGGTTTTGTATTGACATAGCTGTTTACATCGCCTGCATAGAGATTGACACTGATGAACGCGTTGTAAAAGCTGACCGAAGATTTGCTCACGTTTATAACCGGCACCAGCAGCTTGCTGAAATCATTGGCGCTCATCATTATCCTGTCTTCAACGCTGAGTTTCGAGTATTCCTTCGACCAGTTTACAAACGGCTTCTGGTAGAACTTGAGGATGTCTGTACCAATCTTTACTTCGTCACTCCCAAGCCTGAAACTCACTTCTTTCCCCATAATCGCCTTTGTCTGGGGTGTAAAGCCTGAAAAAGCAATGACAAATGCTGCAACAACCAATAACAATCGTTTCATGTGCATACCTCCGCTGACAAGTTCCCAATCTAATAATCTAATTACGGTTGAGGGCACTCGATTGGTTCAATCGACTGGGCAAACAGTTCAAGTTTGTCAAAAAGCCAGAAGCTTCGGAAAATCCCTTTAATGCATGAGCCTGGTTTTATGTCCTTGAGCTGTGTCAGGTCTGAAACCCTGATTTTATACAGCATATCCAGCGATCCTCCTGTCAGCTCCACCCCGTTTACGGCGAGAATGCTGTCAAACGGTTCCTCAGATATCGAGGCTGTCGCTTCAAGTGGGATCGGACAATACTTCATTTCAGCAACAATTGTCTTTCCATCATCTGTCACAGCAAACACCAACCCGATGGTTGAAAATATCGTTGAGAGCGGAATGACAATTTGTCCTTCATAAAAGCCCATCGGAACCGGAATTTTTGTAACGACACCATCAATCATCGCTTCGTTTTGACCAATCCAGAAATTGATCACATGCCCCCAGATGCTGATCCTGTAACGGCCGTCCATCTGCATCACCCTGACCGATGAAGGGAAGAGTCTGGAAAGGGCATATTTGGATATGCAAGGCTCGCCGTTGACCATCTTTATCGGATACCCAAGATAGATGTCCTTTTCGTTCTCGACGGTTGCAGTTTTCTCACCGACCCTCAGTGTCACCTTTCTGGCCACAGATTCGGGCAATTTGTTGAAATGCCACTTGTAGACTATCTTATACTTGTTGGTCTCGATTTTCTCGGCTTCGATGCCGACATTTTGACCTGCCTGGAGAAGGCTGCAGTCTTTTGAAGAATCGGGGAGAACACACCTGAAGGAATTTCCTCCCTTGTCTTCAACCGTGATTTCACGCTTTTCGCAGTCAACAGATTTGATCGTTCCAAGGATCACTTCATGGGTCGTCTGTCCTCCACCACACGGGCAGTCAGCTGGGGTCGGGGTGTCAAACACAACAAACTCTGTCCAGGCGTAATTCTTACCGGAGAAATTGTAGCACATGCCAGGCTTCAACACACTCACATCATTTTTATCCAGGAACAGGAAGCTGACCTTCCTTTTAAACTCATCTGTTGCATTGACCGTCATCTTATCAACGTCCACCTTGTCAATTGTGGCACAGAAAGCAATTTCGTTTGCCGGCTGGTAGTAGCCACGGTTGAAAAGCCTGATGTTCAAAGTTTCCTTGTCCACCGAAACAATTTTGTGTGGCGCAATCTTTGCCATGTCGTCAAGGTCGATGTAAGTCGCTGCGCCGATGTAGAGCGGTTCGGTTTTGAATTCCAGGCTTGTGCCGTTGAATTTGTAGCTCTTCGAGCCAATGTTCACTTCAACAATATTCCCAAGCTCATCAATATTTCTGATCATGGGTAGTTTATAGGTCAGCGGAAAGAAGCCAATGAGGTTGAGCGATACAAATGTTTTCTCTCCATACCTGAAGGCAAAGGACAGCAAATTGTTCCTGCTCTTTGTGTCAGGCACAAGCGGAATCTTCTTGTCTGTGTAGTTTACTATGTCAGTCTTTGCGTAGTCGATTGCGTCAATGACGACGCCACGCTGGTAACCCCTGACCAGGTACCTTTGGCCATCCTCCAGCTTCGAATCCAGATCCCACGGAACTTTCGGGAAATTTATCCTCCAAAGCTTGCCGGCATCGTCAGTTCCCTGGATCACTCCATCTTTTTTGGAGAGGAGTACTGATACGCACTGGCACGGGTCAGCTTTTTCGCAATCGACCGCACAGCAGTTGCCCATGGCGAGATTGCCCTTGTAATCATACTGAAGTAGACC
>CAZXEH010000033.1:0-15683 GCA_964639885.1 uncultured Caldisericales bacterium | reverse complement strand
CAGCTTGGATCAAAGGTTGAGTGGGATCAGAACTCGAAAACAGTGACAATTACCTATCCAACTCCGTAAGAGGCTGGATTTCTTTTTTTAGTGGTGGGTCGGCTCGATGTATACGAAGCCAATCTTTATGAGCTTGCCAAGGATTCGGCGGGCTTCGGTGTTGTCCAGACCCATGATCCCGACTATTTGCGCAATTGAGGCTCCTTCACCGATTTCAGTGAGGAATGTCCACTCGAGCGGGTCAAGTTCGACATCGGTGAAGTTTACGCCTTTTACAAGTTTTATCTTCGAAGTGCCGGAAATCTGGTGCCCGATTTCGGCAAGGTCTTCATCCTGAACAAGCGTATGGTTGAGGACTATTTGCTCGTATGATTGCGAAACGGTCTTTTCGCCTTTCCATCGGTTGTTGCAGTCGAAGCTGAATCCGCCCTTGCTCCAGGACAGAATGCTGGTTGCTGCATCATCTCCGGCAACGTTGCCATACTGGGCGTGAACAAGCTTGCCATCCTCAAAAAACAGGATGCCAAGCACGTTGTCATCGGTTGTGATGTTTAGCGATCCTGACATCTTGCCGGCAACAATTACATGAACCACGTCTGCAAGATGAAATTCTTCCAGTCTGCCTGATAGGGAGCTTGCCATTTGTATTGCATTATCATTTGTAAGCTACGACTGTCAACTATGACAATTTTAGTGTAACTGGCGTAGAATTGATAATGACACCGCCGGACTTTGACGAAGATGAAGAAACTGGCGGCAGCTTAAAAGAAATGTAAATTCATGTATAAATTAACTGCTAGGGTACTTTCTGGAGGAGCTATGAGAAGACTGGCTGTCCTGCTTGCAATGGCCTTGACCGTGTCAGGCCCAAACATCGCAATTGCCGATACAACATCTGTGAGGATCGACAATCCTAACTTCGACGGCAACCTGTCCGGCTGGGAGCAGCAAGTGTTTCCCGAGCAAAACAAGGGCATTGTTTTTGAAATAGAGAAAAACGGGTACAGAGAAACAAAATCGGCCAGAATAACATCCAAAGGAAAGGGTGGCGGTTCGCTCGTCCAAACCTTCAAAGCCGAAGGCTATGCCTCAATTCACGTTTCAGGGATGATCAAAACCGAAGGCATTGAAGGTCAGGCTTCAATTGATTGCGCTATGATGGGTGACAGCCAACCCAGGTTCCCGTTTCCAAAATGCTCTCCAGAAATGAGTGGCGATACCGACTGGACGAAGGTCGACGGCGATTTTCAGGTTCAGGCAGGCACAAAGATGGTCAGAATAAGCCTGACAGTCACAGGAACCGGTTCGGCTCTGTTTGATGAAATCGTTGTCACGGCGGTAAAAGGTCAGCCAGCAGTTCAGGGAACGATAGAGATTGAGCAAAACTATCTTGAAGACCCTGGGTTTGAAAACGTTGAAAGCGGCAGTTTCACAAAATGGACAAAAAAGGAAGGAACTGGAAAACTCTCTGTCTCAAACGAACCTCACGAAGGCTCGACATGCGCACGAATCGACAACGACGCCGACAAACCGTTCAAAGTGGCAGCGGAAATCAATCTCTCAAATATCCAGGGCCCGTTCGGAATCACAGCCTGGATCAAATCAAAAAACGTGAAATCAGCCTATGTGACAATTGAAATCCCAAGCAAGGGAGGCGGTGGCAGGCAGAGACCAGGCCCTCAGCTGCCGAGAACAGTGCCGGACAACATCCAGGGCGAAGAATGGACAAGGGTTCAAGCCCTGTTTAACCTTCCTCAAGGCACAGGCGCAGTCAATGTTGTCTGCGTAGCCGACGGTTCAGGAACCGTCTGGTTCGACGATGTGTCTGTTGGCACGATCAAAAGGCAGGAACGCAGAAATACCGGCGAGTACGAGGAATTCTGGGTTGAAAACCCCATCTCCAAAGTCAAGCAGTGCACCCACGCTTTCAAACCTCAGAGGTTTGACCCACAAAAGCAGTATCCTGCAGTGTTCGTTCTTCCTGGTGGCAACGGTTTCGGCACCCAGCTTGAAGCAGGTGGGCTACCCTCAAAGCTGGCAAACGCTCTTGGTGCTGTGGTTGTGGATTTCGATCCTGACGGCAGAGGGCTTACAAAAGAAGGAACTGACGACTTTTCTGGCGAAATACATCAGGCAGGCTTCAACGCTGTTACGAAGTACATTGCCGAACTTCCATACGTCGATAAAGCAAACATCGGCTACTATACCATGTCTTTCGGTTTGATCCTTGGCGCCTGCACTGCAGGCAGATACGTCGACGATCCACCAATCAAATACATCCTCGACTGGGAAGGGCCCGATGGTCACCTGTGCCCAACAAACCATCTTGGCAAGTACGGCATGGACTTCTGGGCTCCGAGGGAAGCGCTCGATTACATCAAAAACTACCCCGGAATCTACATCAGGCTTCAGTCTGAAAAGGATCACGCACAGAAAACAAACGACCACGCCATAAGGATGATAAACGCTGCCACAAACAAGCAGTTTGGCGGAGAAGGGAAGACCATTTATTCAAGGGTCAACATGAAAGATGGCCAGTACGCCAACCCACCGAACAAAACCTACAAGGATGGCAACACGCCGATATTGATTCCTGAATCGATGGACAGGCAGACTGATGAAGCCGTTGTCAGCATTCTCAAGGAACTCATCTCTACAAACCCGGCGTTTGAGGTTCCGGCAAAGCCCTCTGCTACGGTGACAAAGGGGAGAAACAGGCTTGGTTTCCTGAACGCATACGGCATTCCAAAATATTCAAAGGAGACGACCAGAAAATACCTCGATTCACTTGGTGTGAAGGATGAAGAGGATTTCAACTCGCGCATATCAACCGAACTGACGCCGTTGAACCCAACCGTTGCCAGAATCGATTTCTTTCTCTGGGCAGGCGATGAGTGGAAACAGAAGTTTATCGGCATGAAGTTCCCTTCGTGGGAGGAAGTCAGGTTTGTCGGAACCCTCAACTTCAGAGACCCAGGCGATGACACAGAGATTGCCAAAAGGGTGATGGAGATTGTCGAGTATTATGACGGTGACGGAGATGGCGACAACCCGTTCGGCGTGGTCATAAAAGACTGGCAGATTGAAAACGAGATCAACATGAAAGGCATGTTTTGGAAGGGAACTCCCCAGGAATATGCCCATCATCTGCAAAACTGTGCGATGGCTGCAAAAACTGCTGATCCAACCTGCAAAATAATCATGGCAGGCGAGGCTTGCGATGTGACAAACGACACCTACCCACAAATTCTAAAGACTCTTGACCACAAACAGGTTTTCGACGCTGTAGACATTCACGTTTACACGGACTCAAAGGAGAAAAACGCTATTTCATTCTTTGCCGACAGATTCAGGGGCTACCTCAAGAACGTTGGTTTTGAAAACGACATTCCCATGTGGATGACCGAGTTCGGAGTGACACAGGGCAAGGTAAAGAACTTCACAGCAAATGACGAAAACGCACAGGCATCAACTTTTGCAATACGGGCAATCCAGGCTGCAGCACAAAATTTCGAAGGCTCGTGCTACATTTCGCTGGTCGACCTCTACCCGGATCAGGTCAACAAAGGATTCTTTGACTCAATGGGCTTGATCTCCTCAGGTTCGACAGCAAAAGATAAACCCTGGACCAAACGAAAGATTTATTGGACGTACCAGCGAATGGCCGAGATGTTCTCGATGGTTTCCTTCGAAGGGGTTGAGAAATCCAGCTTCTTTGGCGACAACATCAAAGCCTACAAGTTCAATCGCCCGGGGCTTGAGCCTCTGATAATGGCCTATGTCGACAATGTTAGCGGTACCCCCAAGGAAAAACCAGCGTTGTTCACCCAGTCTTTCACCTATTACCCAATCGTGACTGACGATCCAAACGGCGAACCAGCCAAAGGAATCACGGTGCTCCCTGTCGATCGTGACAAAATCGCCAAGTTTGCCCAA
Source organism: uncultured Caldisericales bacterium (assembly GCA_964639885.1). Lineage (GTDB taxonomy): Bacteria > Caldisericota > Caldisericia > JAAYUI01 > JAAYUI01 > JAGNLA01. The sequence goes on along the minus strand of CAZXEH010000033.1, from coordinate 11,747 downwards.
GACCTTCTAAAAAGCCCGCTTGCGATAGTCATCGGCGACACGTCGTCGATTGCCTCAAGGCTTGGCGTGTTTGATACTGTGTTGCCAACCTGTCTGGATAACTCTTCGTGCAGTCCCTATTACTCTAAAGACGCAAGGACAGAGCTTGATACGGGATGGATGCTTATGCGTCCAAAGCTCGATTTTCTTGGCAATGAAAAATCATGGGCTTCAAATGATACAATTGTCGCCGACATGTGCCAGAACAACATCGAGCCAGTGCTTGATTTTTCAGAATTTCCGGGACTTGAGCAGGATAAATTGCTTGAAGCTGCAGGCCAGATTGCCGAACGCTACGACAGCGATGGATTGAACGATGTCTTTGGGTCGTTCACCGCAACAAGGTTCAGGCTGACACCGGCCTTGACCCAAACAGCAGAGGATTTTGCAGCCCTCGTTCCAGAGTTCGACAAGACAATAAAAAAGGCAAACAGAAACTCAGTCCTGATAGTCGGTGGCGACAAACCTTTCGAGTGGTGGTCAGATTTCTTTGCAAAATTGAATGGGATAAGCGCTGGCAGAGACCGCAAATGCTTCGACACCTTCGACATTCCCGCCTTCTTCTCGGTTGCAAGCGACCCTGGCAAAAACAACAAGGCTTTATATGAGACAATTGACAAGTACAGAAAAGCGCTGGATTCCAACAAACTCCAGTACGCATCGATCGCCACCATGCAGCTTTCAACCTATTCCGGGTCGATTGACGGAAACCCCAACCAGACGGAAAGCGTGCAGGCAGGCGAACTCGTCAAGCTCTACTCGCTTGCTGCAGCCTCCAAATCATCGCTTATTGGGTATGATGGCAGGCAAACTCAGCCAAAATCATCACTTTTCAATCCTGACGGCACAAAGAAGCTGGCCTACTGGACAGTGTCCGAACTCTCAAAAACCTTTGCCCAGGTTAGAAACACTGGCAGAATAACTCCAGGTGACGAAGATTTCGGCGCAAAATTCTTCAGCCGTTCAAACGACGGACTCTGGGTCACCCGTTTTGGGGTGGGAGCAGCAACCATTGTTGTTGGCTGGATCGATGCCGACAAACCGCCAATGTTTTCGGCACAGGATTACGGACTTCCATTCACCTCGACGATAGAACTGACCTACCTTGTTCCCGAACAGCCGGTCAAGGGCGCGCCAATTTTCAAAAAGCTGCTCATAGGTGGAAAAGACGGAAAATTCACAATACCAACCGACCGCCTCGACCCGTTCGTGATCAGGCCTACAGGCGAAGAGATTGAACCGTTCATGGTCGTTCTCAACCCGCCAGAACTCAAGCTCGATCCGGGGCAGATCGGCACTGTGAAAGTTAAGGTGCTTGGCTGCGACGGCACATCAACGCTCTCCTTCCCATCAACAAAGTCTCTCCCAGTAGAGCTTGTTTCAAAAGAACCAGATGCAAACGGCGAGTACATGCTCAGGGTTTCGACTGATTCATCAAATAAAGGAAAAACCATAACCGTCAAGATTACTGCCATCTGCGAGAACGGCCAGCAGACTTCAGCCGACCTGTCAGTGACGGTTTCGACTCAGAACACCACAAACATCTCGCTCTGGATCGGTAAAAACACGGCACTGATCAATGGAGTCCAGACAACGCTTGCCGTTCCACCAACAATTGTGGAAGGGAAAACATTGGTTCCTGTAAGGTTCATCTCTGAGGCGTTCGGGGCCAAAGTCAGCTGGGATCAGAAAGAGCAAAAAATAGAGCTGGTTTTTGGACAGCTTGAAGATGGCTCGTACACAAAGAAAGTGACACTCTGGATTGGCAAAAAGACCGCCCAGGCTGATTACGGTTCAAAACTTCCAGCCTACCGCGAGTACACTCTCGACGTGGCTCCGAAAATTATCTCAGGCACAACGATGGTTCCTATCAGATTTCTTTCCGATGTGCTCGGAGCCAAGACCATCTGGGATGATAAGGAGAAGCGAATAGACATAACCTGGACACCGTTCTAGTAACCAGAAGTATCTAAAAGTTATTTAATATTGGTATTGGAAGTAAAGGACGTTTGTTCCCTCTCCTTTCAGGAGAGGGTTGGGGTGAGGTTGTGTTTTTCATGAAAACCACTTGGTTTGTATTAAATCATCTGGCTTTGCCAGTGATTTCAATATAAGGACGCTCAAAGGACTTAATTCTTTATCGGCGGAGCCGCAAAAACACCCTCATCCGGTCTTTGACCACCTTCTCCCGGAGGGGGAGAAGGAAGAAAGCGCCCAAAGCATAAATATGCAATAATGTCATCTTGAGTTTTTTAAAAAGATTCTCTATATCAAATCAATCTCAAGGATTTTGCCGTTTTGGATGGCTATCAGTTTGAGTGAGATTTTGAAGCCTTGGAATTGGTCATGCTCAGAAATATAAACTAGTGCTGCATTCTTCAGGCGTTCAAGGCGTCTTTCGGAAAGTGAGGAGATTGCTCCTCCAAACAGGTTGGTTTTTCTGAACTTCACCTCAACAAAAGCTATCTCTTGGTCTTTTGTTGAGATGATGTCTATTTCACCGGCGCGAACGCGCCAGTTACGATCGATTACCGTGAAACCTTTTGAGGCAAGCCAGGCGCACGCCTGATCCTCTCCCTGTCTGCCCTTTTCGATGTTCACTTCTTGAGAGTGTCAAGTATCAGCTGCATTGCTGCCGGTTCAATCTTTGTCTTGCAGTCAAACTGCTCGACATGGGTTTTAAGATCGGCAGCCAAAAGAACCGTTACGCTTGGATCCACTATCTTGAGGGTTGTGTTCTGGTTTGTGAAGACGACTATCGGCTCAACCCACAGGTTTGCAGGATCAAATCCTTTTGCTGAAAGCACATTGTCAAGCGACTGCTTGAGTTCCCAGACCGAACGCTTAATTTGTCTGGCAGGGTTTCCGATGTGGCCTTTGTAGAATCCTCCAGCCCTTCCGCGCTTGAGATAGCCCCAGGTGTCGCCCTGGCCATAGATTTCTCCATTGTAATGCTTGCTTTCGATTGCGAAGACGCACCTTGGCCCCACAAGCACATGGTCAATGTCGCAGTTTTTGTCAGGGAGCGAGACATTGTTTATCATCACGTATTCATCAGGTAAAACCTCGAGCATCCTAGGAAGGATAGCCTGTCCGGCGTGCCCGGATTTCCAGATGGCCACTTCTCCTGAACGGTTGACAAAGATGATGGAGCCAAGAAGGAAAAAGCCGACTGCCAGAACGAGAAAATATCGGTTGCCAGTGAATCCGATTGCAATTGACAAAAGGGCAGCAATGATGAGGATGGTTGCAAAAACAATCTTGAACGTCTCGGCAAAAATCCTTTTCTTTACGTAATCCTTTTTGTTTATAACGAGCATGGTTTGTAGCTCCTTCTATGAATCCTTGTGACACCCAGTTTTTCGATGGACTTCAAGTGCTTCTGTGTGCCATAACCCTTGTGAATCTCAAAATCGTATCCAGGCATGCTTGAGCCGTATCCTACCATTATATGATCTCGCAAAGTTTTGGCAACAATGGAGGCAGCCATTATCTCTTCGATCTTGTCATCCCCCTTGATTATGGCCGTTGCAATGTTTTCAAGACCCTTCGGCACTTTGTTGCCATCTATAAGGACACTTGAAACCTCAACCCTCTTCGAAATCCTCTCTACAACACTCCTCATTCCGTGCATTGTTGCTTGGAAAATATTGATTTTATCGATTGTTCGAGCTGAAATCACAGAGACTTCAACGATTGATTCGGAAATGATCTTGCAGGCTAATTCCTGTCGTTTCTTTGGACTCAGTTTTTTGGAATCCCTCAGCCCTTCGATTTTTGTTGTCAGACAACAGGCGCACACAACCACGGGCCCGGCAAGAGGCCCCCTGCCGGCTTCGTCAACCCCTGCAGTTTCACCTATTGCAGCACCTGGATTCTGCCAACCGGCCAAACCACAACAAACGCCCTGCCGATGATCTTGTCGCGTGTGATCGGGCCAAATGATCTGGAATCCAGAGATGACTGGCGGTTGTCGCCAATCACGTAATATTCATTTTCGGAGAGCTTGAGTGTGAGTTTGTCCGAGTTTTCCTTTATCGGAAATGATACGTCGTAGTTTGTTTTGGTTTTGTCTACATCTTCGATGAACATGTTGCCGTTGATCCAGACTTTTCCGCTGGTGTACTCGATGTAATCACCTGGCAGACCTATGACTCTTTTGACGTATTCACCGGAGTTTGACGGTGGGTCGAAAACGATGACATCGCCACGGTGAGGACCGTCTGTTACATAAGAAAGCCTGTTGACCAGAATTATGTCGGCGTTTTTCAGGGTTGGAAACATTGAAGACATGTCCACAACATAGGGGGTGACAATGAATGATCTTATGAAGAAAATTGCTCCCAGAAAAAAAACAAGGAGGAAGCCGTATTTTAACAGCTCCCTCCTAGTATTGTCTAGTTTCACGAGTTTACTTTGCTTTTTTCTTGGCCACGATCCTGTCTTTAAGCCTTGTGGCCTTGCCGATCCTGTCGCGAAGGAAGTAAAGTTTGGCTCTTCTGACTTTACCATGCCTTACTACTTCAATCTTTTCGACCATCGGCGAATGGAGCGGGAACACCTTTTCGATGCCGATTCCGGCTGTCACTTTGCGAACCGTGAAGGTTTCGGAAACTCCGCCATTCTTCTTTGCGATGACGGTGCCTTCGTAGACCTGGATTCTGGTCTTGTTGCCTTCCTTGACGCTGATATGAACCTTGACCGTGTCGCCGATTTCGAACGACTTCGAGTCCTTTTTAAGTTGATCGCTGACTATGTCTCTGAGTAACTGCTGCATGTTTTTCTCCTAACAAACCAATTACTTATATACCAGAAAAAAGAGATTACCAGCCACACCATGGCCAATCAACAAAGGTTTGACTAACTTGGCCGGAATTCAGCGCAGAACGTGAATTGATGCCGGTGGCCAAAATGTCTGAAAAGCCCTTCCAACAATCTGGTCTTTCTTTATCGGCCCGAATGACCTTGAATCCAGTGATGACGGCCTGTTGTCGCCCATGACATAGAACTCGTTGTCGGCAAGTTTTCTGGCGCCTTCAATGTCCTTGGTGGGCATCGGGAATGATTGCTTATAGTTGGTTTCGGGATGAACTTCCGACTCCTCAAACTGCTTTCCGTTGATAAACACCGAGCCGTTTTTGTAGTCTATCCATTCGCCCGGAAGTCCAATGACTCTCTTTACGAGATCGTCGCCACCGTTTTCTGGTGTGAAAACGATGATGTCTCCACGCTCCGGGTTTGCTGTCAGATAAGCCATCTTGTTGACAAGAATGAGATCGTCCTGTGTGAGTGTTGGATACATCGAACTCATCATGACTTTTCTCGGTTCAAGCACATAGGTTCTTACAACCATTGCAAAGGTGACTATTATGACAATCGAGATGATCCATTCGATCAGCTCACTGTATTTCCCAAATCTCTTTTTCATTCCTCTTCGCCTTTGTTCTCTTTTGGTTAATCTTGCTACCTTCCAAGCAGTCTGTCAAGGATAATGGCTCCGGCTGCCCTGACAGAGAGATGGTTGAACTCGGTTGGGCCGACTATTGGTTCAAGTGTGTAATCACAAATGTCAAAAACTTCAGGAGCAAGCCCCCAGCCTGTTCCCAGAATCATCAACACCGGTTCTTTAATCAATTCCCTGCACTCTTTGAATGTTATCCTGTCAATGCCTGGTTTTGCTGACGTGGCAACCAACAAGGGTTTCTTCCCTGCAATGTTCGTCATGTGTTCAATTGCCTGTTCAAGCGTTGCCAAAGTTTCAGTGTTTTCAAGCGCCTCAGACCTGCATGGATTATAGGTTTTCCCGCCACCGACGTTCCAATATCCGAGAATCCTTTCGGCAACACCTCTTTGAAGAGGTGAGGGGTGGACGAGATAAAGCCTGTTTATTCCATATGTTTTGCCAGTCCTTGAGAGGTCGTGGATGTCAAAGGTTGTGATGGAGCTGGACTGAAGCATGCCATGTTTGTCGACGATCGGATAATGAACCAGAGCCAGTGAGATCATTAATTTTCTTCTTTCATTTTCATGTTTTCTTGGCTTTTCATCAGTCGATGTCCAGCTTTTTAAAAGTATTTCCAATCTCTTTTGAAATGTTTTTCAGGATTTTTTTGTCGTTTGCATCGAGTTTTGCTGATTCGAGCAGGTCTGGTCTGATGGCAAGGGTCCGTCTCAAAGATTGCTCCCTGCGCCAGTCCTCAATGTCGGCGTGATTTCCGGACAGCAAAACGGCAGGAACATCGCCTGTTTCGTGGTTTGCCGGTCTTGTGTACTGGGGGAATTCCAGCAATCCAGACTGGAAGGACTCAACCTCGGAAGATTCGTTGTGGCCAAGCACTCCGGGGATCAATCTGATGATTGCGTCTGCCATCGCAAGGGCTGCAACCTCACCGCCAGTCATAACAAAATCCCCGAGTGAAAGCCAGTCGGTGCACATCTGCGCCACTCTCTCGTCGACACCTTCATAGTGACCACAAAGGAAAACAATGGATGCGGCGTTGGAAAGGTCTGATGCTATTTTCTGGGAGAAGGTTTTTCCGGCAGGGGACATGAGGATTATCCTTGATCCTTCCGGGAGATTCAGGTCGTCAACCATCTCTGCAAACGGTTCAACCTTCATCAACATGCCAAAACCGCCACCATACGGATTGTCGTCCGTACTCTGGTGGCGGTCTTTTGTGTACTTTCTCAGGTTTACCGCTTCAACCTCAACCAGTCCGGCAGTTTTTGCCCTGCCCATGATCGAGACGCTTGAAGCGGAATTGAAAAACTCCGGGAAGGTGGTTGCGAAAACCAGCCTCATCCTTCGACGATGCTCTGGATCACTCCATCCTTGATGACGATCTCGGCCTTGCCAAGCTTGTCTTCAAGGTTGTCACCGACTTTGACGTCGATGAAGCTGTCGAGGGTGCCTTGCGGAAACACGGAGTCGATTGCCATGGAGTCCATCTCTTTCATGCGTTCTTCCAGTTCCTTGAGGGTGTTTTCGCGTGTTGCCTTTTCCCTCTCGAGCTGCTCGCGAACCTGCATGACGTAGTTGTAATCCATGTTGTTGACCTTGAGCAAGAACTGCTGTTCGGTCGTTTTGATCTTCTCAAGCTCCACCTTTACTTCGCTCTGGAGTCCCTTGAGCTGTGCTGCATACCTTTTCTTGAAGTCGTCTGTTATTACGACTTTGAGCAATACTTTTCTCGCAATTTGCACTTATTTTGCCTCGATTACGTTGACTTCGGCTTTCTTTCCGTGCTTGTTGCTGACTGCCCTGATAAGGACGCGGAGGGCGTTGATTGTTCTGCCCTGCTTGCCGATGACTTTGCCAAGATCGCTTGGATCAACCTTGATTTCATAGGTGAGATTCTGCTCGCCCACGAGTTCGTTGATTGAAACCATGTCTGTCTTGTCTACCAGCTGCTTGACGATATACATAAGTGTGTCTTTGAACATTGCTGATACCTCCTGATGGATTGTGGTTTAGGCTGGAGCCTGCTCTGGTTTGTTCTTTGACTCCTGGAACTTCTTCCAGGTGCCGGTTTTTACAAGCAGAGACTTTACGCTCTCGGTGTACTGGGCACCCACACCGAGCCAGTAAAGAACACGGTCTTCCTTGTAGTTGCTGACCTTGTTGTCATCAACAAAGTCAACGTGACCAAGGAGTTCGATGTAATCACTGTTGGTGGGTTTCCTCGAATGAACAACGACGAGCCTGAAGGTTGGCTGATGAACCTTTCCGTAGCGTGCAAGTTTAAGTTTGGCGGCCAAAATGAAAACCCCTTTCTATATGATGCTTACAAACCAACTATATTAGTGGAGCGTGGCCACCTGTCAAGATGAAATTGTGAAAAAAATCAAAACTCCAGGCATGTCCTTTCCTTCTAGCCAAACCGACTGAAATCCCTTATCATCTTGATATGGAGGCGCAGTTACATGGATAACGAAACCGTACAGCCAGAGTCTTTGATCGAAACAGTACAGCAGGTGGAGATGCCGGCTGAGAAAAAACCAGATAACAGGAACATGAAGGTGGCGCTCATCATTGGTGGCGTTGCACTCTTCATTATCCTTGCCCTGGTGCTTGTGATTGTCTTCACCGGAACCACCAGAACAATTAAAGGCACAGCCTGGGATTTTGCTCCAAACAAGCCATCAACGCTTGTCACCTTTGACCTGGACATGAACATGGGCGATCTTGCGCAGATGGCTCTTCCTTACATCCAGCAGCAGGCGGCGATGCAAACCCCTGAAGCCCAGGAAATCATCAACAACCTTCCAGACCTCGGATTCCTTCAATGTTCGGGTTTTGTTCTGGCAGGCAACAACGGCTCGCAGCAACCGGTTGTCGGACTCAGGCTCTCAAACAGAGGCAACCCGGCCGTCGGGTATCAGAACTTCATAGACAAACTTGGCAGGATAAAGCAGCTGGGCTCGAGTGTGGACAAAGACGGATTTGCAACTTTCGGCACTGGTTCGCAGCCACTGATAACTTATCTCGATGAGAACTTCATGCTCATAAGCACTTCAAAATCGGACATAGTGAAATCTCTTGAGGTAAAAAATGGTAAACAGCCATCCATCCAGAAAAATGCAAAGTGGGACAGGATTGAAAAAAAGATAGCCGATTCACCGCTCAGCTTCTACACGGTTTTTGAGGCTGAGGACAAGGAATATACGCTGACAGGCAATGTTTTCTCCGAAAAAGGCGAGGTCGGTTTGAAAGTCGCCTGGCTCGACGGCAAGAATCAGGTGAAGGAAATCCTGCCAAAAGACGGGTCACTGAGAAACATAAGCGACATACTGGGCTGGCAGAAAAACCTCAGTGCCCTGATCAGTTCAACCCCGGATTCAACAATTAAAATTGCACTTCCATTCACTTTCGGCGATGGTGAGTCATTTGAAAAGGGTGAGTCTGTCGGGTTTGCTAAGCTCAACCAACAGCTCCAGCCAGATACCATCGGGTTGAAACTGAAAGGTAACGCAGCCAAACTAAAGGTATTCCTTGAAAAAACCATAATCGGTACTGATAAAACCCAGAAAAAACTTGATGGTGGTGTTTTCGAGGTCACAAGAAAGCCTGCTGAGGTAGCCATTCCAGAGCTTCCCAAGCCAGAAAAGGCAACACCGGACAAGAAACCGGAAAATCCACCGACAGAATATGTCCCATCGCCAAGCGTGTTCGGGTACGAGATGGAAACCTTCTATTACAAATTTGACGGGGACACGTTGACGCTCTCCAACAAGCGTGACGGGTTCGAGTGGGTTTCGGGAAAAACCGAAAATGTCGAAGGCACGATCCTGTCGGCAGTTGTGGATGGAAAACTCATCATCAGTTCACTGCTTGAGCAATATATGGGCGCTGCCGGAAACGACGTTCCAGAGCTTGGAGCCAACTTCTTTCTTGTCGGTTCAATAATCGACAAGCTTGATCCAATGCTGCACGTTGACGTTTTTGGTGACAATTCCGACATATTGCTGAAGATATCGGTAAAATATAACCCCGATTTCATGTCGCGTTAAGGTTTGGACGGTTATTGACGGACTGTAAATATTGAGTTAATATGTTGTCACTGCAATGAAAAATCGAATTGCGAGTATTGCCCTGTCAGCAATGCTGGCAACCGCTCCATTAGTCACAACGCTGACGAGGGGTGAGGTCCAGTCATGGAAGATGTATGGCGGTGGACCCAGACACACTTTCCACACAACAGACACTGCAAGAACCCCGCTTAAACTCGAATGGGAATACAAGTCAGGCGGAGGCTTCCTCTCCCAGTCCGGAGCATCCTGGCAAAAAGGTGTCTATTACGTTCCCCTCTCAGGCGGACAACTTCAGGCAATCGACGAAATAACCGGCAAAGTCCTCTGGACAAGAGAATTTGACGGCGAACGCCTCAATGCCAGACCAGTACCGGCGAACGACTATCTCGTTGTCTCAACACAATCCGGAAAAATCTACGTTCTCCTCTCTGCAACAGGTCAACGCAAATGGTCTTACGACATTGAAAAAGAGATGTCCTATCCACCTGCAGTGGTAAACAAAGTTATCTTTGCAGCAACAGATGAAGGCCAAATTCTCAGGTTGACACTGCAAGGTCTCTACTATACCGGCCTGTCAAACCTGAATTCACAGCTTTCAGCACAACCAGCAGGCGTTTCAGGCAATCAACTCTGTGTGGCCACAAAAGACGGCAAGGTCAGAATGTTTGACTATGGTCTTCGTCCTATATGGCTGACAAATGTAGACGACTATGCAGTTGGTACCATGAGCGAAACCAGCTGTGGCCTCAGCCTCATCAACAAGCGCGGCATGGTCTACTGTTTCGACAAAACCACAGGCAAGACAAACTGGCAGCTCAATATCGGCAGCGACTGTCCTTCAGGCCTTGTTACCGATGGCTCTTCCGTTTACACCGTTTCACTGCGAGGAAATATTTTTTCCATCAGCCCTGACGGCGAGGTCACCTGGAAAACCAAGATTGACGGCGACGTTATCAGCAGACCAGTGGTCTCGGCAGGTAAGATTTACACAGGCACACTCTCAAGACAGGTCTTCTGCCACACAACCTCTGACGGCACACAACTTTGGAGTACACGTATCGACCAGAGCACATACAGTGGTCTCACAGCTTCGAACAAATCGTTGCTTGTACTTCCAAGAGTTGGAATCGGATACTGCTTCTCACTGAGCAACGGTTCAAGACAATGGTCAATGGACACCGGAAGCTCCGGCAGGATTCCACCAGTCACCGATGGCGAAGATGTTTATGCAGCCATGAACGATGGAACCCTCAAGTCAATCGGCATGAGCGACGGAAACCTCAACTGGAGCAAACAGATCGGCAGAGAAATCAACTCCCCACCGGCCATGATCGGCAACAAACTGGTCACCGGAACCTCTGACGAATATCTGGTTTGCACAGACACCGACGGAAAACAGCTCTGGAAGAGCTACATTCCGTACTATATGAGTTCTCCTCCAACCGTTGCAGGCAAATACGCCTTCATCGGCACATGGGGTGGCGAAGTCATCAGTATCGACCTGGCAACCGGCACAAGACAATGGTCTCAGGCCACAAACGCCGAAGTCAAATCATCACCTTCAGTTTCCCAGCGCGGTGTCTACATCGGCTCATGGGACAGCAACCTTTACAGCTTCGACTACCAGTCGGGAAGCCTGAACTGGAAGATGGGCACATCATACAACCTTGATCACTGCATCTCTCTTGGTGCTGACCAGGGTTATCTTTCAGCCAAAGACCGCATTATCTGCGTTCAGCTCAAAGACGGCGTTCCTCTATGGTTCCTCAAACTTGATTCCCAAGCAGTCGGTGAAATCGCAATGGATGAAAACGACATCTATGCAATCACTTCCGGTGGTTATCTCTACAGCATCGCAGGCAGAAACGGCAAAATAAACTGGAAAGTGCTGATTGACTCATACTCGTCAGCAAAAAATCTAATAATCCTGAGCGACTCAATCTGCGTCACCTCAGGCTCGATGATGAAAATCATTTCGCTTGACACCGGAAGAACACTCTGGCAGTACGATTGTGGTGTGACAATCTCCGCACCTGTGTGCTCAAACGGAAAAATCCTCGTCTCAACCGAGATCGGCTCCGTCATGTGCTTCAGCCGTGACGACACCCTGACCGGCTCGGAAACTCCTTCAAGCACCGAAACCCAGCTTCCGTGAAAAAACTCCTTCTTCTTGGTTT
>CAZXEH010000032.1:2629-17966 GCA_964639885.1 uncultured Caldisericales bacterium | reverse complement strand
GACGCAGTTCCGAAGGAATATGGAATCTTGTATGGCAAAGTGACTGACACCTTTGGAAATCCACTGTCAAAAGACATCTACTTCAAAAACATTGAATTCCCATTCAAAACCGACCCCGATACAGGCAGGTATCATCATGTCGTGCCTCTGGGAGAGTCACATCTCAGGATCAAAATCGACGGCAAGGACAAATTCATCAAGATCAACCCCGCTGGCCTGATGAACTGGCTGCCAATTGTTATTGGTGGTTCAGAAAAACTGAAGCTCTCGGGAAAAATTGTTGACAACTCTGGGGCAGAGATAAAAAGGACAGTGATTTTGTCAGATGTTTCAGGAGTTGAGATCAAAAAAAATATTGATTCATCAAAGTTTTCATTCACTGATCTGCCCAAGGGCAAATATACGCTGAAGATTTTTGGGACAGACTCAGTCACCACACAGGACATAACGCTCAAGCGCGACATGGAACTAACGCTCGAATCCAACTAAACCAAACCAGCTGGTCAAAAGAAAAAGCCCGGGGAGCCCGGGCTTTGTTAATGTCTGATAAATCCAAAGATTACGGACGATCGCCAAGTGGCATCGGTCTTCCGGCATCTCCAAAGTCTGCACCGCCACGGTCATTGCCTGGCCATGGATTCTCGACTCTGTCTCCGCCGTTGTTGCCTTCCCTGCCTCCGCCTGGCTGCTGATTGCGGTCGCTGTTGCCAGCACCCTTGTCATCGCCATTGTCGGTCTTCTTGTCGTTGTTGTCTTTTTCTTTGTCCTTGCTCTTGTCGTCGCCGTTGTTGTTCTTTTTGTCTTTGTTCTTGTCTTCTTCGCTCTTGCCGTCTTCCCTGTCACCGGGTGGTGGCGGGCAGCCGCATTTTTTGAAGAATTCACGGCGGTCTTCACGCTTGTCGGCGATTGCGTCACGGAGTCTTCTGAGTCTGTCAAGTTCGTGACGGAGTCTGTCGAGCTGGTCAAGGAGCGCATCAAGTCTGTGAACTAGATGACGAAGCTTGTCAAAAATCGGACCTCTCGGTGGCGGTGGCGGTGGACCCTTCGGCTTGTCCTCACCCTTGTCGTTACCGTTGTTGTCCTTCTTCTTGTCATCACCGTTGTCAGACTTTTTGTCGTTGTTGTCCTTGCTTTCGCCTTCACCCTTGTCGTTCTTGTCTTCGAGCTTCTCGCGTCTGTCATCGCGACGGTCTGCGATTTTTCTCAGGTGGTTGAGGATCTCGTCACGCAGTTTCTGGATCATGTCCATCCTGTGACGGATCGCTGCCATGAGATCATCGATGGCATCGCGAAGGTTCGGGCATCCTCCTGGATTGTCTCCAGGTCTTCTTCCCGGTGGCGGTGGCGGTTGCTTCTTGTCGGGTGGTGGTGGTCGCTTTTCCGGTGGTGGAGGGGGTGGTGGCGGTGGATTTACAAGAATCTTGTTGATGGCCGACGTTGAAGCCTGCGCCGGTGATTGGCTCGTGACCTTGTTCTCTTTTATCGTTGTGGCGGACGCATTTCCAAAAGTGAATGCATTTGCCATCCCGACAACCAGAGTCAGGATCACGAAACCCAAAACCAGTTTCTTCATCAGTACCTCCTTTTTAAAAAAGATTTGTAATGCTTATACGAAAGCATTTTCTTTTTGTCAGGTTGAACGGTTAAATTTGGGTAAAATGCCGCTAGAGGAATGGCCAACAATCTGAGCCCAAACATACTATTTCTTGTAGTATTCAATTATCAGAATAAATAAGAATTATTTAACCTTGATGTTAAATACCTCTGCGTCATTATTACAAAGATTTCTGCTTTGACCATTGCAATATGTGAACAAGAATACAAATGAAAACCGGAAAAAAATCATTTACAAATGCCAATTGCCAAAATGATCAAAAATAGGTATCATCTATCAAAAAAGGAGGCGCAAGATGTTCAAGGAGTTCAAGGAGTTCGCGCTCAAGGGAAATGTCATTGATCTTGCCGTCGGTCTCATCATCGGTGCAGCGTTTGGAACCATTGTCAAGTCGCTCGTCGATGACATCATAATGCCACTGATCGGCCAGCTGATCGGAAAAGTCGACTTCACAAACCTGTATATCCTTATAGCGGAGGGCAAGACACCTTCGCCATACGCTTCCCTTGCCGATGCAAAAACCGCAGGAGCAGTCACATGGAACTACGGCCTGTTCATCAACACAATTGTAAATTTCATCATCATCGCCTTCTCAATCTTCCTGGTCATCAAACTCTTCAATAGGCTCAAAAGGCAGCCAAAGCCGGCTGAAGCTGTGCCGACAACAAAAGAATGCCCGTTCTGCTTCTCAACAATTCCAATAAAAGCCACCCGTTGCCCAAATTGCACGTCGGAACTCAAATGAACCCAGATATAACCCACCTTCTTGAAAACGGCAACCCATCGATAAAATACAGGACAAGGCTTGAGATTTTGGGTGAAGACCCAAATTCTCCGGAGATGCTCGCCCTTTATGATCAAATCCTTGAAGACCCGCAAGTAAAACACTGCTTCAGCCTTGCACAGCCGGATGGGGCACTGGGAACGCTGTTCCACACAACCGGAAGCGACGACCCATACGAAGGCTCCGAGATAAACATCAAGTTTCTTACCGAAATGGGTGTGAAATCTGATCACCCAATCCTTAAAGCTGGCCTGGATTTCCTTTTGACACCAGAAGGCACCAGGGAGCTGTCACCAAAAAATTCAGCGATGAGTGATGGCAGGGAGTTGATCTCGGCATCACTTTTTGCCCGCGCAAGCGTTGAAAATCGACTTGTGAGGCTCAGGTGCGAGATCGCTCTGGATTCTTTCGCTCAAACACTAAAGTTCAAATCCTACGACAAGGTTGCCGTTGAATTCAGGCAGAAGCTTGTTTTCAGGGATGGCGTCAAATGGCCCAACATCTACGACCTACAGGCGCTGGCCTTCTCCAAAAAGTGGAGAACGGTTGAAAACCTTCTGCTCGTCGAACGGGCACTGGATCATATCCACACATTCCCTCCATATGAAAAACTCTATGAGAGATCTGACAAAACCTTCTATTCGCCAGCCGAAGCGTTTCAAGATGATGTGCTGCCCGACATTGAAAGCCTCCAGAAAGGTGACAACTCCAGGTGGTGGAAGCGGATGGAGCTTATCGCCAGATGCTCGGTAAAACCAAACATTTTCAACCAACAACTCAAAAAAATGCTGTCGATGGACAACGAGGAGCTTTCAACAACCTTCAACGAAGGGTGTATCAGGAATTGGTCTGCCTATCACGGACTGAGGCTTATGGATTCTTGGAAATCCGGTGGCAGGATGACAGACATGCTCTTCAGAAAATCAATTATTGCCCATTATGGCAATTAAATACTGATAAGTAGTTGCTCTTATTAAATCTTAACAAATACCTGATTATTGGTACTTGACATCAAAAATTTGCATTATATTATAGTATACAGGTATGAAAATACTACTTAATGAGAAAAACAGGAGGCCAAAATGAATAAGTTTCTGACAGTGTTGGTACTGCTGATTGCAATAGCATCCCTTGCAGTCGGGTCGGTGTTTGTGTTCATGGGTTTTTCAAAGCAGAATCAAGTGAAGGCCAGTCTCGAAGCCGAAAAAGTTTCCTACAACCTCACAGATGACAAGGCCGCCTCTCCAAAGCCGGTTGAAACAATGGCAGAGCTTGAGAAACTCGCAAGCACTCTAAAAATGCACAGGGACAGCATGGCTCCCTCATACAGTGAACTGACGGCCAAGAACCCAGACCACAAGTTTGACCCGACCAACCCACTCAATCTCTCATACGCACAGGGCATGAACCTTGAAAACTCAGTTCTCATCGCCGTTCTTAGCTTTGGCATGACCTGGATGATGATAGGCGTTGGCGCGTTCATGATCATTGTTGGTCTTGCGCTCCTTTTCATCTCCATCTTGCAGTTCAGACAGAAGTAGTCACGCTCCTTTCAAGCGCAGCCGGATCGGAAACGATCCGGTTTTTTTGTATCACTTTCACTTTTCCGATATATTGATTTGGTGAATGTTTACTCGGATTCGGCAAAATTTGCAGGCGAAGTCTGTTAGATTTCAAAAAAGCCACAGGTAGAACAAATATCATAAAATCTATTTTGCCGCTCGCTTTTTTATCTGAGCCAACATCTTGTCGCAGGTATCCCTGGAATAATAAACTCCTGATTTTATGACACCCGAATGCCGAGTGAGTGTTTGTAAATCTTCAAACGGGTTTTTCTCGGTCAAAAGCAAATTTGCTTTTTTCCCAACACCAATCGTCCCAACACTTCCATTGATACCCAGACATTTTGCAGCGTTGATTGTGGCAATCCGAATGATTTCCTTGTTTGAAATGCCGGCATGTGACAAAAGCTGCATTTCTTTGTACTCAGAGAAACCAGCCACCACATACGGCACCGCTTTGTCTGTGCCCAGAAGCATACCGACCCCGGCTTCACTGAGTTTTCGTACGATGAAGAACAGTCTCTCCATAAATGCATCCTGATCCGAGTTCCCAGCTTTTTCAAAAATCTTGTGGGATTCCACAATCAGGAATCTCATCGCTTTTTTGTTCTTTCGGGAGACATAATCCATCTGTTCTTCATTTTCATATGCACTCAGACTTCCAACGTTGGCCAGCCGTTCATTGGCTATCAGAGTTGGACAAATCCAGACTCCTTTTTCGGCTGCCAAAGCTGCCGATACCTCCACATTTTCGGTACTGAGTTTTCTTTCCGGTGCATATGGATTCACAAATCCATACAAATGCTCCATTGTGTGCATGCCAGAAATTATTGCATGATTCAGTTCGATTGCATCAGGCACGTGTCCTGCCACCGGTATGCCATATTTGTTGGCAATACGTATTATGTCATCAAAATTCTGCTTCGACAGCCTCGAGTAGATTTTGACAAAATCATATCCCTGCCTCACCTGAGAAACAATAACTTCCTCAGTATGAACAACGTCCTTCAGTGCATGGATGTACATGAATTTGGGGAAAAATGGCTTCTCCCCATCCAGAATAGGGCCTGCCGTATAAATATCAGGGCCAACAACCGTCCCGCTCTCCACCTGCTGCTTGAGCATAAGATGATTAAACACTCTTGTTCCGAAAATAAAGTGCCCAAAACTGAATTTTCCATATCCCCACATGTTTCTGATGGTCGTTATCCCATTTGCAAGATACAGCTGCAAATCGTCGCAATTGTCACCCAGATGCACATGCATGTTTATGATGCCAGGCATTATATATTTATCGGATCCATCAATTACAGTCGTGAAATCCCCTTGAGACGGAACAGTATTGTCGATCCCACGAATAAAGCCATTCTCAACAATAATTGACTGATTCGGTATGACCGTACCATTTTCAACTGATAGAACGTTTATGTTTTTTATTAGTATCATTTATCTCAAATGTACCAGATCGGCATACTGCATACAAGCACACAAACCATCTAAACCCGAAAGGGCACCCTTGCTCATCATAATCTCCGGCATGTTTATAGCTCTTTTTCCAAAAAAGGAATTATCGTTTCCGCAGCGCTAGTAATTACATGTGCTCCATCGCCAAGGCTCACTTTTGCGTGGGGTACGAGTTCAGAAAGCCTTTGTGCAGCTTTGGTGGTATCCATCGTCACATCACTGGTTCCAGCAATATATAACACTGGCATCGTCAGCGCTTTCATCTGCTCATCGGTTAGAACCGGCAGCGCTCCTGTGAATGGAATGAAATTGGTCATAACCAGATTCATGAATTCCAGAACTTCTTTTGGAATTGAAGCATCGGCCAGCACGGCTTCACCAACCGTGCCTGCTTTTTCAGGGCTGTTTGCGATGTCTGCTGTTTGTTCAATGAAAGTCTTTCTGGGTGGGACTATACCCGACGGAGCAAGCAAAACCAAGGCTTTTGTCCGTTCAGGATGTGAAGCTGCAAAATGCAACGCTAGCCATCCGCCCATTGAATTGCCAATTATCACAGCGTTCTTCGTACCAAGCGCATCCATCACCTCACTGAGCCACACCGGATATTCACCTGATTCAAAATTCAGGCGATTGTCCTCGCTGTTGCCGGGTTCACCAGGCATATCCACAGCAAAGACGTGATACCGAAGAGCAAACGCAGCCATGTCACCCAGCCATGCAGCGCTGTTGCTGCAGGAACCATGTACAAGTATTACGGTTGGGTTCTCTACATTCCCGGCTTCCAGCACAAAGGTTTTGCCAAAGGACGTTTCCACGAATCTCTGACTAAATGGGAAAAATCTCAATATATTGTTGTAGTAGGCACGAATCTTTTCACGCCCTTCAACCGACCTGAAAACGCTTGTCTTATTCATTCTCATCCTCTTCCTGCTGGTTCAGGTATAGTTCAATCAAGCCCAGCATCGCCGACATGAACTGAACGTTCCCCCACAGCGTCAGCCGCACCGTAGAGTCATCTTCCAGGAACTGGGCAACCATTGAAGTTTTCCCGTATTCCCGAGGTTTGATGTTCATGGCAGCCGTAAGTGAATTGATAATCCGGTCTGCCTCATCCTTGTCGTACACCTTGATGTCAACCACCGCCGACACCTTGCTGCGATCCTGCATTGGTGGGCGAGATTGCGTTTCTTTGGAGATGTTGTTGTTCTCCTCTGTGAACCGGCTCAAATCGTGGCCGGTCACACGCCAGCTTTTGCCGATTTTTGTCGCTCGGAGCCTGCCCTCACGGATGTAGCGCTGGATGGTTTTGGGGTGAATGTTTAGCATTTGCGCGATCTGCTCGACTGTGTAAAAATGTTCTTCCATTACTTATTACTCCTTATTATTACCTTAGAAGTAACTTTAGTATATTATAGGTAATATGTCAACAAAACCGTTCAACAGACACGGCCAGCCTTCACCGCTTGAGTCGCAGCCTTATCCTGCTATCATTGCTTGTGAAAGGCGGAACATGCTCTATAGGAAATTCGGAAAAACCGGCGTTGACGTATCAATTCTTGGATTTGGCCTCATGCGTTTGCCACTGACAACAAACGACGAAACCGACCCGGATCGCAACAAAAAGATTGACGAGAAGGAATCCCTGAGGATGGTTGACCGTGCAATTGAAGCAGGCATCAACTATTTCGACACCGCCTACGTCTACCACGGCGAAATGAGCGAGGTTTTTTGCGGAAAAGCCCTTCAGGGCGGAAAGAGGAACAAAGTCCACATCGCCACAAAAAGCCCGGTTTGGAAAGCAAAGGAAACGGCTGACTTTGGCAAATTCCTCGACACCCAGCTTGAGCGCCTCCAAACCGACCACATAGATTTTTATCTGCTCCACTCGCTTTCGATGGGCACATTCAACAAGATTGTCGAACTGGACGTGTTTTCAGAGATGGAAAAGTTCAGGAAAGCTGGAAAGATAAGATACCTCGGATTTTCGTTCCATGACGACCAGGAAAACTTCTTCAAAATCTACGACAGCTACAAGTTTGATTTCTGCCAGATCCAGTACAACTTCCTCGACGAGGATTTCCAGGCAGGCAGAGCCGGAATGCTTCATGCAGCCAAGGACGGCGTTGGAATTATCGCCATGGAGCCGCTTCGTGGCGGTGACCTGACAAAAAAGATTCCACCAAAAATTGCCGAACTCTGGGACAGCGCACCGACCAAAAGAACGCCGGCACAGTGGGCGCTCAGGTGGGTCTGGAATCATCCTCAGTTTTCCCTGCTCCTGTCTGGCATGACCACAATGGAGCAGCTGGAAGAGAACATCAAGACTGCGTCGGAAGCTCAGCCAAACTCACTCACCCCAAAAGAGCTTGAAATCATTGGCAAGGTTCGTGACACCTACAGGGCAACCATTGCAGTTCCTTGCACGAAATGCCAGTACTGCATGCCGTGTCCGTCAGGCGTTGCCATTCCGGACAACTTCAACATGCTAAACGAGTACGTCATGTTCGCCGAAAGCGAAGGGCCAAGATACGTCTACAAAAACTTCTTCCCTGACCACGTCAAGGCCGACAAGTGCACCGAGTGTGGCGTGTGCGAGGAAAAGTGCCCGCAAAAGATTCCAATCAGGGAGAAACTGAAGGAAGTCACGGAGAGGCTTGCAAAATAAAAGATAGAGATTCACTTTGAACGATTTAGCATTGTTTGTTTTTGCCAAACAGATCTCTGGTATTATCAACTGACTTCTTGCTGTCAAATCTTGCATTGAATGCAGCTTCTATCCAATTTGTCAACTGCCAAGCATATTTGGGATAATCGAATACTTGTGCATACCCAGAATTTATATTATCTTGTAATCTTGGTGGAACCAACATCCTACTGCTAACATATGGCAAAAAGATGCCTATTAGTCCACTTCTTTTGTTATTTGGGTCATTCCTGAGTGTTGACGCAATTTCCCAGTCGACATATTTCCTAGACCATGTACATCCCCCAATCAATATAATTGTTACAGTCGAGTCAGCTAAATATAGCTCTCTTATGCGTCTCATAATGTAATCCGTATCCGTGCTGTTAATTATGTTATCATCCATAACACCAACAGCTCTGTGGATAAAACAATTATTTAAGATATCAAAAGTTCTCACAAACTGATTGACATATTGCTGATCATCGTGGTGATATGATATAAAGCATTTATGCATCTTAACCTCCAAATATAGTTTCGATCTTTTTTGATAATTGAGTCATCTTCGAGCGTATTTCTTTTATATCCGCAATTATTTCTACGTAGTTGTTATACCCCTTTTGGCGTTTGTCACCTTTACTAAGCATTTATCCTTACAAAACATCGCATATTCCTTCATTTGTTACTCCTTTCAGTGGCCGAATTTTTTATTTTTCGGCCACATTACGTTAATTCCCTTCTTGACTTTCATTGTATAGTTTGAGTTGGAGGTCAAAATGGAAGATAATTATTCACCTTTTGATAAAACAGTCACTGATGATGAAAATAGAATATTCTCGAAAGGTTTTAAAATATTTTTCGACAAACAATTAGAGTGCGTACAAGATGGAATTGTCGATATTATTGCAAACGGAAAGTTAGAGCAGGCATTCTATAACAATCAAATCAGTTTAGAACAAACTATACAGAAGTTGTATGAGATTATTTCAGAAAAATCCCCTGCCACATCAAATGAAAAAACAATAGCTACAGCGTTACTTTTCTTGATAATACACCAACTAGGTCTTTGGGTGACACATGAATAGACTGAACAATAGCCATCAATAACTGTAGTTTTTCATGGGCTTGTGTCTTATTCATCCTACAATCCAGAAGTTGTTGGATTGCATCATAAATTGATATTTCCATATTTTCTAACTCCTTTACTTATTCTTAAATCTATCGGCTTGACTAAGCAAGTTATCCGATGTAATATCCTGAATATGAAGATAAATTCACTACAGGATATAAGGAAAGCGTTTTCAACACAAAAGAAGTGTGAATCCTACTTAAAGAAATCCAGATGGCCACACGGGGTTACTTGCCCAAAATGTGGCAAAAAACATCATATCTGGATGCCTGAGTATGGCCGTTGGTTTTGCAAGTCTTGTAGACATCAATTTTCCCTCACTTCCGGCACGATCTTTCATCGCACCAAGATTGAACTTCCAAAGTGGTTTGAAGCCATTTGGTTGCTTTGTAATTCGCCAAAGAGCATTTCATCTAAACAGCTTGAACGTGAACTTGGTGTAAGCTATGAGACTGCCTGGCACATGGCAAAACAGATTCGTAAAGCCATGAAACACGACAACTTTCAACACGGTCTTTGTGGCATTGTCGAGGTTGATGAATCGGAAGTTAAGACAACTGGCAAGGGTGGTGGTTCGGACACTAACACGCTGTTTGGCATGGTTGAACGTGATGGCTTCCTTCGCATGGCAATGGTTGAAAACTTCAAATCCTTGACCTTAGACAAGGTTGTAGCAAAGAATTTTTCCAAGGTTCACACAGTCTATTCAGATGGTGCACACTGGCTCAGATTTCTTTCCAAGTACGGTGAGCACCAGTTCGTTAGACATTACACTGAATACTGCAGAGACGACGTAAACATTAACACGATTGAAAACGTCTGGTCGCTACTCAAACGAGGCATCGTTGGCATTTTCCACCACATTTCCACTAAACATCTACAAGAGTATCTTGATGAGTTTTCATTCAGATACGGCTATCGTAAAAACAAGCCAGCCATGTTTGACATAGTTCTGGCAAACTGCTAAACTCTCTTTTATGGGAAAAATATCAGAAGAAACTCTTAAATTGTTAGAGGATATTGGCGAAACGATTGTGATGCAATTGGATAGAATACAACAAATTACATCTAAAAAAGTTAGTCTCCCTTTTGAAGTTGTCCTTATTATAGCAAAAATAGGGAATGTTGCCCTCGATAAAGACTCAAAGAAAAAAGCTAAATCTCTCATTTCCTTGTCTTCACGCTTAGAAAAATATCTTTCTTCTTTAGAAGAAGTTCATCATAATTAACTTCTCTGAAATCAAATTTCTGATCTGGGAATGCTAATTCAATAAAACATTCATAAAATGAGGCCTTTATCAATGTTTTTAGCCATAAAGTAAATCGATTAAACATGTTATTGTTTTCTATTATTTAAGGCATAATTGCCACTTGACAAATTTTGCTTATTTAGACAGGCAAACGCCCCCCTTTTGAATTTGCTGTGGATCAATATCTGGATGTGAGTTATTAGAATTTGTATACCATTTAGCAAATCTATTATAGTGTTTTGTAAGATGTGGCCGGAATATATTATTCATAATATCATTAATTAGTTTAATGAGTTTTAATCTATCATCTTTATATGATATTCTAATTGCATTTTTCTCAATATTTCTCAATTCTTGAAAAAACATATACCAAGATTTATAGATATCTATTATTAAATCATTATTCTCATCAAAAGGTAAGCAGACAATCCTTGAATTCATTTCAACCCATATTTGATAAGACAACTCAATAACCAAGTTCGTTTTTTTGAAACTTGCATTGAAACCGAAAAAATTAATAGAAACTGTTTCTAAATTGAACTTTCTTAAAAGATAAAATAAGGCTGTTGTTATAAGTATGATTCCAATTAAGAATAGATAATATGAAAAAAACCACTCCATAGATTGAATGTATACCTAATTGATTTATTTTGTCAATACCGCTATTAAGATGTCTATAAGAATTTCAATAATTTAACAGATACATAGATGTATTCTTAAAGTGAAGGTTCACAATTAGGCTTGCCAAATAAAAAAGGATGATGCAAAGCACCATCCTTTAAGGCTCATGTTTTTTGTTATTTCAAAACAACCGTGTCGGCAAGGGTTTTCAGTTCAGTGTTGTTCTCGTTGTCCAGCCCCTGGAAGTCCGAATAAATCTGGATTGCTCCAGCATAGCCTGTTCCATCGGCAACGCCGAGTGACCCGAACTTCAGCGGAATCCTTTTGTCCCCGTTTTTGAAATCGACGAAATCAAACTTGGCTCCGTTTATCTCAACCTGATACTCGGTGACAAGCTCGTTGCCGCTGCTTGGCATCGAGTTTTTGATGTTGTTGATCACGTCTTTTGCACTCATCCCCTCATACCTCATCATGGCAAACGACCCCCAGGGAAGCTCGGGCATGAAGAACATCATTTTCAGCGTGCCCTCTTCCTTCTCCGTCAGTTTCCAGGTGTCGTAGACTTTGAAGCTGATCTCGTTCATCGTGTAATCCTTGAGCGGTGGGAGCGACGGCCCACCACAGCCAGCCAGAATGACAACCGCTGCGAAAATTGCGAAAAATCTTTTCATAATCTGCCTCCTATACCTCATGGGTAACGCATTTAAGGGTTTTTGTCAAATAAGGTCAACTACAACCAATAATCTCTGGGCATTTATCGATCACACCGGGTAAACCAGCGTAATCTTTCTGGTGGCGTTCTCGTAGTTGACCGAGCCGCCGAGGATGTCGGAAAAAACTCGGATCGGGATCATCAAGCTGCCACCAACGATGCGCGGAGCTGTGGAAACCGGAATCGGCTTGCCGTTGACGTATGCGTTTGTTGATCCGACAATCAGGCTATAGGAACTGCTGCCAAGGATGTAGGTCGCAGTTTTTGTATCGGCATCCCATTCAACTTTTGCGTGGAGCGCATCGCCAATTGATCTGAAGGGGATGAAAGTGCGCCCGTTAATGAGCACCGGCGCTGCCTTGATCTCGGTTTTGTTGCCATTGACAGTCATGCTCTTCCCGCCAACTGTGAATTCGATTGTGACCTTGTAGGTGAGTTCAAGCTCTTTCGTGATGCCCGATGATGAAGCTGTGATCTTTGTTTTGCCGGCACCCAGCGTCGCCAGCAGCTGGTATGTGTTATCCTTGATTTTTGTCAGCGTGAAATCCTTTGTGTTGCCAGCAAAAGTAATTTGTGGCTGAGGCATTGTTTTCCTCGTGGTTGTGATTGTCACATCGAGTTCGCCATGCTCAAGCGCCGTAGGTTCAGGCTTTCCTATTTCAAGTCCCAGGGGTGGGAGAACAGTAATGTTGATTATCGTGGGGACTTGTGTGAAATTGCCAGCTTTGTCAGATGCCATGAGGAAAATAGTGTAATCACCAGCTTCCACAAATTTGAATGTGAAGGAGAAGCTCGTTTGGTTCTGGGTTTGCCAGGTCTTGCCGTCAATTGAGGCTTCAACCTTTTCAACCCCGGAAATGTCGTCTTTGACATTGCCCGTCACGGTCACGTCGCCAAGGTCAAACTCCTGACCTTCTTTCGGTGAGGTGATGGTGATCACTGGTGGCAAAACATCGTGGACAACGTAGGTGAATTCAACTTCAGCGCAGATTGACGACTTCCTGTTTAGCTGGTCGTATGCGCAGGCAGTGATCGTGTGCTTGCCAATTGCAATCTGTCCAATCTCAAGCGTCCAGAAGCTTCTTTCCGTCTGCGCAAACTGCTCCTGTCCACCGTCGATTCTCACACCGACTTTTACGGCCGGTGATGCAAATGTTCCAGAAACCGTGAGGGAATCTGACTCCACTTCAAGTTTGTCGGTTGGGTAGCTGATTGTTGGTGTCGGAACTGAGTCAAACTCCAGCCTGAACCTTTGGAACGCTGGCGGAGTGACATTTCCCATCGAATCAGTCGCCCTCACCCATGCAATGATCTCGCCTTCCTGATGGGCTGTGATGACGAAGAACCATTCATCCGTTCCTTCTGCGTTTTTCCAGGTTTTTTTGTCATCAAGCGAATACTCGACAAGATTGACTTCGTTTGTGTCAGATGCAATTCCGCTTACCTTTATGGGCAAAGTGTTCAAAACCATGTCCTCAGCAGGAAAGAAAAACTGGACATCTGGCGGTTCGTTGTCAGGCATCTCAACCTTGACTGCAACGTGATCTTCCAATGATTCGTTTTTGGAGGAGTCGATTGCCTTGGCAGTAATGTCGTATATACCGTTTTTTTTAATCTCGTATGAGGTTTCCCAGATGTTGCCCCTGACTGGAATTGATCGTTCATCAAAACCGGTCACCTTGACCACAACCTTTGAAACCATCCTGTCGTCTGTGGCGGTTCCCTTGACCGTGATTGTCACATTCTTATCCGTGAACACCGCTCCATTTGCCGGTTCAGTTATCTTGATTTCCGGTGGATTTCTGTCCTTCGGGTAATCGGCGTTGTCGCCTGGGTTTGTAAGACTATTGATCTCGTCGACGTTTGAAAACCCATCCCTGTCGGAATCCTTGTTCTCGATCGATTTGAGATTGTGGTTGTTGTTGGCAAAATCGACACCAAAAGAATTTCTCGGACCGCCTCCGCTGTGGTCGAGGTGACAGATGCAATAGTCAATCCTCGTGCCAACCGTTTTTGGGTATGTTTTCTGAAAAATCTGGTAATATCCGTATCTGGCAAAGACGGCTGCACCGCCGACTGTCAGCATGACTGCAAGCAAAATGGCAAGCGTTCTCTTGTTCATGACAATGATTATAGATAAGCCGAGAGTTTTCGCAATCGAAAGGAAGTTCTGCCATATCTTGCGTTCTTAATGCAAAAGTGATAACATCGCATCAAACAAGGAAAGGAGTTCGGGAAATGAGAACACTTAAATTCTGTCTCTGAGCTGAAAAAGTGACCCGGTCCGGTGTCACATTCGCCCGTTTCATCCCGCAGCTCCAACAAGCCTGCCCCTTTTAGAATTTGCGGGATGAGCCATCATCTTTTGCCCTAAAAGGAGGATTTTTAAATTCATGAAAAACAGTGGCGCAAAATTGTCTGATGTTCAGTCAATCTACAGCGGTGTAGTCCGCGATCTGTGGGTTCTTTGCATGGGTCAGCAGGTCCACGCCGGTGGAATGATGTCAAGCATGGAACTGGCCAAATCGGCTGGGATTAAAGAGGGAATGTACGGTGCGGACCTCTGTAGTTGTATCGGTGCAGGAACCAGATTCCTTGCGAAAAATTTCAAAGTAAAAATGGACGGAATCGACGCAACTGCTTCGGCCGTGGTGAAAGCCAGGGAAGAGGCGAAAGCAGAAAAACTTGATTCAGCATTAAAATACATTGAAGCAGATGTCACAAAGATTCCGGTTGAAGCAGGAAAATATGATTTTGTCTGGGGTGAGGACGCCTGGTGCTACGTTGAGGATAAGGACAAACTCATTTCAGAAGCAGCAAGAATTCTCAGGCCAGGCGGAACAATCGCTTTCACCGACTGGATCGATGGCCCGAAGGGTCTGACCGATGAAGAAGCATTCAGGATCAACGACTTCATGAAGTTCCCATACATGGAATCGCTTGAAGGCTACAAAAACCTTCTCACAAAGCACGGCTTTGAGGTCAAGGAAGCCGTCTACATCCCGTTTGCAAAATACGTTGACCTTTATCTGACAATGCTGACCGAACAGCACACCTATGATGCGCTCAGGCTCATCGGCGATGACATGGCCATGTTCCAGGCGATGGGTGCCGAATTCGGCTTCATCCAGCAGAAAGCCCACGAAGACAAGATCACAAGAGGCAGATTCGTGGCGGTCAAAAGATAAGATGGAAAACCTGAGGGTGCGCCTTGACGGTTCAAGGCAGGTCGAATCAGGAAGCGTCTGCACATGCTCCTATGTCCCGCGAGAGCTGCTGGAGAGCTTCGGTCTTGGCGCATCCTGGGTTCCTGTTGAAGGAACGGTTGCAGAGGAATCCCGTGGCGAGCAGAAATCAAGTGCAACCGTCTGCTCATGGTGCAAATCCATCCTGAGCTTTGACGACATCGGACTGGTGGTTGGAGCCACAACATGCGACCAGATGAGACGCTCACTCGACCTCATGGCTCACGACGGCAAAAAAACGCTGGTTATCGACATGCCGGCGACAAGAACAA
>CAZXEH010000032.1:0-2529 GCA_964639885.1 uncultured Caldisericales bacterium | reverse complement strand
GGCCTGAAAATCGACAACGTAATAAAAATAAATGCAAAGCGGCTCATGATTTGTGGCAGCCCGCTGACTCCAGGCGACATAAAATTTTTGGAAATGATCGAAAAAACCGGAGCCGAAATCGTTGCAGACGCAACATGCACCGGTGACAGAAGGATAGATTTTGAAATTCCCGAAGATGGCAATCCTTTAAAAAACCTCTCTGATGCTTATTTTGACAAGCCGCCGTGCATCAGATGCAGGCCAAACGATGATTTTTTCAGTTACGCAAAAAATATGGCAGTCAAACGTAATGTTGACGGAATCATCTGGAGGACGGTGAGGTTTTGCGACCTCTGGTCGTCTGAATTTCAACGGGCACAAAAGATTTTTGACATGCCGATGATCAACCTCGACATGACCTACGCCGACACGCAATCTTCAAGAATCGCTGTCCGTGTCGAAGCGTTCCTGGAGAACCTGTGACAGACCCGAAACCAGCCCAAATCACCCACAGCCAGTGGGACGAAGCGTTCAGGGCTTTACCAGACTCAGTGAAAAACTCGTACAGCTACCTGGCCGGAACCGCCCAGCAAACCAGCTACCTCAATGACTCGAGGTGCTTTGAGGAGTTCGAGGGTGATGCAAGGCTTCATGCCCTGAAGTTTGACAACTCCCTTGCATCCATCAGGCTATGGTCGTTCCTGCTCTCGGAGGAAGGAAGGCTGCACAAATCACGGGCGGCCGGCAAAAAAATCATCGGAACCATGAAAGACCTTGGAACCGCTCCCATCCTTGCCTATGCCTGCGACAACGCAATCGCTTTCTACCCGGACGGTGCGTGGTGGATTCCTTGCGTCATGGAAATGAGTGAGGGTCTGCTCCGAGTTGCCGACACGCTTGGTTTTGGCGATGAAATGTGCCCAGCGCGAGCTGCCCTTGCAGCATTTTTCAAAGGCGGACACTTCCCGATGCCTGATCTTCTTGTCGGCGCCGTCGGTTGCTGTTGTGACGATTTTTCGGCAATCCAGCAGCGTGTGGCTGACAAAGGCATTCCGATTGTCTGGTGGGAACTTCCGTACAGGCGTGAGGCCTCCCCTTGCGAGCCTTTTGAGATCACACCCACAGGCCTAAAGGTTCCATCCAGACTGGTTGATTTTGTAGTCAGCCAGCTGACAAACGTGAAAAACGCAATTGAAAAAACAACCGGAGAGTCGATAACCAACGAGAAGCTGGAAAGGGCAATCGGCAAATCAAACCGGATGCGCCAACTGCTTAGAAAAATCAGGGACTTATCTTACGGAACCGTTCCGGTTCCTTTCCCGTCGCTTGAAACCCAGATATGCGAGATGATCGCCCTGCATTTCTGCTCTGAAATGGATGAATCCATCAGCGTTCTGGAGCACGTGGCCGACACTGTTGAAAAAAGGGTGAAAAACCATGAAGGCGTCCTGCCTCCTGATTCTTGCAGGTGCGTGTGGGTGAATCCGGTTGCCGACCTTCGGGCGATGAACATGTTTGAGTCACTGGGCGGATCGATTGCAGGAACCGAGTATCTTTTCAGACACGCACTCGTCCAGATTCCAACCGGCATTGACCCGATGAGGGCTTTGGCTCTCACAGCCCTTTGCGACCCGATGATTGGCAGCTCTGAATACCGGGCGAGGCTGATCGAGGAAGACGCAAGAAAATACAAAGCTGAAGGTGTGGTCATCAGCAACATTCCAGGCGCCTCCCACTGTGCAACCGAAGGGACGATCATCAAGGATCACATCCAGAAAACAACTGGGCTTCCGGTGCTTGAAATCACCATCCCGCCACTCATAGACTCTGAATCCTCACAGCTTGCAACGAGGTTCGAGGCATTTTTTGAAACAATCCGCAACAGGAGAAGACCATGAAAACACTTGGCATCGACGTCGGCTCAAGATCAGTCAAAGGCGTGCTTTACGATTGCATCAACAAAACTGTGATCGCATCAGGCGCAATCGACACTTCAACCGACACGAGGAAAGATGCCGTGGAGATGAGGGACATGCTCTTTGGCATGGCCGGAATTGATGCCGTTGACAGAACCGTTGCCACAGGCTACGGAAGAAGCATGGTCGAGTACGCAACCGACATCACAACCGAAATCACCTGCCACGCTGTCGGCGTGCTCTCACTTTTCCCTCAGGCAAAAACCATCATCGACATCGGAGGCCAGGATTCAAAGGTCATCCACATCGGTGAAGGAATCGTCAGGGATTTCACCATGAACGACCGCTGCGCTGCGGGAACCGGCAGGTTTCTCGAGGTTGTTGCAAGGATTCTTGGCACAGACGTCGACGGAATGGCTGAGATGGCCATGACTTCAAGGGGTGAAACAGAGATAAGTTCGATGTGCGTTGTGTTTGCCGAGTCTGAAGTGATAGGCATGATGACGCGTGGCACTCCAAGGGAAGAGCTTGCAGCCGGCATCCACAAGGCAATTGCCAGAAGGATTGCTGGAATGGCCGAACGTGGTCGGTATGAAGCGCCGGTGGTTTTCACAGGTGGTGTTGCAAAAAACAA
>CAZXEH010000031.1:0-20308 GCA_964639885.1 uncultured Caldisericales bacterium | reverse complement strand
TCGCCTGCAACTACATCTGTCCACTTGGCGGTTTTGTCGGTGTGGTGGCTCTTGCCGGAATGACCAGGATTTCCAAGTCAAAGGAGGCTGGTCGTGAGTGCACAAGTTGTGGCCTGTGCGACGCTGCATGCCCTTGCAATCTGACGCCTTCAACAAAAATTGAATTCAGGCGTTGCATCCTGTGTGCAAAATGCGTCGATGCCTGCGAGATTTCCAACTCGCTCGTGTTCACCTTTGCCGGAAAGGAGTGGAACTAGATGAAAAGGACTGTTGTTTTTCCAATTCTGATTCTTTTTTTGTTCCTGGCTTTGATTGTTATTTTCAGGATTGTGGGGCATTCGGCGTCGGTGAATTTGATACCGTGATCGTTTGTTAACCCAGCATCCTTTTGATCTTGGTATAGACTTCCCTGCGGTGACCAACATAAATGATTGTCACTGTAATTATCTGGTTTTCTATTTTATAAATTATTCTGTATTCGCCTACTCTGGCTCTCCAAAATCTTGAGAGCGGATCGGTCAATCTCTTGCCTACCGCCTCGGGGTTTTCCTGAAGCCTGTCAATTGCCTTTTTTATTCTTGAAAAAGCGGTCGAGTTTCCGTCGCGGATATCTGCCAGACAATCAAGGGCAACTTTCGTGAGCTGTACTTTCCACTGGCTCATTTGGAAAGGATGGATTTGGCTTCATCCCACGAGACAGTTTCGCCATCGGTCATCTGTTTTTCAGATTTGGACAGCATGGCCATCAACTCGGTGTCAGCGAGAATTTCAATCGTCTCAACCATCGAATCAAACAGCTCCCAGCTGAGCAGCGCAAGAACCGGTTTGTTGTTGCTTGTAACCCTCAGAACTTCGCTCTTGCCCGAGATTTCTGACGGGATTTTTGTGATCCTTGATCTTGCCGTTGAGATACCCAAATCTTTTATTTTCATCACTTTTTCCATGTACAATGATTGTACAATGCGTGTACATGAAGTCAAGTTTTAACAGAGGCTATTTCACGGGTCATAAGGAATTGGCGTTGATAAATGGTTTACTTTTTATCGGGTGGTTCTTTGAGTTGAGAGGGTATCTGGACAAATTGAGTTTGTATTTTTATATACGACTGATCTATATCATTTTCAATAATTTTCAATGCCGGCGTATTCTGAAAAGTAATTGTATAGCAATGGTGTAGGCTTAATATCGCATCCTGTAAAAGAGGTTCTTCTTCTAATCCACCAACTTTAAGACCCATACTCCTACATTTGTCAACATTGAAAGGTTGCGAATGCTCATTTTTTAAGGCATTGTCTACTAATTCAACAATAATATTATCAATAATATCGGAATTCTGTTCTTCTGAAAACATATTACTTATCAAATAACTCTTCACTAACTCCCTTACTCTTAGAATACTTTTATTACATCTCTCAACTAATCCAATATTGTATTTAGCAATAATAGGTTGCCAAAATAGTGCCTTTTTTTCGTCATTTTCAATCTCTTCTTTAGCTTTTCTAATTTCTGTTACGATATCGAATGCGCTCCCATTCTCAGTTTGTGGATCTACAGGACCTAAATTTGAATGATCTCCCATAAAAATCTTTTTTGAAGCAATTGCCATTAAGGTTCCACCTGAATAAGCGACATGTGGAACATAAACATAAATATTGTTGTTAAATTTTTTTTTCAAATACTGTACTATTTGTTCTACAGAACTTATAAAACCTCCAGGCGTATGAATGATTAAGTTTAAACCTTTGTCTCTGTCACTCATTCCTTTAATGGTGGTCATAAAACCATTCATATCATCATCACATATCATTTGATCAAATGCTGGAATATTTTTTTGACAAAAACCACTATAATAGGCAATAGTATTTCTATTGGTTAGTTGAGATACTTCTTTAATGTACCTTCTTCTAACAATATCAAATGTTGATCCTTTACTGTTTATCTCGTTTAAAATCTCTAACCATGATCCCATCTTTCCCCCCTGATGTCGAATTCGAGACAAA
This sequence comes from uncultured Caldisericales bacterium, assembly GCA_964639885.1. Lineage (GTDB taxonomy): Bacteria > Caldisericota > Caldisericia > JAAYUI01 > JAAYUI01 > JAGNLA01. Next base: position 18,308 of record CAZXEH010000031.1, on the reverse strand, counting down.
TGAGTTAATTGTTTCGATCTTTTTTACTGAATATTTATATTTAGATGTTTTAATTTTATTAAAAACAAATCTGATTTCTTCCTTTGAGGGTAACCTAAGGTCATTTCCAATTTGTTTATTTGAATCATTTCTCATGATTGATTTGTACCACAGTCTATACATAATATCAACCCATTTAACCCAAGTTATATTTGGTTTTTTCACAACTGTATCTCTTTACAAATATGAGTTGGTAACATCACCTCCCCCTCCACAAGGATCACAGGCATGGGGAGCACGACCGGTTGTCCGTCGATCCAGGCAAGGTCGGAGCCCACCCGGAGCTGTGCAACTTTCCAGCAGCTGTCACAATTTCGCCTGATCTCGATGGTCTTGCCCGGATAGTTGTAAATTTCCGGAATCTTTGTGCGTCTGCGTTTTTGTTTTAGTGCCACCCTGAAGACTGGTTGCTGTTCACCCTCAAGACTCTGCATCCCCAAAAATCTGCCAAAATCAAATTCGTTCATAAAATCCTCCAAAACAGGGCATGACCCCAAGCCATGCCCTCAGATGATGTTCATCCAGACTAGATTGGAGCTGTGATCAGCTTGACCTTGAGTCTTGGAAATGTCAGAGAATTCCAGTAGCCCCAGATCGAGAGTCCAGACGGTGGTAGCAGGTGTTTGGCAATCGGGATGTTGACGTTCCAGGACTGGGTTTCCCACTGTGACGGAAAACAGCTCATGTCCTGGGCAATCGTCCACGGAACAGCCATCGGTGTCACCGGTTTATCGCGCTTGCCAAGCCACATCGTCTGTGTGATGTCAAACCTTGGCCAGCCCATGTCGTCAACCTGATAAAGATCAGGCGGGTTGTAGGCTGCAGTTTGCAGGACAATCGAACTCATTGGCGCTGTCGGGTCAGGTGCCGGAGTTGGTGGAGAAGCAGAATCGGGCAGGCAGGAGATCGATATTCCGTAGATATTTGTGAACCCTGAGACAGAAACCATCCTCTGCCACTGATGAGTGACCGAAAGCTCTCCGTGAAGCCACGGTTTTGGAATGTGCTCGCCAGAGGATGTGCCTGAGTTGGTTGCCATCATGACTGCATTTGAAACGTCGCTTGATGTGTTGTTCATCATCGTCCTCAAATCCTCTTTCCAGACGACTGCATCGTGAATTGCCGATTCAAGGGAAGCTGTCACAATCCCGTCGGCCCAGCCGGTAAAAAGTTTGATCTGCCCTCTGGCTTGTCTGCATTGTGCCCAGGCAACTATTGATTTGCCAGTCATTGTTCGTCCCTCCAGATGATTGAGCTGTGTGAATACTCTGATTCCCAGACACAGGCTGCCGACCAGAATTTCCCTACCGGTGTGCAGGTGACGTAGAATCTGGTGTAGTGTGTGTTGGGGTTGTATCCGAACTTTTCAAAGTAAGGATAGAGACCGGAGCAATGGGACGGCGGCTGTGGAAGCGGTGAAGCATAGGCGATCCAGGCGTAGGCGCTGTTGAACTCACCACCGTAGGCCTGACCGTTTGGCACAATATCTCCTAAACAGACTGGCACTGTCCAGTTTGTTTCCTGTCTTGAAAGCGACTCGTCAGACCTGTATTGCTTAATGGTCATGGCAATGGCGGAAGGTGAAAACGATCCGGCCAGTCCAAGACAGTGAATCCTGCCTCTGCCTGTTATGAACCCATTGTCATCATTGTTGTTGTTCTGATTTGGGATGGCAAGCTTTTCATATCCGTCTGATTTTCGAGGGATTGCTGCATGAATGTGCAGATACATAGGAACCGTATAAGGGTTCAGATTTTGTGCAATTGCGCCACTGAACTGGTTTGACAACCCTGCAAGTTCAGACAAAAGCTCATCGAATTTGTCTGAGAATTCTGTGAATCTTGTTTCCAGAACCTTTGCCAGCTCACCCTCACCGGGCATCATCTCATGTTGGATCTCAGCCCAGAGTCTGGTCGCTTCGGCGATGACCTGGATGACTGTTGCCGATTCGGACATCAGGACTCCCCGAGTATTGCAGCCGCCTGCGTTGCGGTGATGCCTTCGTGTTCAACCTTGGAGCTCATCCTCTCCCCGTTTTCGTTCCAGCTTTCAAGCTCGACCACAGTCCAGCCGATATCCTTGATGTACCAGCATTGAACGACTCTGTTGCCTGCTTCTTTTTGTGATGGCTCCTCGACACACAGGCCAAGGCTGGTTTCAGGCCAGCCAAATCCGGGAATTGAAAGGAGCAGGTCTGATGCCTGCTGGTATCTCTGAAGTTTTTCCAAAATGGTCATGGTTCCTCCTTAAATCTCTGTCAGGTACACGCCGTCAAACCTTGCCACACCGGCATCGTTTGCTGACGCCTGCGCATAAAGCCTGATTTCAAAAGGCGCCGATCCGTGGCACATGGTCTCCAGCCGCACCCATTTCCCTGAGAATGGAGCCATCGGCTGTCCCGTCGAGACATCCAGAATCGTGTAGACACCCTGACCATCCGATGGAATGATCTCAATCTTTGCCTTGGCTGCAGTGTTGACCCAGCATGAAAGGATCAGGTCGCCTGAAGTTGTGGCGTTGATTGTTTGTTTGAGGTATTTCCAGCCTGTGTTTGCAGTTGCGGTGAGCTGGACAGACCGGTTGCCAAACAGAGAGCCTTGAACCTTTGAAACTGAACCAACGCCGGCTCCATCTAGAATCCATGAATCCAAATCATCGTCATCCCAGTTTAGAAATGCTGGATTCTTGACTCTAATAATCCCGTAGGTTCCAGACATTTTTTCGGCTACTTCGACAAAACCGGCGATCATGCCTGAGTTTGGGTCATTTGGTGTGATCGGATTCTGCCTCTGCTTGGAATTGTGCTGCTCGACGTACCTGTAGGTGGCGCGAACAGATGGCGGATTTTCAACAACTGATGAGCCAGAATCGTGAGTTCTCAAAAGAACTTCGCCAAGGGCGATCGTTGTTGAGTCGATTACCTCTGAAACCGAGCATATTTCTGTATCAGTTGGATTCCCACCATCAATTGTTATGCAATCGCCAGCCTCAAACCCCTGGCTGGAAGTGACGGTAATGGTTGAAGAACCTGAATTGACCTGGGCTGAAAGCTCTGTGATCCCACGGATTGAGGCCGGTAAAACAACCCTCCCGTTTTCATAATCGATTGTGTAGTCCTCATCTTCAGTTTTCACCATTCCATTCACGGTGATGACCGGTTGTGGATCTCTGAGCCAGTCGCCATTGCTGTTGCCACATGTTCCGTGTATTGACTGCCAGGTTATGAAATCGTCAGTCGACAGCTCCTCGTCAACGACCAGAAAAGCCAGCATTGAATCGCAGTCGATGGCAAGTAGTGATGGCATGTTCAATGTTTCATCGTAAGTGTGTGCACAGGCAAACCACTCAAAGGGACCAAAGTCCGGGCTACATTTTCCAAAAACGTCGTTGAACTCGATTGAGCGTTGCTCAAACGTTAATGGTCCTGTGTTTTGATAGCTGAAACTTGTGTTCCCCTGTGGCAGGTAAAGCTCCGATACCACGCCGTTGCCCCAGTTTGAAGTGATCCGGTCACGCAAAACTCCCCCTTTGACCGGATGTATCCTTGGATTTGACGGAAGCATCATTCCCTCCTAATCTTGAAATTCAATCTCCCAAACCACCGTTTTGGCAACCTGGGGTGTTTTTGGCTCGTGCACCTGAGTGACTGCGAAAAGCTGGCCTGTTGTGAGGAAGAGTCCAATCTTCCTCCAGGTGAAGTTGAATTCCGGTTGTCCGATGAAGTTGCTGATAACAATCTTTTTGCCAACACCATCGACCTGTTCGATGTTTCTCAGGGATACAGAACCTCCAAGGGTTGTGTCGCCTGAGTTTGGCGGAGTCGTCGATGTCGAGGCTCCAAAGGTCTCGATCATAAATGACGGAATGACAACCCTGGACTGGAGCCGGTTCACGTTGCACAAAGCCTTTACAATCGCCTTTATTCCAGCATCGGTGATCATGTTTGACCTTGAAATGCCATCAATGGTCACCTTGCCCCTCAGCCTGCCCTTCAGGTGCTTTTCAAGGTCGATCCCTTCAAGTCCCTGGCAGGCTTCCTTCAATTTTTCAATCCATGAATCCATCATCCCTCCCACTCGCTGGCTCCAAAACCGCTTGCGTCGAAGCCATAGTCATCATTCGAGAGCGTATCGACTTTAGTCAGGGAAAGATTTATCCCGTAAGTATCCCTGACCTTCCTCATTGAGTTGATCACATCCGAGCTGGTCGACAACTCAAGCTCCAGCCCGGCCACACGCCCCAGGATGTCAGCAAACATCGTCTGGTAGAGGTTTGGATCAAGACATGACTCAGCAACCATCTGCCAGCAGTGCGGTTCGATCTCGTGCGTGAGTTTCGTGACTTTGACGCTTGAAGCAGAACCAAACCGCTCCAGTACAAACGAAATCAGCCACCCCGCCTTCAGGTTCCTGTCAAACACCCTTTGGCCATTTTTATAGCGCCAGAGAGTGATTTTGCCCTTTGAAGGAGGATCCTTGTGGGATGAAAGAAGGAAATCGGCATACTGCACAAGCACCGACCAATCCTTTATCGCTGTCTTGGTGACCTTTGGCAGGTCGATCTGAACGCCGTATTTTTCAACCGATTCGGCATCAACTTCAGAAACGTAGGAAATCTTCATCAGCCTTCGGTACGTGACCAGAAACCCCAGCATTTTTGTGGTTTCCTTTTCCAGCGTTGGGTTTGAATAGTAATATCCAAGCCCTGTGTCGCCAGTGAGGAAACCCTGTGCATTGGTTCTCTCCATAACCCTGACTGTACCCTCTGAAATGTAAACATGTCCGCCTTTTGCATTGTCACTTCCATCATCGAGGTACATGCAGTCAAACTCGGGAATTATGGCGTGTGAACTTTGGCCGGTCAGTGGAAGAAAATTGCCTGATCCCTGCCCGTAGGTGACGGTTGAAACCTTGTCGATGCCGACAGTCTGGTCTGTAGGCACACTGATGCTGACACTGCCAACGTTTGCGTTCACGCTACAGTTGACGGGCACCAGCTTCCCGTTTTCGAGCGTGCCGTCTCCGCTGTCAAAAACCGCAGCCACGCCAATATCCCTGCACTTGTACCAGACAGGAATCTGCAATGGCCAGGCAGTGCCAAGGTCTGTCTTCTCTGTCGCCTGCAAATCCGAGATGGCCACAAACTGTTTGGTCATCCTCTGCGACGGAGCCTCGCCACCTTCAACCCAAACACGGTTTGCAAGCGTCGAGTAGTCCTTTTCAAACCTTGTCGTCGCCCCTTTTGAGGTGTCGATATGGTCGTCGGTGAGAAGCGTTTCAAGCACGTCGACAAACATCGGCCCAAAGTAGTGGTCACGGTTGCCGTCAACGCTCCAGCCCCACTGTGTCATGTCGCAAACAGCCTTCAGGCACTGGGAAAGCGTCTGCCCCGAGAACTTGAAACTCAGAACAGTTTCGTTGGTTTGAACACTGTCTGTTGTGTGGCCTGGCAGGTACTTCCCGACAAGAGACCTGTATATGTCGGAGGCAAACCAGCCCTCATAGTGATCATCGACAAACCTCAGAGAAGCCTCCGATGACCAGTCACTGGCTGTGATTGAAAACCTTGCTCCTGAAACCTCCTCGGTTCTCTGTGGCTGGCGGTTGGTTCTGCCACCAAAGATTACGTTGCCGCTTTGGTCTGTGACTTTGACTTCCGAAAAAGGAGCTGGTTCGATGTCGTTTTCCCAGACTGGATTAATCACTGTTTCCAGCCTGCAAACGGACGGCTCACCTATTGTCTCGGTGATCGTTGCTCTGGTGACCTTGTCTGTGAAATCCACTCCGCCAATCTCAACTTTTGAAATGCCGGAGAGCATCACACACCCCGAAACGAAACGATGTCAAGAAGCGCCTGCTGAGCCTCGATTGCTGCCGACTGGGCAATTGCCCTCACCAGATCAGAAAGCGATCCTTCATAGTCCCCAAGATCAATGTTGAACTCCTGGTTGATCTGGATGGCGCCTACACCCTGAACTCCGCTTGCCATGTCAGTTGTTGAGCTTTGAAAAACATTTGGTGTGTCAGTCATGCTAGCTGCGTCGGTTTCGAAGAATCGTGAAAGCAGTCTGGATGTCAACTCCGGGTTTGAAGCCCTGAAGGTTGGATCGGCAAGGATTGAGAACTGGTTGCCGTCAAGTTCAGCCATCCTCATGTCAATGGCAGTCTGCTTGTAGAATTCTGCCGTCTCTTTCAAGGCCTGTTCGAAATCCATCAGCTGGGTGTTTTGAAGGAGTTTGCTTGTGAACTAGACTGTCTCCCAGTCTCCGCCAAGCCCCAGAATTTCCGACATCAGAGGCTTTCTGCCGGTTTTGACGGTGATGTCGTGAGCAACGTTGTCAAGCGGCTGGTTGACTGCTTGCGCGCTGTAGGTCGCCCAGGCGTTCTCCTTGAAACCAAAGGCCTGTTCGATCGCTTTCATCGTCTTGTCAATCTGCCCAGGAGTCCAGCCAATCGTTGTTCCACCGTAGTAGCTTCTGAAGTCACCTTTCAGGCCGGTCAGGGTGTTGGCGAAACCGCCAAACAGCTCCCACGCCGACTTGATAGCCTTGCCGTCAACGGTTTCAGGCATCGCATGAGGGTCGCCTGCCGGATCGGTCGGAACCATGTCACGGAACATTTCCATGTTGTATTTTGCAGAGATGCCAAGGTCAGAAATCTGTTTCCAGACCGTCTGGTTGAGCATTGATGTGCCATACTTTTCAATGAACTGGCTTGCACCGATGCTCTCCCAATCCTGCCTGAATTCAGTTGGCACAGTTCCAGCCAATGTCAGCCACTGCTGATAGTTTTTCAGGGAACTGCCATTGACCATTTCAAGCTGACCCATCGAGTACTCAGGCGCGAGCGCTTTGAACCACTTTGTGTCAGCAATGGCCGTTGGAAGGCCTGTGCCTTTGTCAATCGCCGAACCTTCAAGCATCTTTGGAATGTCGGAATAGGCATAGGTTTTTTGAAGATCTTTGACAAAGTCAGAGTAACTTGCACCAGATGCAGGCCACTTGACCACCGTATCGTAGAAAGCCTGGTAATCCTGGGCTTTCTTGTAGTCCTCGAATTCAGCCCTGAGCGACTCTGTGTCAAACGGAAGCCTTGAGCCTGTCTCCATCTGCATGAGGAATCGCTGTGAAATATTTGGATTGCCAAACAGCGACTGAGCCTTTGAAATCTCGTTTGCCAGACTGAAAGGAATATTGGTTCCAAGCTGGGCAAAGATTGAGCTGATGTCGGAAACGCCCTTTTCAATCAGGTCTTTGCCTGAAAGAAGCCCCTCTGAAAGGAGTTTTGCCAGTCTCTGCGTCCAGAGTTTCGGGTCTTCAACCGACAGTGGGCCAAGGCGCGTTGGCGAGTGAATTTGCAGGTATCCGGCAAGTATGTCTGAGAGCTGGTTTGCTGCGTCGGCAATGTCGCCTGAACCAGATTTGAGACCGGTTGCAAACGATCTGGCTGCGTTTGCGCCCCAACCGGACATTAACTGGACAAGCTGGGTTAGCGACCCGGAAACGGAAGCAATCATCTCCGTTCCAAACGATTTTCCTATGTCTCTGCCAGTCTGCGCGATGATCTGTCCAGACCTTGTCAGCTCTGAAGCCGTCTCGGCTGTTTTTGCAGACATGGCTTCTATTGATCTTGTTGCAGATTTCACCTGGCCGTCGAAGGCAAGGGTTTTGGATGTTGTGTTTTCCGTCTGCTTTGACAGCTCTTCAAGTTTTCGTCTCAGGCTCTCGATAATCGGAGCCGCCTGATCGTTTGCTTCGATTGTTATTGTGAGTTTGTCAGCCATCCGTCCTCCGAAGGGCTGGCAAATGTGCCAGCCCGGATGTTCATTTTTTCTCCCTCAGCTTCATCTGTTTTGCTGCAAAGACGTTCATGGTCAAAGACACAAGAACCACCAGCGCATCCTGGTCGCCAAGCCCTCCGTGGGTTGGCCACAGCCCAAGCTGCCTTGCCTGCCCCGCCCAGAAGAACGCTTTCAGGAGATGGCCGGAAAAACCTTCGGAGACGCCGTAAAGCGCCTCCTCGATCAGTTTTTTTCATTCTCCCCGTAGGCGTTGAAGTCAAGCACCTCGTTAAGCAGAATCTGGTAATAGATGGTGTCCAGACTTGTTATGTCCTCTTCGGTCGGTTCGATTGTCACGCCATCAAGCGTGATGCTGTGACACGAACTTGTGATGAAGATGACGTTTGCCTGCGAGCTGAGTTTGAGTTTTTCAGCCTCTGTTTTTGCCTCTTTCGCCTGGGAAATCAGCTCCTGAACCTCCATGAACTGGTTGTAGCTAATGCCGTGTATTTCGGCCTTGTCGCCTTTTCTTGCTTTCGGGTTCAGCTTGGCAAATTCAATCGTTTTTGATCTGACGTAACCCATCAGAATCCGAACTTCCCGCAGACCAGTTCGACTTTCACGGCATAACCTGACAACTCATCATAGACAGCCATCGTTTTCCACGACTGGGCGATGCGCTTGCCGACTTCAACCGGAACAGAGCAGGCGCTCATGTAGGCGTTAGGCATCGAGAACTTCAGGCTTGAATGATGGGTGGATGTGCCGATGTGGTCGCCTGTGGTTTCGATGATGCAGGCAAACGGAAGCGTTGTCTGCTGAACTTCGTAGATTGCGCCGGTTCCGCCGAGAAATCTCTGGAGGTCGACATCCGATTCAAACAGAGCTTCTGCCTCGAAAGAAGCCGAGATTCCGCCTGGAACGCCTTTTGTTGCAAACACGCCTGACTGGAGCGTTCTCTCGTTGCCCTCAAGACCATTGGAAAGATCAAGCTTCATTGAAGTGATCGCGCCCGATTTCTCAACGCCATCAAAAGATACGGTGGTGTTTGAAGTCGGAAACGAGACGATTTCGTCATAGACCGGCGTTGCAGCTTCGTTGTGGATGCTGGCTTTCGAGCCGGTGAAGCTTGCCCTGATCGAGACTGGTTCCATCGAAGCCCAGGCAAAGCCGAGCGATTCGGCTGTCATGCCTGTGAGCCTCTGGGCGCCGTTTCCATCCGGTGTTCCAAGGTCAATCTCCCAGGTGTAGCTTGGAAGGTCAGAAACTTCTGTGAACTCGTGCTTGTAGACCGGCGTAAGGTTTTCAGTGACAGCTGTTCCAGAAAGATGGCTGAACAGAAGGCCGTCAGCCTGTCCTTCGGCGGTGATTGAAAGCTGGTTGCCGTTGATTCCGGTGATCTTTGCAAATTCACAGGTTGCACCAGTTCCGATTGCGACCCAGTCGTTGATTGCAAACCCTGTCGAATCGACGAGGTCAATTGTGGTATCGCCCTCATCGGCTGACTGGTCGAGTGTGTCGGTTGCCGGATTTGTTGGAGCTTCCGGTACGGCGGTGGTTGTCACCTTTCCAAAAAGCGAGTACAGGAGCTGTCCTGTTGCCACCGGATCAGCTGTTGTCTCGATCTCCGCCTTCTGGTTCCATGCCTTCTGGACGACCTCGGACTGCTGGGCCGATCCTGCTATCCTGAATCTTCTCTGGATGTCACGACCGATTTGAGGTGTGATTTTGAGAAGTTTCCAAAATGTTACGGGCGCTGTTTCCGTGCCAAAAGTTGCCTCTTTGGCAAATCCGAAATAGCTGCTCTCCCCTTTCATAATTCCCCCCTTTTACAAATTGACATCCACCATCAGCGTTATCGTTGCCGTGTGGATGAACTGGTTCTCGTGGTAGAACGGTGTGGCTGCGAACTCAGTTGAGGCGATCCTTGAGTGGTAGCCTGACAAAAACGCCTGCTCCCTCATCAGCTCCTCAAGGTCGGCCACCAGGTCTGCAAGCTGAAGGTAGCCTTCGTCACGGCTTGCGTACTCCCTGACGAGAACCTCAACGTTGACCGGAATCTGCCTTTCCTTCCTGCCACCGATTGTCACCGGCGTTTCGGATGCCGGCCCCACCGACACCATGCAGCACGGAAAAGCTGGTGCAAGATGCTTCGGGCCGATATTGACCCTCAGGTTTTCAAAGCTCTCCTCGATTGCCGTCTTCGTGTTTTCAAGTATCTCCCTGTAAGGTGTGCTCATTTTCCTCTCCCAAAAAGGCTTTCCCTGATGGTTTTGACTGCCCCACGCGCCATGTCTGGAACACTCATGAATGGTCTGGACGGCATCTTTCTGGTTCCATCATTTATCCAGGCTGCGTAAGGGACGGCTTTCAAACCATCGCCAACCTGGACTTTTGAACCATCCAGCTTAACAGTTACAGCTTCCCTTTTCATGCGACCCGTCCGCACCAGTGGGCGGTTTCCCGCCCACCTTGGCCTTCCACCCTGCCTGAAGTTCTCATCAATCTCTTTGGCCACAAAACCTCCAAGATTTCTCAGGATTCCAGATTTATCGGCAAGCCTCTCCCTGAGAGAGTCAATCAGGTTTGTTGAAATAGAAAGCTTTACCCTCATGCCACCCAGACTCCGCCGGTTGAAGTTGATTTTGATGTCAACCCGGCTTCAATGCGACCGTCAGCCATCTTCTCAAGCAGGTCTTTCGCCCGTTTGATGCGTGACTCGTAGATTGGCGGGTACCCTTCGGTGCCTTCGCTGTAAAGCCACTCAAGTACAAGCCCTGTTGCAAGGTCGGTGCATGCTGTGGCTACAATTTCAGGTGTTGGCTCTGGAACTGACCAGCTTGCTCCAAGATAGGCGTCAACAATTGCGCTTGCCTTCGTGATGGCTGTTTCCAGCGAGAACCCATCCTCCGAGGTGTCGGGAACCAGGATTGAGTCTACGCCTTTGAGTTCCGCCCTGACTTTTTCTTTTGTGGTATACATTCCTTCACCTCCCCGAAATCTGGATTGCCCATCAGGTAAACGATCTCGTCGCTGTCAGCGGTTTCAAAGGTTTGACCTGCAAAAACCCTGCGCCAGAGAGTGGTGATCGAGCCTGTTTCCTTTTTGCAGACAAAGGTCATCACTTCACCTTGAGGTTGTCAAGAACTACGACTGCATCTGGATTTTCAAGAGCACAGTCGCACCTGATTGTGACCACGAAGTAGGTTACGCCTTCTGTTGCGCGCCTTTCGGTCTCAATCTGGATGTCCTGCTGGATTCCAAGGATGAGGTTTGAAGTGTCACAAAGCATTGCAAACGTGCCGTCGTTTGAGACCTCGACAACTGCCTGTGCTGAAGCGTGGTCGTACTCAAGGGCTTGTGTGAGTGTGAGTGTGGTGGTGTCGATGCTGGCGATCTTCCTGACTTCACGGGTTGCGCCTGTACCGATTGCGATCCAGTCGTTTCCTGAAAGTCCAGTTGCCGATGTGACCGAGATGGTTGTGTCGCCCTTGTCAGCGTCGTCGGCAAGTGTTGTTGACCCGCCACCTGAAACAGAAACCGGAAGGGTTGACGGAAGGAGCGCACATGAGCTGATTGGCACCCTGCCGAAAGAGAGAAGACCTTCACCGGTGATGGCCTCGTCTCCGAGCGGTGTGGTTCTGTTGCCGATGATGTCGACGAAATCCTGGTACAGGTCATCGCTCATGATGAAACGGAGGTTGTCACGATTGCCCCTGTATTTGCTCGAAAGCGTCTTGATCGCTTTTGAGAGTTTGTCAGTGCTGACATACCTGTCTGAAAGGGTGGTGCAGTCAATGATGTGACCGTCAGCCACCGCTCTCGGATACCAGCCTGTGATCTGTTCCCAGATGTGGGTTTTTTCAGCGCCGTCACCGACATCCTGACCCATGAGGTAGGCATACTCGAGCTGGTTGCCGATCTGGTTTGCAACCATCTTCATGAGGTGGTCGGCAAACGCTTCGCCTTCGATGTTGTCCAGAAGAGCGTCGTCGGCGATTGGCACGATTGCCTTCATGCTCTTAGAGGCAAGGGTGATGTTTGTGGTTGTGACATCGCTGAAGCTGTTGCCGGCGGTACCGTATGCCCCTGGTCTGAGCACTTCCTCACCGAGTCCGAGCCTGACAAGCTTTTTTGTGTTGCCCTTCATCCTCTCAACGCGTGCGTTGTTCTTGAGGAACGATGCATCGACGATGTAGTCGATGAAACGGTCGGCATCCTCGGTTGAAAGGCCGACACGGTTGGCAAATGTGCCTGAAGTGATTGCTGATTTTGACAAAAGTTCCGAATTCCTGATCATTTTCCCTCCCAAAATTTTCTTCATGAAAGCAGGCTTGTTACAGACATCCAAGGCTTTGCAGGTTCAATCTGCCCGCTCATTGCCTTGGTTTTTGAAAACCTTGCCTCGATGGCCGAAAGCCTTGCTTCAAACTCCCTGATCGTCCTGTCAAGCTCTTCACACATATCCATGAGCTTTTCTACGATTGCGGTGATTGTTGCCAGCTTGTCGGAAAAATCAGTGACAAATTCTTCCGGCACCGACTTTTCGACCTCGTCTCCCACAACTTTTCTAAACCACTTCCCAAACATCTCCCTCTCCTTTCCCATGCCACAAAACAGCATGAATCCGGCATCATTGTTAGCCGGCTGATCAACGACCGAAATCTCGGCGATGGTCATGTCCGTGATCACCGAAACCGGTCTTCCCCCCAAAACCTTCGCCTGCCTGTCGTTTACCATTCCACCGATTGAAAATCCCCTGTAGATGCCTGACCTGATCTTTTCCCAGCACTCGTCATCGGTGATTTGTGCGCCAATCAACAAGCCTTTTCCAAGCAGAACAACGTGCCTTGCGATTCCGACCGTCCTTGACTGGTGCATCTCGCGGATGTTGCGCCATTTGACATAGTCTGACACTGCCCTTTCAAGGGCCTCCCTTGAGACGATGTCTCCCTGCTTGTCAAGCGTTTCTGTGGAGGCAAAACCCCAGACAAAACGACGTTTGTTTTCTCCCATCAACCCTCCCTTCAAAAAAAGCAAATGTTTTCTACTCTTCCAGAGAGCCTAGCCCCATCTGGCCCCTGACCTCATCGGCCTGAAGCACCCCTGTTTCAAGCCAGATTTTGTTGATCTGTGCGTTTTTCATCTCATCTTCGGCATCCATCTCGTTGAACTCGAACCTGACGTTTTTGATGCCAAAGCCACGGTCTATGATCAGCCTGTTGATCCTTTCTGCCAGGAACCTCTGCCTTGGGTTGATGACAAGGTTTTTGAAGTTTGCAAGCTGGGACTCGCCTGTCCCTCCACCAAGGTTGCCCGATTCGATAATCCCGAGCAGATGTGGCGGAACCCCGTGCGCAACCACCGTCAAATCTCTGTTCATCTTGCGGAATTGCTCAAAACTGGCTTCCTTTGGCGATGTGGAGATCGGCTTGAGTTCGCCCGTGACATCCTTTGGAAGCTGGAGAATCATGGTTTTGTGAGGATTGCCCTTCAGGTTTGAAAAATACTGCTGAAGCTCTTCCTTGTCCTTTGGCGTCAGCATCCCGCCCGAAATCATCAGGCAGTACTGCGGTGAAGCGTTGTTGTCGAAGAAATTTATGTTGAAATCACGCGCCATCAGGTCGCCCATGGTTGAGCCGATTGCCGGCACAGCGTCTGGCAGGCCATAAAATGTCGAGGCCGGGTTGTACTTTGCCAGGTGTATCATCTCGGAAAGTGGCATTCCGTCTTCATCCATCTGACCGGTTGACCCAAACTGGGCAAACCTGACTTTCTTGTTGCCTCGAATCTGTACAAAGCCGCCGTCTGAAGCGATTCTGACCGTGTGAGCCGGTACATGGTACAACCCTGAAAGTGCGCCCGAGGCTTCCCTTGTCACCTCGATATAGGCGTTTCCAAGGCACTCAAGGTCTGTCATCACCTGGGCGAGCACCTCGTCAAAACTCATTTCGGGATTGCAACCATTAAAGAAATCCTTCAGCCTTTCAAAGTCCTGTTCGTCGACTTCACCGGTTTGGATGAGCCTCCAGCCCTGACCAACCGTGAACTGGGCCTTCACCTGAACCGCCCTGTAATAGATTTCCGAAGTCTGATAAAGCTCAAGCAGCCTCGTAAAATTTAGGTATGCCGGCGGTTCAATGATTCCAGTCATCCCATAAAACGGGTCTTTGAGTTGCCTGGATTTTCCTGAAACTGCATCCAAAAATTCAACACTCGCCTTTTTCATTCATCCTCCCTGTCCTTCCCTACGAAATCCAGCGCCAGTCTTCCTCCCCTTGTCGAAAGCGACACTGCCATCTCAAATGCGTCGATCATGTCATCATGTCTGCCTGACGGAAAATCAAGCAGTTGCTTGATAAAATTCTCGTGATGCCTGCCAACGGTCACCCTGCCAGATTCAAAGAGTGGTTGCAAAGCCTTTAACCTTGCCTCTTTTGGCGCACAGGGCCTAATCGGTGTGACCGGAATCCCTCCGCCAGCCTCAAGGTGCTCGATCAAAGCCCTCTGGTAGGCGACATCTTCAATGCCAACCTGAAGCGGGTTCCATTCCACGACTTTTTCCCGGATCACCTGCGCCTGCCTGGCAAAACCGATACGGTCTGTGAAGAGGTCGAGCAGGTAAAAGTCTTCATTCCTTCTGCCAACCACGGCAAGCGCAAAATAATCAGCCTTGTCCTTTTTGGAGATGGCAAGGTCACAACCCATGTACACAACCATTGAATCCCTGTCAGGTTTTTCGCTCCATCTCCTTATCCATTCGGGTTTGAAGATTCGACCCTCAAAAAACCTTACGTCATTTTGCTTCTCACGGTCAAAAAATGTTTCCCCCATGGTGAGCCTCTCGACCAGCAACCTGTCCATGCTCCACTGATCTGGCCAAAGGACTTCGCCTTCATCTGACTTTTCAATGAATTTCAACCGACCCTTGGCAAACTTGAAAAAATGGTCAATCGGCTGTCCAGCATCAAGAGCCTGCCTGAAGTTTTCCGGGTACCTAATGATGGCTGATTCGACACAGTTCGACCATGCCGAGTCTTTGATGAGCCTTCCGTATATGTCTTCAGGATGTTTTCTCGTGCCTATAACAAGAAATCTTGTCTGAGGCAGCGAAAGGTGCATCAACGATCCCGCAAACCAATCCCAGACTTTATCCCTTTGCTCTGATGTGCCCGAGTTGAGGTCGTCAATGATGTCGTCACAGATGATCCAGTCGAAATGGAGTCCGGTGATACCGGAGCCGATGCCGGTTGCGTAGATTGAAGGTTCTTTGCAGTCGTTGCCTTCGAAGCGAACCCTGACGGATGTTTTGCTCTCAAATTTATTGAATTGGCCTCTATCAAAGAGCGTCCCTGCACATCTTGCAACCTGGGAAAGCGTGCTGGAGGCTACGTTTTCGGTTTTAGAAATAATGAGGATTCTTGCGCTTGGGTTCTGTTTGATGATTGCCATTATTCCTAGCACAACGAAAACTGTTGTTTTGCCGTGTCCTCTTGGTGAAAGATGGATGTGTCTCTGCCAGTCCCAATCTAAAAGTTCGAGCCAGCGGTTCTGGTGCGGGGAGAGATGAATCCCCAGCGAACCAGCCAGCCCCCGAGCCGTTTGCCCCAATCCTGCCTTGCCCCCGAGAATCTCAACCTGATTCTTTGAAAAACATTCAGCTCTCCCAAGCTCCTGTCTTCCAACCGGTTCCTCTATCAGCCTCCCAGCCAGATTTGTGGTCACGGACTCAGTTTTTTTGAGATCCCCTTCCATCTCTCCCCTCACGATTGATATAGTACATATACTATAATCGATGTCAACCGATCAGTATTAAGATTGTCGTTTTTGTTATATTTATTTGATTAATACATAATTTATAGTATAGTATTTATACTATATTGTGGGAAAACCATTGAAAGCATTCCCAAAAGACCTTACAATGCCGGTGGAGGCGCACATGAAGAAACTGATTCCAATCCTCATCGTTTTAGCACTTTTGTTCCCAGGGCTTGCCAAATCCGACCAAACCTTTGAGTTTGCAGTGGTCGGGAACGGCCCAACCGGAGACCAGATCGGCATGCCGATGGGTGTGTGTACACACGACGATGGCTCGGTTTCTGTCTACGATGCCTCGACTTCAACATTTGTCAGGTACGACCAAACGGGCAAAGTCTTGCGAAGATTGAGGGTGAACGCAATGTTTATGGCTTCATCATCATCTCTTGACAGTTTCCTGTTCAACTCGTTCTTCAATCCAGTCTCGTTTGCAGTTGATTCAAACGACAAATATTACTTCATCAATTCAAGAGGGCTTTATTCTATCGATGACAACGGCATGGCAAGGCAAGCCATCGATTTCTCAGCCAAAGATCCAAAGATTGACGCCCCTGTCATGCTTCGAATCCACAAGGGCGAGTTTTACGTGCTTGACCAGAAAACCGGTGTTGTCCAATTCGGCTCTGATTTCATGTACAAGAGAACGGTCGGAACCGTTGGCACAGGCTCGGGCAAGTTTGCTAATCCTGTAAATTTCTGGGTTGGTTTCGACGGCTCAATTGTTGTGCTCGATTCTTCCAGCCCATCAATGGAAGAGACCAGCAACGAGCTTCTGGTGATGGTCTACAACGCTGACGGCAAGCTCCTGCGTGAGTTCGGCTCAACAATTGCCGACCCTGCTGCAGACGAGTACGCCCTGTTCATGCCTTTCACCGGCGCACTCACAAGAACAGACCTGTTCCTCGTTGATCTTTCAATCGATGTCTCGGTAAATGGTTTTTCAATCGGATGGAAGATCAAACAGTTCAAGCTCAACGGCGACCCCGAAAAAACGTGGCCCATAGTCCATGAAGACAAAATGGCCACCGACAACATCCTTAAAGACCTTATCACCTCCATGGACACAACCAACGATGGCAAAATCTACTTTGTCATGCCTTTTGCCGGAAAAATCTACCGTGATCCAACGGCCTTCGAACTCATCGGTTCAACAACAAGCTCAGACTGCCTCAAATTCCCGACCACTGCAATGACCACTCCGTCCGGCATGACCTATGTCCTTGACCTGTATCCTCCAATCCTTCGCGCCTACAACAAAGATGGCACACCGGCAAAGCAAATCGAGATAAAGGACAACCTCATGGACATGCCCGGCTTCGATTTCGCTCTCGGTGTCGACATGGCGTACATGAAGGGTGAAATCCTTGTGGCAACAGGCTTCAGGGTGCTCAAGTTCGACGAGAAGACCCTTGAAAAAACTGACAGTTACGACCTTTCTTCAAGCCCGTTCAACACCAACATATTCATTTCGATCACCGCCAAAGACAAGAACATGGTTGGCCTCGACAGCAGCGGAAACGTCACCGTCTTCTCAAGCGGTGTACCGTTCACTTTTGATGCAAGGAAGGATCTTGACGCAAAGAGGTTGACAGATTGTGCAATTGACAAGGACAACAACATTCTTGTCCTCGATCCGGCATCAAGGAAAATCGGTGTGTTCACAATCTCTGGCTCGTTCCTCAAAAAGATTGACCTTAACAGCGACATGGCTCTTCCAGTCTCGATATCAACACTTCCAACAGGGGAAATCATCGTTTTGGACGCTGACAGGGGTGGTGTGGTTCTCCTGGCCACAAATGGGTCAACCATTACAACGGTTGGGTCTGAAGGGATGTTGGCAAAGATTGAAACTGCTGAGGATTACAAGGCAATGCCAGGCAGCTTCCACCTTCCGGGTCATGTCACTTGTCTTGGCGAAAACCTGTTCACGGTCACCGACACTGGTAACTGCAGGGTTCAGATCGTCAAGTCGGTTGCCCCGCCAGAACCTGAGAAGAAACCTGCGAAACTCTCGGTTGCACAGGAAAAGCTCAGCTTTGGCAACGTTTATTTTGAACGTGACGGTGTATCAAAAGTTATTGAGATCGAAAACCTCGGTGAGGTCGGACTCACAGGCTCTGTCAAAACAAATTCGGCCAACCTCAAAATCGCACCAAAGGTTATCACTGCCGATACCAAATCAATCCAGATCACGTTTGTTCCGGGTAAGCAATTTGTCTGGAAGGAATTCAAGGATTCAGTGACAATCGAAACAAACGGTGGAAACATCACTGTCCCAGTCACAGCAAATGTTGTTGGCAAGACCATAAAAATGAAAATCGGCGACACAAATTTTGAAGTGACCACAGACATCACAGAAACCGTCGTTTCACCGAGAGCGCCACAGATAATTTCTGGCAGAACCTACGTCCCACTGCGTGCAACCGGCGACGTCTTCAAGGCTGAAGTGCTCTGGGATTCAGCTGAAAAGAAGGTCACCTACAAGATGGGTGACACAACCATCGAGCTCTGGATTGGCAAAAACACAGCAAACGTCAACGGAAAATCGGTAGCACTCCAGAATCCGCCAATCATCGTGAGCAGCTCGACATACGTTCCTCTCAGGTTCGTTTCAGAGCAGCTTGGATCAAAGGTTGAGTGGGATCAGAACTCGAAAACAGTGACAATTACCT
>CAZXEH010000030.1:18676-20547 GCA_964639885.1 uncultured Caldisericales bacterium | reverse complement strand
GCGTTGATTGCCGGCGGTTTCTACCTGTTCTTCTCAATGAAGGCGCAGGAAAAACTGACATCATGGCAGACGGTTTCAATCATCTATCCCTCAACCTGTCTGAGTTTTGGAGTCATGGTTTTGATAACTGGCCAGCCAATCACTGACCTGACCGCAAACACTTACTGGTGGATCCTTTCACTGGCCATCATCCCAACATTTTTCGGCCACGCACTCCTCAACATGTCGTGCAAGCGCCTGTCACCAGTTGTTGCCACAACAGCAACGCTTGCCGAACCGTTCATCGCATCGATTGTCGCCTGGTTCTGGTTTGGCCAATCCATCTCCGTGCTGGCCGCAATCGGCGCCATCATTGTCCTCGTGGGCATATTCATAACGCTTAAAAACAGCAGAAAGTTGCCACAAGTCGATACTTCATGCTAAATATAATCTAATATCATTAATAGTCGTCTTATTATTTCATTAATATTATTTATATATTTTAGTCTACTTTATAATACCTTTTAGTATATTTTTTATAATTTTATAGATTTATATCTATTTTTATCAAGTTCTAAATGCTTTTTGCAATTTGTTAGAAACTATATAGAATAGCTCAAAAGAGGTGAACAGTGGAAAAGATTTTACCGGCGATTTCGTGGTCCCCCAGATGGATGAGCCTCATGGGCTGCATGATCGGCTGCTCCAAATTTCTTGGGCTTGGCAACACCGACGCCTGGGTTTATGGTTCATCTGGGCACGCTTTTGTCCTCAATATCCACAAAACCCTCTGCCCGTCTGGCCCGACTGCCTGGAAAACAGCAAAAAGCCTGAAGCTGCTTTCAAACGCAGGATTTTCAATCTCAGGCGTTGTTTCATGGGCGCAGAATCCCGACTATGCCCAGAAGTATCTTGAAGCAACAAATATCATAAGGGAGGCAGTAGAAAATGGCTTCCCATCAATCGTTTTCTGGGCTGACAAACCCGAACACTACATCGTCCGTGGAATAAACGACGATGGAATATTCATAAATGGCGCAGGCTCTGAAGCCGTGCCGTTCAAGCCCTGGACAAAGATTTCTGAATCAGATATGATCGAAGCCCTCTCGGTAAAACCTGATGAAAAATCCGAAGTATCGAAAACTGTCAAAGACTCGCTCCAGTTCGCAATCGAAACCTGGCATGGCAGCTCAGGGATTTGCTACGATGACTATTCCTGTGGTTTCAAAGCTTTTGATGTTTGGGCTGAATCCTTTGATGACCCAAACCTTAATGGTTTTGGTTTGGCCTATAATTCTCAGGTTTGGGCTGAAACAAGGATCATGGCCGTTGACTTCCTCAGGGAAGCGGTGACAAAACTGGGCATGAAGGATAACTTCAAAAAATCAATTGATTGTGCCATCGTTTCCGCCGAGTGCCTCAAAATCGTTGCCACCCTGTTCCCGTTTGAAGGGATGGACTCATCTCACAAATCTGATCCAGCCAGAATCTCTTCTGCCAGAACCGCTCTTGAAACCGCAAAGAACGTTGAAGGTGAGATGATTGCCGAGTTTGAGAAGCTCGAAAAGCTGATTTGACAATCAATTGTCGCTTGTCGCAGGGATCTCAAACCATTTCAGCTTTGATCCATTGACGTAATAGACAGTGTTGTCGAAAAGTCTGCAATTCTGAGACGTTATCTCGCCCAACTTTACAGATTCGATGGTCTTGCCGTCCGTGTCGCAGATATTGACTGAATCTTTTGTGCAGTAGACAAGTTTGCCGTTTGCTATGCCCAGAGGATAAAACATGTCGTTTGCAGGGATTTTTTCGGATGACAGGTCTTTCAGATTGAACTTTTGAATGAATTTGTCACCACAACTGTAAAATTCCTGAAAAACGTATGCATAATC
>CAZXEH010000030.1:0-18576 GCA_964639885.1 uncultured Caldisericales bacterium | reverse complement strand
GGTGTCGATCATGTAAAGGTTTTCCTGCTTGTTTTTTTGATCTGAGAAAACCAGCCAGTTCTGACTTTTGCCAATTATGGACGACCCGGAACCGATATCGATCTCATGAACCTCGATTTTTGCATGCACCAAACCTGCTCCACCCCAGAAAAGCATCGATGCTGTCAGTGAGATCAAAACGATTTTTTTAACCATCCAGCCTCCACAGTCAAATTGTAACCACCCAAGGTTTCAATTTGGAAAAGCATTGGTTTGATAATTATTAAACAAAGCCGTTCATTGCTCATCCCAGACGGTCACTGACAAAATCTTCCCAGGATCAACACTTCTAAACCCGTCATACAGGGGGAGCCACAGTTGGTTGGGGCAGACATCTCTTGCATTAAGAAAACCGTTCGACTCAACAATCAGAGCAAACCTACCAATGGAGGCATCTTTGTTTTTGATGCCATCCAGATTTATTTTTATTGTTTTTTTCTCACCAGGTTTGATTGTGCCAAATGGAACCCACTGACTTAAAGCGGAAAAATCAGGAAATTTACTGCCGGAGCCCCAAAGACACAATGAGTATGAACCGTTGAAATCACCGCCCAAGCCATCTTCCCTTTCATTTCCAATTACGAACTCGCTTCCGTTGATCCTTTTTATTGAATAGACCGGACAAGGTGAATACTCCCAAACTGAAGTCAAACCGGTTCCGACAAATCCATTCTTTATTGGCAGATAGCTTTCTGAGAACGGAAAAGATTCCATCGACTGTCTGCAGATATTGTCAAAAATGCCTGTGGCACCCAGATAAGTGATGAAATCATCTCCAAATGCGAAACCTATTCTGTATTCCATTGTTCTGTTTATCTTAATTTTCCTGAATTCCTGTTTGCCTTTCTGGTCAACTACCCCAATCTGGGTTAGCTCATCATCGTATTTACCCTTATATATGAATATAATCTTGTCACCCCAAACAGGTCCTAGGGATATATTTTTCGGAAGATCAATGTATTTTGCCTGATCAATCACATATATTTTGGAGTAATTGTTGTTGACGAGAAGTTCGCCATTGAGAATGAAACAACCAAATTTTTCCAGAAAACGCACGGGATTAAAAGTCTCCCTGTCAAAAACCAGTTCATCCCCGCCCGAATTTTGGGCAACAATGTACTTTTCGCCTATTTTCAAACCAAAGTTCCCACCAAACTCGTACACCTTACTTGGTGGAGGAGTGTCAGACAGTTTTGCAATATCATATTTGCCTGTTTTGATGTCGATTCTGTAGAGATTCATCCCTGCTGAGTTGGAGTACAAAAAACCGTCACGATAAACGAAATTTTGACTCTTCTCCTTCATAAGATCAGGTATTGCTATTTCCCTGATCAGTTTTCCATCGACATCAAAAATCGACACCGGGACATCCGTTTGCCAGTTTGGAACTTTGATGAAACCATTCTCAAAAGGCGCGAATTCTGTGTAAGTATCTATATTGTATCTCCTTGCGCTATCATACTCCCACTGCAGGCAGATTTTGGATTTTCCATTTTCAATCCGGCTAATTGTGCTCAGATAGCTGCTGTGATTGTGGAACTGACGCTTGAAAACATACACGGAACCGTTTATGGTGAAGGAGTATTCATTCATCTGATCTACAAAGCCACCCAACTGGTATTCCCAAACTGTTCCACCGCTTTCAGGATTAATAGCCACCACCTTGTTGTCAAGCTGAAGCATCACCCGTTCGCCGTCGTCTCCGATCAGACGGAAAATTATGCCTGTCGGGATGTCGTACGTTATTTTCCAAGCTGGCACCTTCATGACAAAAAACTGATTGTCTGGATCACTGCTTTTCCCATACACAAAATTTCCAAGCGACCCATGAAAACTTGCGAACGGAAGTGTCAAGTTTTTTTCATATATGACTTTCAAGTCAACCGTTTGGATGCTGATTTGGCTGACATATTGTCCAGTCTCGTCTTCGTAGTTTTTTGTTCGAGAGATGACATAATCCTTGTAGAAAACGGGGTTTTCACCAACATATCCTAAACGTTGCTGGTTTTCAAAGTCAATGAGTGTTCTGCCGATGAGAAGATATTTTCCTTTGCTCCGCCAGTTCCTAGATGTAGATCGTTCGTCATAAACGTAGTCAAAAACGGAGACTTTGCCGGTTTTGAGATTGTAGAGAGTTAGCATGGCATCACTAGAATGAACAATTAGAGTGTCTTCGATAATCTGAGCCTGTTCTATACCCCTACAGATTGTCATCCTGGCTTTCAGCAGTCCATGGTCAAAATACTGAGCCATATACTGGCTTTCATGTTCATATTGAGACATGGGGGACATGGAAATGTATCTGTCATAATCCAGGAAATATGCCTTGTCCTTGAGCGCAATCTTTTTTGGTGGATTGCCGACCAGATCAATCAAGCCCCTGGTAGACGCACAAAGCTGTCTCTCGACCTCAATCTGAAATCCAGAAGGTTTGTCGCGCACCAGACCTGTATTCGTGTCAATAAACTCTGTGGTTTTCGAGTTTATCTCCTTGGCTGCTAAAATCTTTCCTGATAGTTCAAACGTATAGGTGGGTTGGTAGTCTATCAATGCAGGTGAGACAGGAAATGGTATCTTTTCTGGACTGTATTTCATGCCATTTGAAGAATAAGGGTATGAGTTGAAAGACCCCAGGACTGACATTGGGAAAAGCCCAATCAACACAACCAACACCCATTTTTTCATTCCCATGCTCCAAATACAAAAGGTTTCAGGCTAAGGTTGCTCGTCCCAGACGGTCAGGGAAACGGCCACCTGGTTAAGCGCATCGATTGGAGTCCCATCGAACCTGGCACGATTTTTTTGATCATGATTTGCGAGGTTCGACTGCCCGACATCGAGCAGTCCGTTGCCGATGAAAACGAGGGCGAAGCATTTGATTTCGTTTGCGTCATCAACCAGCGCTGAATTTGCCGGAATCCTGACTCGAAATCGCATGGTTTCGCCGTACTTCAAATTGTTGATCTTCAAAACTTCATCGAGTTTTGCAAGATTTGGAGGCATTCCATAGTCACCCCACCGGCAGGCAAAAAATGTGCCGGAAAGCAATGAATCGTTCTTCCCATCACCTCTGGTTGCCGTGATCTCGAATTCATTTTTATAAGTTCTGTTTATCGCATATTGCGGAGCCGGTGTCCATTTTGTAATAAAATAATCACTGCCACAGGATTTGATTCCATTTATTCCACAGGTCATGAACGCAGAACCTGAATCAACCTTGATGGTTGAAAGGTCAGTTATCCCTGTTTGAACAAGGTTTCCTTCGCGGTCAAAAAGGTTGCTCCCAATCTGGTAGTCATAACCAACAGGATCATAGGATTTTAGCTTCTTGCTATCACCAACCTTTGACCAGATCAGCTTTTTATACTGGGTGTCCACGTCTAAGCCGATCAGATTCTGACTGCCTGACGAATCCTGATTTTCAAGTATCTGCAGCCATCCGTTGCTGAAACTTACAGCCTTTCCGTCCATTTCCTGGCGTGTTCCGTCAAGTTTGAAAATCGTGGTTTTTGTCTCACCTGCGACAATGACTTTATCCCACCAAACCCAAACTCTCTGTTCATTCCAATAATCCTGCTCGATTGGTGCGTCAATTTTCAGGTTTTTCCAGTTGTCAAAAACGAACAGCCTTTTGTTCTCGTGGATAAAAGCCATCAGCATTTCAGTTGCCATAAATTCAGGCTTATTGTACATTCTTGAGCCATACTGGAAGAAGAGTTGGTCGTTGATGAAAGTTTGTGTCCTGTAAGTGATCAGATCGATAGAAAACCAGTCTGCAACGTCGGTTGGGATATAGAGTCTGTCTTTGAAAACATTGCAACACATGTTGCCTGTGATTGGATAGCGCGATTTGAATTTGTAATATCCAACTTTTTTTGGTTTTGTGTCACCTTGAAGGCTGCACCATACAGTCAGGCGGATTTCAAATATGTTTATCTTTTTTATCTTGTCATAAATTGGAATATCTTCATGCTCAAGTGAGATGATTTTGTTTTTATGTGACAGATAATTCTGAGCATCGGCGAGGTTTGTTCTCATCGATTCAATTGGCTTAAGATTATCATCCAGATAACACCCAGAAACCATGCCATCTCCGGCTTTCCTGTCAACTGCAAACAAACCGTTGTCAGTTTTAATTATCGATGTTTTCTGGGGGAAAATCAAATTACTTGTTGACAGTTTTCCAAGGTCAACAATCCAGCCACCATCAGGGTTTGGAATGAGCATGACATTACCTTTTCGTATGTATTTGGCAGCCAAATCCCTGAAGCCGTTGCAAGGCAGGAACAACAATGTTTTCTTTTGCCTATAATCATAAAAATACCAGCCGCACCTTTCATCGTTGCCAGTCCTGTTGAACGAGACCATCAAACCGTTGAATATTTCGTAACAATTGAAATAGCTGGATTCGAAAGGAAATTCCACATCAAACTCCTCAACCAGCTCCCACTTGTAATTCACGCGCCAGACGTGTGGCCGACAATCGGGTATCGGAGGAGATATGTCGCACAAATTCACAATTTCAACGTAATCAGGCAGGAATCTGAAAAATTGGATGTCGGGTAGCTTTTCAACTGGAAGCTCAACAAACGCTCTTTTGTCCAGATCAAACAGCTTCCTATCGACAAACACATACCTTTTGAAAGGGTCTTCGGGAACAATTATCTGTTCACCTGAAACAATTCTGTTGCCAACAGCATCTAGAATTCTTGTGTCTGGATTTCCACTGCAGAAGAAATATTTTTTTGATATCGGATACAAATAGAGATGGCTGTTTTGGTCGCAAGACAGCTTGAACATAGGCTTGAGATCCTGGCCATATATGAAATATTGCCACCTATCGTTAGCAAGTTTGATACTGATTGTTATCCCCGATGCCGGAAAAGCTTCTGTCCTGTTCCCAACTAAAAATTTTGATCCATCAATATTGTTTTGGATAAGGCTTATGGTTTGAGTTTCACCACTATCCCATCCGGGGTTTGACCGCAGAAAAAACGTGCTGTACTCAGGCGAAAACCGTCTTGAGTTAAGGTCAAGGCATACCTGGCCCGAGGTCAGGTCGGCACTTGGAAGAAAGTACGGAGTGTTCTTGAATTGGTTGAAAACGGTTCCACCAAGAATGGCAGATTTTGATGGAAGAATCGGATACGCAGGGCACTGAGGAATGCTGTTGCCCGATGTTGCGCCAATAGGATCAATTGCCCGAACCGGATTGGTCGAGGCGATCACCACCAGTACAAACACAAGAAGCCTTTTCACTCCACCTCCTTGGTTAAATATTGATTATTATCACTTTGCCATAAAATGCAATAGGGTCAAACTTCGGATTTGCCAAGCTCATATTTTTGACTCACTTATCTGTAATTTAATTATATAGGTTACATCGACATTTTTTGTCCACTTGACATCAGTAAGACGATTCGTATAATGAGCATATGCTCAATGAGCAGGTGACCAATGGCTGAGAACAATCGAAAAGAACAGAAGGAACGGACGAGATTACTGATTGTGGAAACTGCAATGGCCGAGTTTTCCACGAAGGGGTTTGCAGCCACAAACACACGCGACATCGCTAAAATGGCTGGGATCTCGCATGGATCGGTATTTGCACACTTCCCGACACGAGAAGAGCTGATCCTTGCAGTAGTTTCAGAGTTTGGAGAGCGTGTTTCAAAGCAAATGTCAGAACTGCCGGAAAACCCTCACAATGTCAAGAATGTGCTGAAGTCACACCTGGAAGTTATCGGTAAATACGAACTCCTTTACACAAGGCTCGTAACCGAGGGTTCGCTCCTGCCGGAACCGGCAAAATCCGAGCTTGCACGCATTCAAACCATCATCTCGTCAAGGCTTTCCCAGGCTGTGCACAGCGAAACCGAGGCTGGAATTATAAAAGACCTGCCTTTTCCAATGCTTTTCAATTCCTGGCTCGCCTTGATCAACCACTACCTCGCAAATCGCGACTGGTTTTGCCCTGGGAAGCCGGTAATTGCAACACTTGGCAGTGAACTGACGGAATATTTCATGAAAACAATTTCAAAATGAACGCGGAGGAAAAATGAGCGCAAACTGCAGATCATGCGGAAAAATGATGACCAAACCTGAGGATTTTTCACGTGGTGACATAAACAGCCAGTATTGTTCAAACTGTACAAATGCCGATGGTTCCTTGAAAAGCCTTGATGAGATAACGCTTCACATCGCCAATCAGCTGATCATGTCTCAGGGAATCGACCGTGAAGCAGCCACAAAAGCTGCCCGTTCCATCCTTTCCGTGCAACCTGAGTGGAAAATGACATTTAGAAAGAGGGAGTCAAGAAAAGCTCTCAAAAACAAGATTTTAATCGTGGCCACCTGTGTGGTCCTTGTGGTAACAACAATTGTTGTTTACAACATTTTTGCCCCAAATCCGAACAGGACGTATCGCTGGAACACTATTGACGTCACCACCAAACTTGATGACTGGACTGAGATAGCAAAAATCGAAACCTTCAGCAAACCTGACGGTATTGTTGTTAACCGGGTAAAAATGGATGGTTATCAGTCGGTTGACGATTTCGACAGTTCCGGATTGATGGACTTGTATTCGGACACAGGCGAAAGAATGATCTATAAATGCTTTCCAAAGGGGAATTTGCTGATGGGATCGATAGTAGGAGTTGAAGGGAAAGGAATTGATTTTATTGGCTCAATAAACAATAACGCCAATCAAAGCAATTCAACGCCCAGTACGGATGTTTCAAGATTTTGGCTTGATAATACCCTTAAAAACCGAACTTTGCAAATCGAATCATCGAAGGCTTATGGCGACATTGGGTATGTCGACTGGAACCAGAATGTGGTTTTCACTGATAAATTCGCCGTTTGGCTTGAAAAAAACAGCAATCCCCAGCTTTCAAGCATTGTCGGCTACAATGTTGAGACAGGGAAAGTGTTTGAAATTGATGGCTCGAAAACAGTGAAGTTAGGCATAAAGGCAGGCTACGACTGCGTTTACTGGCTCGATTCAAACAACCCGAAAGAAAGCGGCTATCTGGTAAAAGGTTTTGATTTGAAATCATTCAAACCTGTTGACACAGGAATCACCGTTGCCAATAAATCCTACAAATATTCCAAACCATTCAATGGCATAAAGCCGATTGAAGCTCAACCATACGATGAAACTCTGTCGATGTGGCAGGTTGTGGGTGATGACATTGTCTTTATCGATATCGGCAACGAAGATCGTCTCACACTGTTTGACAGGAAAACAGGCAGGCGTGTACCGATCATCAATGCGTCATACTCACCCTACTTCTGGCCCGTTTTCCTGAATAATGCTGACTATAGGACTTCAACAGACAAAGGCTATGCCATAAGCTATAGACCCACCAACATGCTGCTGTTTGACAAAGGCTCAAAACTCGAAAACCGCTATATCGCATGGCTCAAAATGAATACTGGCCAGTCGTTTTCAATTCAATACTCCAAGTTTTCTGACCTGGAAAAGGTCAATACCATTAATTCACCTGAGGGGGTCGACCTGATGCCATCCCCGTTCCTGATCACAGGAAAGTGGCTGGTCTGGTCGAAACCCATCAGTGATGATGAAAGTAACAGGATATCCAGAATCAACGCCAGAAATCTGGAAACAGGGCAATCGCTGGATCTCGGTTCATACGAAGTAAATCAATTGTCAGTCAAGGGTTATGATGGTTACCTTGTCTGGTCTGCTCTAACAAAAGACTCTGATTACGACATTTTCTACACAAGGTTACCATAGGAGGAAAAATGAGCACTAACTGTAAATCATGCGGAAAATTGATGACAAAACCTGAGGATTTTTCAGGTGGTGACATAAACAGCCAGTATTGTTCAAACTGTACAAATGCCGATGGTTCCTTGAAAAGCCTTGATGAGATAACGCTTCACATCGCCAATCAGCTGATCATGTCTCAGGGAATCGACCGTGAAGCAGCCACAAAAGCTGCCCGTTCCATCCTTTCCGTGCAACCTGAGTGGAAAATGACATTTAGAAAGAGGGAGTCAAGAAAAGCTCTCAAAAACAAGATTTTAATCGTGGCCACCTGCGTGGTTCTTGTGGCAACAACGATTGTTGTTTACAACATTTTTGCCCCAAATCCGAACAGAGTTTATACATGGGAGAACAACACTGATGTTGGGATCGTGGAAGCAGCCCTGATTGAAAAAGAGAAAAACATTGATGGTGCTCAAGTTGTACGATACAAGCTTTATGGAGACCAGGATGTTATTAACATAGACAACTCGGGGGTTTTGGAATTCATTCAGAATCATTCTGTTTTCAAAGGCGTAGTTAAAGATAACAGGTCTTTTTCAATAATGATTGACAATCATGCCAACGAAAGCGGAAGCTCTTATGTTGGCTCGATAAACACATCAAAAACTTTGATCACATCAGATAATAGTCGCTTTGACCTCAAAGGGCTGCATACTTTCTGGACTGAATATAAAGACGGTAGACGCATATTACACGTCGATTGTAACTCAATCACAAGAAGGATAGGTTACCTCAATTGGAGTAGTCAAGTAGCTTTTTGTGGAAAATTCGCTGTTTGGATAGAGGAGAATGGCAACCCTCAAATAAGCAAGGTAATGGCGTATAACACAGAAATACAAAAGGTACTTCAAGTCAGCTCAACCATCACCGGAAAGGCATATATCAGAGCTGGAAAAACATGTGTTTACTGGATTGATTCCGGTGACCAGACCAAAGCTGGCTTGACCATAAATGGTTTTGACCTTGCGACAATGAAGCCAATAACAACTGGCATTATAACGGGGACGAAGAAGTACCTGGAAAGCTACGGGTTGGGGAAATTGAGCGTAATGGCCAAAGAAGGTAAAATGGCAACCTGGACGGTTGTTGGTGACGATATCGTGTATGAAGACGTCACAAACAATGGGAAAATATATATCTTCGAAAAAAATTCAGGTATCATCGAAACCTTTTCAAACAATGGATGTCTGCCATTCTTTATAAAAACTATCTGGTTAACTGACGAATCAAAGAGTTTTGAAGACAACATTTTTACAGAACCGATTGAATCCTTGTACTCAGACAACGATAAGAATGCTGTAAATCCATATATTTGTTGGGTATCAAACATTGTTGACAAGCAATACTCATTATCTTTCAAAAGGATTGGTGATCGGGAAATAAAAATGATCACAAGGTTCGAAACAAACAAACCGCTGGGCGTCACAGGGCAATGGTTTGTCTATCTTGTGGATGTGAAGGATGACGATAAAAAAAATGAAATCTGTGCATTGAATTTGGCAGATGGCAAGAAAATCAGCTTGGGCTCGTACGCAATAAATGGTGTCATGCCAAGACAGTTTTACAATCCTGGCTTTGTTTTAAACGAGAGGTTCTTAGCCTGGTCAGCCTGGACAGAAGATGCCAGTTACGACATTTTCTACACAAGACTCCCATAAAAAAACAAAAACCGGCAGGGATAATCCTGCCGGTTTCATAAAACATTATGCAGGATTACTTGGAAACCTTGATGTTGTGTGCATTATTCAAAGCACCAGTAATTGAGAATCCGATATAATCGGGCTTCGTGTCGGTCGTAAAAGCGACCTTTACAATCTTTGACTTGCCTGGTGCAATATCAATCCGTTTCAGATCAAAGGATACTCCATCAGAGAATACCGGTCTGACAATAACAGGTTTTTTCAGTTTGTTTGTAATGGTGATTGGACCAGAGTCGCTGATTGTGTCGGGATTGAATTCAATACCTGATTCAACCACCGTTTTAACCGGAATAACAAGTTTGCCTATCGGGCTGTCGCAAATGATTGTGCTTGAATAATTACCTCCTGGAAGGTATTTTTCAGTCATTTTTGCCCATACAATTGCGGTGCTCTGTTCCGGAATGTCAATTCTTTCGGGATAAACCTGAATCCAGAATGACGAAGAAGAAATTTTGGCGCTTAAATCGCTATTGGTTGGGTTTGATATGCTTATTGTGCGAGAAACGCCCGGTTTCATTTCTATCGATCTGGGAATTGCCGACAACTCATTTTTCCCAGACAGCACTGAAAACAAAACTGCCAGGGTTGCGAAATCCGGTTTGTCATTTTCGGTTACATTCCTGACTGTGAGATTTGCATTGTAACTGCCTGGCTTTAATCCTGACGACGATGCCGTGAGTTTGACTTGCTGATGATTTGTCCTGCTGATGGTGAATTCCAGAGGTTCTACTTTAAGCCATTCGGGAACGTTCACTATTTTGATCTTCTTCTCAAAACCGCCTGGCGCAATAACCTTTGCATAACCGATAACCGATTCGTTCTCCTTTGCAGTCAGGGAAACTGCTCTTGGAGCAACTGTAACGGTCACTGCAATCACCTGGGTTGCGACAAAAACTAAAAGCACTGCAACAAATATCAACTTCTTCATGTTCATATTAAACAATATCGGCTAACCCTTCTCAAGGTTCAACAAGTTAGGGGTGGTCGAAAAGAAGCATTTTTTTGTCGTTTCTTTCGGTTTTTTGTCAAAAAAACCAATACATCCGTTTCGTGTCCAATTTGCATCCGCACAAAATGTTTGTTACAATGTGACGGAATTTATTTGGAGGTGGGTTTTGAAAAAGTCATTGGGACTTCTTTTGGTGTTTGTTTTTACTTTTGGTTTATCGGGAATCTCTTCTCTTCAGCCAATTCCAGTCATGAAATCGTATGTTCATCCAAGCTGTGGCTCGGTACTGCTTACATGGGATGCTGTTGACGGCGCTGCTGGCTATGACATCTACAGAATGGACGAGGGTCAGTCCCTTTACACACGGACTGTCCAGCTCAACACAGAAAAACTCTATTACCGTGACACAAAGAATGCGGTTTCAGGAAAGCAGATCAGATACTACATTTCAGCAATCGGTGACAGCTCCCAGGAGCTTGCCAAGTCACCCGAAATGGTTGCCTTGCCTGATTGCTACGATGACACCCTCTGTTCATTGAAGCTCAAGTTCCAGGTCGGCAACTTCATGTATTGGGTCAATGAAAAGATGGAAGGCCCGATGAGCGCTGCCCCGGAGCAGACCAACGGCAGGGTCTTCCTGGTCATCAAATACATCACCGAAGCCCTTAACGCAAAACTTGAATGGCTCCAGTCTGAAAAGAAGGCGACCATCAGGACAACATCGGGCAAGGTGGTCGAACTTTGGATTGGCAAAAACAAGGCAAAGATCGACGGAGTTGAAATCAAGATTGATGAAAAAAACGACAAGGTAACTCCATACATCAGCAATGGCAGAACAATGCTCCCGTTCAGGTTTGTCGGCGACAACCTCGGCGCAACTGAAATCAAGTGGGATGATGCCACAAAGATGGCCATGATTTCACTTCCGAAAGATTGCCCCGAACCAGACTGCTACAACCTGACAGTCGAGAGCTACAGTGAAAACATCGTTACAGCAACAAACAGCTCCGGTTTCAAATTCAAATTTGACAGGAACCTGACAGGCACAGGAACCGTTGCAGTTGGTGAAATGGTAAGGGTTTGCGGCATGTTCGACTTCAAGGATGACGGTGTCTGGATCAACCCAAGAGCCGGCAAAAAGGTCGACCTCTCAAAAATCGAGTGGGTAAGAGGCTATGTCGATTCAGTAGACCGTGAAAAAGGTCAGATAACCATCAAGCAGTGCGACAATTCGCTTGTAACCTACACCTACAAGCCAGATTCAGGCGTAGGGATACTCATGAAGCCATCGGCTGTCAATCTTGAGCTTATCGGAAAGTCAGCCATTGGCTGGCGTTTCATAGAAATGGAAAAGGTTTGCGACAGGGAAGAGCCTCAAACTGCAGATGTCACAGTTACAAACATAAATTGTGAACAAGGATTCTTTAACTGTGACGTCATCGGAAAACTTCCGGTAGAGTCAATGAAGATCTTCATGCCAACCAAGGAATGGTGCAGCATTAAAAAGGGAATCTGCATCAAACTGGCTTACTTTGTTGACGGACTTGGTCACTGGGTGGCGGCATCCATGAAAGAGATTGCCTGCCCCTGCGATTTCGAAATCATCACAGGCAAAACCGAGATAAAAACCACAACCGGATCGGCATATCAGATGGATTTCAAGGTCAAAAACACAGGCGATTACGAAGGTGAGTTCGAACCATTCCTTGTCAATACTGAGGATTTCCCCGGAACAATCGTTGTAAGTCCGGAGCGTTCGATAATCAAGCCTGACAGTGTTGGCTATTTCAAGATTTCTGGAAATATATCCGGCGACTTTGATGGCACCTACGAATTCGAGATTGGTGCAAAGTGCAGGGATAACTCACAGTCGAAAAAGCTGAAGGTCAATGTTACCCCGCCGGTTTTCCAGATCAGCACAGTATCTGGAGTAACAGATGTTCCAACCGATGAAAACATCAATTTGAACTTTGATGTCACAAACTACAGCGAGGGGCCGATAACCATTACGGCAATGGTGGAAAGCAATGATTTCCCGGGCAGGCTGACCGTTGAACCGATTTCAAAGGAGGTTCCGGAGAAAAACACCAGAACCTTTACGATCACAGGCGTATGGAACTCAAACGCAAAAGTTGGCGCCAGCTTCAACATCTCTTACTCAGCCATGTGCGGCAAGGTGGTCAAAAGCAACAAGACTCAGGTCACATCCGAAGCTCCGGGGCCGATCATTACACTCGTTGAAGGAAAAGGCGATGCCAAGGGTTTGACTCTTCTTGACGGTTCGATCGACTGGAAACACTACACAAAATCAAGAGTTGAAATCGACTGGGGTGACAGCAACAAGGAAGACGTAAAGGATATTCCAGCCATACATACCTACAAGAAAAAAGGTGAGTTCAAGGTAAAAGTGACGGCATTCACAAAAGAAGGCGTCAACACAATAAAAACCTGCTCATGCTACTGGGACGGCCCAAAACCCATCGTACATGTCACAGACAGGGAATGGCAACAACCAAAATACACAATCATTGGAAATATTGAGTGGAACACACTGACACCAGGCAAACTGAAAGTCGACTGGGACGATGGAACCATAGAAACAAAGAGCGGGTTTCCGGTCTGGCACAATTACAGCGGACCTGGCATCTACCTTGTCACATTGACTGCAATTGCAGCAACAGGTGAAGAGGGCTCAACAATCTGGCCTATCCTCCTCATTCCTGTTCCATTAAAAATCACCCCGGGGCCATATACGGGGGAAGCGAGTTATTACTGATTGTTAGCTGTAACAATACAAAGGCGATTGCCCTTGTCCAGCTTATAGGTGTTGTCGGGGATGACCACAAAGTCGTTCCCGACAGCAAAATCAACCACAACCTGCTTGCTGATCAGAAATGAGGACAGTTGCTTTCCATTTTCGGGGTTTAAAACCACAATTTTGTTTTCTTTAGATGCAACAAGGAGGCAGTTTTCAAGTTTGGCTATCTGTGACCATATTGGCTGGCCAAATGTCTGGGAGGCCCATATTCTCTTTCCATTCATGGCATCCAGACAAACAACCTGTGCAGTGGTTGCAACATAAAGCTTGTTTTTATCGTAGGTTACAGGTTTTACCGCGATTGTCGGACTTTCCCAGACTGGTTTGCCAGTAAACATCGAGTAGGCGTGAAGCTTGTTGTCCAATGTGGATATAAACACCATTCCATCAGCAACAACGGGCGCTCCCACAAAAACGGTTATATCGCTCTGTTTTTGCTCCCAGACAACCTTGCCGTCAAAGAGCTTGAGACAGGAAAGTCTGTTCTGGTGGTTGATGAATACAAATGCACCGCAAATGGCAACCGGCTGCGGTGGTTTGTCAGCCCGAAACATCCATTTTCTGACGTTTGATCTTGTGTCATAGCAAACCACCTGGTTGTCACCACCGAAGATGATCAGCTTCCCTGATGCAGTGACATCCGTTGAACCTTCAGGATTCACCTTCAGCTCAAGCAGCTTGACGCCACTTATCGCATCGAATTTGAACAGCTTGCCACCGACGGTCTGGACATAGACAGCTCTCTGGCAGATGGCAGGCACTCCCACCGGTTTTTCTTTCAGGTCTGCATTCCAAAGCATCGCCCTGCCCTTGCTCATGCAGATGATCTTGCCTTTTTGGGTTGCAATCAGAATTTCATCACCCCAGGTTGAAACACCTTCAATAATGTCAGGGATGTTTATCGGTGAAGTATCGGCATTGAAGTAAGGGCCCATTTTCCAGGGTAGTGAGCCGGTGTGGGCAGGATTGGCTCCCCTCATGGCCCAGTTCATGTCCTCAAGCTTCAGCTTTGCATTGGCAAAAGGTGAAAAAACTACAATGGCAACAAGAGTCAGCAAGATTTTTCGCATGTTGTCATTTTATGGGTGGCCAAACGTTTGACAAGTCACATGAATAGTGGAAATGCGAGAACGAAGGTGGAGCATTGATCCACCTTGCTTTCCACAGAAATGCTGCCTCCATGCGCTTCAACGTGCATCAGGACATTTGCCAGACCTAGGCCTAGTCCTTCAGGTTCCTGTCCGCCATGTTTTACCTGATGGAATGGCTTGAAGATGTTTTGCAGTTCATTTTCAGGGATTCCGATTCCATTATCTGAAAACCTTATTTCGAGCAAGTTACCCCTCAAAGTGGCATCCAGCCTGATGTCAAGCCTGTCTCTCGGGCTGTACTTCACCGAGTTGATCGCCAGATTCTCAAAGATTTCGGAAAATCTTCCAAAATCCAGTGACATGCTCTTGCCTTTAAGCGCCGGATCGATTGTGTGGCTGAAACATGCCTGATCAGAGCCATACCTGTTTCTGACAGTTTTTGAAACCAGCATCAGGAGTTTGGTGCAAAGGCTGCCAAGTGCGGTTGAAATGTCAGAGATTTCGAAGTTGTATTCGACAGTGGTCTTGTCCAGGTCGAAGAACTCGTTGAGCCTTTTCTTTTCGCTCTCTGCAGCGTCATTGATGATCTGGGCCATGTTGTGAAGATTCGGATCATCTTTGGCCTGACCCATCAGCAACTCCGAGTATCCAAGAATCAGGGTCAGCGGATTTCTCATTTCGTGAGCAACTGACCTGAGGAAATGCTTCTTTGCCTTCTCAAAACTCTTTCGCTCCGAGATATTTCTGGCAACACCCATTATTCCAATCTGATTTTTAATGAGCCTTATCTCAAAATCATGTTTTTGATTGTTCGCATCGGTTGCTTCAACCTCAAAGCTGTGAATGCCTGATTCAATAGAATATTTCAGGAAATCACTACCAAAAAGCTCTGTAACGCTATTGCCACTCAGCTTCCCGACATCATAACCATAGAGTGAGACTGAAGGAGAAACGTATTTTATGATGTTGCCCTCTGTTTGGAAAATGATGTCTGTTATTGTCGAGGCGATGGTTGAAAGCCTGTTTTCGAGCTCTTCCGCCTTGGACTGGGCAGCCAGTTGTTCGGTCACGTCTCTTCCAACACCGATAACTCCAGTGATTTCGCCTTTTTGGTTTCTGACAGGACTCATGACAACCTTGTAATCCAGGGTTTTCCCGTCTCTTTGCACATGCTTGATGTAGCTGCACGGATTTCCTGTCGTCTGGCATTCTATTCTGCAAGCTTCGATCTCGCTTGCCTTTGGTTCAGGCTCCATGTCAAAAGCCGTTTTTCCAATGCGGCTCATATCGTTTTTACCGAACCCGTCGAGGTAGGACCATCTGAAGAATGTGATCCTTCCTTCACTATCCTTCATAAAAACAACGTCATGGAGCGTTTCGATGATGGTTTCAAGAATCTGGTTGGTTTGTTCAACTTTTGCCTTCGTGTTGACAAGATCGGTGATGTCACTGACTGTGACAATCATCGATGGTTCGCCATCGATTATGTCGCTTATTAGTGAGTATTTCCAGATGGCCGTGTCGCCATTTTTCTTGTTGATCCTGAGGAAGTCCAGCTTCTCCGCCTCCCCGAACTCGATTTTCGTACGAAAACGATCAACAGCAACTGCCCTGTCCTCTTGCACAATCAGATCAAACGGATCCATTGCAAGCAGTTCTCCCCTGCCAAAACCAGTCATAATCTCACAGGCATTGTTCACATAAACGAGGCGGTACCGGCTGATGATGAAGATGCCGTTTTGAAAAGACTCGGTGAGTCTGACATAGCGCTCGAGAGATTCGGCAAGCCGGTTCTGAAGTGAATCGATTTCTGATTTCTCCAAAACACAGGAATCTTTCTGCCCAAGATGGAGTGTGAGTTTTTCACCAGTCAGGTTCAGCGATGAAGCCTCCCATTGGATCGAAACCAAGGAGCCATCGATTGCAAACCAGGACGTGACGAGTTTACAGTTTTCCAAATGTTTGACCGGCATTGACGTGAAAGGAAGTTGATCGAAGGTTCTCCCTTCAGCTTTTTCGCTGCCAAAACCTGTGATGCACTGGCATTCCCTGTTAAAAACAACAATCTTTCCGTTTTTATCTGTAACAATAGCCAGTCTGCCAATTGCGTCGTAAGCCGACCTTAGAGTCATCACTGTTTTTTTATCAATTCCAACTGGGGTTTCATCACCGATTGAATCAGAAATGGTAATGAGTCTTCTTTCTTCTAACATTGCCGTACGATACTAGCCACATGTAATGTATCGGTCAATTATGAATTGAATAGCGATTGTCAAAATCTACCAGATATTTATCTGGAAGTGCAGATTTATCAAAACATCCCACTTTCAATCTGAACTGTTAACAACCGAAGATGAACCACGGTCTCAAAACAAAACATAAGTAAAGGGCAAATCCAGTATTTATCGCAATTTACTGGCATCTGTAACAGTTGATTTATAACTGATTGATTATACAATTATCATGAATTGTTCAATTGTTTTGGAGGCATCGATGAGGTTTACCGGTTTTGTGGCAAAGGTTGTTGCCATCGTTGTTTTTTTAACATGTACAGTTTTCATGCCGTTGCCGAAAACATCCAACGCCTACGTTGGATGGGTCGGTGCAGCTGGATCGCCATACATCGGAAGTGCCGCTACACAACCGATGGATATAAACGTGAGTAACAATAATGGAGACAGTTATCTACCTTCATTTAAACTTGATAAAAATAACAAACCGGGGATCGCTTGGCAAGACAAATCGAGTGGAAACTGGGAGATATATTACGCAACATTCGATGGGCTAAATTGGGTTAATGCAAATGGAGAAATAATAAATTCAGCGAACTGCAATGTTAGCATCAATAGCACTTCTTCAGAAGACCCATCGTTAGCATTTGACTCTGAAGGACATCCATGGATAGCTTGGGAAGAAAACAAGAGTAATACAGAAATTTATCTAGCTCATTGGGATGGCACCCAATGGGTTAATATACATAATCTATCTATAAATGACACAAATGGATCAATTTCAAATGGCTCACAAAATTCTACTTATTATGGAGGACGTAACCCATCCTTAGTATTAGATAAAAATGATTTTCCATGTGTTGCAACTGATTTTGGTTTCACAAGGTGGGATGGAAATCAATGGGTGAACGCTAGAGGTCAAGCAATATTAAACACAGATGTACATGCCGTATACACTAACTATAAGTTAGCGAATTTGGATACAAATCCTAATATGAATTATCAATATGACATAAAACTACCATCATTAGTCTTGGATAATAATAACCAACCTCAAATAGCTTTAACTTCATGGAGTGGTTATGGAATTATTTACATAAAATGGGACAACAACTGGGTCAATTCAAATGGCGATATTTCAGATATCATAAATAGCGCCATTTCTGGAAGCGAAAATTGTAGAGAACCCTCATTAAAAATAAACAGAGATGGGTATCCATGTATATCTTGGTGGGGTCCATCTACAAACGATTATAATTTATGTGACATTTTTTATGCGTGTTGGAACGGTGAAAAGTGGACAAACATAAAAGGCGATCCTCTCGACTTAAACAATGGAAACATAAGCATTAACAATACACATTCTTCTCAGCCTTTCCTAGTGTTTGATAATGACTGGAAACCTAATATTGTTTGGCAAAATCAGATTTCAATTACAAATCCTAATAATCCAAGCAATACGAAACCTGATATATTTTATGTTAAATGGAATGGAGTAAATTGGGTAAATGTAGAAAATCAAATATATGATGGAGTGAATGCTAACATAAGCAATAATGTAACTGGATCATCTTATCCAATTATTGATATTGGCAGCAACAGTAATCCGCATATTGTTTGGATTGACCAATCACAAGTGAACCGCAGTAACGAAATCTACTATGTTCAATTTGCTAATTCATTTGACGGTACCTTCAACATCACAAAATCAGTGGACACAAACGGCGACGGTGACTACAGCGATTCAGGCAAAAACGTGGCTGCTGGTGACACGCTCAGTTACAAGATCAACTGGAAGTTCAATCAGGGCCAGGACGCTCTCGAAAACCCATACCTCTACGACACAATTCCCGACGGAACCACCTACGTTTCGGGGTCGGCATCGCCGACAGCAAACATCTCTTACTCAACCGATGGTGGAGCCACCTGGATTGCCGGCGAACCGCCCAA
>CAZXEH010000029.1:19631-22159 GCA_964639885.1 uncultured Caldisericales bacterium | reverse complement strand
GGATACGGTCTTTTTGAGTCAAATTTCGTTGGCGACAAGCTCTATTGTGTCAGTGACGAATTTGGGGCTGTGTTCGATCTCAACACGGGAATTGCTTCATTGAACATGCCCATTGACGGGAAAGACAACAAGGTGCGAATGGTAAGCGGGCACTGGCTCTATACGCCGAAAAGCTATATCTGCATGGGTCTGGACTCAAGCAAACTGCCGAAAGACAAGAAAAGCGAGCCACCCAAAAAAATGCCCAAGCTTCTACAAATTAGAAACCTTGATGGAAGTATGATTGACACAATCGAAATAGATGAAAATGAAAATGCAGGTTTTGGAATCTCGGCTGGTGGATCTATGCTCATCTTGTCTGAAATCGGTGAAGATAATGCAAAATTAAGGGTTTACGGACCATGATCTCCTTTTTTGTTTTTTGATTGTTAAAACACCCCTTGGAAACAAGGGGTGTTTTACTTGTGATTGGTGATGGAAATTGCATATGAAAAT
Organism: uncultured Caldisericales bacterium; assembly: GCA_964639885.1. Lineage (GTDB taxonomy): Bacteria > Caldisericota > Caldisericia > JAAYUI01 > JAAYUI01 > JAGNLA01. Next base: position 21,664 of record CAZXEH010000029.1, on the reverse strand, counting down.
TGAAAAGCATACGTCGATTGAAACCCTAGACACTTGCCGTTTGAGAAATCTCAGCTGTTAATTCGATCATATAATCGATTGCATTTGGATGAAGATTTATCTACCCTGTCTGCCCAGTTCCCACTCGTCCTTGCCGGGAAGTGAATCGCCATCCATGATGTCGATGGGATAATCTCCGGTGAGGCAGGCGGTGCAGTATTGGGAGTAAGTTCCGCCGCAAGCCCGAAGCAGTCCTTCGAGGCTGAGGTATTGCAGGTGGTCGGCGCCGATGACTTTTCTGATCTCGTCGATGCTGTGGTCTGAAGCGATCAGGTCTTTTTTGACGCCTGTATCGATGCCGTAAAAGCATGGGTAGGCAACAGGTGGGCTTGAAATGGCCAGCGAAACCTTTGCTGCCCCAGCTTCCTTGAGTTTTTTAACAAGGATTTTTGTGGTTGTTCCTCGAACAATCGAATCCTCGATGACTTTCACGTTTTTTCCTTTGACCAGCGCGCTCATGACATTGAGCTTTATCCTGACAGCTTCTTCACGCTGGGTTTGTTCGGGCTGAATGAATGTTCTTCCAACGTAGTGATTTTTTATGATGGCCGGAACCAGCGGGATTCCGCGTTCCTTTGAGAACCCGAATGCTGCAGGATTGCCGGTTTCAGGGACTGGAATGACGATGTCTGAGTCCTTTTCAGGGTCTTCCTTTGCAAGCTCTGCGCCCATTGCAGCCCTGGCCTCCCAGAGCAGGCGGTTTTTCATGACAGAATCAGGTCTGGCAAAGTAAATAAACTCAAAAATGCAGGTTTTGCTTTCTTTCAGCGCGTGGTCAAACTGGCCGACTGTTTCAAGGGTTTCGAGATTGACGATTTCACCCGGGTTCAGCTCTCTGAGGATTTTTCCGCCGATTGCATCGATTGCGCACGATTCTGATGAAAGTATGCCAGCTCCGTCCTTGACGCCCAGTGTGAGTGGTCTGATGCCGGCCGGGTCACGGAAACCGTACATACGCCCGTTGGTCATGCAGCAGGCTGAGTAGGTGCCGCGGACAAAATTCATGTATTTGAGGATGCCTTTGACGAGATCGCCCTCATGCTGCCAGTTGTAATAGATTGACTTGGCAATCAGTTCTGCATCGTTTGTGGAGTAGAAAGTGAAACCCTTGCCCTGAAGGAACTGTCTTTGTGAGGAATAGTTTACAACGTCGCCGTTTGAAGCCACCCAGAAGTTGTCAACTGCGTAGTGTGGCTGGGCATTTTCTTTGGTGTTAACGCCTTTTGTTGAGTATCTTACATGGCCAAGCGAGTATCTGCTTTCCATCTCGGCAAGCTTGCCTTTGGAAAAAATCTTGACCACTTCGCCCATGTCCTTGTGGAGCGTGAAGATGTTTGGAGGCTGGAAAGTGACCATGCCTGCAGCTTCCTGACCCCTGTGCTGAAGGGCAAGCAACCCGACATAGTTGAGGTATGCGGCGTTTGGGTGGCCGGCAATTGCGAACACTCCGCACTCTTCATGCAACTCCTGCATTATCTTTACCTCCAGAACATTTTGAAAAAGAAATCTTACAACCAATGATAACAGGAGTTGTTAAGATTTGGGAGAGGGGTTTACAAAACCTTTCTCATCCCCGGAATCATTCGGAAAGCCCAGGCGGTGGCGAAGGTCAGAGGAACGCAAAGCGCAGACAGTGAAAGCCACATGACAAGCGGATGGAGACCGATGCTGCCAAGCGTGAGGGCGACCGCAACCAGCACAATTGCGTGGAGGACGTAGACGCCGTAGCCGTTTTCTGTTAGGAAACACCAGAGTTTTGTCTGCCTGTTCAACCAGAGCCTTGCGCCGTGGACACAGACAAACGATGCGCAGATAAGCAACACTGATTCCCAAATCGTTCGGGTGACCGACTGGATTGTGAATCCGCCATCAAAAGCCGGTGCGCTGATGAGTGGCCAGATAGCAATGCAAACCACCGACAGGGCAAGCGAAACCCAAAACTGCCCCGTCGTTGTTTTTTCAAGCCAGCCCGACTTGTAGGCGATCAGGCCGAT
>CAZXEH010000029.1:0-19531 GCA_964639885.1 uncultured Caldisericales bacterium | reverse complement strand
ACTGCCCCGTCGTTGTTTTTTCAAGCCAGCCCGACTTGTAGGCGATCAGGCCGATGACGGTCATTGCAAAAAACTGTGGCAGGAAAGCGAGGTGGAACCCCCAAACGTAAACGCCAACAGGAGCCCAAAGCCTGACAACAAAGGTTGTCGCCGAAAGGAGCAGACCAAACACCAACAAACCCGGAACTGAAGGGAACCTGATCGGCTTGATGTCGCCGAATTTCCTGAAAAACCCAAACGAAAGTGAAACCACAAGAAGAATTATGGCAAACCAGAGCGGGCCAGTGCCGATGACTTTGAATGCCGCCCAGTCCGAAACAAACTGAGAGAAAGACACCTTCCCCGCTTTGCCAAGGTAAACAAGCGCAGGATTGATGAGGATGATATAGAAAAGCGAGGGAATGCCAAGCCTTGTGAGCCTGTCGATGGTGAATTGTTTTGGCTTGGCCTCATGGATTTTGGCAGCAAGTGCACCGGTGACAAGAAAAAACACTCCCAGAAGCCAGGGTCTCATGATTCCAACAAACCAGCCGGAGACAAATTGTGTGAGCCTGTCAGGCTGGCCGATCCTGACAAACCAGGGTGTTGCCTGGCCAAACGTTCCGCTCATGTTCAGGAAGATGACGATTGAAACCAGGATAACCCTGAGCTGGTCGAGGAAGAAGAACCTGTTTGTCTCGTTTTTCACAGTTCCTGATTGTGTTTGTGATAAGGCATAAATCAAGGGGAGTATTAAAACACAGCAGAAATGTCGTATTCAAACAGTCCCCGATCAGTCGTCACATACAACTTTTTTATTCCGCCATAACAATCGATTAATTTGCCGGGAGCATTCTCAAACATGAAAATTCTGCTATATGGTATGTCAAAATCCATGTCCAGGATGTCAAAAATATCAGACTTCAAGATCATAAGCTCTACACTGTTATCTAATTGGCTTGAAAAAAGCCTGATACAGTTTTCACTACTTTCGCCAACCGACATGTCCAGCTGCATGAAACATTGATTGGTGCTTAATATTTCGAGATTTCCGGTTGTTCTGTTCTTAAAGTATGTGCCGTCTTTTTTGGTAAGCTGAATCGGATACATCTCAAAGGCGATGAGATCTGGAATGTCCACGATTTTTTCATATTTCTCGTTGTAATAATCCACAGTTAACAGGGAACTTCCGTCATAAACTTCATTATATGAATAGAAAATGACTTTCTTGGGGTCAAGTTGTTTACCCAGATCAATTTTTTTCCATCTTCTAGTTTCGATCAGGTATGACCCCTGAACCCCATGACATTCTGTGAAATAGATAGGTTCATCAAGAATTTTTGTTTTTAGAAGTCTGCCTGAATAATCATAAAAACTCAGGTGTTTTTTGTCATCAGACTGAAGCAGAATCTCATTTTGATCCTTGAAATCTGCCAGTATGTTTTGTGCATACACAATATTTTCATCCTCGATCTTTGTTGCCCATTTCTGCTGTGCACTCCAGGATTTTTCGTCAATCCTGAGGCAACGCAACATCTCGTTCCCTGTAAACAAAAAATCTGTTTCCCATTCGGCTGCGCCATACTCCAGTTGCCAGGTGAAGTACCTGAAGGACTTGGGTTTTTCAGGTAAAGTTATCGTTCCCAGAACATCGTATGGGTAGACGGGTTTGTAAATAACCAGCTTTGAGCCATCAAGATAGATCAGTGGTGCAATGCTGTACCAACGATCAGAATTGTCAACCCTTATTCCACCCAGACTGATGTTTTTGAGTGTGGCATTTGAAATCCGAATGAACGGATTGATCAAGCTGTTTACGAAGAATGCAACCGACACAATAAGCAACGCAATGCCCAGACAGACAACCAGTGCTTTCTTCAATCGGCGATTCCCGTTACTTGGTCGCATTGATCGTTTCTTTGATCGGCTTCAATTTCAGCGATTCGACGATCTCCTTTTGCCAGCTCGTCAACCGGTTGGTTTGGGAGTGACACTGCATCATCAGGCCAAAACTGCTTCCAAGCGGCTTGAGGAGCACCTGTATCGTTTTTTTGCCCTTTGAAACATCTGAATAAACGTACTCGTTTTCATTAATGGTGTAGGATTTTAAACCGGCGTGGTTGCCGAAAACCTTGTCCAGAAAAGCTCCAAAATCCTCACCGGTCAACTTGATCGACCTCAGGGTGAACAGGTACAGCCTCTCGGACTGGTGCCTGTTGTCGTACATGAAGATGCAGTCGCCGGCGTTGCAGGCTTCCCAGCCGTCCGGAACCGTCAGGGTGAACATGTCGGTTTCAAGCCGATTGCCTGAGATTTTAAAGCCTGCGAAGTCTATGGGATTTGGTTTTATCGGTGTTTTTGGAAGCGGGATTTCGACAATGGACGATGTGGATTCGACTGGATCAAACTCGACCTCAATGTAATCTCCAAGTTCACCTGTCAATTGTGAACTATGGCCATCTTCGAAGATGACTTTATATTTGCCTTCCTTGATTTCTGGAGGCAAGAACAGGGCAGGACTTTCCTCGGATCTGTTGTCATCCGGTTTTGTTGCCACACGTCTGTTGTCGTTATTGGCATTAAAAGTAAAACCGCCTTTAAGACTGTAGATAACAAAGAAAGTGCCAAATCCGACGATTGCAGCCAGAATCAAAACCAGCATCAAGCTTATAAAATTTCGCCAATTATCGTTTTCAAAACCTGCCATTTTGCCCCCTTCGATGAAGCCGACAAACGCCAAGGAGGAGCCGCCGGCCTGTCTACCTTATTTGAAACTGATGGATGAAATTATTTCTTTTTGGGTTTCTGTTAGTTTTCCTGTCTTTGAGTGGCTCTGGATCATCAAGCCAAAGATTCTGTTGATTGGAACAGCGAGCACTTGATCAATCTGGTTTTTGTTCTGGACGTCGGTTGTAACGTATTCCAGCTTTCCAAGTGTTTCCCTTCCAAATTCGGTGTGTCCGCCGTAAACCTTGTCCAGGAACCTTGCAAACCTTTTCTCGGTGAAGGTCACCGACCTGAGGGTGAAGATGGCCACTTGTTCACCAGCGGTGTTTTTGTTGAAGATCACAAGGCATTCTTCGGTTCTGTACAGATCCCAGCCGTCAGGCATTTTGACTGTAAACATTCCGGTGTCGAGCACACCGTTTTTTGGTGTAGCATTTGAGAAATACTCGGTTTTCAGGCCATTCACGGGATAGAAGGTCTTGAATGCAACGTCATCTCCGAGATCAACGTCCAGGGATTTGAAGTAGCCAGAGTTGTTGTAGGAAATTGAGCCTAGCATAGCTTCGTACTCAGCTTCAGGGACATTTGTGCAGGTTACTCTGAAAAGCCACTGACCCCTCAAAACGTAGTAAACATATTCGTTTGCAACTTTTGTCGGGAATCCGGTGTACAATACTCCGTTGTATGTTCGATATGTGGCCGTATTCCCATCGATGTTGCCCACCAGCGAAAGCGGGTCCTGGTTTTGGGAGACTGGAACCGGTGTCACAGTGATCGATGCATCGTTTGTGGAAAGCCTGTAATCGCCGTTGCTTTCTTTGGCGCATTTGATGGGGTTGTTTGAAGATACTGTTATAAGATTATCTGAATAAATTGTTTTGGCGCTCTTCTCCACGACTGTTATCGGAGTGTAGGGCTGCCCTTCAATCAATGAATCTATCTTTTCGGTCTTGGAAATCGCCACCCAGACGGTGACTGTGGTGGCAATGATTGCAACTGCAAAGACAATTGCCGCAAGCAGGGTGTCTTTTTTGCCTTCAGTCAGAACACTCATTAGTTTCGCCTGTCTCCTTCCTTTTTTTAAGAGATGCTTCTCACAAGCATGATCAAAAGCCAGCCGATGCCTACAAAAATGGCAGCAACAAAAATGAAAAACAGAAAAATCTGTGACGGCCCGGCTCCGCTTGAAATCACCCTTACGCCCTTGTGTCGCTCATGCATGGCTCCTCCTTGGAGACATTATATCATTTGCCAGGGAATAGACAACGGGATGAGCACCAGAAAGTAGTGACACCAGTAAACAATCAAATGAGAAATGGGATCGACCAATATGAACGAATGCCAGAGTTCATGGAAAAGCGTGTTTCTACCTCTTTTGGAATGGGGGTGGCACGCAGTCCCAGCAGGCTCAATTAACCCCTAACCCATGTAAGCAAGTGATGAAAATCTGACGTAGAAATTTACTGACATAGGCAACGCAACTTCAAACGAGGTGATGCTGCACCGGAAATGCAAGCATAATTAAAACGAATAAAAACCTTCTCAGGTGGTGGAATAAGATACAGTAGCCAGCTCTTGATAAGGTTCAACCCTGATGCCATGGGAAGATGCACATATACATTCAAGAGCAAGTCTGAACCCATAAGACAATCTGGTGTATCGGTGACTGTAAAAGATGCTGGTAAGGTCTGCGTGTCACGCCTGAAATTAGCTAGATTCAGGATGTGCTAGCTTTATATGGTTTTTCGGAAAATTCCTTCTCACAAATGAGAAGCAAATCAATTTGTTTATCACAAATAACGATATTGTGAGAAGCAAAATTTTGAATCATGGCGTTGAATTCGATCTTTCCGTTATTTCAAGCAGCTGTGCAAATTTGTATAATGTTGGGAGGCTACCTTTTCCTTTTATGAATATCTTGATTATTCCAGCCTTCATGAGTCGATTTACAATTCTTGCAACACTGGCATTGGACATTTGCAATTTGTCGCACAATGAAGGAACCGTGTAAACCGGACTGGAGAACAGCGAATCAACCAAATCCAAAGAGTGCATTGATTTGGTCAATTGAGGGATCTTGTCTTTCATTTCGTTGTAAAGATTAATCATATCCTGGGCTTTTTTGATGTTTACCATTGCCGTTTCCTCCACACCCTGGAGGAAGAAGGATATCCAGCCGTCCCAGTCATTGTTTCTTGTTATCCGCTCAAGCTGGTTGAGGTAATGCGACCGGTTCTCGTCGAGATAGGAACTCATGTAGAATACAGGAAACGAAAGCAACTTTTTACAATAAAGAATCAGTGGTATCAGCATTCTGCCAATTCTGCCGTTTCCGTCGGAAAAAGGATGGATCAATTCAAACTGAGCCTTGAGGATCGCCAGTTGAACGATGGCGTCCTTCTCGTCGCCGTCAAGATAAGCCTGCCAGTTTCGCAAATTACCCGGCACATCCTCCGGGTCTGGAGGGGTGTAGACAACATATTTTCCGCTCTGGACATAGTTTTGAACGGTTCTGAACTCGCCAGGATTCTTGTCGGTGCCTCTTGCGCCTTTGAGGAGTGTTTTGTGCAATGATTTTATCAAATCAAGGTTCAGTGGTTTGCTGGTCAAGGCAGAAACCGCTTCACCCATCGCTTCCCTATAGTTTAGAACTTCGGTAATATCGTCATATTTCTTCTGATTCGGGCCTCTGGGGGGTGACTTCTCGAACCAGAGTACATCTTCAAGCTTTGTAACGGTTCCTTCAATCTTCGATGAAAGCACGGCTTCCTGGGTGGTTAATGGGGAGATAAAGATTTCAGGATTGACGATGCTTTGCAACATGCCGTCATACCTTGCCAAAGCAGAATTTGCACGCGCAATCATTGGAATGTGCGAGACCCAGTGGATGTCTCCGATGGGCAAGTCCCCTACTTTGCTTGGAGCATGTTCGCCAAACTTTCTCATATTTTTCAATTATAGCAATGATCTTCCGGTTGGCAAAGACTGGATACGAGTGACAATAAATGTCGGTTTTCAGACACGTTGGCAGTGGTTGAAGAGATTTGCTTCTCATCTGTGATGGACAAATCTGTTTGTTTATCACGGTTATAAGTTTCATGAGAAACAAAATCCAGTTTAATGCGTTTTTATCACCATTGATAAAAGATTATCTTGAGTTTCTAATATCCAGCAGGCGCACTGTCCTCTTCATTGAATTAGCTATCAATTGCTACGGTTTGAACATCTTGAGTGGAACTTTTTGGATCACCTATTTATATAGTAGATGTATATAGTAGATACAGATTGCCAAAAAACTTTGCGTTAATCAATACAAATTACGCTTAATCCAAACAGCCAGTTTTAGTTAAATGATAATTTGTCTCATCAGGACTACATTTTTCCTAACGCCAAAAAATAGCAAATCGTTTTTGGTAATCTTGAAATCTCGTATAATTCTATATAATTTACATTTAACTAACTACTATTGACAATAGTAAATAGGTTGACTAAAATTCTTGCCATGATGAAAAACGATAAGGTTTTGAGAGTCAGTGGAGAGAGAGCCGGCATCGGAATGACGATGGGAAGGCTCGAGTACAAGGTTTTCGATGCAGTGTGCAAAGTGGGCAAGGCATCAGTCCGCGACATTCTGGACGCTGTTGGTTCAAACTACGCCTACACAACCGTGATGACCACCTGCGACAGGCTGGCAAAAAAGGGAATTCTCGGCAGGGTCAAGGACGGAAACCGTTACCTCTACACACCGGCAGCAAGCCGCGACTCGATGGACAAGGATGCAACCTGCAAGGTTCTGGAGAGTATTATGAACAGCATGACAGAACCGGTTATGTCAGGTTTCCTGGACATGCTTGAAAAAACAGATTCCGCAAAACTTGAAATGCTTGAACGCATGATCAAGGAGAGGAAGGACAATGCTCGCTAGTTATCTGGTGAGTGCCTGGCTGATTCTTGCCTGGCCGGCATTCTGGCTCTGGGTTGGATCGAGAATGGGCGCAAAAGACTTTACAACGATGGCCATCGTTGCGTTCATGTCCCTGACCGGATTCACCGTCGGAATGTCCATGCTTGCAAATGCTCTGCCACAAACTCTCAAGAGCATCGAGCTTGTCCCTGAATACATGAGCACTTCAGGAACCATCTACAAAGCACAGCTCATCACAACCCAATCTGTCTGGCACTACCTTGTCCTTGCGATACCGTGGGTGATCACGGCATATGTTGTGGCAAGACTCGCATTCGGTTTCATCGTTCTCAAGTCAAGAACAAAAGGATTCAGAAAGATCGACCGCAAGAACCAGTCAAGGTTTGACGGAATCGCATCAAGGATAGGCATCAGGCCTGTCAACATTTATGTTGGTTCAGAACTGCCTGTCGCGTTCTCGGACTACAATGGCGTTTATATAGGTAAACCGCTGATTAATTCGCTTCCAAAGGAAGACATTGACGCAATCATCGCCCACGAGTACTCACACATCAGAAGGCATGACGTTCCTGCCCACTGGCTCTGGCTGCTGGTTGAATCCCTGTCTTTCGGATTCATCTCCAAAAAACTCTCAAGATCGTATCTCCTCGACGTTGAAAAGCGTGCAGACAAGGATGCCGTCAAGGTACTGGGATCACCATACCCGCTTGCACAGGCACTTGTAAGCGTTGCCAAACTCTCATCATCGGTTGCCGTCAACTTTGGCGGATCCGATGTCACCGAAAGGGCTCTTGCCCTTCTGGAAATTGATAAAAAGCAGGATAACGTGAAGCCGTTTCCAAAAATCGCCATGTTGTTCTGCCTTACGCTCTTTGCAGCCGTCTTCGCCTGGCCACATCCGACCATTCCGAGCATTCCGGGTGTATCGGAGGCAGATGCCCACAGGCTCATCGAAGGAAAAGCGCTGGCAATCATGCAAAGGACAAACAACATAAACCAACCCGTCAGGATAAAACTCTATCCGGCTGAAGCGATCAAGAAGCTTCCGGACGGAAGGGTGATCCTGGACAGAAGCCTTACAATCGGAACCCTTTAGGAGGAATTCAAATGTTTGACGAATCAGAAAATACGGTGGATACCACCGCAACAGAGACTATTGTTTCGCACGAGGACAACTACAGCGGAAGACAACAGTACCAGCAGCAGCGCGAGAGGGAAACCTCAAGGAAGAATGTTACCTGGGGTGGAGTCATTACAGTTGCGCTCATCTTCTCACTCCTGTTCGGAATGGGCGGAGGACTCGCAGGTTACTTCCTTGGAAGGGCAAACGGTGGTGGCTCATCTGTTGTCATCAACCAGCCGACCCCGACAGTGAAGGTTAACGACAAGGAAGTCTATTCAGCCGTTGTAGACACGGTCAACAAGGTTTCACCGGCAGTCGTTTCAATCACGGTCAATGAAAAAGTACCGGTCAGGTCGAGCAACCCGTTTGACAACTTCTTTGGCGGAAGCCCGTTTGACAACTTCTTCGGCGACCCGAACCAGCAGCAGCCGCCATCAGGGCACAACAACCCGAACCATCAGGAATACCAGATCCAGCAGTCGGCTGGTTCTGGAGTGATCATCAAAAACACCTGGACAGAAGGCCAAACACTCGTCAATGTCAGCGAAAAGAACGAGAACAATTCTGGGGCTCCAGCGCCAATGCCCAAGTTTGAAGGTTCGCTCGTGCTTACAAACAATCACGTTGTTGCAGCACAGAACGCAGAAATATTCGTAGTCCTCAACGACAAGAGAAAGTTCCTGGCAACAGTTGTGGCAACCGACCCAATCGCAGACCTGGCCATTCTCAAGGTTGCAGAAAAGAACCTTCCGACAGCAGAGCTTGGCGACTCAAAGGCGCTCAAGGTCGGCGAACCGGTCATCGCAATCGGCAACCCGTACCAGTTCTCAAACACAGTCACAACCGGTGTCATCTCAGCCCTGGAAAGAAATCTTCCAGGTGAGCAATCCACAACCGGTCAGGGCACATCACCAACCATGGTCGGAATCATCCAGACAGACGCAGCCATCAACCCAGGCAACTCTGGTGGCCCGCTTGTCACACTCGACGGCAAAATCGTTGGCATCAACACCATGATCTATTCAAAGGGCCAGAACCTCGGATTTGCAGTCTCCTCAAACACCGCCAAGAGAGTTGTTGGCGAACTCCTCAAGTACGGAAAGGTACTGTGGCCATACCTTGGAATTTCAGGCACTGACATGACCTCTGAAATTGCAAAACAGATGGGCATTTCCAATATAGAAGGCGCTTTCGTAGCAAGAGTAAACAGCGGTCCTGCAAGAGAAGCTGGCATTTTTGCAAACGACATCATCACATCAATTGACAACGTAAAAGTCACTTCTTTCGAACAACTCCTTATGGAAGTCAGGGCAAAACATGTTGGTGATGTTGTCATTCTCTCTGTCAACAGAGGCGGCAAGGAATTAAAGATCAAAGTCAAGCTTGCCGATCTGCCTGTGTCAGTCAACCAGCAGTAACCAAGCAAGAACGCAAGGCAATCCGATTCAAGCCCCCGGGGATACCGGGGGCTTTGCCTTTTATTTAGCGCAAATCGTAACCCTTCAAATATATTTTCCAAATCCCGAAAGGATTTTCCGCTGCTTTCCTTTCTTTGAACTTTTAGGGTGGGTTCAAAGTATTTCCATCAAATATCTCTTATGATGCGGAAGGAGCATGACAATGAGAAAACTGATCACGTTAGGAGTTACAGCCGCACTGGCCCTTGCCCTTCTGAGTCCGCTTGCATCCATCAGCAATGTAACGGCAGAGACAAAGACAGCACTTTTTGCCATAACCAGATGGATCCCGATGGGACAAGACAGACAGGGCCAGACACTGCCAAACGGCAGACAGGTGCCGTGGACATACGGTTCAGAGTGGTGGGGAAGGGCAGGATACCAGATGCCGTCCCAGCCAAGATACTGGACGATTGTCTATCTTACGGTCATTCCTGCCGGAGGGCAGTCCACTGAAAAGGATGAAATGAAGTGCATCCTTGATGACCATAACAGGATTTGGATTGATCCTGACGGAATCTTCCACAATCCGTACGAGAGGGAGAAACCGGATCCACCGGGACAGTGCTACCCGGCAAACCTGAAAGCCGACAACATGACCGCCAACAACACGATGGGGCCATATGAAGTCGGTGACTATGTAAACTTTTTCCATGACAAGGGTTACTGGTTCTCAAGGCTCTCAACCTACCCACTTCACCAGCCCTACACCTTCCCCTACAATCTTTCGGGAAGGCTGATGAAGATTGGAAGTGCAAGCCTCAACGGACAGGGTACAGCCCTCATTCTGGCTGACGTTCTCACAACATCATGCGACCCATCGATCTCCTACAATCTCTCGGTTGAGTCAGACCTCTGGGAAGGCATGATTCCGTCGGTTTCAGCAGCAACAATCTACAATCCCGAGACTCCGACCTCAAGAATGTCCCAGCGAATCAACAAGGCAACCGCCCTTGGCCCAAATCCGGGTGATTTCAATGTTCCGGCAACAACGTTCATGAACCTAAAGCTCAACTACAGGGAATACATCGGAATAGAAATCTTCAAAGACGACGGCGTAAATAACATCAACAACGGAACCGGCGCATGTTTTGCCCAGAACCTCAATGATGACTACAAGGCCGGAGTGTCTTGTGAAGATTACATCGGCGCACAGGGTTCGTCCTCAAATGACATCGATGTCGGAATATCGCTCAAGCCGTTCCCGACAACATTCATGTTCTACGATGCCGGTGGAGTTGGCTTTGGTTGCGGAGAAGCAATCTATGACAACCAGAACAACAACCCCGACGTCTTCAACAACCAGATCGTAAACGTCGGCGATGTGAGAATGACCACTGTAACAGTTTCAATCGGTGGCGGAGTCGTCACTTACAATGCAGGGTCAGTCGTCACTTCAGGTGATGTTGACAACGGCTTCATTCTCTCGGCAATTGCAAACGTCGGTTATTTTGATTCCGACAACGACGGAAATTTCAAGGAAGGCGAATGGGTCTATCAGGATTCAGACCTCAGCGCCTCAGTCACACCGGGCGACATCCGCCTTTCAAACGTAACAAGATCAGGAACTTCCTACTTCTGCGGTTCACAGGTGGCAGGAGCGGAAGCCTATATCAGAACATATCCAATATCCGGCTACACGGTTGGAAGGTGCGGAAACCCAAGGGCAATCGACATTGAAGTGCTTCCGGGCAAGGCTCCGGTTTCAATCTCGGTCGACCAGCCGCTTCGTGTCGAACAGACCTCATCAATCACAGTCACAATGAGTCCTGCTCCTGAAGAAAACAGGAACGCTTTCGTAGTCCAGACCGATGCTTCAGGCCACAGGCTTGTTGCCGGTGTGCTCACCAAAACAAGACCGCAGCTCAAGGTTCAGATCACCCCGTACGAAGGCAGCTGCGACTCGCTTGGCAGGATCAACCCGTACGTTATCGAAGTTTACTATGAAAAGGGCACCGGGTACCCTCAGGATCCTGGCTATGGTGGCCCAAGGGATGGCACATATGGTTACTGGGTGTTCCCGACTCCGTCAATCCTTGGCAACACCGTAATTCCAAACAACTACGACTGCTACACCGCACAGACCTTCACCGTTCTTCCGGAAAATGTAACATTTGACTGCAACACCGTCTGCATCCAGAATCTTTCAAACAGATTCCCGAACCTCACGCTCACCATGAATGACGCTGACAATCCAAACGATGTCAACGATCCTGCAAGGATACCAATCTCAACCATTCCTGGAGCAGGCGCAATAATTGCAAACTATAACGCAAACGGATCAGGCGTAAGCTGGATGTTTACAGCCGGAACCGGCCAGAACAGATACATCGTCCAGATCAACGACGACAACACATATTACGTCTGGAACTGGCTGGACAACCAGAGCCCGACAGCTTCGCTTGGAGCAATCGGGGCCGTAGACATTGAAGACACGGTTACAGGTCCGACAGAGGGTAGATCGAGCGAATCGCTTGAAGACCTCGACTGCTCTGAAATGTGGGCAGAATGCGACATCTGTGGCACAGGATTCCCGAAGATGGGTGAAGTGACCAAGGGTGACGCATGGGGGCCATTTGATGGCTCTGATTCAACCCACCCGCTCATTGAAACTTTTGGCGTTCCAGTATTTGTTTCAACCTACAAAACATCACCCTGGGCCGAACAGGGCGGAACCATCATGGTAGCCGTCTGGCCACCGAGGAAGGATTCCAGCCTCAGCATCAGGGTTCACACCGACAACGCCTTGTTTGACTACAACAGCACAATCACCCACCCACCGTACTTCATCACAAGCACGGCAAAGGGCACCGACTATTGCGGAGTCCATGTCCTTCCACCAGTTGCAACCGGTGGCGGCGGTGGCTCAGGCGGTGGCAGTGACCCAGGTGGTGGTTCAGGTGGTGGAGGTTCAGGCGGTGGATCGTCTGACTCAGGTGATGGCGACGTAAACTTTGTTGAATTCGAAGTTGTCGACCACTCGCTCCAGTACAGCAATGTAAACTACACTGCAGGTGCAAGCGCAGTCTCGCCACTCCCCTCCCCGGCATCACAGATAATGGCTCCGTATGAACCAATCCTTTCAAACCTTGTCAGGGAATTCAGATCATACCCAGGCGGACAGACACACCCGCTCAGGATTCAGGGTGGAAGTGACGGCAGAAACGCATATCCGGCCATCTTCACAAACCAGTACTGGAAACTCGGTACAGAGTTTGTCCCACTGACTGACTACGGCATCTACTTCATGCTCACCAACAGCAGGGGCGAATACCTCAGCTTCACGGCAGATGACAACAATCTCAAGGTCACACGCATCACCGTCACTGGCCCGTTCATGACTCCGAGACTCCCGCTTGCCAACAAGGACAAGGATTACCAGGGCAAGAGAGGTCTCCCGCTCCAGTACGACTATGATGGCAAGATCGACGTAGACTACAGAAACTATACAGAATACGAACTCGGCCCGAACGACTACACAAGGATAATCAACCCGGGCAAGCCGGACAGGTACGTTTACTCATCGGCAAACCCAAGGCTTGCACAGAGCAGGAAGCTCGATTACACGATGACACAGGGTTCAGTGTTCGTGTTCGATGAACTCATCCCAATCGACAGAGGCGTAATCCAGATCGATGTCCAGCTTGCAAACGGAACCCACAGGCTCTGGAGCAACTGCTGCCAGGAATACAGGATCGTCGGCATTCCAGTCCACGGACTCCACATCGAAGGCGCTCCAGGCACACTTGGCATCGAAGCAGACAACGTCCTGGACATAAAGATTACAGAGTGGGAAGACATCCAGGTTGTCAGGGAATGCAACAACGCAATGGCATTCGTCTGGCAGGACAGAGGCGTCCTTTCACAGCAGGGTTCACAGGTGTTCCTTGGCGCAGGTGACGGCTGGATAACAAACGGTCCGTCCTCATCAATCGGAACCGGTGGATCAACCGCTTTCGACGCTTACGATGACCTCAACGGCGATGGAAGGATCAGCTTCGATGCTTATGAAACCGAGCTTGTCGGCGCCTACACTATGGCTTCCAACACATGGCTTGGCGGCATCATCGATGCAAGAACATTCCAGCGCAACAACGGCAGGTACGTCTTTGACATGAGCCTTGCAAACGGCTGCAGGATTACAGACGCCGGCATGGACTTCAACGGCGACCATGTCATAGGACAGGATGAAACCCTTCCGGTCAACATGACGGTTTACAAATATGGCGACGACAACAACGACAGGGCATTCAGCCCCATGTGGCAGGTGCCGTTCAACAGCAACTACTACAGCCACGAGGTTTACCTTGCCGGACAGATCAGCATGTACGCAGAACCGGGCGGAGGAATCTCCTCAGACCCGTCAATCAATGTTTCAATCGATCCACCGATCGTCACAGCAGGTGTCTCGCCGGAAGTCGTCAACGACAACGTTCCTCTCACAATGACACTCACAGACAAGAATGGCAAGCCGGTCGACCTGACAAAGGGTGGAAAGATAAAGGCAGAAGACGCTCTCTACAACATCACCGATTTCAGGCCTGACAAGGTTGGACAGTACTACTGGACAGTCACGTCACTGAAGAACACCGACAGTTCGCTCAACTCAAACGAGAAGCTGTTTGGTTTCCAGCCGATCAAGTACGACTTCTCGAAGGCAGCCCAGGGCATCTACAGATTCTTTGGTTTCGTGGCAAACGATGCCGGCGAAATCAATCTCAAGGTCAGATCAAGCGACTACAAGAGCTGGGGAACCGGAACCATCAAGGTCGGGAGTCCAAAGGTCTCGTATGAAGTTTCAAACGTTGCAACAGGCGATGTTGTCATGAAGTATCCGGATGAACCGGAAGCCTGCATGACCGCAATGGACAGAAGGCTTTACAAGGTCACGGCAATCGTTCGTGATGCAACCGGCAAGCTCATCAAGGGTTCGTCGGTCATTCCGGGCAAGTTCGGTTCAGCAACCGACTCGGCAAGATTCACACCATACCTCACGCTCCCTGTCGGAACAAAACCGGAAGACGTGAAGTACTTCAACAGATATGGACTCGGCCAGTCGGCTCCATCGGACAACAAGTTCCAGACAACCGGCGAAATGTCGGTCAGGTACAAGACCAGCAACGCAATGAACGGCACATCCATTGACCTCAAGAGCTGGGGCCCGGGATGCATCTACAATAACGAGTACACCGGCAACATGTTTTTTGCCGACCTCACCGGTGATGGTCTCATCGACTTCAGGGACTCAATCAACCTGACGGACAAGGGCGAAGCCGTGTTCTATGTCTACGCCGACCAGCCGTTCAACGTTGGCGGACTTGTTGGCGCCAACAAGGCATCAGTGCTCAAGGGCGACGTTGCAGGCAGCACTCCTGTCTCACAGGCAGTGGGCTTCAACCCGCTCCTTCGCTACAAGGGCGATGGAAAGTTCGCTTTAGACTGGGATGCACCGTCAACCGTCTATCTGCCGGCAAAGGCTCCGGTTGTGAAGGTTTACGAGGATGGAACCGGTTCGGAGTTTGGCTCGGAATACCTTTCAGCAGCAAACTACGACCTGGTCAAGGATGCCGACAACGTGCTGGTAGTCAGAATCAGTCCGGCATCGACCAAGGAAACAGACCCGATCAAGACAAAGGGCGTCATTGAAATGAACTCGACCACAGCCACAAAGTCGGTGACCGAGGAGACTGACCGCTCAAAGACAGACCCGGTTTCAACAGAAGCAACAATCCACTTCACTCCGAAGATGTTCGGTGAAGGCAATGTAACCCTCAACTACAAGGCTCAGGCAACCTTTGGCGACAACGTGATCGTTTCGGCAAAGTCACTCTCCTTTGACGTTGTAAAAGGCGCAACCCTCCAGGTGGCAAGCACCGGTACGTTCTATCCGGGACTGCTCAAAAAGATCAGCGTTCTGGTTGAAGAGGCCGGTTCAGGCAAACCGCTTGTTGGCATCACCGTTTCAATCTCAGGCGAAGCTGGCGTGAGGCTTGAAGGTGTGACCGGCAAGGATGGAAAAGCTGAGTTTGATGTGCTTCCAACCCGCCCGGGCAAGCTGGTTGTAAGGCTTCTTGGCGACTACAAGACTGTCAACCCGTACGTCATAAGCGTTGTTTCTTCGGCTGCCCCGGCAACCGTTGATCTGGACAAGTACGACGAACTGACAAAGGCTGATGAAGTGACCCTTTCAGGCACAACTTCAGCAGAGTCATCCCTGTTTGTAAACGGCAACCCTGTGAGTGTTGGCGCTGACGGCAAATTCTTCGTCACCCTTGTGCTCAAGGAAGGCGAAAACACAATCAAGTTCGAAACGATCAATCCGGTTGGCACAAAGACTGAAAAAGTCATTGTCATCACCAGAGACACAACCCCACCGGTCATCAAAATTTCGACACCGACTTCAAAGGTTATCAACGCAAAGGAAACTGAAGTCAAAGGCAACGCTTCCGAAAAAGTCACGCTCACAATCGCTGGCAGGACCGTTGAGGTTGGCCCGGGCGACTTCACTGTGACTGTTCCGGTTGTTGCAGGAAACAATTCATTCCCGGTGACCGCCGTTGACAAAATCGGCAACAAGTCCTCGCTCACATTTGCAGTCTACAACTACAGGCAGAGAACCGTGCAGATGAAGATCGGCAACAACACGATGCTTGTGGATCAAAACCCGGTCGTGCTTGACACTGCACCGTACATCGACTCGAAGTCTGGCAGAACGCTTGTTCCGGTCAGGGCAATTGCCGAAGCCTTCGGCGCAAGGGTGGACTGGGATCAAGACACCAAGACCGTGACTGTTGTTCTGGACAAGACAATCTTTGCAATGACCATCGGCTCAAAAACCGCAATGCTTAACGGCAAGGCTGTCGCTCTCGAGCAGGAACCGGTTGTAAGCAAGGGCAGGACAATGGTTCCGTTCAGGGCTGTTGCCGAAAACCTTGGCGCAGAGGTGGACTGGAACGGCTCGGACAAGCTGATAACGATGACGAGGTATTACTAGAGCCTCGACTAAAGTCGAGGAGTAACTAGTCCTCTTTTTAAAAGGTAGCGCTGAAACCCCGGAGTAAATCCGGGGTTTCTTAATTTCAGGGAGGACAATTGACGAAATCCTTCGCCCGAACGCAGGTTGGGAGAAGGTGTCACGAAGTGACGGATGAGGGAGTTTATAACGGCTCCGCCGGTAAAGAACTGAACCCTTTGATTTTTGTTGTTTTGAAATCGCGGAGCAAGTCCGCCGATTTCTTGGAAGCAAAGTGATTGTCATGAAAGATGAGAATACCCTAATCCTTCTCCTGCGTCAGCGGGAGAAGGTGTCACGAAGTGACGGATGAGGGAGTGTTTTGTATAATATAATCATGAAAAAATACTATCTTGATGAAAACCATTATGAGAGGAAAGTGACTCTAGAAAATCGTTCGATAAATCTACGCAAAAACTCAACCGATGCCGAAAAGTTGCTTTGGGGCTTGCTCAGGGACAAGAGGTTCATGGGGTACAAGTTCAGGCGACAGCATGTAATTGATGGATACATTATCGACTTTTTCTGCACTGAAGAAAATGTTGGCATAGAGCTGGATGGTGGGCAGCACAACCAGACAGACACAATAAACTATGATAACAAGAGGACGGAAGCGTTGATGAGAGCAGGTATCAGAATTATAAGGTTTTGGAACAACGATGTGATCAATAAGACAAGCGAAGTACTTGAGAGTCTGGTGGATTTTTTAAAGAAATAAACTCCCTCACCCTTAATCCCTCTCCCGCTGGCGCAGGCGAGGGAAATTTGCCAAAATCCTTCGCCCGACCGCAGGTTGGGAGAAGGTGGCTGAAAGCCGGATGAGGGAGTTTTATTAGTTCATCAGGCTTTGCAGGAACGAATATAAGCTAAAAGCAGCTGCGAAGCAGCGGTGACCGCGTCCTTGTGCGTCCTCTCCATCGAGTGGCTGGCCTGAACACCCGGCCCCATCAGCCCCGCGCGCATGTCGTTTCCGCCGTGAAGCGCAGCTGATGCATCTGAACCGTAGAATGGGTAGATGTCGACGGCATGTTTCAGCTCAAGCTGCTTGGCAAGCTGGATCAGCTGGGTGGTGAGGTCAAAATCGTACGGCCCGCTTGAATCTTTTGCGCAGATCGACACACAATATTCGTCTGTTCCAAGGTCTGCGCCGATTGCGCCCATGTCCACGGCAAGAATCTCGTTTGCTTTCGGCACAGCGCTTGAGCCGTGGCCAACTTCCTCGTAGTTTGCAACAAGGATTGACACCGGATGTTTTGCAACCAGATTGTGCCTCTTCAGTCCTTCCATTGCGCCAAAGATAACGGCCACGCCAGCTTTGTCATCCAGATGGCGGGTTTTGATGAAGCCGGAATCGGTGACAACCGTTCTCGAGTCCCAGGAAATGAAGTCGCCGGGAGCGATCCCCAGCTGTTCGGTGTCCTTCTTCTCCTTCACCTTTTCATCGAGTCTGATGATCATGTTGTCGGCTTTTCGCTCCAGTGTTCTTGCGTCCGGGTAGACGTGAACCGATGGCTGGTCGGAGAGGCAGGTTCCGGTAAAGGTTTTGCCTGATCTGGTGTGAATGATGCAGTATTCGCCTTCAACGGTTTGCATCATGTATCCGCCGATGGGCGTGAACCTGAGCCAGCCGTTGCTGTCGATTGAACGCACCATGGCGCCGAGGGTGTCGACGTGCCCGCAGATTATTCTTGAAAATGAAACATCCTCGCCCGGAATTTCTATGATGAGTCCGCCCTTGTTGTTCTTGCGTGTGAAAAAGCCGAGCCTGTTGGCCTCTTTTTCGCAAAGATCAATTGCCTGATGGGTCAAACCTGTCGGGCTTGGCGTGTTGCACAGCCTGACCATAAAGTCGGTAATGTAGTCGATTGATACAAGCGTTTCCATGTTTCACCTCGGTAGTTGCTTTTTTAGGTTAATGATAATAGTATTTGGATATGAGCAAAAGACAATCGGGAGAAATTATTGATGTCGTCGGGCCGTGGACAGAAATGAAATTAGAGATAATCGGTAAATACTCTAATGTTTTTTCAAAGATAGTGACACAAGGTAACGGACGTTTCTTTAAAGGGAAAGTGCCATATATTGATGGATTTGTAAATATAGGCCAAGTTGTTTCAAAAGAAACGGGTAACATTATTCAAGGTTCTGCGTTTAGGGCATTAGAATCAGATGGATTTAGTGAGTTTCATTTTGTTGATTTGGATGAAGAAAAAATTGATGTATTGAAAAAAACGATTACGAACAAATTCCCAAATAAGATTAACCAGGTATACACATATGTTGGAGATTCGAATAAGAAAATAATTGATGAAGTATTGCCAAGCATTACCTCGAGATTGGGGACAAATGGGTGGAGAGGATTATGCGTTTTAGATCCATATGGTGCACATCTTAAGTGGAACCTTATTCAAGAATTATCAAAATGTAAATTGGATATGATCATTAATTTCTCGATGATGGACCTACAGAGAACGGTAGGTCATGAAAGCGAAAAAACTTTTGATCCTGACCAAACGGTAAGGATTGATGAATTTTATGGAGGACATCAGTGGCTCGATACTGCAAGAAGTAAGATGCCATCACTATTCGATTTTGAAATTGATGAAAAAAATCCTTTATTTGAAAAAGCTATGTTAGACCTTTATCGAGATCAATTATCAAGAATTAATGAATATGTATCATCTGGGATTAGACATCCAGGATACACAAATGCAACCTTGTACTACTTAATTTTTACTTCTCATAATCCTAAAGGTTCACAAGTTGCAAATTGGTTTGTGAAGAATTACTCTAATAGATAATGGCTAAATCATCAATCGAATGGACTTGCTCAACATGGAACCCGGTGACCGGATGCACAAAAATCAGCGCCGGCTGCCAAAACTGCTATGCGGAACGCATGGCTAAACGTCTTCAGGCCATGGGTAACCCTAATTATCAGAATGGCTTCAAGGTAACTCAACAACCGTCAATGCTTGGGCATCCCCTCAAATGGAAAACGCCTCAAAGGATATTTGTAAACTCAATGAGCGACCTGTTTCACGACGAGGTTGAACTGGACTATATCCAGAGAGTGTTTGATGTCATTGGCAGAGCATATTGGCACCAGTTTCAGGTTTTGACCAAAAGAGCCGAGAGGTTGCTTGAACTTTCCGGTAAACTGCATTGGCCAAAAAATTTATGGATGGGTGTCAGTGTCGAAAATCAACAGGCAACCTATAGAATAGATTATTTGAGGAAAACAGGAGCATCCATAAAGTTCCTTTCGATCGAGCCACTGATTGGGCCGATAAAAAAGATTGATCTTG
>CAZXEH010000028.1:0-22371 GCA_964639885.1 uncultured Caldisericales bacterium | reverse complement strand
GCAGGCGGAGCCTGGGACAATGCGAAGAAGCTCATTGAAAGCGGATACAGGGGCGGAAAAGGCACATCGGTACACCATGCCACAATCGTTGGCGACACAGTCGGAGATCCTCTCAAAGACACGACCGGACCATCGCTGAACATTCTCATAAAACTGATGGCCGTCATTTCGCTTCTATTCATCCCGTTTCTCATCAGGTAAGGAGGAGTCATGAGAAGAATTGCCGTAGTTACTTCAGGGTCGGACTGTCCGGGTTTGAACGCCGTCATCAGAACTGTGGCCAGAAAGTGCTTCGATCTGGGCTACGAGGTGCTTGGCGTTCGCAACGGCTGGGACGGACTCATCAACGATGAGGTCTTCGTCATGCACAAGTCGCACGTTTCAGGCATTCTCTACCTTGGAGGTTCAATCCTTGGATCGTCCAAGACCGACCCATTCGCATCGGACAAGGGTTTTGAGGCATTCCAGAAGAATTTCAAAAAGAACCAGATAACCGCTGCTGTCGTCATCGGCGGTTTCACATCCCTGAGGATTGCAGCCAGGCTCAACGAGGCCGGCTACGCAACCGTGGGCATACCGGCAACAATTGACAACGACGTTGGCGGAACAGAATCAACAATCGGCTTTGACACGGCAGCTAACTTCGTTTCAGAATCGCTTGACAGACTCCACGTAACGGCCATGTCCCACCACCGCGTGATGATCGTTGAGGTCATGGGCGGAGGAGCTGGCTGGATCGCCCTCATGGGTGGCATTGCCGGTGGCGCCGACTACATCATCACACCAGAGTTCAAGCCAAACATCGACGAGATCGTCAGGCACCTTGAAAACAGGAGGAGCGAGGGCAAGAACTTCTCAATCATCGTAGTCACCGACTCAGCCGTGATCGAAGGCCTAAACATCGGCGACTGCCCGAAAACCGGACTTGGCGCTTACCTTGCAAACGAGATCGAAAAGAAGTCTGGCATCGAAACCCGCTACACCGTTTTGGGTCACCTCCAGCGAGGCGGAACCCCAACGCTCATGGACAGAACGCTTGCCATGAGGTTTGGCTATGAAGCCGTTGAACTGCTCAGGCGTGGGGAAGTCGGCAAGATGGTCGGCCTCAAGGGCGGACTGGTCGTGCCGGTTGACATGAACCAGGTCACCAGGGAACGCAGGAAACCCGACCCGAAGTTGTTTGATATAGCGAAGCTTTTCTATTGACAATCGGAACATAAAAAAGTAGAGCCATATCTATAGATATGGCTCTTTTGTTAAAAACATTAGCTCTGAAAACTACAAGAAGGGAAAATGAAAAAGAAACGGGAGGAAATTGAAGAAAAGGTATTATATTTCATCATTTTAGCACTAATATGTGATTACAAAGAAATAGAATCGCTACTAAGCGCCAGAATCGAATATATCAGCGATATTCCATTACGAACCATTAAAGACAAAATTATCGAATTTGAGCAATATCTAGAACCCAAATCAGAGCAAAAAGAAATAATAAAAGCTCTTTATGAATATATAAGCAATGGAAGTAATGAAATATTTTTTAAGTCCAATTTTAGGGATATTACAAATATTTTTTTGAATAGCTTCAAAGGGATACCGATTAGTATTCTTCAGCAATATTATGATATTTCAAAACTGTTATCAAGCAAAGAACAGCTTATAGATTTACCAATACACGGGTACATATTTGATTCAAAAGGAATTACTTCAGAGTATTTTATATTGATCAGTGCATTTCATTATTTTACTAAAGCAAAAATGTACATGGAAAGATACCAATATATATTTAATAAAGATTATATAAACAAATTAGATGAAAATGACAGATTCGTTTTCCTATCCCTGTACGATTGTTTGCGAGATTATTCAATTCAAGCTTTTATCAATTATATGACTTTCATTGAGTGTTTTGTCAATAGCGTATCTTACAATTTTGTTCTTAAAAACCCTAACATGAATATCGAATTAAAAAATATCTTGTCTGAAAACAAAAATATAATAGATATTAGAAAAAAATTGTTAGTATATCCGGATTTTATTAAGAATAATCGACATAATCAAGTATTATTAAATGAGCAAATCAAATATGAAGAAAAAAGTGATTCTTTCTACGGTTCGAATTTTTGTGAATACTCTTTATTAGTTGAAAACCGTAATTCATTTATCCATTACTCACCTAACCCTGATACTAAAAAACCAATATTGTTGAGTCCATATGACTGGTATAAAATTGCAGAGAAATCATCGATAATTTGTATGCAAATTGCACGGAAATTTTGGGTAGGATGCGGGTACAAAGAGGGCCCACACTATTTATTCAATTTTGATTTGGATACATTAATGAAAAACAGTAGATCGTTACTCTTAAATGAGTGTGTAGCACTTGGTGATCTTTATAAACAAGGTTATTTCCCGGAGCTTACAAATACTTGATTACAAAGCTCTAAAACTTCACGCTCTCCCAGGGTGTCCAGAGCCCCAAAGAGTCAAGGCAAGTCCAGGGCGATTTCAAAACCGACCCGTCAAAGTCAGGCAGATTCAGAGGTTTTTTAGCTTGCGTGTCATAGTCGATCAGGAGTCCATCAAAACTTGCCTTCACGTTGGTTTCCTTGTCATCAACCCTGAATTCAAAAGGTTTCTTGAGCCAGTCTTTGAAGGTTTGCTCAGAATCGTAGACGTTTTCGGCAATCTCCACGGCAAATCCTACAAAAAACCGCCTGCCAAGGTCGGCGCGAAGGTCATGGACAAGCTTAATCTCAACCATCATCAGCCCGTCTTTTTTGGCCAGGTTCACCGTTGCATCGCTCGATGAAACAAATGGCCTGACCATCACAAGATCGCTGCCAGATTTGATGGCAAACGCCGTGTCAACCTTTGTTTTATCCTCAATAAGCATCTCGGATTGTGGGAACAAAAACGCAAGCGAGAGCCTGTTCATGGCAATTTGTGGCTCGTCATAGGTGATGTCCCAGAGCTGGAGTGCCTTGCCGCCGGACTGCTGCGTGAAAACCGGCATCTTAAGGTGGTTTAGCCCTGATCCGTCGCCCATCTCCGGCAGTTTGTGCGGCGAGTCGTTAATAGCCAGCACCGGCACAAACGACCCGACCCACTTGCCATCTTTCCTGTCTATGACAAGATTTCTGTCCTGGCTTCCGTACGACTGGCCAGAGGTGCCAAGCACCATAGACTGACCAAACCACGTTTTTCTGAACTGCCACGCTTCCGGCCCCCATTTGGAGCTGAATTCAAAGGTTTCCCCTCTGACCTCGGAGAAAATTTTGGTCAGCCATACAGGTTTCCTGTGTTCAAACCACGCCTCAAGGATTGACGAGGGTTCGATGGGCGGATCAAACTTGTTGCCAAAAGCCAGTTCAAGGTATCTGGGGGTTTTGCCTGAACCGTTTAAAACGTCGTACGATCTTGAGTTTGCGCCAAACAACGAATACGGACGCTTGAAGTGGATCAAGCCGTCGGCAAGAAGCACATCAGTCATATTTCTTGCAAGTGTCTGCATCCTTTTGTTTGTGCTGTACAGCTCGATCACGTTCAGCGCCTGCAAATCGACGGCGATGTATGTCGGGCTGTTGTACTCAGTTATGCCGCTCCTTTTTGTCCATGAAATCCAGTTTTCAAAAGCGTTTTCTGCAAGGGATGCGCCGAGTTTGTCACCGCTATGCACTGCGGAGAGCAACAGGTCGGCAACGTACATCAGGTGGTAGTTTGTGTGGCCGATTGCCTCAGGTTTTGTGTGGTTGGGATACCACCACTTCGAAAGCCCCTTGACAATATTGCCAAATGTCTTCAAAGCCAGCGCGTTGTTTGCACCCGTTATTTTGTGCTGGTATTGACCAAGGATAATAAAAACTGGAATCGGGTTGAACATGTCCCATTCCAAACCTTCGGTTTTACCAAGCAATTCGGGGTAGAAGAAGGATCCGAAGTAGGGGCTGTCAGGGTTTGTAACCTGTGAAGCCAGGTACTTGGCAAAAATCTTGTTGGCCAGATCGGTGTTTTTGTCGTCATTTGTCGACAAAAGCGCCAGACAATAATAAAACTCTTGCCTGCATGAGGGAATGGCGCCGGTTGTTTTGAAGCGGAGCTGGTCATAGTCGTAAACACCGCTCTCCTTGACCTCCGAAACAAGACGAACAGCAAACCGTTCACGAGCGTTTGAAGCTGGTGGAGGCGTCGGAATCACCGACAAAATTACAACCAGGGTCAACAAAATGTTCATGGGTCAATTATACATCATTTCCGGGCTTTAAGCCTAAAAACATTTACAATTGTTCCACTTTTTATGTCCTTAGTGCCGATAAACCTCATTGTCTCGTAAATTCTTTTTAATTGTGGATCAGATGTCATCTGGTCAAAAAATGCTTTGGATTGGACGATGAGGAGCCTGTCGCTTGAACTTGCAAGGTTGAGCGATTCAGATTTACCTGCATCGATTTCCAAGGTATTCGGTTTGCCCAGATTCTTTGCAACAAAGCCTTCATATGGAACCAGCCAGCATTTGAAAGAAATCTTGCCACTTCCGTTGTTTTTGAACACTAACCCTTTGGCGTCCCTGTCAATTGAATAACTATCGTTTATTTCCAGCTCAAAGAAGTTGACTTCCCTTGAGTCTTCGTAAACGTATGTTTTGCCGTTTATTGTTGTAAGTTTGTAGTGATCAATTGAAAGAAGCTGGATTAGGTTGCCGTTTTGGTCAATGAGGGTGCTGTCAAAAAGGAACAGTCCGTTTGAAGCGGTAAGGTTAGAGCTTACAAAAATGTTTTTGAACTGCTTCTTTTCTTTAGGTGCAAGGGTGCACACATAGTCACCTTTTGTATAGTAGAGAGTATCAGAGTCACTTCCGATGATTTTTTTTATTCCGTCATCTACCAGCTCCATTGTTTTGGGGTTGAAAATGCTCCAGTTGATCCATGAACTCAACAGAAGAAAACCTGCCCTAAACTGAATCTCATGTAACTTTTCATAGAGAATCGTTTCCGACTTCATTGAGTCAATGTTTAAAATCCCTGCATGATCCTTGTCCTGAACAAAAGCCAGAAGTCCGTCTTTGAATGCAGCGCTGAAGCCAACGTCGGTTTCGCTTTTGAAAACCTCGTTCCAGGCGCCTTTCTCAAGCTTCAAAAGCATGCCCGATTCGTCTTTCACCCAAACATAGATGGAATTCTTCCAGACAAACGGCAACCGAAGCATCTTCCTCAAACCATCAAGTGGAGGCAGAACCGTTTTCTTCCCGTCCCAGTCGAATTTCAAAAGCGTGTCGGCATCGCTATCGTTGAAGGAAAACACACAGTCATCGCTTGGAAAAAATGAAACATACCTGTCTGAGTCAATCACAACCGAACGTTTTGGATCAAGCATTTTGAAAACCCTGAGCTTTGAATTGTCGGCCATCGGTTGCCAGTAGAAACCGTCTCTTGCAGTTTGTGTATAAGTGGCAATCTCGCGTGACCAAGCCAGCTTTCGTTCCTTGAAGTCATAGCAAAAAATTTCGGCGCTGTCTTTTACGATGGCGTAACGGTCATTGTAAACTACAGCTCTTTCGACTGCGTGGGTGTAAGTGTTTTTGTGGCCAAACAGAACCTCGCCGGTTTTGCAATCTAACAGCTCAATTGAGTCTTTTTCAGCATTCCACCTCGCCATGACACCGTTTTTCACGCCGTTCCAGATGTAACTGGCCATACCTTTGGAAATTGGCATGTTGACTGAATGTGGCGTAAATTTCATCGTTGCCGGGTCAAGGATGGAATAATCAAGCTTTTCATTCACAGCAGGCGGAAAGATGTAGACCAGTCCATTGTCAAACCACAAGGATGCGTTGTGGCCGTCGTAAACGATCTCAAGTTTTTCCATGTCAAAAAGAACATTATCAACAATCAGATATTTGCCGTAACGTTGTGTTCGCCAGATGTAAAGCGGTTTTGTAACAAGTTTCACAGTGCCTGTCCAAAGATCAAAAAAGGTTGTGCTGTTGCCAATTAAAAAGATCAGATAATCATCAAAGAGGGCGGTATTGAAGCCTGATAAACAATCAACATCAATAGTTGTCTTGAAGCTCCACATTACCTTCTGAGCATTTATATCCCAAACGGTTATAAGTCGGTTGTTATAATCAATTCTCTCTAGTTTGCAGGCGATTCCACACTCTTTTGAGACAACAAAGCAGTTTCCGTCATAAGCAATGGATTCGCCGGTCTTATTGTCGATTGAAACGTGAATATTCCTGAAATAGTTATCATCGACGTCAATGGTTGACCAAAAAGTCGTCTCGCCATCTTCGGTGTATTTGGAGGGATCGACATCTTCACCGGTTGCCACATCAAGAAGCCTTATCTCCCGAGGGTTTTTCAGCACAACATAATCGTTTGTTATTTTGATCATGTCTGGCGTTGTAAAAACCTGTTTCCCGATTGAAAACGGCGGTTCTGACTGCCCCGCTTTCGAACTATCAGACACAAACGGTGACATTATAAGCATTGCGGCCAACAAAATCTTAAGGCTTCGCATAAATCCCCTCCAAGTGAGATGTTTAAAGGTTGGCTCATAAACTTCACTTTCCCCACACGGTCACAACAACAGCCCTTTGCTCATCATAAGAAATGGCGTTGCCGTCGAATAAAGGTCTTTCGACCTTGTCAAAGTCTGAGAGTTCCGAGTTTCTGGTGTCGAGGAGGCCGTTGGATTCGATGACGAGTGCAAATCTGTTTGACTGGAGCAGTTCCAGATCAAGAATTGTGATTGCTGATGTTTCATTGAGTTTCAAATCTTTGACTTTCCCGACAACATTCCTTGCCTGCCAGTATGCCGGGCACCAGTCATCAGACCAAGGGATGAGATAAACATTGCCGTTCAAAGGCGTTTCACAATTCGGCGAAGTGTTTGCTATTCTAAACTCATTGCTAGATGTGCGTTTGATGGAAAACGTCGGGCAAGGCTCCATCTGAAAGAATTCACCATAGGATTCTCCTATTGACTCATACCATTCCCCTTCAAACATATCATACTCTTTGCCCAGCTCCTGTTGGGGTTTGAATCCATTTTGAAAAATTTCTTTGGAGCCAAACTCCCTGACCCATTTCATAAACATGTCGTCCTTGGAACAATCTTTTGGGAGTTCATATCTTGTCGCCTTTAGATTGTTCTTATCTACATATTCAAGGTTTCCATCAAATGTCAAAGCATAGAAACCATCATTTTTAAGCTTCATTGTCTGCCAGTCATCAAACACTTGAAATGAGAGATCATCGAGATTAATCAGATGAAAAGGCAGACTACTTGACCAAAACAACAGATACTTGTCAGTCATCTTCAAAAGTGGGCAAAATTCATCTCTAAAAGCTATTCTTGAACTGTCAGGTATTGTTTTGAATTGTTGGTGAAAAATTCGCTTCAGGGGTGACAGCCTATAAATTGAAATCATAGCGAAACTTGAGTCATCTTCTTTGTATCTCATCACGGCTAAACGGTTGCCTGCAATTGCGACGTATGCTATTTTCAATTGGCTATCATCTTCATTGTTGACTTGTGAAAGATTTACCTCTTTTGATGTGCCCAGTTCAAGGTTTTTAATTATGAATTTGCCATCAGGATATTGTTCGGCAATTTGCATATGACTGATGTCAAACCAATAAGGATAACCGTTGATGAACATGCTCCCTAAAACAGGCTGAGATAAGCCTTGAGCTGTTATTTTCTGTATCGAATAATCGATTTCAAGCTTTATGTCATTTTCCAGTTTCTTCAATTGGAAATTGTAACCGATGATTGTATTCCAGTTTGAGCTGTACGAAGCCCAGTCAGGCACAATCATGTCAGTGTCTTCAATGGCGTCTGATTTTATCCTTGCAAGTCTGCACATAAGTTTCTCAGGATCCGAAGACGGTGCGCCTTTCAATATGTATTGAACCCCATAAAGCTTCAGGAACGTCGGGGTTTTTCTGAGAGGGACAAAAGTCTTGGTTCCATCTGGCGCAACCCTAACACAGGCGTTACTTGATTTCCCGTAAAAAGAATCACCATCAAACCCATACTTGTTCAAATCTTTTATACATTCGTAAATCGGGAGTGACCATATAAGATCGCCAGTTGCCGCATTCCAGTACCGGAAGAAAATCCCACGAGTGTTGTGAAGGTCTTGCGTTAAGAAAAAGTCGCCTCTGACATCGATGATTATGTCTTCAGGATGGAGAAACCTAGTACCCCAATGCTTTAGAGCCTTTCCAGTGTAGGTGCATTGTATTAGATCTACTAAGCCCTCACCAAACGGGGTTTTTCCTTTCTTGCCCAAATACAGGAAATCCTCGCAATCAGCAAGAGTGCAAAAATATCCGTATTTTTGGTAATTTTTCATCGAAAATACCAATGAATCGTCAATGCGTCTGTATAGACAATCCTCGAACACATAATACAGGGCACTTATCCCATAATAATATCTGAAGTTGTTTCCAATTGCTCCTTTTTTTACATCATACATGCTCCCGTCTACCCGATACAGGTTTCTTGAGAAGAATTCTATAGTGGCGTTAGGATTTTCAACCAGTTGCTTTGATATCCACTTGTCATTTTCAAGAGCATAGAAGTCAATCTCGAATGTTGTTTTTTTGTCTTTTATAACTTTACTTATTGTCACACCAAGATTCATCTGCTGAAAAGTGTACCCGATGCCTTTTTTATGAGCTTCAATCCCTGACTGGTTTATATCGATTTGGTATTGTGTCATGGGATTGTCCTTCTGATAAGATGATATCCGATCAAAATCATTCAGTGCCACAATGTATCTACAGAATCTGTCACAATATTTGTTGTATGCAAGATCAATTACCCTGCTATTTCCTGGTTCAAACAGGTCAAGTGGTATTTTTGTTTCATCTGCAACATATCTGACATGGCTGGGCAGCATCGGGTTGAAAACAGCTTTGCCGGAAACCCAGGGCAATACCAAATTGGCCAGTATTATCGCGATGACAACCGCAAGTTTCCCCTTCATGATTGAAATACCTCCCTGTCCGCCAAAAGTTCTAGTCTGAATCTTCGCCCCACACGGTCACAACAACCGATTTCTGCTCATCATAAGAAATGGAGTTGCCATCGAACAAAGGTCTGTCAGTTTTGTCAAAATCGGAGATTTCCGAGTTTCTGGTGTCCAGGAGTCCATTGGATTCGATGACGAGTGCGAACCTTTTTGACTGAAGTAGCTCCAGGTCAGGAATTGTGATTGTTGATGTTTCATTGAGTTTCAAATCTTTGACTTTCCCGACCACATTCCTTGCCTGCCAGTATACCGGACACCAGTCATCAGGCCACGGGATGAGGTAAACATTGGCAATCAAAGGCGTTTCACAATTCGGCGAAGTGTTTGCTGTTCTAAACTCATTGCTAGATGTGCGTTTGATGGAAAACGTCGGGCAAGTTTCAATTTTGACCAGTTCACCTGGGTGACCGAGCCTTGAAACGGTTGAATACCAACCCTCAAATTGTTTCGTCAACATTCTGTCAGGTCTGTTCTGTGGGAAAACTCCAGCGTCCACATCGTCAAACAAGCCCTCGCTGATCCATGGGAGATACTGTGAAAACGACTGGTCGCCTTTGAAATTGACGGATTTCATTTCAAAGGTAACTGGGTTGAAGATGTCGATTTTATCACCATATTGACTGTATAATATTCCGTTGACAGCCATCACATTATTCCAATCCTCGAATTCTTTGAATGAGCCATCGATCAGGTTGTAGACTTTAAAAGGTGTCTGCATGTCCCACACCAGCAGGCAGTTGCCAACAAAATATGGCGGGTTCTGGTTTTGTCCTGAGAAATCAATGTTGAGGGTTCTATTCGAACTCTTTGAAACCACTTCAAGTTTATCATCAAACAGGAGCTTGAATGGGGAGATCGAGTAACATACGATGTAACTTTCGGTTGTTTTGCCCGAACCGGTTATATAAGACAGTGCAAGATGATTTGCCTTCAACCTTGTATATATGATCCTCACATCCTGACTGGTTTTAAAAATGTCTTGGACGCTCACATCACTGTACTCATTGGTCTCAAGGTCGAAAATCCTGATGGTGTCTTTTGAAATGTATTCGGCAGCCTGCAGGTTTTCAAAATCGGTGATCTCACCGGACCATGGCATATCAGCGCTTGACCTTTCAAAAGTTTTCAAGCCTGACGTTGTCAGCTTGGTGATCTGGTAGTCGAACACCTGATAACTCTTGCCACTTTTTGTTGCATACCTCTGACCCCAACCTATGAGATTGTTTCCACTTGCAGCATAGTGCTGGAAATATGGAACCTGCATATCAGTTTCAATCTGGCAATCCTTGTCAAGCCTGACAAGCCTCAAAAAAAGATTGCTGAAATCACTTCCAGGTACACCCTTCAATACAAATCTTTGTCCACGAAATGTCAGATAGATCGGATCAAAGGGAATCGGCACAAAAGTTGTTGTTCCATCCTCTTCTACTTTCATGGCGATACCATCACATTTTTGATAATAACTCCCTTTATAAAATGCCCTACCGAAAAAGGATGTGGCAGATGGGATTTCTGACAAGCTCCACAAATCCTTTTTTGTTTCCAAATCCATATATCTGAGCGAGTAAAAGTTGGCCCTCTCTGAGTTGCCTATGAGCATCCTGTCATCGTTTATAAAAGGATTGTCTTCGCCTTTGCCAAGAACAATTTTGTCCCATTGCTTTACCTGTCCACCTTGGAAATTTACTTTTTTAATGCTTATTATGTTTTGTTCTCTGTTTGGCTGGATATCAGTTGCACAATAGAAATATTTAGTACTTGTTGAGCTTATCGGATGCCAATCCCTATCATAAATTGGTTTTAATGAAAAAACAAACGAATCATCGATGCGCCTGAACACATCGTCACCAATTTCATAAAGCTCAGGATTGACACCATGATATGAATAGTGCTCAGTTTTGATCAACCCTTTGCCAATTTCATACAACTTTGAACTACAAACAAAATATTTCTTCGATAAAACCTCAATCTGATTGTACATGGAGTCAAAAACATAAGTCCCGATTTTTGCCTCTGTTGTCGAATCAATAAATGACATTTCAAGACTTTCATTTTCATCTTTGCCAACAACATCAAAAGTGACAATTAGATTTATGGTGTTGAAGAAAAAAACTCTGTTTTTGACTCTTTCAATAAGCAAATCGCCGTCTTTCTCTGTAACTTTTGTTTTTGAATCATACAAAATCTTGAAAGTGTCAATCATGAATGGGTAGTAAAGTCCATTGTTGCTACCAAATGTGAGTTTGTACGGCTCCTCACCAAAGATTTCCAATGGAATGCTGTCATAGGCTCCATAATACTTCAACTCAGATGGCAGCATCGGGTTAAAAACAGCTTTGCCGGAAACCCAGGACAACACCGAATTGGCCAGCATTATCGCGATGACAATCGCAAGTTTCCCCTTCATGATTGAAATACCTCCCTGTTTGCAAAAAGTTCAGGCTAGTCTGAATCTTCACCCCACACGGTCACAACCCACCGGTGTTTTGGACTGGGAGCACGGGAAAATGTGAGTATTGGTCGTATTCAGCGTTGCTGAAATTCAAGACAGAGAAGAGCATTGCAGCTACTGCAAGAAATCTGATTGTTTTCTTCACCAACAGCTCCTAACAATAAAGGTTCAATTCTTCCAAACAGTCACAACAACTGATTTTTGCTCCAACCATGAGTATACTTGGCCATCGAATGCAGGTGTCTTACTTCTATCAGTAATGACATTGTTTGATTTTGTAGTATCCATCATCCCGTTAGAGATGACCACGACGAAGAATTTTCCAGTTATTGATTCGGTATTCAACTCATATCCGTCTTCAATCTTTTTGAAGTCGAGTTTCTCCAGGATTATCCAGTCAGGGATTCCAGAGTCATCCATTTTGGCAAAGTAGGCTTCAAAAAAGTAGTCATCGTCAGCTTTAAGCGTCACATTTTTTGAATTAATTTTTTTTGTCATTGAAAATGACTGGCAGGGACGATATTTTGTCCAAATAGATCCACCCACATCCAGAAAATACTCCCCTGTGGCATCATTTCCTTTTTTTATGATCTGCAGATTTTTCTGCAACAGCTGACCATTGCTGGAATAGAGACCATTGCTTGCGTACAAAATTCCATTATCAAACAAATGAGGAGTGATTCTTGTGTTGCTAAATCCAATCATCCTGCGTTGAGCACCATTTGAAAGATTTGTTTCTACAATGCCGTCTGCCGATGAAGAGCTGTAAAGCATACATCCGTCAAGAAACATCGGTTTGTTTACGTTCTTCTCGATTCCTTTATCCAGCCAGGTGGCCATCTGATCTGTAATAATGAGATTTTCATTTGAGTAAAAAATGTCATCAAAATCATATTTCATTGTGGTTTCATCAATGATGGCGTTTGTCAACATGTTTATCCGAATAACAGTCAGATTGAACACGACGAATGCCATGTTGCCAAAAATCTTGCAAAAACCATCAATATGATATGTTTGGGCGATGTCTTTGATGTCGCCCTCCCTTACTTTTACAATTTTTCCTGCCATCACATCTTCAATCCAGATTGACCTGTCTCTACACATTACAACTGTCTTGTTTGCCTGGTATATGTTGTTGTTGCTCAATGGCAGTATATTTCTGAAATCACATTTGACATCTTTTTTGATCCTGCCTGTATTTTTGTCAGCCAGAACTGAAGTGATTGTTGTAAATTCTTTATTTTTCATCTCTATGTCAACAGCAAGCACATTCTGGCCGTAAACATTGAAGAAATCAAACTCTAGTTTGGGTTCATTACGTTTAATATTTTGATTGTTATCAACTTCAACTATCTCTTTCATCTTTGAATCGGTTTTTGCTGGCATCGCATAATATGTTCTGCTTTGCATGAGTTGAGTTGAATCGGGCTTGTCAAACATGAATTCATGCAAAACCTTGCCAGACTCCACATCAATTATGGCAGCGCAATACTCAAGCATCAGTCTCATCTTCCAACCATCTGATTCATATAGTGAGTAAGTGAACCTTTGAGAAGACTCAGGATTGAAAGGATAGTATGGCCAGCTTTTTTCCCACACAACCACATTAGTTACCAAATTAATACAGATCAGTTTTTGTATATACGATTGGGGGGTAAAGTCAAATTGTACGCCAATTGCATAGTCTCCTGCTATATCAATTGATAATATTATTTTATTTCTGTTAATTTTTATTTTTCGACTTTCAGTTATCTGACCATCAAAGGAAATTTTGTACGATTCATAAATAATGTTGTCAAGATCATCTTGCTTGCCAGCCAGACACTGGCATTCAACCCAATTTTTACCGATTCTGGCAGTCATACATTTGGTTTTTATTATCTTTTCGTATTCATACACACTTCCGGTGACCAAATTGACAAATGCCTCCTCGGCTAACAATATACCATTTTTGCATCTGAAAGGACGTTTCACTACATCAACAGAATCGAAAGCATTCATACCTTCGAGGTTTATGATTCGAGATTCACCGTTTATCTTTTGCAGACACATCAAATCATCTGTCAATGGGAACAAGAAATCACCTGATCTACGTGGAGTGGTGAACCACATTTTCCCATCACTCAATCTCAAAACATCAAAACGGTCAGCCCTTGTGATGACAATAATATTTCTTTCTGGAAACAGAGTGCTAGAAGATAGCACTGATAGAAGCCTGCCATCCATCTCGAGAAGCGATGGGTAATCAAATGACCAGTTGTACGTAGTTTCATGATAACTAATCACTTTTCCGTCTATCCAATATTGACTTGAAGTTTCATTGCTTGCCTGATATGTAACCTTGCATTCATCATCGAGAAGAACCATTCCTGAGGCAAGCAAGTTTCTGGAGTAGCGAGACATTTCAAAACTTTCTTTCAAATCAGCCTGAAACACCGCTCTTCTGGTAAAAACCTTCGATTCAACCGGCAGAAGCGGTCTGTAGTTGTAAGTCTTCTGAGCAGATTCAGCTTGTGGAAACGTCGATAGTATTACCACTGCAACAATCCACACTTGCAATAACTTTCTTCCCATACAACCTCCGGTTTTCAAAACAAATACCGTAACCAGGCTGCAGCCGTTCAAAGGGAAAAAGGAGGTTTATTTGTTTATCAAAGCAAATCTGGCGCGCATTTCAGCCAGTTTCGAATCATTTTGGTAGAACACCGAGATACATCACTGGTCTTTGTTCCACAAGCTGAGAGTCCATGCAGTTCCATCGAAGTCGATGCTTGTACCACAATATGTGTCTGAAAGAGATGACTTGCCCTTGAAGTCGAATCTTGTCATATCCAAAACTGCATCGCAGTTGATTGCTAATAGTTGCTGTCTGTTGGAACCGATATTTGTCAGATCAATTGTCTTGCCAGGATTTGCTGAGAATGTTTTGAAGTTTTCAAGCCTGACGGCTGGAAACTCGGTGTTTGTGTCAACAATACAGAATTTGCCCTGTATAGGCAATGTGCCTGTGTTTGTCAGTTTAATAATATTGCCTTGTTTTGTAATCGAATATGTTGAGCAGGGGACAAGGTCAGCATTTGTGAGTGAACACATGCAATCAGTAAGTGACAGCTTGCCGTCTTTCAGGTAGAGATCGCTTCGAAAACCATAAAACAGAGTTTGATTTGTTTTGCCATCCAAACTGGTAAGTTTACCGTTGTAAAAAAGCATACCACCAACAATTTTTATTTCATTCTTGTGAACAAACATATCTATATTTTTATTTTCAGTATTGTTGATTATTCCATCTTTGATGAAGATGATTTTATAATCAGCTATGAAGTAGAATGTTGAATTCTCAGTTCCGATGTATTTGCATTTCTCTATCCTGCTTGAAAATTTCCTTTCGATGATGTCAAATATTGAATAATCCCTTAGATCATAATTGTAGCAGACAATCTTGTTGTCAGAAATTGCCTCGAACGAGCGATACTCAGTGTCTTCCAAAGTTGTTTTATCACGGCTGAGCACATTGTAAATAAGAATTTTCCAGTTTTGCCTGATGACAATGTAGCTGTCATTTGATATTAAACTGCTGAAATCATGAACCTCAATCCTTTTCTTCCACAAGTTGTCATCGAGCTCATACATACTTAACATGGTCGAACTGATTTCATCATATTTTCTATAATCGTACTTTGCCAGAAATGTTTTGTCGCCACACATCAGCAAAGAAATTTTTACTTTTTCAATATCTTCCTGAGTCACAGAAGGTAGATTGACACTTGACCCATCCAAATTGTATCGTTTGATTGAACAAGTTGTGCCATCAAGATGAGTGTAGAAAATGCCTGTATTAAAATAGATAAGTTTTGAAGACCGATCCAGATCGTTTGATTTCATCAATATTTTCTTCCCAGGGTTGTCCAAATCAAAGATTTTGGTTGTGTCTTCACCTTCAGGCACCATACACAAATGCGTATTACCTACATCAATAAACTCCGCATAAGTTATAATTGCCTTTTTCCAAATCAACTTCCGCTTTATGACGTCATAACAATAGACCGTGCCACCATCCGAAAAAACAATCTGTCTGTCATTGTCAGCGCCTGTGAAGTTAATCAATGAGTGATTTGCTGGCACAGAAAAAACTTCTTTCTTAGTCGTAAGATCGAACACTTCAAAATAACCATTGATATTTTCGTAGAAATAGGCAAGCCCTTTGATGACACCAAACATCAGACCCGCTTTTCGTCGGTTTGGGTCGTTTCCTGAAATGTGAATTACTTGAATATCAGAACGTCTTGTTTCAATATTATACGATTCGATCAATAACTTGTTATAATCATTATTATCCACCCACCATGTGTAGCAAACATTGTCTGAGAGGCATAAAGGTGTGTCAAATCTTTTGGAGATGTAAACAACCTCTAAGGTTTTTGTGTTAAGGATAACATTGAATATTTGTGTATAATCATCTGAAATCTTGTATTTGATTGGCCATTGTTTGCCTGAAAACATAGATAGAAGTTTGCCTGACTCAAGTTCTATGATTGAGTTGTTAACTATCATATACTTTTTTGCGAATACAGTACATTCAAAATTGCTCTCTTTTATTGTGTAGAAGCTATAGAGCTCCTTGTACGGGTTAATTTTGAAAATGGTTACTTTGCCAGTTGAATAATTGCTCTTGACAAAGATACCTTTTTGTGGCTCGATAGGTGCAATCTTGCATCCTTGCTCATATCCAACTGCAAAAAAGTTGTTGCCAATAACTTCCAGATCGGCGAAGTTGGTGCTTGTTGAACATTGGCCAAATTTGTCAACTCTGAATGAATTTACCGGTATGTCTGCCGCAAGTGAGGTATAATCCAGCTTGTTTTCAGGTACTTTTTCACCGGTGGTAAGGTCGATGTACAGCTTGTTTCCAGCGAAGTTGCTAAATATTGCGTATTTGCTTGTAACGTTTTCAAACTGGCTATAAAAGTAAGTATCATTCGCCTTTATTACAAAAGGCATGGTTGGCTGCGAGTCTGTTCTGGCAACTCTCTCATCAAAGCCAACAAAGCTAGCCGTGATCACTAAAACTAGAATTATCTTGAAGAATCTTGAAACCATAACACCCCTCCAGATTCAACCATCTGGGGTTAATACTAAAAATGTTGAAGACTGGTTTACTTTGGTGCTACTTGTTTATCAAGGCAAATCTGGCGCGCATTTCAGCAACCTTTGCCTCGTTCATGGTCGTGAAGTCCTCAAACTCCTTGCGGGATTCGGGTGAGATTGAAGAATTCTTGCCAAATTCAGCGCCCATTCTCTCCATGAGCTTGTAATAGTCGGCAAACTCGGTGCCATTTTTGTCGGCAGACATACCGGCAGAATTTGGTACGAGGAAATCGGCAGAATAAGCCTTGCCATAGATGTGCTGCATGGACATTTTCAATCCCCCAAAAAAGTTCTTGTCCAGAAACCCACAGCATGAAATGAGCACAAACTTGATCTTGTCAATCCAGTCCTGGGCTGATTTGCCGTACATCTTCAGAACCGTCTGGTAGAAAATAGGCATGTGCCTGTCAAGATAATCCTTGGTCTTGCCGGGAACCATGAAGTAGTAGAGCGGAGTAGAGAGCACGACCAGATCGGTGTTTGACAGTCTCTCTATGATCCCGGCCATATCGTCAGCCTGGACACATTTTCCAGGGGTTGCCGACCAGCAGCTTTTGCAGCCCAGACAATGGTTTATGTCCTTGTCGTAGATGATCGTCTCATTGGTTTCCCAGCCGGCAGACTCCAGACCTTTTCCAAAGCTTGAACCGAGCCTCCACGAGGCCGAGTTCCTTCCGTTCGGGCTTCCATAAACCAGTTCCGCTTTCATTTTGTTCCTCCAAAGTTATTGATACTGAATTTGTCTGCCAATGCTACTGATCTGTCAGCTTCAGCTCCTGCCCGAACAGCTCCTTGTAAGGTTTTGCCATCCGGTCTGTGATGATCGTGTCGCAGTCGGCATAAGGCATGGCTGGTCCGTCTTTCTGTTCACAGTAGGACTCAAGATATGTAGAAATCTCCTTGCCGCAGTCCTCAAGCCAGAAAACCATCTCCATGTCGCCACCCGATTGCTTCAGGTTGCCGACGATCCTTTTGACGTTATCGCTGAAGTCAGTTTTGATTTTTGCAAGTTTTTCCCTGGCCTTGTCGACATCGTCCTTCCTGATTGGGACGGTTGGCACACCTTTTCGAAACGGCAGTTGTTCGCGCCAGTTTTTTTCGTCGAGCTTCAGGCTTTCAAGACACGCTATGTCGTACATGAAACTATCAACGTCGTAATTTAGTCCAAGGCTTTCCAGGTCAGCCAGAAATGCGTCGTCCTTGTCAAACACCGGCTTGAGGTTGCGACCTTCAGAAAGACAAACGGCCAGCTTCAGGTCTGTTGCCATGTCTTTGCCCAAAACATCAACGAGCGCCCTTGGCACAGGTTTGTTGCACACCTGGACATCGCCCTCGGGGAGATCGCCAATTTTGAAATCTGATCCGATGATTTCAAGCTGCAGCTGAGCCTGCGTGAATGCAGAAACCGACGCAAGCCTGAGCTGTGAGATCGACTCGTCTGTGATGTATTTTTTGTTGTCAGACCCGCATGAAGCCAGCAAAAGGACAAGCACCCAGACAGCCAGAATTGTTTTCTTCATCCCCACATTTTCTTTTAAATGGTTATCCAGGTCAACCGTTGACCGGGAACGGCCTGGGTGGTAAAAATATGGTTTGGAGGTTTTATGGCCAAGTATCTGTTTGTGACAGGCGGAGTACTGAGTTCTCTTGGAAAGGGAATCGTTTCAGCCTCGATAGGAAAGCTCTTTGCATCCAGAGGCTACAAGGTGACCATCCTCAAATTCGACCCATACCTCAACGTCGATGCAGGCTCACAAAATCCCTTCCAGCACGGCGAGGTTTTCGTAACCGATGATGGAGCGGAAACCGACCTTGACCTAGGCCACTACGAGCGTTTCCTCAACATTTCGCTTTCAAAGGACAACAACGTCACCACCGGCTCCCTCTACCAGGCGGTTCTTTCAAAGGAACGCAGGGGCGATTTTCTTGGCGCAACAGTCCAGATAATCCCGCATCTGACGCAGGAAATAAAGTCAAGAATCCTGTATGTAGGCGAGAAAACCGGTTCAGACATAGTCATCACCGAAATTGGCGGAACTGTGGGCGACATCGAGAGCCAGCCGTTCCTCGAAGCAATCAGGCAGTTCGGCGCAGAGCGCCGTGACCAGGAAGTGATCTACTTCCACCTCACATACGTTCCACTGCTGCGCATCACCAATGAACTTAAAACAAAACCAACCCAGCACTCGGTCAACGAGCTTCGCCGAATCGGAATCATCCCTTCAATGATCGGCTGCCGTTGCGAGATTCCGGTAACAAAGGAAGTAAGGCAGAAGATTTCCTTGTTCTGTGACGTCAACCTCGACAACGTCTACTCGATTGCCGACCTCGACTCAGTCTACAAAGTGCCTCTCCTGCTTGAAGAACAGGGCGTTGCAAACAAGATGTCGGAGATGTGGGGAATGCTCCCGAGACCGGCAAATCTGGACAGTTGGAAAAAGCAGGTCGACGCTCTCGTCAAGCAGACCGAGACGCTCAAAATCGCAATGGTTGGCAAGTACACAAAGCTCAACGACGCCTACCTTTCGGTCAACGAAGCCTTGAAACACGGCTCAATCGGCGTTGGCAAGAAAGTCCAGATCGACTGGCTAGAATCCGACATCATCCAGACCAGTGAAGGAATGGCAAAGCTCAAAGAGTACGCCGGCATTCTCGTGCCTGGTGGCTTTGGCTACCGTGGCGTTGAGGGCATGGTTCTTGCTGCTGAATACGCCAGGAAAAACAAGGTTCCGTACCTCGGACTCTGCCTTGGTTTGCAGATAATGACCATCGAAATGGCCAGGAACATCTGTGGCCTTAAGGAGGCCAACTCAACCGAGTTTGTTCCTGAAACACCGCAACCGGTTGTAGATGTCATGGCATCACAGAAATACATCATCGACAAGGGTGGAACCATGAGGCTTGGCGCCCAGCCATGCGTGATTGCCGAAGACACTCTGGCAAGAAGGGTTTACAGGGAGCCAAAGATTTTCGAGCGCCACCGCCACAGATTCGAGATAAACAACGAGTACAAAGCCCAGCTTGAAGAAGCCGGTATGGTTTTCTCAGGCATCAATCCGACGCTTGATCTTGTAGAAATCGGCGAGATAAAAGACCACCCATTCATGATAGGCGTGCAGTTCCATCCGGAACTCAGGTCGAGACTGGAGAATCCGCATCCGCTGTTTGCAGAGTTTGTCAAGGCCGCGAATGAATACGCCTGCTCCCTCAAATCGGAGGAAAAACTAGGTATTTAAATGGGTCCAACAACAATTTTCATCAAAGGCGCAAGGGTTCACAACCTCAAAAACATTGACCTGACCCTGCCAAAAAACAGTCTTGTGGTCATAACCGGTTTGTCTGGTTCAGGCAAATCCTCGCTTGCTTTTGACACCCTCTACGCTGAAGGCCAGAGGAGATACGTCGAATCCTTGTCTGCTTACGCAAGACAGTTCATCGGCATGATGGAAAAGCCTGATGTTGACTACATTGAGGGGCTTTCCCCTGCCATTTCCATAGACCAGAAAACCGGTTCAAGAAACCCAAGGTCGACGGTTGGTACCATGACTGAGATTTACGACTATCTCAGGCTTCTCATGGCCCGTATCGGAACCCCTCACTGTCCGCAGTGTGGCAAGGAAATCGAACAAACCACAGTCCAGCAGATGGTTGACTGGCTTTATACCCAGCACGCAGGCTCAAGGGCAACCGTTCTTGGTCCGCTTGCCAGACAGAGGAAGGGCCAGTACAAGGAAGTCATCGAAAAGATGAAGCGTGCCGGCTACAACAAAATGCGCATCGACGGCATCATCACCGATCTCTCGGAACCAATCGATCTGGACAAAAACCTCAAACACGACCTCGAAGTGATCGTAGACAGAATCCTTATCGACGAAGAATCAAAGACAAGGCTGGCCGATTCGCTCGAG
The DNA here is from genome assembly GCA_964639885.1 of uncultured Caldisericales bacterium. Taxonomy (GTDB): domain Bacteria; phylum Caldisericota; class Caldisericia; order JAAYUI01; family JAAYUI01; genus JAGNLA01. The sequence goes on along the minus strand of CAZXEH010000028.1, from coordinate 1,823 downwards.
ATAGCGCTCAAGCTTGGCGAAGGCGTCCTGAAGATGCAGGTTCAGAAGGGCAAGGAAGGAGAGCCACAGGAACTCACCTTCTCCGAAAACTTCGCCTGCCCAGATTGTGGAATAGCCATCGAGGAGATTGAGCCGAGGCTTTTCTCGTTCAACTCACCGTACGGAGCCTGTCCTGCCTGCGACGGTCTCGGCCACAAGCTCGAGGTTTCGCCTGATTTGGTGGTACCAGATGCCGATCTCTCAATAGCCCAGGGAGCCATCAAGGTTCCGGGATTCAACGCCGTTGACGGAATGAGCATCAACGTTATCAAGCAGATTGCCGAACACTTTGGCGGAGACGCAAACACCCCGTGGAAAAAGCTGCCTGAGGAAGTGCAAAGGAAGATACTTTACGGCGACACGAAAAAAACAATAACAATCGAATGGAAGGACTCTTTCGGGGACAAGCACACACGGCGCGTCTACCACGAAGGCATCATCCCGTCAATCGAAAGGCGCTGGAAACAGACCGGTTCCGATGGCGCCAGGGAAGTTTACGAGCAGTACATGGTTCAGGTTCCCTGCAACGTTTGCGGTGGAAAACGCCTGAAACCGGAAGCTCTGGCCGTGACTATAAACGGAATGAGCATTGCCGACCTCTCCGAGCTTTCCATCCAGAGATCGTACGACACCTTCGACAGCCTCAAACTAACAGAAAAGCAGCAGACAATCGCCAAGCAGATACTGAAGGAAATCAAAGCCAGACTGAAATTCCTGCTCGACGTCGGTCTGAGCTACCTCAACCTCTCAAGAGCATCGGTAACCCTTGCCGGTGGCGAGGCGCAGCGATTAAGGCTTGCAACCCAGATCGGTTCAGGTTTGGGCGGTGTCCTTTACGTTCTCGACGAACCATCCATCGGTCTTCACCCAAGGGACAATGGCAGACTTCTGGTCACTTTAAAGAGGCTGAGAGACCTTGGTAACACGCTTGTCGTGGTCGAGCACGACGAAGAAACCATGAGAAGCGCCGATTTCATCGTTGACATCGGCCCGGGTGCAGGCGTTCATGGCGGTCACGTTGTGGCAACCGGAACCCTCGACGACATCTGCAACTCCAAAGAATCCTTCACCGGAGCGTATCTTTGTGGCAGAACCAAGATTCCGGTTCCAAAAGAGCGACGGGAGGGCAACGGCCAGTTCATCAAAATCATCGGCGCAACCGAACACAACCTCAAGGGTGACGAGTTCAAAATCCCGCTTGGAACCTTCACGGTTGTGACAGGAGTCTCAGGCTCAGGAAAATCAACGCTCATCACTGATGTTTTATACAAAAACCTTGCCAGGGAGCTTTACCGTTCGAGGGACATCCCGGGCAAGTGCAAGGAAATAAAGGGCATCGAGTTCATCGATAAGGTTGTTGTTGTCGACCAGTCGCCAATCGGTCGCACACCAAGGTCAAACCCGGCCACATACACGGGCATGTTCACCGTCATCAGGGACATCTTCTCAAAGCTGCCGGAATCCAAGGCGAGAGGCTATGAACCCGGCAGATTCAGCTTCAACGTCAAGGGCGGAAGGTGCGAGGCCTGCGAGGGTGACGGCGTGATCAAGATTGAAATGCAGTTCCTGCCCGATGTTTACGTCACCTGCGAAGTTTGCAAGGGGAAGCGCTTCAACCGTGAAACCCTTGAAGTGAAGTTCAAAGGCAAAAACATCTCTGAAATCCTTGATCTGACCGTTGAAGAAGCCCTCGAAATATTTGAAAACATTCCACAAATCAGGCGAAAACTCGAGATGCTTGACGAAGTGGGTCTTGGGTACATCAAACTTGGTCAGGCAGCAAC
>CAZXEH010000027.1:0-25931 GCA_964639885.1 uncultured Caldisericales bacterium | reverse complement strand
ATAAAGTTCCTTTCGATCGAGCCACTGATTGGGCCGATAAAAAAGATTGATCTTGAAGGGATTAACTGGGTGATTGTCGGCGGGGAGTCCGGCCCAAAATCAAGACCAATGAAAAAAGAATGGGTTATCGAGATTCTTGAGGCTTGTGATTCTAAGAATATCCCGTTTTTCTTCAAACAATGGGGTGGAATCAACAAGAAAAAAGCTGGAAGAGAGTTGGATAGCAAAATCTATAACGATATTCCTGTTTATTCCTGAGCTCCAATTGTTTCCAAATTGTTACCTCCGATTTGACAACATTTGTAAAATGTGCTACTGATTAATTATCAAAAAAATTCAGGAGGTATTATAATGGTTGATCATCCAGCAAAACTCGACGTGGCATATCAGGGCGAGTGGTCAAGAGGCATACTGCTTCTCAGGGCATTCTTTGGAGTTATCTACGTCATGATTCCTCACATGTTCTGCCTGTTCTTCTACGGAATTGCAGCAAGCTTCATCAACTTCATCGCATTCTGGATCATCCTGTTCACAGGCAAGTATCCAGAAAACATGTTCAAGTTTGTTGTCGGCATGTACAGATGGCAGTGGAGAGTCAACGCCTACATGGGCATGCTCACCGACAAGTATCCTCCGTTTACAGGCCAGGAATAAGTTTCAGTCCAAACCACAACCGCCCTTTGAAAGAAGGGCGGTTTTTTAATTTGGCAGCTTGTAGTTTTTTGCAAGCATGACAAGGTCGGTGAAATCGATGACGCCGTCCGAGTTGAAGTCAGCTTCAGGCTTGTAACCCGGATCATCCCCCTTTAGGCCGTAAAGTTTCATGAAAGCGTCAAAATCTTTCTTGTCAACATAATTGTTGGCGTCCAGGTCGCCGTAGATGGGAACCACTTCAAATTCAACGGTTATGCTGCCCCCGGACTCGGATGACTTGTTGCTGAAGGTGATTGTTCCAAAAGCTTTGCCAAGTTTCATCCCTTCTGCGTTGATGGTGCCAAGGATGGTCTCCTCGTTGCCGATGAAGCTGGAACGATCCAGCGAGAGCCACTTGTCTCTTGTGTTGAGGATTAGGTAGAGTGTTCCCATGCCGATGTTGACAAATGGAATTTCAAAAGTTTTCGATGTGTTCCTGACCACCTTGCCCGCGAAGATCTTGCTTGAAACCGAGGCAACCGGAAGCTTTGGGCGGTCATAGGAGAGCGTGAATTTCATCTTGTCGCCTGGCTTGGAAGCGTTCCTGATGCCAATGTTTGGGGTTGCCCTGTCCACCTTTGTGTAAGGAAGAGAGCTTGGAGATGTGTCAGATGTGAGGTTGCTGACCTCATTGACAAGTTTCAAAAACATGAAGCCATGCGTTTTGAAATCACCCATGAGGGTGTTGAAGCGTCGGTCGTAGGGTCTTTTGTCATCGACAAGATAGCAGGCAATTCCTTTACCAGGGGGGCCATTGAAGTAACTTTCAATCCCTGTCGCCTCACGGTTTTCTATCAGAATCCATTCCCTGTCTGCACCTGGTATCTGGATGCCAAACAACCTGTTTTCGCCGTTGCCGTTGAGGTCATCAATTTCATAATCTCCAGGATTGTCCAGCCATTTGATGTCAATCCAGCCTGCTTTCCAGCGAGTGAATCCACTCATTCCGCAGTGTCCGACCCAGGAGCCTGAACCCATGATGTCCCAGTCGCCGACCGGCTCGGATGTGTAGGAGTAATCATAAAGATCCCAGACCGGAATCATTGCATGCCCCATCTCGTGGATGAGCGTTGGTGAGTTATATTCTCCAGCCCAGTAGTCTTCTGCAACGATGACCGTGGTTTTCTCGTCAGTTGTACTCGTGGAATCTCCAAGCATGTACCCGCCAACAGCTCTTGAGTTACCGGCAAGAAAGAAAATGGTTATGTCAGGCAAGCCGTTGCCATCCTTGTCGTACTCAGTCAGGTCAATGCCCCTCTGCTTGACCCAGTCTATCCCGTCGCCGGTCACAGCATTGACAACACCCTGGTATGAATAGTTATTTTCCAGAATGTAGTTCTCGTATGATTTTGGCAGTGTGTGCCAGTCAGGAATGCCGTTGCTGCCGAAATCAATGTCCAGTTTGTCATTTGAAATCATGTTGTAATATTTTTTCAGGCTCATTCTTTTGTCAGATATCAGGACATCCTCAAAAAGGTCACGCTTGACCCTGTGAACTTCATCGGGGAAATCCAGAAGCAGGACGAGCACTTTCTTTGTGCCGATTCCGCCTTGCCATGGTTTTGAAAATTCATTGTTGACTACGTAACGTACATGACCGTTTTTGTCACATGGAAGGCTCTGGTCAATCACATCCCCAAACAATTCTTTTGGTGTTTTGCTCGATTTTGCGGTAGCCGACAGACCTGTTGAAAGGACAAGAATCAGTACCATTAGAGTAATTTTTTTCACTTTGAACCTCCGCTGGCATTATACGGGAACCTGGCAACAAATCAAACATTATTTTGCATGCATAAAGAATGGATCTGTGGTGAAAAATTGTTATGAAACAAAAAACCCGCCATTTGAAATGGCGGGTTGGCAGGCAAAATTGGAACTACTGGCTTTTGAAGTTCTTTGCAGCAAGCATCAGATCGAGGATGTCGATCTTGCCGTCAGCGTTGAAATCACAAGCGCTGTTGAATCCGTCGTCTTCACCCGACATTCCGTAATATTTCATGATAGTGTCAATTTCGGTCTGGTCGACAACGCCGTCGGCATTAAGATCGCCTTCGATTGGCACGACTTCAAAGATGCACTCGATATAACCTGAGGCATCGGATGACTGGTTGGAGTAGTTGATCTTTGCTGTATATTTGCCGATTTTCAGGTTTTTTGTGCTGACTGTAACGTAAATCATTTCATCATTTCCAATGAAGTTCGAGCGGTCGAGTTCAATGAATTTTTCTGATGGCTTCATCTGGATGAAGAGCTTTCCAATGCCGGTGTTTTTGAAATTGACCTCTTTTGTTACTGATCTTCCTACAACTATTTTTCCAAAGAAAATCTGCTGTTCAACAGAGACAATCGGCCTTTCGGGGGCAAGGAAGTCAACCTTGAACGACATTCTTGATCCTCGGGCAGAGATTTCGGTTATATATACCGATTTGTCACTGCCGGTTTTTCTGTAGGGAAGGGTGTTCGGTGTCGTCAGAGGAGTGATTTTTGACCTGCCCTTGTCAGCGCCGTATATGGCACCGGTGTGAAGGGTTGAACCGGATGGATCAAGCACCATTATTCCATGAGTTCTCCAGCTGATTCCGTCAACTTCACCGAGGGTGTTGAACCTGTGTTTGTATTCCCTCTTGTCATCAACATGATAAACAACCATGCCGGACTCAGGAGCTCCCTGGTAGTAGCCGTCACAACCTTTTCTGGTTCGGTTTTCTATGCACAACCATTCTTCTTCCGATCCCGGAATTGGAATCTTGAACATCTTGTTCGGGCCGTCGCCATTGAGATCATCAATATAGTATGTGCCTGGCTCGGTGATGGTGATTGGTTCAATCCAGCCAGCTTTCCATCTGTGATATGCCGTCAATCCACAGAAGTCTGCCCATACACCGTCAGCCATAAGGTCCCATCCACCGATCGGGGATGAAGTGTAGCTGTAATCATACATGTCCCAAAGAGGAATTTCAGCGTGGGCGTACTCGTGGATGATGGTGATCATTGGGAATCCGAATCGGACGTCTTCGGCTATCGATATGTATCTACCGTAATTATCGGGTGACCAGGTGAAATCACCTGGCATTTGTCCGCCAACCGTCCAGGAGTTGCCAGCCCAGACGAATATTGCGACATCAGGTTGTCCATTGCCGTCAAAATCGTATTCGCCGAGATCCCAGCCTCTTTTTTTTGCTTCGTTAAGACCATCGTGAACAAGCTCTTCCATAGTCTGATATTCAGAATAAGGCTTAGGCATCTTCATCCAGTCTGGAATGCCTTTTGATCCGAATTGAATGTCCATTTGTTTGCCTGAGGCATCCCAGTAATAATTGGACAAGCTTTTTTCCTTGCCTCTTATGAACTTTTCCTGTAGAGACTCTTTGATGTACGTATACTTGACATCATCAAAGTAACATGGAAGAACAAGGACTTTTTTTATCCCAACTCCAGAAAGGTTTTTTCTGGCAGAATTGACTGAGTCGGTGAACTTGTCAATTTCCTTGTTCAGGACTAGTTGCTTCAGGTCTTGGATAGTCATCTTCTCGAGCGATTTTTTCGCCTCTGTTATGACGTTTCCAAATGATACCGCAATAGCAACGCTTATGGTCAACAATACTAGTTTTCTCATTTGTAGTAATTGTGCCCCAGTTAATGGCTGGAGTAGTTAACGGATGGTAAAGGCTTAATTATGACAACTCGATTGGTGAATCTTTTTTTAAGTGCAATTTTGTAAAATTTTTATATATCCCTACACTGCCGTAGAACTGCCTGAACAACTCGGCGTTTGTCGTATGGATCGGAAGAAGGTGCTTTGGCTTGATCGTGTTTACGATCCTGTCCAGATGCTCGAAACTCGCGTGTCCTGAAGCATGGGCAAATTCAAATTTCATGTTGTTGAGATTGACCCATTTTACCAGTTTTTTAAACGAAATTTCCATCTCCTCGCTGAACGGCTCAGCCTTGCCGTAGACGTAGGTTCCTTTCAGACCTGAACCAAGGTGCATGAGGGTGTTTGCTCCGCTGCTTGTGTAGACGAGGAATTTCTTTGGGTCATCCTTGATGGCTTTTCTGAGGTCTGGTCCCCAAAAAACCCTTGGAAATCCCTGAGATGCAAGGTTGTCAAAATGTTCGATTATTTCCCTTTCCCAGGCATTCCTCTCATCGCGGTTTTCGATGTAGATTTGCGGAAAATATTCGTACGCCTCTTTTACTGCCAATATGGTGTTGTATCTTTGGGGGTTGTCCTTGTAGCGCTTTGGGTCAGGAATTCCTTCAGCCTTGACCTTCGATTTTGACCTTGCAAGCAGCAGGGAACAACCGGAAAAACCCTTGAGTGCCGGATAATGGTTGAGGTATTCGTTGAGACCGTGGGTGATCCAGGCTTTCCTGCTGTCGATGAGCACGTGTCTGCCCTTTGCCCTGGCAATCTCGATGACCATCTCCATCCTGTCCATGTCGGCCGGTGACGAGTCATAAACTACGGTTCCTTCGGCTTCATCAATGTATTTTTCAAGCCTTGCAGCCACTTCAGCCTCAGACTTGCATGATCTTGACTCGACCTCTTCCTCTTCCTCGCCGTCTTTGCTTTTGTGGCCGTGGGAACCGCTGATTCTCGTTCCTTCACAGAGCAGATAGTCGAGGTTTGAGTCGGCCGCTATCCTCATGAAGTTTTCTGTGAGTTCGGGTTTTCTGCCGTGAAGCCTCAGGTCACCCGTGTAGCCGATTTTCAAACCGTCCATTTCGATGATGAATGCAGATGCACCCGGAATTGAGTGGTCTACACCGATGTGCTTTATTTTTGCCGAACCAATTTCGAAATCCTGACCCTCAGAGAGTTCAAGAAACGAGGTGTCGTCGTATTTCAGCTTGAAGTCCTCCCAGATTTCACGCTTCTGGGCAAGGAAAGTTTTTGAAACGCTCGAACCGTACAGCTTTATGTCTGGTCGGAGAAGGCCGAGGTAACCGATGTGATCCATGTGGGCGTGCGAGATAAGTACAGCGTTTATCGATCTTTTTTCCTGTTTACCCGTTGTGCCGCAGAAACCGAAGTCATCGTACTGGCACTTCACCCCGCGGTTTCTGTAGAGGCCTTCCATGTCAGGAACAGCACCGACCCAGAGGAGGTCTTCAAGGTTTGATGGCTGAAGGAACGGCACATCGAAATATGCCCCTTCAACTGTGAATGATGAACCGAAGTCAAGGAACAGTCTCGTGTCATCGTTTGAGAGCAGGATTTTGTTCCCGCCGATTTCATTCTGTCCGCCGTAGTATTCAAGCCTTATCACGGTTTGCCCTCGATCTCCTCAGAGGCGTGAGGATGAAGAACAGGATAATGAAAAACACAACCGTTCCAAAGCAGATCAGGAGCAAGGTTTCAAGACTGATTCGATCCAGAAGCCAGTCTGTCCATTTTTGTGGCGGCTTTTCATCAACAGCCTTTGAGATATAGAAATTGCCGTCTTTTGTCCAGATGACCAATCCCAGATGCTTGCACATTTCACGCATCGGGGCAAAGTAGACGCCTTCGAGGATGTACGTTTTCTGGGGGAGATCTGAGAAATTTTCACCAATCTTGATAAGGTTTGAATCTATTCCAATTGTGCCGAAGTAAGTTCCGTCAGGGTTCATGATCAGACACGGCTTTTCAAACCTGTCAAATGCTGTTTTTATCTCGTTTCTGTCGATGCCTTCAGGGTAGGTGGCACTGTCGGTTTTTGCAGAAAGCGGGAACATGGATTTCCCTGCCTCCATGAGCAAAAGTCTGACTGGAGCCATGCCGACGCCATTTTTAATGTGCACAGCTTCGGGCAGAATCATGTTCATGCCGTCGATGTTTGTTTTGGTGGAACCAAGCCTGAACATGATCTGGGCGTTTGCAGCCGGGAGAAACGCCAGCATAAGTGCAACAAGCAGCAATTTCTTCATCATTTTGGAAGCTCCTGAATCGGGAATTCCGATCCCACGTCGGTTATGGAACATTCAACATCCAGCTCAAAATAAAAGTGGTGTTCATCGCGGCCAGATACTTTGCCTTTCATGAAAGTCGGCATGCCTGCAAGCTTTCCATGCTTCATGACCCAGAAGGTGATGTCGCAGTCGTAGAAACCAACCCACGTTGCCTTCGTGTCCCTGACAACCCTGATCTTGTCGCAGTCGACACCGTTGATAGCCTCAACGCCGAGTGTTGTAATTTTTACACCTGACTGGGACCTGAGGCTGTTGAGGAGATCCATGAACTGTTCGTTTGACTTGATCAGGATTTCGTTTGCATAGACCGCTTCGTGGGACATTTCGGTCTTGACGCCGTTTTCAATGTACCACGTTTTTTCCCTGTTGCCAACAATTGTGCAGGTTCCCTTCGAATCCACTGCGCCGTAATCCTGCCAGATTCGATAGGTTCCGTCGGCGTTCTTTTTGATGATTGCGTGGATGCCCTGCGAGTAACCGGCAACATGACCAAGGCGCCTGCCCTCAAAATTGTAAGATTTGTAGTCTGAAAAAGAAACTTTTGTTTTGTCTTTCGGGATTAGGTTGATCAGCTCAGAAATCATCTCACCAGGAGAGAGCATGTAGGAGGATTCGTAGGTGTCGTAAACATCTGAAGTGGTTTTCAGCTTGTAAAACCCCATTGGAGCAACAATTTCATACTCACCGTTTTCATTTGTTGTTGTCTCGTGGGTTTTCCCGTCGTGCTCAATGACAACCTTTACGTTTGGGATCGGAGTGTCTGAAACGCCGTGCCTTACAACACCGTAAATGCCTGTTTTTGGCGACATGGCAATTGTAACGGTTGAAAAGGCTGTGCCGTCTGAAGCGTAATCAAACTCGACTGCTTCAAACTCTTTTGACTCGACCCTTACTTTCAGGGCAATGTCAGCCGTCTGTGTTTCGCAAGCCCCGGGAGAGTGGAAGGTGTCGTTGTGGTTTTGTGCGATCAGGTGGACATCGGCCGGAACAAGCGTTCCGTCGAGAATATTGATTGTTCTTACAATCAAACCCCGCTGGTGCGCGGTTCCAAGAAACATGAAAAGGACTGCCAGAAAGAGCACTCCAAAAATTATCTTGCAAACAAACTTTTTCATGTCAAATGGCCGCCTCGATGAGGATGTCGAGAAGCTCGCCGATGCTTATTCCTGCAACCTGTGCTGCATGAGGGACAATCGAAGTGGCTGTAAACCCCGGGAGGGTGTTGATCTCGAGGATTTTCAGCGATCCGTCTGCATTCAGGTACATGTCAGTCCTGGTCACGCCGGAGCAGCCTATGATCTCGTGCACCTTGACTGCCAGAGCCTGGGCTTTTTTTGTAGCCTCAGCAGAGATCGGAGCAGGCGTTGTTTCGTCAGTTGCACCCGGTTCATATTTTGCCTTGAGGTCGAAAAATTCTGAGTTGTAAGGTGCAATCAAGGTCACTGGCAGAGCCTCGGCTTTGAGCCCTTTTCGCTGAAGGACGGAGCATGTGATCTCGGTTCCGGTCAAAAGCTCCTCGGCGATGATGGTTTCGTCATATTTGAACGCTTCCTCGACCGCTTTCTGCAAATCGGCAGGATTCTTCACAAGTGATGTACCAAAAGACGATCCTGAGCGGTTTGGTTTGATGACTGTAGGCATGAACGGGATTTCAATTCTGTCACCCCTGTTGATGTAAACGGATTCCGGTACTGGGATTCCGGCAGCCTTGAGGGTCAGCCTTGAACGCATCTTGTCCATTCCAAGCGCTGATGCTGCATGGTCGGAACCGGTGCAGGCGACACCTATTGTTTTGAGGAATGCCTGAAACGTTCCGTCCTCGCCGAACGGGCCATGGAGACCGTTGAACACAACGTCTGCCTTTCCTTTGATGATTGCCGTTGCCTGGTAGATCGGGACTGTCTTTGCCTTCATTGCGCCGTCAAAATCGGTGTCGACAGCGATTTTGCCCGACTTGTCCACAAACAGTGCGCAAATGTCGTATTTTCCCCGGTCCAGGTTTGTGAATATGTTTCTGGCCGTGTTTATTGAAATGTCATGCTCCGCTGCTGGCCCGCCATAAGCGACTGTCACTTTGATTCTTTCCACGATTTGAGATTCTATATAGTTGGACGGCCAATGGCAAGCGTTGAAAGACAAAGTGTTGTTGCGAAATTGTGATGCATTAGAAGTTAACCAAGCCTGGCAAATCAATAATCACATGTAAAACACAAATTCAGTCTGGCCATTTGCTATTTTAATGATTCACAGGCCGGAGTCTTATTCCCGATGAACCTAGGAAAATCCTGCCGGGTTTGAGTTTTGAAAATTTGCGACTATCGATTTTACATCTGAAAATATCATTTTTGGTGACAACAAAGAGGTTGGTCACACTTCCGCTTGTTTCTTCGTCAATTTCAAACGTTTCGAAAAATCGCATTGCTTCGCCCGATACTCCTTTTGTTTCGTAAATTCCTATACAATTTGACTGCTCAGGCATTATGTAGGCTATGACAAAATTGCAATTTACATCATAAGAAACGACTCCGAGAGGAGAACCACCATACATCGGATTATAATGGTCGTCTTTCCAGTACAAAAGGTCGGTTTTGTAGTTGGAGATTTCGGTCAGGTAAAGGGGGATCGAATCCACAGGTCTATATGGAAACTCGTAGGCGAGGTTGTCTTTTGAGCCGAAGTCTGCCAGAAGATACTTGTCTTTTTGTTCGAAAATCCTGTACTGCCAGTTTTTTGTCGATAAAAAAGGTTCTATCATGCTTGTTTCTTTTTGGACAAAATCAATCCGGAGATAGTGCCTTCCATTGAAAAGATAGAAATCATGATAATTTGTTATGATCATATTGTCTTTGTTGTAGATCGATGCCAAATCCGCATTCCCATCTTCGCCAGTGTCAGCCTTGGTCTCAACCCATAAGCCAGCTGGTTTCTCGCTTATTTCATAAGCATATCTTCCGTCATATGCATATAATCTGCTATTATCTATATATGTTTCATAAAATTGAAAGAAGGCGGTGTTCTTGCCAAAATCCAGTTTGCTCTCAATTCTTCCATTTTTATCCAAAAGCAGAAGGCTTTTCCTGTCGTTTGTGTTTGCAAGTATTCCGTGGTTGATGCCAACAAACTCCAATCCGTCGAGACTTATATCGCACACTTGCGCAAATTTTTCATCGATTGCTACAGGTTTGCCTTTAAGTGGGTATCTCTCTTCGACACGAAGATCAGAGAGGATTTTGTTATAGGATTTTGCAGATTCGATCTTTTCATCATCTTTCAAGAAATCACTGCCAAAAATGCTAGAGTAGATTTGCCAATAAGGGCTGATGCCAAAAACATCAAGTCTTGGGCCATCCTTGCTCTCGTAGACCACAGAAACGGTGAACCCGCCAAAATCCCAAACTGATCTTTTATGCTGATTGATTATGTCGGTAGGTTCAGTAAATTGGGTTTTTACTTTTGTCATCGCACCATCATATTGCTTGAAATATAGCCTTTTTTTGAAGGAAAAGTCAGAGTAGACTGCAACGCTTTTCTCCCCCTTGAGGATGATATATTGAGGGCCGCCCATCCCGTTTGCTGCCGACTGGATAACCTCCCCTGGTGGTCTGTTCGGGCAGTAGTTTGAAAACTCCAATACCGTTGGCGACCTTGCGATGTCAATTCTTGTATCGACCCACTTGAGAATTTCGCTAAATTGAGAGGCTATGGTCACAAGGGCTATTATACCGATAAAAATTAGGGAAAACTTCAAAAATCCCTTATAATCAGTATTCCTTGGGGCGGTTTGACTTTCAACATCATTATTTTCCTGAACTTCGATCTCGTTTTGTGCTTCTATCTCTTCCTGCTCCATGAATCGATTATGCATCGTTTCATTGTTAAAATCAAAATTTATGAAGTTTATATTGTAAAGAGCCAAATTTGCTAGTTTTCTTGCAGAAACAGCCCCTCGGGCTCATCGGTGATGTTTAGGAATTTCATCTGTCTGTATTCCTCTCTGGTGCAGCTCCAGCGGAAAATCGAGCGGTCGTTCATGAAATAGATTGCCATATTGCCCTCTTCGTACGTGACAAAAGCCCGATCGACAGGTTCATCGATGCCTGAGGTTTCAGCAATCATGAGATTGTCAGCATAATCAATGTAGACAACAGGCTTTTGACTCTCGTTGTCTATGCTTGGGCTGATGAACATTCCGGCAAGAATGACATCGCCTGCAGACATTTTTTTGGGCATGGTCGGATCCCAAAACAACGAAAAGTTACTGATTGGTCGAATTGCAATTTTTTGTTTTTCTTTTCTTCGAACATTGAAATGATAATTCTTGCCATCCATTTTGAATGTGTTGTAGTCTAGCATTTCAATTTCGCTGGTATTGCCAAGCGACCCCTTGATGATGCTGTATTCGTCGTAAAATATCGCAAAAACCTTGCTCCCGCTTACAAGTAAAGGGTCAAAGTACCCGAATCTGTCTTGATTGCAAGGAATAAACCTGGAGTCTGACGTGGCTGCAGCTTCCTTGATTTCAACAGAATACTCTTTGAACAGCTTGCCGTCGAGTTTGTATTGATTGCAGAATTGGCCATCAAAAGTGCTAAACTGGATGGAATCAAAGTTGTAGTTAAAATTGCAGATAAAAGGCCTGCCAATGCTCATATTGTTGATGATTTTCCCGTTATCATCGAAATATTCCAACGAGTAATCCTTGGTGTTTTCAGCAATATATCCATATTTTCCAGTAAAACAGATAAACTCACGTTTTTCGAACGGTATGTCCAAATCCTTGACCATCGCTTTGGATGGGTGCAGGATTTTACCACCCTCTGTTACATTTTTGGGTAACGCAGACCTGGTCTCATTTTGATTTTTTAAAAAATCCGTTCGATCAAAGATATTTTTTAATTCAGGGTTCTTTCCAAGACCGTAAAGGGCGTAAGCCATTGCCGGAATCCTGAAAACCACCAGCCGGTCTGTGTTGTTTTTTGAATACTGGCAGTGAATGAGTAGGCCATCTTTTGGCTCTTGTTGGTTTTTTGATTCACCACCGCCATCATCGCTGTTGAATGAAAATCCCAAAGAAAACTCAGGTTCCCTGTAATAGCACGAGACTGACTTGATTTCTCCATCTATTTTTATGGTTTCGATTGGTTTTTCCAGTCTCAGGGATTCATGGAAGTAAATCCTGTTTTCATCGTAGGTTACGAATGTGTTGAATCCATTTTGTTGTTCAGTCCAACCGTAAGGGATGACGATTTTTTGATTCGGGGCGTTGTTTGTTGTTTTGACAAACTCGAAGGTTTCATTGCGTTTGAGCACCCAAAGCATGTTGCTTATATACTTTGAAACATTGCCTGAGTTGAAAAACAAATGAAAAACGCCGACGAGCATTGCCAATGTCAGGGGTATTCTGACAATCAGACCCAACATCCACTTTATTTCCTGAACCTTCTCCTTTTTCTCCTGCTCTGGAGTTTTCTTTGGGTACGACCCTTCCCATTCTGTCATGTCTTTGGTGCCCTCTCTTTTATCGTAAAGTTAAACTGCCCGTCTTTCAATCGATTGCATTCAGTTTTGTCTCATCTAAAAGAAGCAATCTGGGCTTGAGGTTGATGAGACCATCAGCTGAGTTCTCCCACCTGAAAATCGAGCTTTTGCCAAAGAAATAAAAAACTGGCCTTTCATCTTCGCGAGTCATGTAGACGTCCTCAATGGTTTCATCGATGTTTCTGGTGTTGAGGGCATACAAAACATTCATCGATGACCTGCTGTATTTTATGGCAAGGAAAGGTCGCCCATTGCTTTTTTCAAGAATAAAAATTGTGACCTCATCCAGGCCCAGTATAGACCTCATTAACTCATTTTTTCTTGGATTCATGATGAAGTACTCGCTTTGGAAACAACCGATGGCTTTGCAGTTCATTTTGTAGAATTCCCTAACACTGCGATTACAATACATATAGACAAGCGTTCCGTCCAAGTAATCAAAAAGTGTGAAACAAATGACTCTTGGTTTTGTCGTTTTTCCATTTGACCATTTTTCATTGATTATACGACCAGTGGGGTCAATCAGGTTCTTTCCGTTCCAGATCACATAATCATAAGCATTGACAATGCCGTTGGATGTATTTGCCGATATGCTCGAATGTTCCACGCTTCCAGTCAGGCTAGTGTCCTTTTTTGAGAAAACTGTTTGGTGGTCGGTAGATAATGAATAAAAAGATCTCCCGTCAAAACCTGTAATTTGCAGCTCTGGCCTAAATAAGCCTTCAAAAAAATAAGTCCATATCATTGGTTTCTGAAAAATTGCAACTACTGTTGTCGTTTTTGTGCCAATTGTGTGCTTGTATAATGTTTTGCTGTCAGCCGCGTAAAGATAGGCAAAATTTCCTGCCGAACAAGTGAGGAAATTCTCTCCAGTGCAGTCGAAATCATCCATTTGCACAATATATTCAAACGGATTCTTCGGGTGCAAATCGTATTTTTCCGGAAGCGTTGCTTTTCCGTTTTTGTCCTTTCTCAATTCCCTTAGGTGCTGCCACTGTTCGTCAGCTTCCCGTTTATTGAAGAAACGGTTTGTCATGTAATTGTAGTTGCAGAACCTTACGCTGTCGATTCCATAAATCCTTAGGTGTTTGGTGCCATCTTTGATGTACTCAACAGAAACAACAAGGCCAACGTTGGGATACTCAATGTATCCATAACGGCTTGAGACAAAGTCTGAAAACTCATCCAACAGATACAGACATTTTACGCTAGATATCGTGCCTGGCAGCTCAATGGTTTTGATAAGCCTGTCAAAGCGCATCGTTTCATATACATCGATTTTGCTGTCATGGTAAACGATTCCCTGATGTACTATTGTTGTGTCGCAATCAATGTGGCAGATTTTGCCATCAGGAATTTTTGACTCAAGTTTTTCAAACGGTAGAACCGAAACTGGCTTGAGCCAATAAAGGAATTGGCCGGTTGACTCGATGATGGCATCGAAGCTTATCAACAGGAATATTGCTGCAAGGCTGATCAGAAACCATTTAAAAAATCTGTAATAACCAGTTTTTTTGACTGGCTTGGGATTGCTGTAGACATAATGGATCATTTTCCTTTTATTCCCTAAATCACTCTGATTGGTTGTGCCTTCCATGGCTTCATTTTAGCATTAAAATCATCAATAACAATTGATCCAACTTGATAATCTTTATCGGTTCGGGGCTGGGCTTGTTAAAAGCATTCGATTCAAAAGCCTTCACAATAAAACAAGACTAGGTCAATACTTTTGGTTACCAGCTCAAACCCCCTTCACCAAAAAAGCTTGCCTGAAAGCCCAAAACAAATATACTGTCCATTTAATAAGTTGTATTTTGGAGGCAGCAAATGTTCGAACTTTTAGGCGCAAAATCGATAGCAGGCGAAGAAGAGGAGACCTTACAGTTCTGGTCGGATCACAAAATATTCCTCAAGTCTATTGAGACCAGAAAAAATGCTCCCAGCTTCGTTTTCTTTGAAGGCCCACCAACGGCCAACGGAATGCCTGGAATTCACCACTGCCTCTCACGCATTTACAAGGACACCGTCTGCAGATGGCAGACAATGCACGGCTTCAGGGTCGACAGAAAAGCCGGCTGGGACACACACGGACTGCCTGTTGAGCTTGAAGTTGAAAAACAGCTCGGATTCTCCGGCAAACAGGAGATCGAAAAGTACGGAATAGAAGCGTTTGTAAAAAAGTGCAAGGAATCGGTTTTCAAGTACGAGGGCCAGTGGGTGAAGATGAGCGAAAGGATCGCTTTCTGGCTTGATTTCGAGCACCAGTACATGACGCTTAAAAATGACTACATCGAAACGCTCTGGTGGATACTCAAGACCGCTTCTGACAAAGGCCTGCTTTATCAGGGCTACAAGGTTGTGCCATACTGTCCGAGGTGTGGAACCACGCTCAGTTCGCACGAAGTTGCCCAGGGATACGAGGAAACCAAAGACCCGTCAATATTTGTGAAGATGGAGCTTGCCGATGAGCCTGGAACATACTTCCTCGTCTGGACAACCACCCCGTGGACGCTTCCGGCGAACGTTGCTCTCGCCGTCAAATCCGACGTCGATTATGTCAAAGTAAGAAAAGGCGATGACATCCTGATAATGGTTGAAAACCTTGTCGCCCCCGTCCTTGAAAAGGATTACGAGATAATCGACAGGTTCAAAGGCTCAACCCTTGCGGGAAAGCAGTACAAGCCCCTGTTTACGTTCATGAAGCCTGACAAAAAAGCGTGGTTTGTCATCACTGCCGATTTTGTCGGAACCGAGGATGGATCGGGCATAGTCCACATTGCTCCGGCGTTTGGCGCCGATGACATGGATCAATCCAGAAAATATGACCTTCCGGTGCTGATGACCGTAAATGAAGCCGGTGAATTCCTGCCAGAGATAACGCCTTGGGCTGGAAGGTTTGTAAAAGATGCCGACGTGGACATCATCATGGATCTCAAGACCAGGGGAGCGCTGTTCAAGTCAGGCAAAATAACCCACACCTATCCGTTCTGCTGGAGATGCGACTCACCGCTGCTCTACTTTGCAAAACCGTCATGGTACATAAAGATGTCGGCACTGCGCGATAATCTGATCAGGAACAACGAAACAATCACCTGGTATCCCAACCACATCAAGGAAGGCCGTTTTGGAGAATGGCTCAGGGAAGTGAAGGACTGGGCAATTTCCCGCGAACGCTACTGGGGAACTCCCCTCCCAATATGGGTTTGTGAAAAATGCGGCAAACAAACCGTTGTTGGCTCGATAAAGGAACTCAAGGAAAAATCTGAAAACTGCCCTGATGACATCGAGCTTCACAGGCCTTATGTCGATGCCGTAACGATGAAGTGTGAATGCGGCGGAACAATGAGGCGTGTGCCCGAGGTTTGTGACTGCTGGTTTGATTCCGGCTCCATGCCTTATGCCCAGTGGCACTACCCGTTTGAAAACAAGGAACAGTTTGAAACCCATTTCCCTGCTGACTTCATCTCTGAAGCCATTGACCAGACCAGAGGCTGGTTCTACACACTCCTTGCCGTCTCGACCATTCTTTTTGACAAATCAGCGTTTAAATCCTGCATCTGCCTTGAACTCATCGTTGACGAAAATGGCCAGAAGATGAGCAAGTCCCGTGGCAACGTTGTCGACCCGTGGCTCATCCTCAACAATCAAGGCGCCGACACGCTCAGGTGGACAATTTACACCTCATCCCCTCCGTGGACGCCGACAAGAATAGGCGTGAACAATGCCACCGAGTGTTTCAGGGGCTTCACGCTCCTGTTCAGAAACGTCTACAACTTCTTCACAATGTACGCCAACATCGACGGCTTCGATCCGACAAAAAACATTGTCCCGCTTGAAAAGAGGCATTTCCTCGACAGGTGGATCATCTCAAAAACCCACTCGCTGATAAAATTCGTCGAGTCCGAGATGAAAAAGTACGGCATCACCCAGGCAACAAGGAGAATCCAGCAGTTTGTCGACGAACTTGCCAACTGGTACATCAGACGCTCAAGAAGACGTTTCTGGAAATCTGAATCTGACACTGACAAATTTGGAGCCTATCACACGCTTTACGAGGTATTGACATCTCTTTCAGGCATCATCGCCCCGTTTGAGCCGTTCTTTGCCGAAAAGCTGCACCAGTCACTGGTTGTGCCGTTCTTCAAGGACAGGGCTGAATCAATCCACCTTGAACTCTTCCCCGTTGCCGACGAAAACAAGATCGACCTTGAGCTAGAAAAGATGATGGATTTTGTCAGGGATGTAGTCTCTGTCGGCCTCAAGGCAAGAAAGGCTCTCAAAATCAAAGTTAGACAGCCACTCTCCCACATCACGGCAAGGGTTACCGAAGCTTACCAGAAGCAGGCGGTTTCAAACTTTGCTGAACTCATCCGTGAAGAGGTCAACGTAAAGCAGGTGGAAGTCAGCTCAAAGATGGACACCTACCTTAACATCGTGGTAAAGCCAAATTTAAAAACACTGGGAAAGCGTTTTGGATCAAGGCTTGCAGAGGTCAAGGAGGCAATCTCCAAAATTGACGGCAAGGCGGTCATGAGGGACGTTGCAGCCTCAGGATCATACAAACTCCTGCTTTCCGACGGCATCCAGGAACTAACAAAAGACGATCTCCTTGTCGAACGTGAAAACATTGAAGGATTCTATGTCGAATCCGACGGGGACATCGAGGTCATGCTTGCCACAACCATCTCACCGGAGCTGAAAGAAGAAGGAATGGTCAGGGAAATCATCCATGCCATCCAGAACCTTCGCAAGGAATCCGGGCTGGCTGTGGACGACAAAATCAAATTGAGTGTTTCCGGGTCTATAGAAGTGTGCAAAGCTACGGAACATCTCAAAGACAGTTTACTCAAGGAAACGCTTTCAATCTCGCTCCAGCAGGATCCCCTGCCCAACCAGTCGACATTCAGCCTGGAAGGGGAGGAAATCAGGATTGGGCTGGAACTGTACCAGAAGGGGTCAGGCAGGATGCAGGCACCGGAAGGGATGGATTGAGCGACAACCAGCGCGTACTTTTTGAAGAGCTGGTCATAGCCCATCAGGACTATCTTTTTTCCTTTATTCTCTCAATGGTCGGAAACCGCGACGACGCGGAGGATCTGACTGCAAAAACCTTCATGAGGGCTTTCATGGCCTTCAAGGGTTTCAAGCAGAACTGTTCATTCCGAACCTGGCTGACAACGGTTGCCATAAACCTTGTCAAGAATCACAGGAGAGATGCAAAGCCTGTTTCAAGCCTGGACGAAGGCAACGATGAGACCGGATTTGAACCTGTCGATGACGATCCGACCCCGGAACAGGACACCTTTGTTTGCGAACAGAGGCGAAGCATCGGCACACTCCTAAGGCAGGTGCCGGTTCAGTTCAGGGCGTGCCTCGTTTTAAGGCATGTAAACCAGTTGAGTTATGAAGAAATATCTGATCTGACAAGACTCCCGGTCACAACGATCCGCAACAGGATTCATCACGGAAAAAAGATTCTGCGGGAGCTTTGCGAAAAAAATGGAATGATTTTACCGAAAGAAGGTGAGGATGAATAAAGAGAAAGACTGGTTGGACCAGTGCCTTGCCACAGAGTGCAGACCTGCTCCACAAGGGGTGTTGAAAAAGTCACTGGCGTTATACGACGCATCAAACGAGAGGAAGAGCAAGCTGAGACCCTGGAGCCGAATGCTCCAGGTGGCCATAAGGCTGACAGTTTATGCAATTGCCATCCTTTATGACTTCCTCGGGGAGATTTACTCGCTGTTCGGCTTTGAGCCTAGAGTTGACCGTTCCAAAGAGCGACTCAATGGGGCTGTCACGGCTGCGATGCTGGTTTTGTCGTTCACTTACGTTTCTCTTGAAAACAGATGAAATGACGGAGGTTTTATGAAAGACAAGATTGTACCTGTAACCATTGCGTCTTTGGTTGTGCTTGCAGGCATCGGCCTGCTGCTGGTCAATGTCTTTGGAATCCAGATGAGCTTTGACAAGATTTGGCCCGCAATTCCAATAGTCATCGGCCTGCTTTTCCTTCTCAAGGTCAACACCGATTACGGCGTAGTTTTCCCGGCAACCATCCTCATCGGAACCGGTCTGATCTTCTTCATCCACAACCTTGAATGGTTTGGTGCAGGCGTTGGTTTCGGCCAGCTCTGGCCATTGTTCCCGATCGTTGTTGGTCTGGCTTTTGTGGCTCTTTACGCCTTCAAACCCCACGACTGGGGCGTACTGATACCGGCTTCGGCATGCCTTATCACAGGTGTTGTTTTCCTGTCGCTCCAGAACCTCAGGTCGTTCATGATCTTTGTCATCGCCCCGATTGTCATACTTGTTGGAGTCCTGATGATCGTTTCAGCATTCAAAAAACCAGGCAGTCCATGCTGCAGCGAGAAGAGGGAAGACAATGAAAAGGCTGTATAGATCGAGAAAAAACAAGGTATTTATGGGTGTTTGCGGTGGAATAGGCGAATACCTTGAGATTGATCCGGTCATCATAAGAATCATATTCATTTTCACAGGCATCGGCCTGCTTGCATATTTCATAATTGGTTTGATAATACCGTTGGAACCGTTAGGTTAATGAAGGAGTGAAAAAATGAAAAAGGTTTTATTGATTGCTCTAATTGTTTTCGCATGCCTTGGCATTTTCAGTACAACATCAAAAGCCGAGGAACCGGCAACCGGAGGCGAAACTACTGTTGGAACGCTGATGCTTGCAAAGCCGTCTGTTGACGTAACACTCAACCACGAAGGTGATGTGTTTGCTGCCGGACAGAGTGTTATTTTGAAGGGAAAGATTTACGGAAACCTGTTTGTTGCCGGTTCCAGCGTCACCCTTCCAAAAGACCTTGAAGTCAAAGGCTCTGTTTTTGCTGCTGGACAGTCCGTTGTTTCCGAGGCGATGGTGTACGGGCAGGTTTATCTTGCCGGCTCAAACATCACAGACTCATCAGAAGTCTATGGCGACATCAAGGCTGCCGGCTCAAACGTCAACCTTGCCGGAAAGTACAACTACGCCTATGAAAGTGGCGAGAAGCTGACATTTGCCGGTTTTGCCAACTACGGGCTTCGTTTGGCCGGAAAGACTGTTGAAATCACTGATGGGTCAACGGTCAACGGCAAGATCAAGATCAACGTCACAGCCGGCAACACACCCAAGGTTCCGGAAAAGTACAAGGCAGCAACGGAAATCATCCAGAAAAAGGACGACCCGGACGATCATCCGACAGGATTGATGAACATCTGGACTCTCATCTCGGGATTCCTGTTCTCATTTGTTGTTGGAATCGTTATGATGTACATCTTCCCGACCGGTTTTGAGAAGATCAAGCATTATCTTACAAAAAAGATGTGGTTCTCGCTGCTTTGGGGATTCCTCTCGTTCCTCATCGTACCAATCTGTGGCATCGTCCTCATGCTTATCTTCTTCCCTGCAGCCGTGGTTTTTGTCATCGCAGGCGTTTTCTTCTGGATTGCAACCTTCCTGTTTGGATCGATTGTAATCTACTACTGGATAGGTGAACTGCTCGGAAAGCTCATCGCAAAAGACAAGCCAATCCATGCCGTCCTCGTGCTGCTGATGGGTCTTGTGGCAACAACCCTTGTCCTCTTCCTGATCAGCCTCATTCCGATTGTCGGCCCAATCAGCGGTCTGATCAAGCTTGCCATCTACATGATTGGCTCAGGCGCAGTCATCATGGCAATATTCACAAAAGAGCCAGCCGCCTGATTCCTATTCAGAATCTAGTCCAGATATGAATAATCTGGACTAGATTCAAATTGACCTAAAATAAAGTTAACCTCACTTCAAAATCTATATCTTTGTTTTTCTTGATATATGAAAGAATCTGTTGGATTAATTTATTTTCATATTGAAAATTATCAATATTTGTTATTCTACGGTTGCATTCTAATTGCGATATTGCTTGTTTAATCTTGCCATTTTTATAAAGATAGATTGAAAGAACTATTCTAGAAACAATTATACCCCAGCTTGAATTTATGGATTTATAAATTTTGAATATGAAACGAAATTCATCAAGAATTGCTTTAGTTAATGTATAATCATCTATTCTTAATAGAACGAGTAGCCCAAGCTTAGCATGTGCCACCCTATTAATGTTTAATACACTATGTGAGGAATGTAATGCATCAAAAAATTTTTCCGTTGATTTTTTGATGTATAATGAACTGCTTCTTATTCTATTGCATTTCCTGTTATAGGCAATCGATTTATAGTACTCCGCTAAGCCATGCTTCAGCCAAACGATACCTCTCGGTTCATTAGATGATTTATAAGCTTCCTCAGCTTTATGATAATTTAAAATGCATCTTTTTAGATCACCTTGTATTCTAAAACAAGTACCCAACTTCCTATAAACGTCCCCACGAATCTGGTTAACCTCATTTTGTTGATCTAGTCTAATAGATATGCTTTTGATTTTTTCTAGACTTTCATCGAATGTTTGTTTAGCTTTTTCATACATGCCTTGATAGACATAACATTCCCCAAGTCTAAACAAATCTCTTGATTGCTCAATAGGGTTCCCTGTGGTTTTTCCAAATAACCTAATTGCTTTTGATAGATTGTTTAAATGCATATGAAGATGACCTTCAGATATTTGAACATCCCATAGTAGATTGCTAAAATCAATATTTTTATCAATGGCTTCATTTTGTGCATTTTGGAACATTTGTAAAGATAATTCATATTTATCTAATATATGAAAAAACTCCGATCTAAGTAAATACTGTCTTACTCTTAGCCCATTGGATGAATTATATCCAATTAAGTAATTTTTTGATAATAGAGTTTTGTTATTATCTAAACTATCAAACATACCATCATGAACAAGAACATTACGCCATGTTCTTTTATAGTACTCAATAAAATTATCACAATTCAAATAGTAATCAACAGATGGCGTAAGAACACCTTTATCTATTTCGTTTTTAACTTTTTCTACTGCTTCATTAATTACTTCATCCATTGAATCACAAACAACATAACTTGGTGCTGTAGAATTAAAATAACTTTTAAGAAAATTAGAAAAAGCACTTTTAGAGTTATGATTGCAAAAATAATACATAGTTTTATTTTTTGATAAAAAATGATCAATTTCTTGCATATACTCATTAGCTAAATCAGTATTGATGTCGCTTAACGAATCAAATAATAGAAAAGCAACTTTTGAGTTTTCTAATACTTTACGTCTATATGCTCTACCATCTCTCTCGTTTTTTGGGGTTGAATCTTTATCTGAAGAACAATAAAATTCGATTTGTAGTTTATTTCTTAGTGTTGATGCTATTTTTTTAGCTTGTTCACCGCTGGTAACTTCATGATGAATAATAAACCCCTGATAGTCTTTCAAATAGTTACCTCCCTCCTGAGCAAATTATATATAACCCATAAAGTTTGTCAAATTTGATAAGGAAAAATTACAAATTATGTGCCTTCAGCTGGTAGCAGATGGTTGTGCCATCGATCTGGATCATGGCTGCGTGCTCACAACCGTGGCAACCGGAACAGTTGCCGGCGCATTCATGCTCTTTGGCAACATCAATCCGTTTGACATGCTGTTTTGTGAAGAGGAAATCGAGCATTTTTTTGATTTCCTCCGGGGTTGCGTCCAGAGCTTTCGCTGCCTCTGAAATCGTCGAGAAGCCCCGAGATTTTATGAACTCAAGAATTGACGACGGTGTGAGCTTTGATTTTTCCATTGTGTCGACCTCACTTGCAGTAATTATCGTGCCCTTGCCTGTGTTGATTTTGATGATCTTCCCCTTTCGGTCAAGCAGGTCAATCATCTCAGCCACAACTTCGCTGGTGGTTCCAAGTTCGGCGGCTATTTCTGGAATCGTCATCCTCTTTGTCTTAATCAGCTCAAGCAAACGGTCGATCATAGCAGCACCACGATTCTGAAGATGAAGAAAGCCGACAGCCAGGCAATGGCCAGTCCGTAGAAGACTGAGAACAGAGCCCATTTCCAGCCAGCCTCGGCTTTGATTG
The DNA here is from genome assembly GCA_964639885.1 of uncultured Caldisericales bacterium. Classification (GTDB taxonomy): domain Bacteria; phylum Caldisericota; class Caldisericia; order JAAYUI01; family JAAYUI01; genus JAGNLA01. The sequence goes on along the minus strand of CAZXEH010000027.1, from coordinate 3,751 downwards.
CCCCGATGGTTGCCAGACAGGGAGTGTAAAGGTTGAAGAAGACCATGAAACTGAGCGCCGACGCACCGGTAAACCACGATTCAATGGGATTTCCCGACTGCCCTGACATCTGGGTCATGATCGATGCAACGATTTCCTTTGCCACAAAGCCGAACAGGAGGGCAATGACAGCCCTGTAATCAAGTCCGATCGGAGTGACGAGTGGTTCCAGGAATCTGGCGATGCTTCCGACAAACGAGTTTTCAAGGGTTGCGCCTACCGGAAAATATGACAGCACCCAGAATACCAGTGAGCCGAGGAGTATGACGGTTCCGGCTTTTGAAAGGAAGTGCCTAACACGGTCGAAGGAGTTGTTCCAGATGGATTTGACCGATGGCCACCTGTATGGGGGCATTTCGATGAGCAGTGACGGTGGTTTGTGGCCTTTAAACATCGTGCCTGAAAGGATTTTGACTGTTGCAAGGGCAACTAGGACACCAAAGGCAAAAACAGACCCGACAGCAACCGATTGCGAGATGACAGATTTGAAGAACAGTGGTGCCAAAAAGAACAGCACGGCCATTCGGCTTGAACACGAGACAAAAGGTGCGGTCAGCATTGTTACAATACGCTCCCGCTTTGTATCAAGCGCTCTGGTGGCCATGACAGCTGGAACAGAGCACCCGAAGCCGACGACGAATGGAATGAACGCCTTGCCTGAAAGTCCTATTCGCGACATCAGCCCGTCCATGATGTAGGCCACCCTTGCCATATAACCTGAATCCTCAAGGAAAGCGATGAAGACAAAGAGGATGAAGATATTTGGCAAAAGCGACATGACCCCACCGATGCCATCGGCGATGACAGATTTTGAAGCAGCTCCAATCCAGCCGGGAATTGATGTCTGCAGGAGATTTCCGAGCCAGTTGAATCCAGTTACGATGATGTTTGAGATAGGGTCAGCCAGTTGGAATGTGAGTGTAAAAATTGCGAAAAGGATTGCCACGAAGATTGGGATGGAGAATTTTCCAAGTACAACAGAATCAATTCTGTCAACAAGACTGTTTCGGGGAGGGACTTTTGAAGCCTTTCTCGCGATGGCGTTGGCTATTCCGTAACGCCTGTCGGCGATAAGCGTTTCAACGTCGCCATTGATCGATGATAATCTTGCAATCTCCTCGTCAACTATCCTGTGTACGATGTCAGGATGGTGGATGGTTTCAAGGCTTGCCTCAACCTGTGTATCGCGTTCGAGCAGCTTGTGGGCAAAAAAGTGGATAGGGTAGATGGTTTTTGCCACCTCGTCAGCCTGAAGCGCGCTCTGGATTCTCTTTGTCGAAGATTCGATGTCTTCGCCGTAATGGGTTTCAAATTTCGGTTTGGCATGTGTAGTTGCCACATCAAGGGCAGCGTTTGCTATTTCATCGATTCCAGTTCCTTTGACGCCAGACGTTGGAATTATGGGAACGCCGAGTTCTTTTGACAGTTTGGCGATGTCGATTTCAAGGCCGTTCCTGCCGACCATGTCGAACATGTTCAACGCAATGACAACCGGCATTCCAAGCTCAAGCAGCTGGAGAGTGAGGTAGAGGTTGTGCTCGAGCGCGGTTGCGTCGACAACATTTATAATAGCGTCCGGTTTCTGGGTCAGAATGAAGTCCCTGGCAACTCTTTCATCGTCCGAGTGTGTTGACAATGAGTATGTGCCGGGAAGATCGATGAAGTTTATCTCGGTGTCGCCAACAATTCTTTTACCGGATGCGATGTCGACAGTAACACCTGTCCAGTTGCCGGTTGTTTGGCTCGAACCGGTCAGCTGGTTGAAAACAGTTGTTTTGCCAGAGTTTGGGTTACCGGCAACGGCAACCTTAATGGATTTCATGTTTCACCAGTATTTCGGCGGCGGCTCGCCTTGAAATGGCAAAACGTGTTCCGCGGGCAAAGATGATCAGTGGTTTACCGTAGATGTTTGCGATCACTTCGAGGATTGCACCGATTCCAAGCCCGAGGTTGCTCAGCCTTTGCCTTTGGGTGCAGTCTTTGTAGCCTGTTATGATGTATGTGGAATTTTCTGGAGCAGATGAAAGTGGGAGTCCTGCAGCTTCAACGATGCAGGAATTTCCGAGGTTTTTTTCGTTGTTTGTATTCATATTTTGGATGGTATCTAAATGCAAAATTCTTGCAATATAGTAACTGTTAAATCGAAGTGAGATTGGGGTGTTTGGTTCAAAACCGGTTGGATCGTTTTGGGTGCTCCAGGATCAACGATGACCATAAGACATTGTATATAGCAGTATTTAGTTTCAATCAGAGGTCTTGATCATTCATGTTGGTAAAAAAGAACAATGCTATATTAATTCAGACTTTTTTGAGGTTTATCGAACATTGGGGTTTAGGTGGATTGACTACACCCTGGCATTATTGATGTTTATTAGCACCTTAAAACGTAATTCCAAACTATATTTGTCAGGGTTAACTTATTCACAAAACCGTCATCTTGCACCACAAAAACCATTTAACTTGCCTTGGTTGACCCATTCCGATGAATGTAGAAAATATCAATCAAGTTTACCGATTTTGGTTCAGTTAAAACACCCTGTTGACAAGTCGGCCATTTTCAGTAAACTTTTCAAACTGTCGACTGCGGAACGAAAGTGAAGCACTTGACACAGAACCTTAAAAGTGGTAATCTTGAGTTTCACTGACGGAAATCCGGAAGGACCCCTCAGTGGCAAGGCAGCTTGAAAACTAGGTAGTGCGAATCCTCAATTCCTTTATAAGAATTGGATAACAATAAAAAAAGACACAAAAAGGTGTGTTTTGAGCAATCAAAACTTAGAGCACCTAAAAAAGTTGCTCGAAGAGTTTGATCCTGGCTCAGGATTAACGCTGGCGGTGTGCCTTATACATGCAAGTCGAGCGTGCCCGCAAGGGTATCGCGGCAAACGGGTGAGTAACAAATAGGGAATCTGCCCTCAAGTTCGGGATAACCAGTCGAAAGATTGAACAATACCGGATAATGTTGCGGAGGAAAACCTCTGTAAAGAAAGGCGGCGCAAGCTGTCGCTTCTGGATGAACCTATTCACTATCAGCTAGTTGGTGAGGTAACGGCTGCACCAAGGCTATGACGGTTAGCTGGTCTGAGAGGACGGACAGCCACATTGGGACTGAGACACGGCCCAGACTCCTACGGGAGGCAGCAGTCGGGAATTTTTGTCAATGGGCGAAAGCCTGAACGAGCGACACCGCGTGAACGACGAAGATCTTAGGATTGTAAAGTTCTTTTGCTTGAGAAGAACACGGTTGCGACAACATCAATACCGTCTGACGGTACCAAGCGAATAAGCTCCAGCCAACTACGTGCCAGCAGCTGCGGTAATACGTAGGGAGCGAGCGTTATCCGGAATTACTGGGTGTAAAGGGTGCGCAGGCGTCTTGTTGTGTTAGGAGTTAAATCTCAAGGCTTAACCTTGGGGCTGCTCCTAAAACTGGCAGGATAGAGTGTGGAAGACGGAAGTGGAATTTCTAGTGGAGAGGTAAAATCCGTTGATATTAGAAGGAACACCCGTGGTGTAAACGGCTTCCGAGTCCATAACTGACGCTCAGGCACGAAAGCTAGGGTAGCAAACAGGATTAGATACCCTGGTAGTCCTAGCCATAAACGATGAATACTTGGTGGTGGGCAGTTCAATCTGTTCACCGCCGTAGCCAACGCGTTAAGTATTCCACCTGGGGACTACGGCCGCAAGGTTGAAACTCAAAGGAATTGAC
>CAZXEH010000026.1:0-26467 GCA_964639885.1 uncultured Caldisericales bacterium | reverse complement strand
CTGTTTTTCGCTGAAGTCTTCAATGTCTTCGGCCACAGCCTCGATCGATTTGTAGAAGCCGTCGAGTCTGCCAAGGAATTCCTTTCTGTTGAACGATTCGGAGGTGAGCGAAGCGATGACTTCCTCAAGCTGGTGGGCGATGGTGTTGTCCTGCGTGAACCGGTCGAGGTCGAACACCTTTCGGAGCAACCGTTCTGTGAGCAGGTGCTGGATGATCATCTCCTCGATTGCCGTGTCGCTGATGTTTGGGTTTATCGACTGCTTGCAGATTTCACGGAAGCTGGCAAAGGCATCCTTGAACTTTTTGTTGTCCTTTTTGGCCTGGTTGATTTTTTCGAGCAAACCGGCAGAAAGCTCCGGCACAGCCTGTTTGAACGCCTCGACCGCCTCAAGCCACTGCTCATAATGTGGCGGTTCGAACTCAAAGAAGGTGTTTAAAGCCTGGGCAAAGTTTGTTCTGGTTTCCAAAGAGTGCTCGATCTTTTTGCCAACCAGGTCTTTTGAGATTTTGCCGATCTGTGCGTCAAGAACTTTTTTGTTGTTCTGATAGATGATTATCCGGTTTGGCTGCCAAAAGATTGTGTTGTTGCGGGGGTAGCCGATTGCGAACTTGTTTTTGACCTCGTCTTCAAGGTCGTCGTCATCGTCCTTGGCTTCCATGATGCCCTGGGAATAGCTGAACTCATCAAGGAAAGCCCCGTCTGGACGCTTGCCGATGCGACTGATGACATACTCGCTTGAAAGCAGCCAGCCGACTTTTTTTGCGCAATAGCTTAGAAGAGCCTCAAATTTTGGAACAACCGCAGATTCTTTTGTTTGCCCGAGTTTGTAGAGGTCCTCGATGTCTTCGCAGTATTTTTTGATTTCCTTGTCGGTCGGTTTGATTCCAAGCAGTTTTCCCATAGTACAAATAGTATTTGTTTGGTTCATCAATGCAAGCGCAAACAAAAAAGCCCCGTCGGTTTGACGGAGCCTGGTTGGAGTTGGTCAAATCATTTGTATTTTATCGAGAATTTTATTGTTGAGCTTTTGCCACAGGTTGAGCCGACGACAAAGCTGAAATCTGCTTTTGTTGCCTTTGCCGCTTTGGTTGGCATGGTGGCGGTTATTGTGACTGTTGCGGCCTTCCCGGCTGCAAGAGCGAAAGTTTTGCTTGAAAGCGTCATATTTTTGCCAGCCGTCAGTTTGAACGTTGTTGAAACATTGCTTGTGTTAGTGATTTTTAGTCCGTATGTGCCCTTGGCTCCCTGAGCAAGTGAGGCGTTGTTTGGGTTTGTTACCCAAGCCGAGGCGAAAACACATGTTGTTGCCTTGTATTTGATGACGAACTTGACGGTAAAGGTTTTGCCGGCTGCGTTTGCGATCTGGATCACAAACTCGGCCTGGGTGTTTTTGCCCTGGGTTGGCATGACGACTTTAACGGCGATTGCTGCAGTTTTACCGACTGCTATGGTGGACTTTGCCGGTGTCATAGTCAGCCCGGTGCTCTTGGTCGTTAGCGTCGCTGTCTGTTCGGCTGTTGATTTGTTTGCGAGGTTGAGTGTGAATGTACCTGTCTGTCCGGCCAGAAGCGTGGTTTTTGCTGGGTCTGCAGTCCAAGATGTAACGATTTCCTTGGCTGGTTCTGGCGGCTTGACCTGAGTTTTGTACATGATTCTGAATTTGACTGACTTTCCGGTGACGCCGTCACATGCAAAATTAATTGCAAACTCTGCTTCGCGCTTGTTGTCTTGTGCCGGCATGATTACAGCCACAGCAACGGTCGTGCTCGCACCCGCAACGAGGGTGAAACTTATTGGAGTTATGGTCAGACCAGTATTTTTGGTTGAGAGGGTGATTGCCTTGCTTGCATCGGTCTTGTTTGTGACCTTGAGGTTGAAGGTTGCTGATTGGCCAGCATCCAGCTGGGTCTTTTCTGGTTGTGTTTCCCAGACTGTTTCAATCTGCTGGTTGGCTTTTTGCCCATTTGTTGGGGTTTTGTACCTGATTCTAAGCATCACGGTTTTGTTTTTCACATCGACGCTTGTGAAGTTGATGGAAAAGTTTGCTTCCGGTTTGTCGTTTTGCACAGGCATGACCACAGTCACGGAAATGTCGGTCTTTGCACCTGCCGCAAGAGTGAAGCTCTTTGGCGCAAGCGTGAGTCCTGTATCCTTTGTCGAGATTTCGACAGCTTCAGAGTTTTTGGACTTGTTCGTCACCGTGAGCGTGAATGTGGCGCTTTGGCCAGCATCCAGCTGGGTTTTTTCGGGTTCTGTAGCCCAAACCGTTGAGAGGATCGAATTGTCTTCACCACCTCTGCCACCTGGTTCGCCAACGGGAGGTTTTCCACCGCCACCACCGCCTGGAGGTGGATCATCACCTCTGGAGAAGGCGAAAGCTTGCATCACGGGAAGCACAGTGAGAGCCATCGCAACGGAAAGTGTCAGCAAGATGATTTTTTTCATTTATTCTCCTTCTACGGAATATAGTACTACGTTATATAGTTAAAAGTTAAATGCAAGAAAGTAATCCGAAAGTGGAAGATAAATCCGGTATCATGCAAATAGGCAATATGCCATGAAGAGCTTGAATTTTAGGTGAGCGGAATTTTAGTCTGTTGCCCAATAATGATTAAAATGTTGCAGACAAAATAGTTTTTTAGAAATCAATGTGGAAAATTCTTTGTCAACATGTCTTTGTAATGCTGGTCGCCAGACATCTCCTCGAAAACCCAAACCATCCGATCTAGAAACCATGTTTTCCCAAGGTAAACGAATGCCAGTCCAAGGAGAACCGGCCACAGCTGCAGAAAATACAGCCCCCACGTTAACAGGGCAACACCTGCAAACTGGACAGTATAAAGGGCTGAAACCACGGGGAGGTGATGCGTTTTTACCGGCACGCTTTTTCTGTTTGAAAACATCATCTCACCAATAACGCTTTTTGAAGCCCAGGAGTTGAAGTTTTCAGGTTTTGAGAAAAACAACGGATTGATCTTTGTCCAAACCAGCAAAATAGCTATGGGAACCAGACAATACCAGCCGATCCAGACTCTTGACCAAATCGCAGCGCTCAGGAGAGCCAAAATCACATATCTGGTCCACACGCTTGCCGGATTTGCGTGCCTCAGCCATGACTGGCCGTTCAGACCAAATGCTTTTGCAACGACCGATTCTCCTGTTTTGCCGTCTGTCCCTTGCTTGTTTTGTCTTATAACTGTCATGAATGTCAGTATAGCCGATGAAATCAACATTGCAAAGACAGTGGCCGTTGTTCCTGCCCAACACAGCTTTAAGGCAAAGGAATTCAGACGAGAGCCTCACGGCTTTATCTTGTAACTCCCCCAGTACTTTTCCATTTTGCGCTCGTGCTCGGACTGGTCTTTAGAAAAGTCAGTGTGGTACAATATTCATGCCAGCCCCGGTTTAGATTGCAGTTATCTTACTGACAAAGTAAACTATATATACCAATCGAGCAATTTACATAATTCTTAACTCCAAAAGCACAATAATTCTGTGCCTCACTAACGTTCTCGTGTTACAGCAATTGTTGAGCCAATGTTATACTACCACAGACTATTTAGGTATATGCAGGAATCCGATGTCTCTAATTTGCGTCTAGTATTGCTAATCTACATAGTGTAGTATAATTGTAATAGAACCGAGTAGTCACTTAGTCGCTATTTACGATCATAATAATATAATAGAATTTGTATGAGCAACTTTCACATAGATAAAATAGAAAAAATTTGTGGAATATCAATGAGTTATGTGAAACCGGGAGATAAAGGAGATGTTCTATATAAGTTTTCATCAACATCGGATGATCCATCATTTTATCATTTTATTAATATAATAAATTATTTCTCTAACATCTGTAAGGTTAGAGAAGAAGATATTAATAAAATCTTGATAATGATTCACTCTGATCAAAGTGCTGACGTATACATAAATAAATTTGATATTATTTTTAAGATAATAGCAAAGAATAAAGTTATATTAGGGAAAGAAGTGAAAAAATCACAAATAGCAGATATTCAGGAAGTTTATTTTCCATATATTAATCTACAAGAGAACGATTGTCTGATTTATTGTTTTAAATGCGGGTGGAGGTTTGGTTTGTATTTCGACTTTTCTAATCAATATTCTTCGTTTGAATCGTCAGGGGCAATTGAGAAATTTAATTTGGTAATGATGAAAAGAGATCTATCGATATTATATAGAAAATTAATATTTTTTGATATATATGATACAATAAGTAATGAGTCTATTTTTGGAAAAATGAAAAAGGATGGTTGGTTTCCTTATATTCAACTAATTCCAGATGATTATTCAACATTAGAAAAAATGTATTCCACAGGAAACTTTTGCCATGAGATAATTAATGAAGTAATTGAAAAATATGATGAAAATAAAATAAATGATATTATAAATGCCTGGTGGTCTAAAAAGATTTTTAAAGAGAAGAAGGAAATATTGCTTGCTGGAATAAATGCTTTTACGCAAGGAAATTACATTAATTGCATTAAAACATTAACGTCAGAAATAGAGGGGATTCTTAGAAGTGCTTATCCTATTGAAGAAAGAAAACAAACAATAAAAATCACTCAAAAAATACTTGCTTCAAATTTGTGCGATAAAGCAAACAAAAAAAGTGATACCAACTCTTTACTACTTCAAGACCCCTTCAAGGATTTTCTAATTGATTTTTTCTTTTCCGATTTTGATGAAACAAGTGACAACATTCCTTTTAGTAGAAATGCGGTTGATCATGGTGTTGTAAGTTCAGATAAATACACAAAAATACTTGCCTTCCAATTAATAATGATCATTGACCAGATTTTTTTCTTATCTTAAGTAATAATTATTTCAAGCTACGGCTTTATCTTGTAACTCCCCCAGTACTTTTCCATCTTCCGCTCGTGCTCGGACTGGGTTTCGGAAAAGTCGGTGTGGCCTTTGCCATCGCCAACAAAGAAGAAGTATTTGGTGTCTTTGGGATAGAGTGCAGCCATAAGCGCGGTTTTGCCCGGGTTGCAGATCGGGCCTGGTGGAAGACCAAGGTTTTTGTAGGTGTTGTAAGGGTTGTCCATCGCCATCTCGTCAAGGGTGAGCACCTTGTCGTGCTTGTCCAGAACGTACATAAGCGTCGGATCAGACTGGAGCATCCAGCCATCACGAAGCCTGTTCCAGAATACCGAGGCAACAACCGGCATTTCGTCGGCGTTTGCGCCTTCCTTTTCGATGATCGAGGCGAGAGTGACGATTTCATGAACAGTTTTGCCAAGCTCTTTACACCTTGCAACCATCTTGTCGTCAAACATCTGCTCGAATCGCCTGAGCTGGGTTTTTACCACAATCCCAGGCTCCAGGCTGTCAAACTGGTAGGTGTCGGGGAAAAGGTAGCCTTCAAGAGAGTCGGTTGAAATGGTTGAGGAGAACTTGAAAGGAAAGCGTTTTCTGCCGGTGAGTGCGACTTCCTTGAAAGGTGTTGCCTTGCCAAGCTTGTCTGAAATTGCCTTTGCTTCCTGGGTAATGGTTGAGCCTTCTGGAAATGTCAGGACTTTTGCCGGGAGCTTGCCTTCAGTCTCCAATTTTGTGATAACCTGTTTCATGTCAAAGGGTTTGTCGAAGATGAAAATGCCGGCCTGCAGCCTTGATCCCGCATTCTGCTTTCTGACCTCGAACAGGAAAATCCACTTTGAAGAGATCACGCCATCGTCATACAATTTGTCGGCAATTGTCTGAGGGGTTTCACCCTTTTCAATTTTTATCTGCTTTGGAAACGGCTGCTCCCCGAAAGGGGTTGAGGCCACGTGATTGACATAGACAAAAAAGATGAGCGCCGACAATCCAAGGAAGATTGCCACCACAACCAGCCAGACAAGAAATTTTCGGGCTTTTCTAACTTTCATGAGCTTTGAGCTGGCCACAGGCTGCATTTTCGCTTAAGCCAAGGGATTTTCTCACGGTTGCGTCATACCCTTCAGCCCTCAAAAGCTCTAGAAATTTCCTGATGGCTTGCGGGGATGACGGGTGGAATTCTGAGCCTTCGATTTCGTTATATGGAATCAGGTTTATGAGCGCCGGAACACCGGAAAGCAAGTCTGAAAGGGCGATTGCGTCATCGATTGAGTCGTTGACCTTGGAAATCATGATGTATTCAAATGTCACACGGTTTTTTGTCAGTGCGACGTAGTCTTTTATGTCGTCGATCAGGTCGCGCATCTTCAGGGCTTTTGCGGCTCTGGGCATGATTCGTTCCCTTGTTGCCTGCCTTGGTGCATGGAGAGAGATCGCAAGTCTCATTTGCGGGAGATCCTTTCCAACAAGCATGATTTTTCCAGGCACGCCAACGGTTGAAACCGTCATGTGCCTCATCGAGATTCCGGCTTCCTTGTTGAGGCGTTTTGCAGCCTTCACAAAGTTGTCCCAGTTTGCCAGAGGCTCACCGATGCCCATGAAAACAATGTTTCTCGGCCTTGGGCTGCAAAGTGCGACTTGCGCCATAATCTCGCCTGCTGTCAGGTTTCTTTCAAGCCCTTCCTTGCCGGACTGGCAAAATGAGCATGAAAACCCGCATCCAATCTGTGTTGAAACACAAAGTGTGAGGTGGCCGACCGATTTCATCAGCACCATCTCGACTTTTTTGCCGTCGGGGTAGGCGATCAGGACTTTTCTTGAAGCGTCCCTTGACCTTACAGCCTTTTCAACGGTTGGGGCGTTTGAAAACAACTCCCTGAGCTGGTTTCTGTCTGATTCGGGTAGGTTGGTCATCTGTTGCGGGTCAAGCACATTCTTGTCCCAAACCCAGGACATGACCTGTTTGGCCCTGTATTTCTCCATGCCGTGGTTTGCCATCCACTCTTGCAAGGCTGTGGTGTCCAGTTCAAAGAAGTTCATAAGATTATAATGGTTGTAAAAGCTTTAATTTCAAGTGTCTATTTGATATACATATCAACATTCTTCTGTAATCTTTGATTATATAACATGATCTCAACTGTCAATAATGTATGAATTTCTTGCATTAACTTAAAGGTCAACACAGTGATATCTGTGTAATTGTCCTTTTTTATATTTTCAATTGCTTTTTTATAGTTTTCAAAATGTTGTTTAATGTTATTAATTTTATCTATTGGTAAATAAGCAAATATTTTCGAAGTTGTTCTATTTTCTGAATTAATGAAATCATTTACTATCTTAGATATTCTTAGTAATTCAGATTTATTATTAGTACTCATAGCAACATTAAACGGTACTACATGTTTTAGTATATCATCATATGATTGTAAATTCTCTTCGATTTTATATATTTTATGCATTATGTATTCAATAGCTATTTTTCTATTTTCAATCTTATTTTGGTTGTTTGCTTCAATCTTTATTACTGCTATTGAAGCTGTCGCACCAATGATGGCACCAATTAATGCTGGTATAGCATCAAATATCCAACTAAAGTAATTCATTTTTTATCCTCCTATTTTTCCTCGGTATCATAAACGGCGTCTTCTGGCGGTAAAGCAGATACTCCCTGCCAAATCTGCGCTCAAGCGACTTTTCCTCAAACAGCGCAATCACCACAACCATGACAAGAAAGCAAAATGATGTGAGGATTATGAAAACAAGTGATCCGATGATGATCCCGACTCCCCAGTAGACAGAAAACGTTGAAACAACCAATGGATTTCTTGAGTGCGCGTAAGGGCCGGTGGTCACAAGTTTCTGTGTGGCTGCGTCAAGGAACCCTTTTTTGTACAGGGTCGCAAGCGTCCAGACCGATATGACAAGGTTTGGAGCGAGAATGACCAATCCAACCACCCAGTTTATCCAACCGAAGTTTATCGGTGGTTCCGAAACCACAAGCCTTATCAGCCACGTCGAACCCAGAAGCAGACAGGGTAGCACGGCATAATAGACAAGAAATGACGAAAGCCAGACGGCGGCCAAAGTTTTTGGTGAACGGTTCATTTATGGGTATGATACATCGGTTTTGCCAAACTTGAAAGCGTGAAACCCGCCACAGGTATTCTTTTTAATGGCGGTTTGCCTTATCATCATCGTAAACGGAGGACAGATGGACAAAAAGATTTTTGGTAGAGTAAGAGACCTGGACAAGAACCTCGAGAAGGAAGGCGTTGATCCGGCTGTTCGGGCAAAGATCATGGAGGGTGGCGACCAGATTTTGAACACCCTGAACCCGAAGTACAAGGCGCAGTGGCTTGCCGAGGCGATGGATCGAATGGACGAGCTTTTGCCAAAGGATTTGAGGAACAGGGTTCGTGAGGACAGCGCCTGCTGCACCGGTGGCAAGAGGCTTGAAACCATGAAGGCTATAGCTAAAATGAACCTCACTCTTGAAGAGACGGTCAAGGAAGTAGACAAGTCCAAAATTTTCGCCTACAAGGTCGAGCTGGACGGCAAAAAGATAAACGTCAACTTTGGCTGCGGAGAATGCGTCTGCTCACCAAAGTTTGCCGGAAGAAAGGTTTCCCAGACATACTGCCACTGCTGCAAAGGCCACGTTCTCAGGCTCATGGAGGTTGCCCTGCGAAGAAAACCTCTTCGTGGCGATGTTGTCGGCTCGGCATGCTCTGGAACCGGCCCATGCAGGTTTGAAGTTTATCTGGATTGAAAGTGGAAAAATATCCTTACCATCGCGTTTTTGAGCTTGACCGCGAATTGAGGGCGGCTGGGGTTGATGAACCCACAATCTCGCTGATCATGGCCGGTGGCCAGAGTGTGAAAAAGTCGTCAACAAAGGAAAAGATCGGGATATGGCTGGCAGAGGCGATGGATCGGATGGATTCGCTCTTGCCAGTTGACGTGTGCAAAACTGTCAGACAGAGAAACGCCTGCTCGGTGACGGGAGCAAGGCTTGAGGCGATGAAGCAGATTGCTGCGATGAAACTTCCTTTGCCCGAAGCAGTTGCTGCAATAAACGCCATAGCTGCGATCGGCTTCAATGGAGCTGTGAAAGGCTATGAAGTGAAGCTGGATGGGGATAAAATTCATGTGAACTTTGGCTTTGGCCCATGCTGGTGCCACTGCGCCCGATCTGGCAGGAAAGTATCGGTAACATACTGCTATTGCTGTTTGGGACACGTTTTGAAGCACCTTGGCACAGCGCTTGAACGCAAACTGGAAGGTGATGTTGTCGGCACAACCTGTTCAGGGTCAGCTCCGTGCAGGTTTGTCGCTTATCTCTCCTGATGAGCTTCAAAGTCGTTCCACACACAGCCGATCTTGCAATCGAGGTTTCAGGGTGGTCGGTGCCGGAATTGTTTGAGTCGGCCATGCAAGGTTTCAGGTTTCTTGTGGCTGGCGACAAACCAGAGGTTCAAACAACAACTGAAAGCTTTGAAATTGAAGCGCCAGACAAAGAGTCACTTCTGGTCAGGTTTTTAAATCACCTGATCTATCTTTTCGACACCTCAGGTTTTCTGCCCTCAACCTTTGAGGCCGAGATTTGTGGTTTGACCATGAAAGTTGCAGTTTCAGGCGAGATTTTTGAAGGAATTGCCAAACACTGCGTCAAGGCTGCAACCTACCACGGGCTTGAGGTTGTCGAGGTTGACGGGTTGTTTGCCGCACAAATCATTTTCGACGACTGATTACACCAAGTCACAGGTTTCAAGCAGCTTCGTGTCTGAGATGATAGTTGATGTTGTGCCATCAGCCATGATTCTGCCTTGCGAAATCACGATTGACCTTGGACAAAGTTTGGCAGCCATTTCAAAATCGTGGGTCACGATGATCATCGAACGGTCGATTGCCGTCAGGAGTTCAAGGATTTCCCGCCTGCCCTTGGGGTCAAGATTTGTTGTGGGTTCATCGAGCACGATCAGCTCTGAGTCCATTGAAAGCACGGTTGCAAGGGCAACCCTCTTCTTCTCTCCTGTGGAAAGATGGAAAGGGCTTCGTTTTTCGAAACCAGACAGCCCAACCTGACTCAAAGCCTGAACGACTCTTCTTGCAACTTCGTCTTTTGAAAGGTTCATGTTTTGAGGGCCGAAGGCGACGTCGTCAAAAACAGTCGGGCAAAACAGCTGGTCGTCGGGGTTTTGAAACACAAGGCCAACCTTTTGCCGAATCTGCCTGAGAGTCTTCTTTTCAAGCCTGATCCCGTCTATTAAAACTTCACCGGCACCATCAAGGACACCGTTTAAGTGCAGCATTAGTGTGGATTTTCCAGCTCCGTTAGCGCCAAGGACAGCAACCTTTTCGCCCCTGACCATTGAAAAATCGATGCCATCAAGGGCTTTTGTGCCGTCAGGGTAGGAGTACCTCAGGTTTTTTATAACGCAAATCTCGTTCATACAAACAACATCCATATTACGGCAATTGAAACGGCACAGGAGAAAATGTAGACGATGTCGCCTGCAACGATTTTCATTTGTGCATGAGTTCTGAAGCTCCCGTCAAAACCTCGCGAAGACATGGCCATGTAGACCCGCTCCGACCGTTCGTAAGACCTCAGAAACAAAGTTCCTGCCATGTAGCCAATAGTTTTTGCCTGGGTGATGAATCTGGGCTGCCAGAGCCTTGAATTTCTTGATCTGACAAGCCTTTCAGCCTCATCAACAATCACAAACTGGTACCTGTAGGCAAAATTGGCTGTCATCACGAAAATTTTTGGAATGCCCAGACGTTCGAAAGCTTCCATGAGCCTTGTGAAGCTGGTTGTGAAAAGTAGCACGAGCGAGAACACATATGAAAGCAGGGTCTTTGCAACCAACCCGAATAGCGCTGTCAATCTATAGCTGACAATTCCAATCTTTTCAGCCTCAAGCCCGGCAATGCCAGGCCTGAGGAACGGTGTCGCAGCTGAAAGAGCCAGGAGCAACGGCAAAATCACAAGCAGCGCCTGAAAATAGTGTGACAGGCTGATCCTGCTTGCAACGACAAAAACGGTCACAACCGCAAAAAATGCCAGATAAGCCCACCAAGCGTTTGGCGGGAGCAGTGTTATCGAGATGATGAAAGCGAGAGTTGCAAGGAGCTTGGCCCTCGGGTCAAGCGTACACATTGGGCTGCCCTTGTGGCAGTGGGAGTCGAGAAAGTCGTGTCTCAAGCTTTCCTTTTCTTCAAAATGAACGCAACGCCAAGGCCTACACCGAAAACGGCAATAACGCCAATGCCACCGGCAATACCGGTCGATAAACCGGCATCTTCAACACCCGGAGTCGTGTAATCCGGCAAAGGAGAATTTAAACCGGAATCCACTGCCTTTTCAAGAAAACCCTTGTCTTGCGCCACCCTCTCAAGCCCATCTGGTGAAGGTGAAGCAAAAGGTGAGATGAACACAGCCAGAACAAGAGCCAAAACCAGCCCGGCGATTATAAACCAAAAGTTTCTGTTCATTGCTCGCCTCCCCAGAGTGCAACAAGATCAGGCCTGACCGAAAGCACAACCGAGACAACAGCAACTGTGATCAGCGCTTCGCCAACACCGATGATTGCGTGAACCACAAACATCGACAAAGTGACCGGCACAAATTCAAACGTGCCCGAGACTCCAAGCTCAACCGAACAGGCAAATGAAGCAAGAATCACGGACAGCCACGCAACCACACCGACAAGCGCCAGGAATACGCTTTTCTTCTTTGGCATGATGGCCTTTAATCCCATGAAAATCCATGTGCTCAGGACTCCACCGACAAAGCCCATGTTGAAGATGTTGGCGCCGAGGGCAAACAGTCCGCCATCCTTGAAGATGAGCGCCTGAAGCACCAGAACAATGGTCATCACGATAAACGAAGCCCATGGCCCAAGCAAAATAGCTGCAAGGAGCGCTCCAAGAAAGTGGCCGGATGTTCCAACAGCAACAGGGAAATTCAGCATCTGGGCAGCAAAGATGAAGGCTGCCGAAACGGCAAGCAGGGGAACCTGCTTCTCAACGAGTGTCTTTGTGGTCTTCCAGATTGAAAAACCCAAAGAGATGCCGGATGCACCGATTGTAGTCAATGCAACTGGCACGGAGACAAATCCATCGGGAATGTGCATGAAAAAACCTCCTGTAATTTATTACGGTTTTATTACGGTAGCAGTTGGTACCTTTATTTCAAGAATGGAAAAATCAATTTTTTTCTTCTTAATGTCATAAACTGGACTTAAATTACTTGTATATACTTGAATTATTACTCAGAAGTCGAAATCCCTGAGCTTCAGTCTTTCAAAACCGGTGCTGGTTTTCATCCAAGCAACAATATAGATTGTTTCCGGTTCCCTGTCGGAAATCGGGGTGCCGGAAAACATTGGCTTGTTCGGCGGCACCTCACGTTCGCTCATTCCATTGGAAACGATTGCCAGACAGAGGTTTCTCTCGGTATTAGCCTTGAACGTGAAGGATTGGCCAGGCTCAAGAAATGGAAAGTCCATTTGCCTGCCAAAACCTGTGACGCCTGAAACAGTCTTTCCTTCAAAAGTTCCAGACACAACGCTGCCAGAGAGGGCAAACTGTGTTGAGGTGTTGGTGATCTTTACGTTGCCGTCATCGCTCATTTCCACTGAATATGACGGAGAAGGCTTGAGTTGTGCTGCAACACCATACATTCCATCGAAACCACCCCAGAATTCCCCATCAATTTCCTCAGCCCAGGTGAACCTGAACGGGCACTGCGTGATTTTGAAATCGGAATCGTAAGCGTTGAAACCGTCAAAGTTATAGCCAGGGATCGATGATCGTATTGGATTGATAGTTGATACACCCTCAAGCAGCGTCTTCTCGCCTGTGGCAAGATTGATCCTGTACACCACAGACTTTGACTGGCTAAAACCGGCCCAGAGCATATTGCCATCAAGTTTTATGCAGCCTCCGTCAAACTGTTGCAGGTTTCCGTTGCAGTCCGAAATACAACCGTTCATCACCACCCAGATATCGTTTGCTGCAAGGATTGTGTTGGTGTTCTTTGGAAGCGGTGTTTTTGAAACCGGGTTCAGCTTGCTATCGTAAACAAAAAGCGTTGGCTTCAAAGTAAAAAGGTCTGCGCAAAGAACATAAAGGTGCGACTGCGAAGCTTTGATCGAAAACTGGTCTGAAGACTTCATGATTTCAATTGATTTTTTGTTTTCCAGATTCACAATTGCCAGCTTCTTTTTTGAGTCAACTGCCATAAAGTTTTTCTCGAGTTTCACACTCCGATTTTCATCCACATCAAAACACGAACCAGCGACTACTTCTCCGGTTACTGCATCAACCGACGCCGTCTGAATCGAATCTTTCCCCTGACTGACAATGAATATTTTTCTCTCGTCCGAGTCAAGCAGCATGATTTCTGGCTCAAACGGAAGCCCGACAACTTCTGACCTGCCATCGGTTCCAGTTTTGACAAGCACTGATTTGAACTGGTTTTTGTATACATACGACTGACCACAAAATAAAAATTTGTTTGCCACAACCGTTTTGGTGACAGTCTGCATTCCTCTGCTGTCAACCTTTTTTTCGATCTTTCCGGAGTTGATGTCGATTCTGAGGTTTTCTGTCCAGGTCTGTGCCAGAAGTTTTGGGAAATTATCCGCAACAATCCATGATTTAAGCACTTCCGACCCTAGCGGTTCCAGGTCGATGCTCCAGACTTCTTTGCCTGACTGCGTGTCCATCGCCCACAAACGTCTGGGATCCGAGTCAAATTCGTTGCCGGTCTGAAGCAGAGCCAGTTTGCCTTCCGTACCAATGATCTTCGTTATTTGAGGCAGCTTCAGCTCAACTTTTTTCAGGAGTTTGCCATTGAAGTCAACTTCCAGAATCTGAGGGTTTGGCAGCATTTTTGCCGGATAACCAATGGTTTTGTCTGCATAAAATTCGATGTGGTCTTTTTTTATCGCAAAGTTCGTGTATGGTTTCAACTCAAGGCTGGAGATGTCAGTGCTTGTTCGATCCTTTATGCGATAAATCAGACTTGGTGTCACAAAATAACCGTTGCCGATGTCCCAATGTGTGCCATCAGCCACGCTTTCAACAACCTTTCCGGCTTTCAAATCAACCAGCTTGAATGTTCTATTTTTGTCGATAAAGCCAACCATGCCAGAACCGGCTTGATAAACTTCATACTGCTGTGGCAGGAGCGTTTCCCCCGCAAGCGCGCAAATATTTGCACCGGTGCCAAGCTCTTTGAAGATCAAACCGGATGAAGCCCACTCTACACAAAGGTTGTCAAGCGGGCACGCCACACAACAGCTTGGCAGGTACCACGATTTCCCGTCCATCTCAAGCAATGATGGCGGTGGAAAACTTCCGGCGTAGTTCACGTTCAGAGAAGTCTGCCAGGCGCTCTTTTTGCCGTCCAGCCAGTAATTCCCGTTTATAGCCGGCGTCCTTGCAACAAAATTCAATTCCTGATCCAAAATGACCGTGTTCCCGGAGAAACGCTTGTCGTCCTTCATTGAAAATTTCTGGCTCATATTGTCAGGGATATAGATTTCGCTAATCGTTTCAGCGCCTATCGAATTGCACGGAATCAGGGGAACAGCTTTCATTTCTTCCGCTTTGATTGCCGGCACAAGGGATGCCACAAAAACAAGCAGCAAAATCAAGTTTTTTTTCATTTCATTGATTGTCCTGTCTGACAAATGACCCTCCCCAGATAGTCTCGGTTTTGTCGCCAACGAGGAAGCCACCGAAGTATTTTACACTGTTTTGAATTACGCTCGGGTTCCTGTAGACACCGTTTGAAAACACCAGAATGTGCAGATACTTGAAGTCTTCAATCTTTTTGTCGTCATAGCTGATTCTTCTGGTCTCGCCCTGTTTTATGGCATCGAAAATCACTTCCTGCAAAGTTGTGTAATATCCAGCAATTTCAGCTGTTTTTGAACCATATATGACCAAGTGACCGGAAAGATCGTCGGCCAATCCGTCTGCTCTCAGGTTTGAAAGCTCGAGCAGGCCATTCTCCGGCTTTGACAACTTGTAAATCGGGCACGGCTTCAGCTCGATTGTCTGCCCAGAGTTCCACCACCCGTAAAGCTTGCCGTTGAGATCATTGATGTGGCTCAGCCTCATGTCAGTCTGGACTACTTCAAATTTTTCGTTCATGAGCTTGTTTCCGTCAAAGAGATCGTTTCCAGACTTGTACAAGACCCATCTATTGTTGTAGCTTTCATGAATGTCGGTCTGTTCAAATGTTGCCAGATCAACCTTCCTGAGCAACACGCCAAGCGAAACGTAAAGTTGACCGTCATCATAAAACACAGGCTGACCCTGAATCTTTGTGATCTTGCCGTTGCAGTCGCAAACAACCGTCTGGCTTAAGGCTGAAGTGATTGCAAGGTTGTCGTCGGCGTAATAGAAGCTGGGCAGTTTGTTTCCAGGGGACAGGCTGACCGATTGCGAGATGGCGAGCCTCTGAAGTGATTTTGCTTCAAAGGAATAGAACACTGCAATGTTTTTATCCTTGTAGCCAAGAGCTGCGTAAATCACGTTGTCGGAAACGACAACTTTGAAATCTGAGACAGGTGTTTTCGGATTTTCAACCACCACAGCCTGTTTACCGGTTTTAAGATTCAGCATCTTTTGCCAGATGCCGCCGAAGGCAAAGAGGTAATGATGTTTCAGGATTACTTCGCCTGTGTGAGAGGTATTGTCAAAATCGATCTCTTCAACCTTTGAAAGCTCCATGCTTTTGGCATTTAGGATGGCGTATTTGACATGGCAGATTTTATCGGTCAAGCCTCGCTCTTCTACGTTGCACACAATAAGGTCGTCTCCCGATGAGTCGATCATGGAGTTTGAAAGCTTGAATGGAATATCAACTTTTTGGGCTTTCGCTCCATCAAAATAGAGCAAGTCACAATCAAGGCTTGAGTAAAGCATTTGCCTGAGATAAAAAATCTTGTTTCCAACCTTGCAGCTTTGAATCCAGCGGTCAAGGTTGACCCTTGGAATGTCTTTTATGATTTTGCCGACAGTGATGTCGATGAGGTAGTATTTGCCCATCGTTTGAACTATTGCTCTTGACAAATCCCTCAAAATAATTGTGTCGTAAATGCTTGATGGCTGCTCGAATTTCAGCGTCCATGCCACTTTTCCGGACTGTGCGTCATACATCAGGAGCGTGTCGTAAAGGTCTTTGAAAAGGAAAAGCTTTTTGCGGGAGCCAATTACGATCAGGTGGTCTTTTCCCAACCCGTTGAACTCGATGTTTTCAACGGTTCCATCCACCCTTGAGAGCCTCTTGCAGGATTTGAAACCAATGCCGTCATCATCTGGAATGTAGAAATCTACGCAATCATCTTTTATCTTAACTTCTGAATAGTTGTCCAGTCCAAGATCGGCCAGCTTGCATTCACGATCAGTGATTGCATCATAGACAAAGGATTTGTAAGCGCAGATCAAGCCGTTTCCGCATTGGGCCAAATACTTCTGATCACCGGTTTTTAAAACCTTGCCCGTGTGCAAGTCGATGACTTTGAAACCGACACCGTAGTTCATGTAAAGTACTTTTTCATAAGAGATGGGCAAGACATACCACCCCTTCTGGTAATCTTCACTACACTTCAGCTCCATCTTGTCGAATAAGTAGAAATCAATCCTGTCGTCATGGATGTTGTAGAAAGTGTTCATGTAAGGGTTGACGTCCACACCTGATCCGGCAACCATCCTTTTGCCACCAGCATCAATCAGGCTTGTCGGTGTTCTGTCAGTGGTTCCCTGATCCAGATATTTCCTGCACGAGAGCTTGCCATCGAGTAAATAGTAGAACCCGCTTTCATTTGGCACTCGGACAATTTCATCGAGGTTCTCGTCATAAACAACATTGTTTGGATATATCCCGTTCATCGGCAGCATCGTGTCCCATTGCTCACGTTTCTGGGCTGGAATAAAAATTGATGACGTAACGGTTTTGCTGATTGGGTTTGTTGGGATGTACGGCGCTTTTGACTCAGGCTGCTCTCCCATGTTTTGCGCAGGTTGCACAAAAAAGACTGAAACGATCAGGACTAAAAGAAACCGGTTCCACATTCCATCCTCCAATTGACGCTTCAGGACAAATACCGGTTTCCGGGAATTTCGGTTTATCTTTCCGTTCCCAGCCTGTCTGCTGATAGTTAGCATTGGTGCGTTCATATCTTTTTAGAGATTGGTTCGATTTTGTAAATCATGATGTAACCGCCTTTGCTACATCGATCCGATAATCCCTGTAAGTTCCGACAATCTGGAAACCAAGCTTCTCATTTAGTGCTATTGCCGAGTGGTTGTTTGCATTGTTTGTTGTTTTGATCCTAACAACTTCAGGGTGGCCGGTTCTGAGGTGGTCAAGCATGAGTGCCTTGAGGTGTTTACCGATTCCTTTGCCTCTCTCATCTTTTTTGACGGCAACAAGCCTTTGCAAGAAGAAATCTGGTTCAGCCTTGCTTATAGAGCCTTCAATAAATCCAAGAATAACAGCATTTTTCTGGCTTATCGTTAAGCCGACGAATGTAAGCCCATCATCTCTGTAAAGCTTGTCCAAACCCTTGAGCCACTGGACATGCTTTGCCTTGTCGTCATCAACCGGATAGCCGTCCATCGCCCAAACTTCATTGCCTGCGTCAAAAGACAGTTCTGCAATCTCTTCAACAAACTCTTCACTGATGCTGCCATATCTTTTTATGATCCAGTCGTTACCGTTGATCGTCAGCCAACTGTCAACGACACTCCAGTCGTAATCTTTCAGGCTCAGCGTTCGCTCAACCGAGGTGTTCATTGCTTTTCCGCCAACAGATTCAACCAGTTCCCATGTCTGCTTTGAATAAGTGCTTGTTCTTATTTTTTCAATCTCATTTTCTTGTGCTGTGCGGATCACCTTTTCCAGCAAAGGCAAAGCGCACAAGTCAAAACCTTCCAGAGAGAAAACGTCAAACCATCCTGATTTTCTTTTGGGTATGTCATGGCCAAGCAATGAAAATCCAACAATTCTCCCGTCATCGAAAGCCAGGAACCAGTGCTCAAGCGACTCCCTGGAGGACAGCCTGTTTTTGAGATCCTCGATTGCACTGGAAAAACCACTCACCGTTGTTTTGAAAAAATGTTCATAGACTTTCATCAGTTCATTGAAAAAAAATCCCAGCAGTGCTTCCTTTTCAACTTTTCTGATCTCAATCTTCATTTTATTTCCAGTCTTTTTTGGGCTTCATCAATGATGAGCCTGTACCCGGTTTCACAATCTGTCTTTGTAAATCCGAGTCTGGTGTTTATGCCAAGCATTGGCATGTTCAGATCGTTGTTTCCTGTGGTGATGACGCTTACTTCAGGATGTTTTGTCCTGATCAGGTCGAGCATCAAAGCCTTGAGGTACTTGCCGGCTCCTTTTCCTCTCTGGCCAGTAGCCACCCCTGTTATATACTGTCTGACTCTTTCAGGGTCTTCATGGCCAATCCCAGCCTCTGTATAGCCAATTGTTTTGCCATGTTCATCTTTGACCAGAAAGCAGTAGTAGTTTTTCATATATTTTTCCAAATAAACACCGCTGTCTCTCAAGCCCTTTTCCTCAGCCTCCCTGAGAATTTTTGCATCGCTGCCGTTGATGCTTATCAAATCTCTGTGAATGGCACAGGACAAGTCCAAAACATCGGATATGAACTGCTCTGTTACTTTCGTATGCAGTTCGACCGACCAGCTGGAATTGTTTTTTGAAGGAATGGAGAGCCACTCATCAATCAGGTTCCGGTCAACATTTTTCATCTCGAGTCTCATGCCTGAAATTTTACATGTCATGACAGCGCCAAGGTTTTGCGCAAACCTGTCACCCGACTCTTTGTGTGTACTCAATTTGAGGGTGTTGAGTCCGTTTTCTCTTGCTGTCTTGAGAGATTTTCTGGCAAGCTCCGAGCCAATGCCTTGGTTCCTGAATTCTTTTCTGACATATCCGATAAGCGTGCCAAAGCCCTTGTTTATTTCGTATTCAGGATTTGTTTGGGAGTTGGTTATGACATCCATTTGCCCGACAAGCTGCCCCTGATGAAAAGCGTTGAAGCTGATGACCGTTTCGTTCTCATCATCCTCGAGCCATCTCCTGATTATTGCTTCAGGAAGCGGCTTGTTGTCCGGAAAATATTCGAGCATTCTTGTGTGCACAAGGTCAAGGTACTCATCAAACAACGATTCCCTGAACTGTTTGTTTTCAACTCTTCGTATTTCAATATCCATAGTCATGTTTCCTTTGCGTGGGGGTGTGGTGACTCCCGAAATTCATGACAGGATGTTATTGCATTTTACTTGATTTGGCAATAGGAGGCAAAAATGATGCCGTAATTTACGGCATCATTTGGATTGATTCAGGTTTGGGCTACATCCTGTTCGGTGCGCTCACGCCAAGAATGTCAAGACAGCCCTTCAAAACGTTTCTTGTGGCCATGACAAGCAGCATCCTTCGAGCTTTCACGTCCGGCTCCTGGTTGAGAACGTGGCATTCGTAATAGAACGAGTGAAGTGCCTGAGCCACTTTTTCGGCATATGCGGCGATTCTGTGTGGAGTGCGTGCCGATGCCGACGCCCTGACCTCGTCCGGGAACGTCAGAAGCTCCATTGCAAGCGCGTTTTCAAGCGGGTGGTCAAAAGGCGTTGCCTTTGAAACATCAACATCCTTGGCCCTCTCGTCATCCATGATCGCGCAGCACCTGACGTGGGCGTACTGGACATAATAAACCGGGTTGTCCATCGTCTGGGATTTTGCAAGCTCAAGATCGAAATTCAGATGGGTGTCGCTTGACCGCATGAGGTAGAAATATCTGGAAGCATCGACTCCGACTTCATCAAGGAGTTCCTCAAGTGTGACAAACTCACCGCTGGACTTGCTCATTTTTATCTGCTGGTCGCCACGGAACAGGTGCACGAGCTGATAAAGCACAAACTCAAGCCTTTCGTGGTCGATGCCAAGCGCCTGAAGTCCTGCATGCATCGGGCCAACGTGGCCGTGGTGGTCGGCGCCCATCAGATCAATTGCCAGGTCAAAGCCACGGTCAAACTTTCCGATGTGGTAGGCGATGTCACCGAGTGTGTAGGTTGCATCACCTGTTGACTTTACAACCACAAAATCCTTGTCGTCGCCGAAATCGGTCGAACGAAGCCACAGTGCTCCTTCAGATTCGTAGATGCAGCCGGTTTTTTTCAGCCTCTCAAGCGTCTGCTCGATTGCGCCCTTCTCGGCCATTTCCCTTTCGGAAAACCACAGGTCAAACCTGATTCCGAACTTTTCGAAAACGCGCCTTTGCCAGCCGATCATCCTCTCAACCGCCTGCCTGCCGAAGAACGTCACCCTTTCGTCGTCCTTCATCTCAAAAGGAGCGCTGCCGAAATCCGGAACCATCTCCTTGGCGATGTCCAAAAGGTATTCTCCTGGATAGCCTTCCTCGGGCATCGACCAGTCAAGGCCACGCGCTTGCCTGTATCTTTGCTCAAGCGACCGGCCAAGGTTTGTGATTTTTGAACCCCTGTCATTGACATAAAACTCACGATGAACGCTGTATCCGACCCATTCGAGCAGCCTTGAAATAGAATCGCCAAGGGGTGCACCGCGACCGTTTGCCACAGTGACCGGGCCAGTAGGATTTGCCGAGACAAACTCAACCATGACCCTGGTTCCGTTGCCGACAGTCGATCGGCCAAAACCGTCAACACAGGCATCGTTTACAAATTCCATGACGATTTCCGGCTTGAGGAAAAAGTTCATGAATCCGGGGCCAACAACCTCAACCTTTGAAAACATTGACAAATCGAGATTTTTAAGTATTTCATCGGCAACCATTCTTGGCGCCTTCTTCATCTGTTTGGCCAGAGCCATGGCACAGTTTGACGACCAGTCGCCGTGATCGGTCGAATCGGGTCGGGTGACGTCGGGCGTGAATTCCACATTCATTTTTTGGAGGGCGGAAGCGAGCTTTCCTGCAACCGCCTGCCTGAGGCTCATGTTTTGGTGTTTTGGTTCCATGTGACTAAGGATAGCGGAAAAGTTGGGGTTTACCAGAATCAAAACTGATTACCATGACAGTTGTAATAAACAACGAAGTGATCAAAAATATTTTGCTCACAGAATTGAAAAAAATTGGAAATTCAAATCAAACTAGGACAAAAGGCTGTATTTGCTCTAGCTCATCTCGAGCAATCCTGGCAACATTTGCGCCGTTCCAGAACATGTTCTTGTTTTTCTCAAGGCATTTCAGATATGTTTTATATGCAAACCATGACAAATTGTCACGGTTTCATTTCTCTTTTTTTAGTCGATAACTCAGCAGGCTCTATTGCGACAGCTTTGGAACAACTTTCTGTCTCGCAATAATAATCGCAGGCAAATCGCGGCAGTTGTCTTCCATCACGGAACCATCAAAATATAGGAACGTCGAGCATCCACCGTCGAGGTTGAAGGCGTGCCTGACCCCAAGCTGGACCAGAACAGGCCCTTCCTCCCTTATCGAGATGGCATCGGTGAAGGTGACCATGAAAGCCTTGCCTTTTCCGTCGATTCCAAAGGCCGACCTTTGGGAGTTGTAGCTCATTGCATCAGTGTTGTAGGACTTGTCCTCGGCCAGATTCCAGTAAGCCTTGCCGTCTTTGACAACGGTTGGCGAACCGCCAAAGATGATCGAGCTTTCACGCCACTTGTTCAGATCGACGTTGTTGCCGGACTCCGCCTTCCAGTAAAGGTTGATGTGAAGCCCTTTCCTGATGTACCCTTTTGGCCATTTCGCCTTGCTGCACCTGTCACGGTTTGAGCCGGTGTACATGAGCACAACGGCGCCCTTTGGGATTCTGACAGGACCAGTTGCAACGTTTGTGACCACACCTTTTTCAATGACAACGCAGGTTGAGGCGTAAGTTGTTGGGATCGATCCCCATTCTTCCGTGTAAAGCGTTGTCGATGAAGCCGATGGCGGCTGGTTGACACCGCTTACATAGACATCGGTGAGCGAGGGTGGAAGCAGTTTTTCCTGGACTTTACCCATGATTTTGAATCTGAGCCTGCCCCAGAGCCATTTGCCGTCCTTGGTTGCGCAGAAGTTGGAGCCACCGTTGAAAATCCTTACAGTTTTGCCGTCAACGATGTAGTGGCTGTCAAAGAGGTAGTTGCTCCATCCGCCGGATTCGTTGTGGTACGGGCCGGTCATTGCGCATACTGCTTTTTCAAACGAGGCAACCTTTGCCGGGTTGTCCCTCCTGAACAGCCTCTGGTTTGCCAGTCCAAGCGTGATTTCAACCGGCGCTTTTGTGGCATCGATTGTGCAAACCTTGATGTTGTAGGTTTTCCCGCCAACCTTGACCTGCTTGGCCTCGTAGGTGAAGTTTTCAGGCGCTTTGGCAACGGCAATGCCTGTGGCAATCATCATTAAAACAGCGGAAACAAGAATGATCTTTTTCAAGGGTATCCTCCAATGTCAGGGTTTGGCTTTCGGTATCTCCACCACACACATTGCGGGGAGACCGGATATGTAGGCTCGAATTGTAAGCGTTGTTGGCCTGTCAGGTTGCCTGATGTCAAAATGTGCTGTCCCGTTGTGGCTGGTTCGGATTGATGACGGAGGGTAGCCAAGGTCGGCAAGCTGTGCCGGTTCGCAGCAGGAAATCCTTATGTCCATCCAGCACCCTGCAGCAATCTCACCGGACGGGTCGAATGCTTTGAGGGAAACTGTGAACCCAGCGCCTTTTTGTGTGACTTCGGCAAAGATTGACGGCGACTCCTTGGGTGGCGGGATCGAAACGGTTTTTACATAGGTCAGTCCTGAACAGACAGTCGTCATGGTCACTTTCACGTCCTCAACCTCAATGCCGACCAGGAAGGTTTTAAGATCAAACGAAGTCCAGGCGTATCCGGCCACATCGGTTGTAACGGCCTTAGGGAAGCTGTCAAAATTTGCCGTTGAAGGAATCCAGCCGATTGCCCTGCCAAATTCGTAGGAAAGTCTCACAATCTGACCACCTATCGGCCTTCCAAACGGGTCTTTGATGGTCAGGTCAATTCCGGTTTTGCCGTCAGGAAGCATTCCCCAGCCAGCCTCAAGCTTGTTTTTGCCAGCGCACGGGTCAAAAGAGCAGGTGTCAGAAATCCTCACGCCGGTCATCTGGATTTCACAGGCAACAGAAAGTGTGTATCGGTCTAGGTTTGACTGAGCCGGTTTGACCGGAATCTTGAAAGGAGCCGAGGAGATGTAGAACCTTTTTGGGAGGTCAGCAAAAAGCAGGCTTGTTGGAACAGTCTTCCTTTCGATACGGTCAAAAAGCGACCATGAAAGCTCAAGCTGGCCAGAGATCATGCCCGGACTTGTCACAACAACGTTTGTCAAACCATCCTGGGCTTGCGGTGTTAGTTTTATTTTGTTCAAAGGCATTGGAAACATCATCAGTTTTGTGGACTTGCACACAACAAATCCGATTCTGGCAGAAACCGAAACGTTAATGGTCAACTGCTGAGGTTTTATCCATATAAACCCGCGGCCATCCTCAAAGGAAGCCTGATCCTCTATTGTTCCATTGTCAACCGATGCCGAAAACATTGCATTCTTCAAGATTTCGACACCATTCTGATTTGTTAGTCTGAGACCGACCATTGCCATTCCTGATTTGATAACCGGCTCCATAGAAATGGACGGAACCCAGACAGATGCTTCAACTGTCGTGGCCTCAAACGGTTTTACTTCAACAAAATCGTCAATGCCTTCAAAGCCAAAAGAAAGATCGGAGGCGAGCAATCTGTACTGTCCAACTGACAAAATCTCGCCCGTGTTTATTGGGTCGGAGCCAAGCGTTGCCTCGAAAGCAACATGGGTCGAAGGAAATGGGCCAACAAGTCGGACAGTTCTTCCAATAGCACCGTCGATCTTGAGCACAAGCCCGCCAAGAGCCTCGCCTTCAACTTTCACCGGCCAAGCCGGTTTTGGGAACGGCTCACCTTCACCATACCTGTCGGTTGGGGTGACTGTGACATTGAACTGACCTGGTTTTGTGTAGGTATGCTTAAAGGTATGCCTGAACTCACCACCTGAAATCTCAATCTTCTCGGTGGTCATGTCTCCGAAATCGATCATCAGGCTCCGAAGCTCCGATTCTGCATCGGTAACGGTGACCGGAAAGAGCGATTCAAAACCGATATAAGCCCTGTCAGGCCAATTGCCATCTATGGCCACGACCGGCAGCTTGTTGTCAATGACTGTCACCCTGGACAGAATTGGCTTTGAGGTGTTGTTTCTGTCGTCGGTAGCGGTGAACCCTACTTCATAAACGCCAGGAGCTGTGTATGTATGGGGGATTTCGCTCTTGTCAGCGTTTGTGTCGTAGACCTGACCGTCGCCCATCGTCCATGTGCATCGTACAACCCTGCCATCGGCATCGGTCGCATGTCCCCTGAAAGTCATCGGCTGCCCGACTCTCCCTGGCAACGGGTAAATCTGGTCGACAAAGGATTCTGGCGGAAAATTCATGTCCCTGACGGTGATTGCCGCAATTGCTTCAGCCGATTCAATCACTCCTGAGTTTATGATGGTTGCCTTGGCTGCGACAAAACCTTCACCAACAGCTTTGGGATAAAAAACCGTTTCTGCCTGACCGTTTTTATCGGTGACAAGCATCTCCGACTTTAATGTTCCGGAAATGTTTTGAAGTCCGAGGAAGACCTGGGTTGCCGTGACAGGCGATGTTCCCTTTGTGAGTTTTATCTTGATGGTGGCGCTTCCAAAAAGGTCGACCACCTGCGGGGTTGTTTCGATTGAAATTGAGTATGTTGCAGCGTTTGCCACCCCAATTGAAGTGGCAAGCAAAATTGCGCCAATAACTGTCCCGAATTTGCGCATCATCTTACCAATGATACCACCAGTTTAGCTGGATGCAAACGACTATTGCACACCCACAATGCAATCAGCAAGTTTCTGTGTTTCAAACTTATTGTCGGCTGTAACAACAATATCAAGCTGGCGACCTTTGAAGAGCTTGAACTGGCAAACCGAAAAGGTTTTCGAAACATCAATCTTGGCGTCGGCAAACGATTCGATTGTCGACTGCTTTACCGGAACCCTCTGTTTCCACTCGATGTCACCGGCAATCTGGGCTTCATGCCAGATGTTGGTGTTTTGTATCCTGAATTTTCTTCGCATCTGAGCATCGTAAGCCATGAAAAACATCGTGCCGTCAACATTTTTACCCCTGACCACAAAGAAGCGGTTGTCGACCCACACTGCTCCTGAAACATCGGAATAATCTGTTTTCATGTCCAGAATGTCGACTTCCAGCTCTCCTTTTTTTGAGATGATGCAGAATTTATTCTCGCTTTTTTCGGCAAAGAGGATGTGTGATCCATCCGGCGAGGCAAGCTGGCCAGACTTGAAGTCCAGTTCTGAAAACCATTTTCCTGCTGGAAGAGTGTACTTAATCTGGGGTTCAAGCTTTATGTTTGCAGTAAAAGACCCGATGCCCGTCAGTATTGCAGGGGCAAATCCATGTTTTCTGAAAACGAAGATGTGCTCTTCGATGTTTTTTGAAAGTTCAGCGTTTGTCTTGTCAAAAGGCGTAATCCCAAGAATGTTCGGAGAGCTGGTTATTTCACCACCCACAACCCTGAAATCCTCAACTTCAGCTGAAGGCTCGGATGAAAAAGAACAGACGGTTTGCGGGAAATACTTGACTGTCGGCTTCAGGAGCTTCATCCTGTAGCCTTCGCTTATCACATCGAATTCATCGGTCAGATCGGCGTGAAGCTCATGTCTGACCAAAAGTTTGTAATGACCTTGAACTTTTTCTGCCACCATCGGGGTTTTACCCAAAAGTTGACCGTTCTCCCAGACCTCAGACCCTTCCGGCATGTAGTTCAGTTTGATCTTGTAAAGTTTTTTCAGGTTTATGTTTATGTAGTGCGAAATCGCTTTAGTGGTGTTCGTGCTTTCTGGCTGGTATCCGTCAAGTTTCACTGTTAATTCCGAGCCTGGAGCGAGTTCAACCTCAAGAGGAGTCTGCCCAATAACCCTGCCAAGCATGAAAACCTGTGCCTCGGGTGGCATGGAGTCAATGTAATAAAGCTCACCGAACGGCTTTTTGGGGAGGCATCCGACAAAAAGAGCAATTGAAATCAAAAGAAGCGCAAGGCGTTTCATGAGATGATGATATGGCCATCGGCCGGATTATCAAGATGACTTTAAAAGGTAGTCCCGCTGAATCACTTCTTCAATGTTTGATCAGCGAAGAAAGCAACACTCATTTAAGTTGTTTTATTTGAAATACGCTCATCCGGCACTTCGAGCCATATCCCATTACCAATGGAGGCAAGAAATATCTATTATTCTTATCTTTGTTTTGTCCCCCTCATTAAGGGGGATACAGGGGGATTATTATGTTGACCCACTTAGATTCAAAGATTTCTCGAATTTACTTCGAAAATTCAAGATTCACATCTATCAAAGGGATTTTGTACCCCTGCGAAGCCATTAAAACTCCCTCATCCGGCTTTCAGCCACCTTCTCCCGCTTGCGCGGGCGAAGGATTGAGGAATGGGCTTTAGAGCTCCTCTAAAACTATGTTTCGGGCGAAGGATT
>CAZXEH010000025.1:0-26946 GCA_964639885.1 uncultured Caldisericales bacterium | reverse complement strand
AAACTCCCTCATCCGGCTTTCAGCCACCTTCTCCCGCTGACGCAGGCGAAGGATAATATAATTCTTATCTTTTTTTGAAAAACCACTCAGATCGAAGTTCTTCTCGGATTACTCCGAGAAGAACGATACAATCTTAAATCAGGGGGGTCTTTCCCCCTCGACGAAGTCGAGGCTAATTAAAACTGACTTGCCACATCCTCAGTCATCAGCTCGACAGTGAACTCACCCTGGGTTTTTTCGGCAAGCACATAAGCCTCATGTCCTATGATCCCGTCCTGTCTGGAGGCTGCAACCGGCCTTCCGCGTTTGTAGAAAACAGTGAGTGGATTGCTAGATTTATGGTCAAGGATCAGCTTGCCCGTGTATTTTATCGAGTCCAGAACGCGTTCAATCATCGGGAGCTTGACCGTTTCAAGGTTCCCCTCTGAAAGGATTCTGTCCAGAAGATGGTTTCTTGCACCGTTCAGATTGTCCATGATCCTGTCGATATGTTCAAGCAGTTCCTTTGGCGAGATCGGTTTCTTGAAATAATCGAGCACACCGGCGTTCATGCCCTCAATCATCAGCTCCATGTCGTCCTTGGCTGTGAGGAAGCAGAAAGGAATATGAGCGGTTCTTCTGTCTTCGGTCAGCGCCCGTCTGAATTCAAAGCCATCCATCTCAGGCATGACGATATCGCAGATGATGAGATCGGGAGAGCCTTTTGAAAGCGACATCAGGGCTTCGCGAGCCTTGGTGAAGCAAGTCACATCATAGCCCACGCCCTCAAGCATCGTCTCAATCATGTTGCAGATGTAGGGTGCATCGTCAATTACCATTATCTGTCCACGATACATGTTGCCTCCTCACCAGGTCGGTGACCACGGTCTGTCATAGGTTATAGTGATTTTTTTCGTTTTGGCGTCATACACAACTTTGGCGCCCAGGAGCTCTGACACGGCACGCAGCGGGATGTAAGTCTTTCCCGCGATTGTCTGCGGATTTGGGTCGACAGTTATCTGATTGCCGAAGTTTGTGCCCTGTTTTTTTCCGATGTAAATCTTGATGTCAGCCTTTGGAGTCCAGAAACCGACTTCCTTGGTTTCTTGCACCCATCCGACTTCGGCGCCCAGAGCTTCTCCTATGAATCTGAACGGAACCATTGTTGATTTACCAACAATTGTTGGCACTACAGCCTTGTTCTTGTCGATTGTTCCGGTCTTTCCGTCAACGATTGCGTCCGGTTTACCAATCCACAGTGTGATCGAGTTCGAAAGTTTGCCTGGTGTGCAGGTTTTTGTGATTGCAGTTCCACCTGTCCTTGACTTGATGGTGAAGCTGTAGGCTGTGCCGTTCTTCAATCCACTCACGGAGTAGCTTGTCTGCTCAGGGCCAAGCTCTGTTACAGGATTGCCGTTCATCGTGACTACAACTCCATCAAATGGTTTTTGCATCAGGGTCGGAAGTTTCCAGATGAGCTTTGCCTTTCCATCGCCTGGAACCGCCCTGAAGTCAAAGATGTTTGTTGTTTCCTGAGCTTCATCAGCGACACAGATGATTTTTGATTGATATTCCTTGCCGTTCACGCTGATCTTCAAGAATTCCTCACCAGCCCTTGAAGCGTAGACAATTACTTCCTGACCTTCGTTTTCAACAACATTGGCAGCCTTGCCAGGTGTCACGAGGGTTTTGAACGAATCGGTTCCAACCACCATGAAGGTGGCAGTTTGGCCGACCCTGACAACCGCAGTCTTTGGCTGAACCAAAACAGGATATTCGGTGACTATCAGTGCTGTGTCAGTCACCCAGACATCCACAGCCTGGTCGCTTGAGTCGGTAACTTCGATGATTGTTGCACCATTGCCGGTTATTCTGAATTTTGCAGAGGTCTCGTCTGCTGATTCGAGCTTGCAGACATTTTCATCAAGCGTTTTGAACTTGTATGGAGCAACACCCGAGTTCACCTTGATTTCAAAGGTCGAGCCAACATTGGCTGTCACTTTTTCCGGCGCAACCGTCAGAGCTTCGGCATTTGTCGGAGGTAGGTCGAAAGTTGGCTTTGGCCTTGCATAGGGTGGCAAGTCTCCGCCTTTTCCGCCGGCACCGGCTGTTTGAACCGGTGAAACAGCGAAGGGTTTGTAATTGACTATGCCTTTGATCGGAAGACCCTTGCCGTCCGGGTTCCCCTCTTCATCTTTGGGGCCTGTTGCATCGCCGTACCAGCCATTTTGAACGGTCACTTCACCGCCTCTGGTCATGTTGTTGTAAACAGCCCAGGTGCAGTCTGAGAAATTGGTGTTCTGGATGTCAGGTTCCGACTGACCCATAACGTAGATGGCCGCTCCAAGGTGATCCTGACCCTTGCAGCCTCTGATAACAATATTTTTGAGCTCCGGTTTTGAGTTCTGAATGTAGATTCCATAAGTTGAGCTGTTTTCGATGGTCAGGTTGTTTATCTTGAGCCTGTCGTCAACGCCGGTGTTGCCACCGATTCTAAGCGAACCAAGGTTCATGTCACCGCCGCCGAACCTTATGACCATGTGATTTATCGAGCATTCGGTGATTGAACCGTTGAACTCCACAAGGCCGAAATCGCCTGGTGCTCCAAACGACTGCTTGCCATCAAGATTGCTGTCTCCGCCAACTGTGTCATCCCTGACAGAAGTGAAATAGACCGGGTCTTCAGCGGTTCCTGCAACATTGAGCGCACCGTAGACGTAGAAAGACTTTGGAAGTTTGACAACATTGCCTTTCTGGATGGTCAGCGTCACGCCTTTGTCGATAAGGAAGTCATCCTCAAGGATGAACGGATACTCGGCGTTCCAGATCGAATCCTTCGTCAGTTTTTTGCCAAGGGTCTTGTTGATGTGGATTCCGCCATAGCCTCCGACCAGCTCCTCGCCAATGTTTTCCGACTGTATGTTTTTGGTCTGGAACAGGCATTCAGGGGTCATGTCAAACAGGTGGTAGGTTTTTGAAATCTTGCAGTCGACCATTCTTACCGAGCTGTCGTTTTCCATCTGGATGGCAAAGCCGGAGTTTTTGTTCATGCAGTCAAAAATTGTGCAGTTGATTATGTCAACGTCTGCCTTCCTGCACTTGATACCCTGGTTGAGAGAATGTTCAATCACGCAGTTTTCCATCACCTGCTCGTTTTTCACGTTCTTGTCCTGACCGAAGTAGACGTTTCCGTTTCCGCCTTCTCCCCCGTAACGGATGATGCAGTTTTTCAGAATCGATTTGCCTCGCGACGTTACAAACTGGATGCCCTGATTGTCGCCCGGTTTTGGTTCTTCAAAACCTTTGTCGCCGTTGGTGTCAGTGCCGTAGGTGTCGTCTTTGAGCGATGTGAAAACTATTGGCTTATCTTTTGTCCCAATGGCCACAAGCCTGCCGTCAACCCTTATGATTCCTGAGTATTTTATGATGATGCCCGGCATGAGTCTGAGGACACCTGTGGGCTGGATACCGATTGTCTTTGGGATGTAGTGGACCAGTGGTGAATTCCAGATCACATCTCCATCGAGGAGAAGGCTCTCGTAGCGTTCTCCGAAATAGATGCAGTTGAACTGGTTGTTTTCCACCACGAGTCCGGTTGACATTGCATACGAGTCGCCGTCGGAGTAGATCGCCCATTTGCAGTCGGTGAGCTTGCAGCCGACAAGCACCGGCCTGCTCCTGCTCATCAGCCAGACCGCTGCGCCGAACTCTTCGTTTTTGCAATCAGAAATAGTGCAATTGTAGAGAGACGGATTCGAAGCCTGAAACCACAATCCGGTTGTCTGTGAATGGGCGATATTGCAGTTGAAGAGTTTAATCCTGCCGTCAACACCACCAGCTGCGCCGAACTTGAGGATGCCGTAACCGCTGTTGTCATCGACTTTTCCGCCACCGTAACTGATGTTGGTGAAAGTGAATGTGCAGGAAAGAGCGTTTCCCTGGAATTCGATCTGTCCCCAGTCGCCAGCCTGAGCTGTTTTTGCGGTTCCGTCGCTGTATACGTCGCCTCCAACAGAGTCATCATTGACAGAGGTGACCGTGACCGGATCGGTTGCATTGCCAAGGAGATTCAGAGTGCCGTCGGCTATGCTTATCGATCCTGCCAGCTTTATGACGTTGCCGGGCATGACGTTGAGCGTGCCCGACTTGGCAATGACAATGCCTTTTTCGAGCAGATAAGGAATGTTTGAATCCCAGGTTATTTTTTTCGTGATGGAGCCTGTGTCCATGACGATTGCATTCTTTTTGCATTTTCTGGCGAGGTTGCCAAGCATCGAAGGGTTGCTATCCAAGTCAGTTTTTATGGCCATCTGGCAGTTTTCAATGACTGTTCCTGAGATCGACGGGTTTGATCCTTCCTGAAGCCAGATGCCTGCACCCTTTGCCAGATCAAGGCAATCCTTGATGACACAGTTTGTGATCACCGGTTCAGCTTTTGCAATCCATATTCCCTGTGAGGCAGACGATGCAATCGTGCAGTTGTCAAGCCTGATCCTGTCATCCATGCCTGTTGGGTTGCTGATTTTTAACGTGCCAAAACCGCCTTTGCCGCCGTATAGAAACTGGCAGTAAGAGAAGTTACAGGCGCCATTTGTTGTCTGGAATTCAGCGTAACCCCAGTCTCCTGCTTGCGGCTTGTCTTTTGCAGATGTAAAAATAATCGGTTCGGCACTGTTTCCGAGGGCAACAATTCTGCCCTTCACACCTATGTTTCCGCCGAGTTTTATTATGGTTCCCGGCATGATGGTCAACGTTGCGTCAGGTGCCACATAAAAACCTTCTGGCATCGAGACAAGACCCATCCATACCGTGCTTTTGAGCACCGTGAAAGGTTCAGCCTTCACTCCACCGGTCAAGCATGCAAATGTGAGAGCAATTATCAATGTGACTGTCAGCAACCTGTCAAGCTTCATCTTCAAAAACCTCCATGATGATTTGATGTTACTTTTCTTGGCAAGACAATGCAATATTTGAAAATTATTGTTTCTATGCTTGATTTTACTAACTCATCAAGCATTAATGCCAGCAAATCCCTTTGCCCTTCGCAGAAAATGCGTATCACCTTCCGATTAAACGACAGTGAATCGTGGGAAAAAATCAAACCAAAAAGATCACTTCTTGAACTTGTTGTTCTTGAAGTGCTGGGGTTTTGCTATCTGTGGGACATTGTGGTTCAGCTTTATCGGAGAACCTCCGCCTTGCTGGCCTTTTGGAACGAACTGGCCCTTTTGCTGGAACTGTCCCTGATTTGGGTGTTTTTGGAAAAATTTCTTTCCACCCTGCTGGTTGTTGGAATGCTTCTGGTAGAATTTCTTGTGCTGTTGCTGTCCGCCGTAAGACTTCTGCTGGTACTGCTGTGGTGGCGGTGTCCATGCCTGCTCGCGACCGGTTGAGATGAGTCCAGGCTTCCAGTTGTTCAGATCCTGCTGAACCTGCATCTTGTTATCGTCAACCTTTGACCTGAATTTCCCCGGAGAGAAATTTTTCTGGTACCAGGTGAAGGTGGCTGCGTTGCTGGCAATTTCTACCTGGTTGACCTCGTCTGGACTGTCTTCGTCGCGAAGGTAGAAAAAGTATGGTGGGCCGGCAAGTTTTTCCATGCCGGTTTCATTGAGAGTTATCGATCCGTCGCGGTTTTCTTCCGCCCATCCCTGGATGACGAGGTATTCAGCAAGCATCTTCCCAAGGGATTCAGTCGTTACAACAAGGTTTTTTCTCATTCTTTGGCATTATAAACCACAAGCGGGACAACTGCAAGAAGCGTCGGAGAAAGGCAAGGTTTACTCGGTCACACTCAGCGTTTTTTAGGTCTCCAGACGCATCTGAAGCCAACTTCGCAATCGATGTGATCAGGATTCTTGTTGTAACCCATCGCAATCGAATAGATACCGGCCATTGCATCTCCGTGCATGTAGCTGGTGCCACGCATGGCCAGGCCAGCCGTATCATCACGGCTTGTTGGATGGAATCTTCCAAGGCAGTTAATGTTGGTGAACTGGTTGACTACCACGCCGTTTTTGTCCTCACCTTTTGGATAATAGTTGCTGCCAGTGTACTTGGATTTGTCTGCAATTGCGGGATTGAGCGATTGGATATGCTCAGGCTTCATTGCGTCCGAAAAGGTGTTGCAGGCGTTGATTTCAAGGTAGCATTCATCGATGTGGCCATCGATCCTTGATCTGTCCTTAGCCTTCGGAACAAAAAAATCTGTCCAGCTCCAGACATTTCCGCCAAAATCCCACAGCAACTCACCATTTGTCAGGTAGAACGTCCTCCTGTACATGTTCCATCCGTTTGAATCCAGCACAGGCTTCAAAACCTTTCCCCATTTTCCGCAGTCGTAGGCCTTGTAACCAAAGCATCCGTCAGAATCATCCGTCGATGCCTCCAAAGCCCCTTCGCCATAGTATTTTTCGTTCTTGCTCTTGTCGATCCTGCCACCGTTGCCCCTTGGCCCATACCTGCAGACGTTGCCAATGTTCAGTTTTGCACTGCTCCTTCCGGTCAGGTGAGTCTGTCCATCGCTCCAGTTTTTCTGGTTCGATTCGATATCGTGTGCAATCGTCATCCATTCGGCATTTGTTATCAAAGTGTATCCTTCACCCAAAGCCTCGCACTCAGCCTTGGCTTCAAGCATGGTCATCCCGATCCAGGGTGTTCCGTCCGCTCTGGATTGTGCAACATACTTGGAGTCATACTTCTGGTTTCCATCCGCCAGGCCTTTGATTTTCATTTCGTATTTTGAGACGTAGAAAGGTTCATTGATTCCAAGTTTTGGATTGGCAGGCACTTTCACAAATCCGGTCGGTGGCGTCTCGCTTTCAGAGCAGCCTGGGTCGTCAAGCAACAGCGTAACTTTCTGCTCAGACTGGTTCCAAACAATGTCGTTTTCACCGGCAGCTCCGAGCACTTCACCGGTAAACCTTAACGGACACAACGTCCTGCCTTCGCTGATGAACGGAGTAATCTGGGCGTTTCCTGCATCGATCTGGATATTTTTGCCACCCCTCATTGCCACGTTTGAGCCAATCTTCATTTCAATTGTCTCACCTTTTTTGGTGGTGATGGTTATCTTCCTGGTTGCCTGATCCCATAAAACATCTGCGCCAACGGCCTGGGCAACGTATTTGACAACAAGGAAAACCCTGCCATTCTTTAACACAGGAGCCGCATCCATATTTTGTGTGATGCCATTTACGGTATACTGCTTCGAACCAACCGTGAAGCTGGCATTGATCTTGCATTCACCGGAACTTGCAACGTTCATTGAAATCCCTGTCAAAGCCAGAGTCAGTAGAAAACAGACTGTCTTTCTCATGCCACACCCTCCAGATACGCCGTTAAAATGAAGTTTATTCCGATTCCCAAACATTTCAAACAGAGGCAGAAAAAGGAGATTGTGGATAAACAAAACCATCATGTTCGTGTCATATCTGTGTGGCCGTTTTACAAAACCGGCTTTATTGTGTAAGATGGAGGCGGTAAGAATATGAGCATGGGAACCGTATATCTTTTGATGGTCGGAGGATCGACCCTTCTTCTTGTAATCATGCTTCTGACCGGACTTGGACACCACGATGTCACGGGAGCAGGGCATGACGTTGGGCATGATCTTCATTTTGGACATGGCCACGATGCAGATTTCCACGGTGCTGAGCTGCACGGCGGAGACCTGTCAGGTGACGGACCGGGCATCCTTGGAATCAGACTTATCCTGGCTTTCGTCATCGGCTTCGGTGTCGCCGGCTACATCGGCTGGGTCTACCAGTGGTCTTTTCCGCCACACTGGCTGGTTGGCATCGCAGGCGGTCTTGTAGCCTACATCGCAATATACCAGTTGCTAAAGGTTTTCTACAGGATGCAGGCAAACACTCTTGTCAGCGCCTCAAGGCTTGTAGGCGTCCAGGGTGTTGTGACATCAGAAATATTGGTTGGATCAGTGGGTGAGGTCAAGACAACCGACCCAAAGACCGGACAAACCCATTATCTGAGGGCAATGTTCACCGATCCTGAAAAGGCAGTGAAAAAGGGAACAAGAGTGACCGTTCTGTCTGTTGCCGGCGGTCTGGCAAAAGTTGAGTGAGACACTAGGAGGAAACATCAAATGGATGGAGTAACAATGGCTGTTGTCATAATTCTTGGCATTATCGCCCTGATCATCGTCATCGCCCTGTTCCTGAGCAACTACCTGAAGGCAGAGCCGTCGGAGGCCCTGATCCTTACAGGTCGCAGGTACAGGACGCTTGTTGAAGACGAGCAGGGAAACAAGCACTGGGTCGTCAGGGGATGGCGAGCAATCGTCGGCGGTGCAGCGTTTAGGGTGCCAGTGATCGAAAAAGTCAGCCGCATTTCCCTTGAACTGATGAACCTTTCAGATGTCAGGGTTCTCAACCAGTACTCGAAGGAAGGCGTACCGGTAACAATCGACGCCGTTGCAAACGTAAAAATCGGCAGCGACGAAGAGATGCTTGCCCGTGCTGTCGAACGTTTCCTCGGCTCAACCAAGCAGCAGATAATGCAGATCATAAAACAGACCCTCGAAGGCCAGCTCCGTGACATCATCGGAATCATGACCGTCGAACAGCTTTACCGCGAAAAAGACCTGTTCATCGCCAAAGTGCTTGAGCAAACATCTGAAGAGCTTGCTAAAATAGGTGTCATCATCGACATCATCAACATCCAGGACATCAGGGACGAAAAGGGTTACCTTGAGTCGCTCGGTGTCAAGAGAACCGCCGAGG
Source organism: uncultured Caldisericales bacterium (assembly GCA_964639885.1). GTDB lineage: Bacteria > Caldisericota > Caldisericia > JAAYUI01 > JAAYUI01 > JAGNLA01. The sequence goes on along the minus strand of CAZXEH010000025.1, from coordinate 18,226 downwards.
TCAAGAGAGACGCCGTCATCGGGCGTGCAGAGGCTGAAAGGGACGCCATGAAGAGCGCCGAAACAGCCCGCAGGGAAGGCGAGGTCGTCAAGGCCGAACAGGAAAGGCAGATCGCCGAAGCCCAGAAGCAAAGGGACGTCGCCCGCGAGTCATACAGGGGAGAAACCCTCTCTGCAACAAAGGCAGCCGACCAGCAAGGCCCGCTCTCTGAGGCAAAATCAAGACAGGCCGTCGTCATCGAGCAGCAAAAGGTGCTTGAGATGGAGCAGAAGTCAAGGCAAAACGTTGAACAGGCCAAGGCTGACGCTGAATTCCAGAGATACCGCGCCGAAGTCATCGTTCCCGCCGACGCCGAAAAGCAGGCCAGAATCCTTCGCGCTGAAGCACAGGCCATGGAAATCCTGAAGGTCAAGGAAGCTGAAGCACAGGGCATCAAGATGGTCGCGTTCGCTGAAGCTGAAGGTTTGATGAGGAAAGCTGAGGCCTGGAACACATACGGCGAGGCAGCAAGGCTAAACCTCGTGCTCGAAGCCTACAAGACCGTTGCAGGCATGGGCGCAAACGCTCTCGGCCAGATCAAGTTCGACAAGGTCGTCGCCCTCGACGGTGGCGCAGGAAACGGCGATTCACCCGTGAGCAGGCTCATGACCGCAGCACCAAGTGCACTGCTCAAGTTCATGGAGCAGATGAAGGCAGCAACCGGCATCGACATCGAAAAACTCGTTGGCAACGCAACGGCAAAGAATGAACCGAAGGTGGTCGACGAAAAGAAGCAATGATATAAGTTTGTGTAACCTACAGCCAGCCTTCACCGGCTGGCTGTTTTGTTGTTAAGGTCGATTGAAACAAATGAGCTTGTCACCATCCTGGATCAGAATCCCACGGTCATCTCCAGAAAAAACAATGGCTTTTTTGCTCAATTTGTCAGCGGGAATAATCCATGTTTCTTCAAAAGTTTCTGTGTCAATGCCAATGATCTTGTCACCACGATGAATCCAGCACAACCAGTAATTGTCATATAATAGATTAGAATACGTACAGATGTCAGCATCCAATTTGCACAATTCCATAGTATTCGGATTCAATAACAAATCTGGATGTTCTCCGTCAGAGGCAAAGGTGAACCAGTAATGACTGTAGTTCCAGTAATGCTCACCTTTTTTGAAATAATCCCTTATGTCAAACATCTTACCTGTCAAGGTCATCTTTTCCACATCGAACTTTGAAACTTTGACATCATCGATGATGAGATAAAGTTCATCATTATGAACAGTGCTGATGACATTTCCTGGGATATTAAGAACCTGACCTTTGCCAGTGTTGATGTCTACTAAAATAACAACACTATGAGTAGCAGAACTCGCCTCCATATCTTTGTTCCAGACATCAGTATTTAGTACAAGCTTATCCTTTACAAAATACATCGGGGGACTTGCAGATAAAAAACCCTCTGGAAACTTATATTCCCAAACGATCTTGTTTGTATTGATATCAATTTTTGTTGCCTTAAAATCCCATTCGCCACAGTAATAAATATAGTTATTGTCCGTTATGAACGATGAACAATCTTCTATTGAATATTTTGTCGAAAATGCACTTTCCATATATTTCAAGCCATGATAATCAAATTCGATACTTCGAGATGAATTTACATCATCCAAACCATACCCACTACCGAAAAATCCTGTTATGCGACTATAATCTGTAAGATCAAATTGATGTGATTCATTCACATGCCAACCATTTTTTCTTGCAAAAAAACTTGGTGAGTATTTATTTACATCCGTTAATGGCACAGACCACTTTTCAACCAACCCACCCTTGTAGTTCATTGGTTTTGGTCGCCAAACAGTAAACTTAGTCGGATTTTCTGGTGTGCTTGACGTCAAGAAAACCATTGCCACCGAGAAAATCATCAAAACTAACAAGCTGATTAATATTACAAGAAATGGTTTATTCCCCTTCATGAACAATTATGTACAGTAATTAACCAAGTTTTGCAATGAACTACCACACGATCACCGGAATCATGGGCTAATGGTTACAAATCACGCCTGCATCAAGCTCATCGATTATCAAAACCTATTTCACAGTTAAGGTCGATTGAAACAAATGAGCTTGTCACCATCATGGATCAGAATTCCACGGTCATCTCCAAGAACGACCTTGAACCCTTCAGCAAAATCCTTGGTTGGAATTCTCCAGGTTTCCTCAAAAGTGTCAGTGTCAATGCCTGAGATATGATCGTTATATACGGCATAACAAACGAGATAATTGCTATACAGATATTGACTGGAAGTTTTTATCTTTGCACCTTTGTACGCCAATTTCATTGTCATTGGGTTAATCAATGCATCTGCCTCTTGTAGCTGGTTTGATGCTTTAAACCAATGAAGAAACGGGGGTCTTATGTAGTGACCATCTTTGAAATCTTTATCAATAACAAGTGTTTCACCGACAAGCTCCATTTTTTCAGTATCAAATCTCGATATACGATTATTTTCCATTATTAGATAGAGTTTGTTGTCAAATTGAGTGCAAACACAATTTCCAGGAATGTCAATCATCTTGCTCATACCGGTATCTATGTCCAAAAGAACCACTTTTTCAACATCTGTTTCATTTGAAGTGTTACCCACATTTTTAAAACACGCATTCAGGGCTACTTTGTTTCCTGCAACACAAAATGTTGGTTCAAGAAAGCCGTCTTTTTCTGGAAAACTATATTGCCAAAGCAGTGCTCCACTGTTGATGTCAATTTTCAAAACATTGCTGTCGCCTCTGAGCATTACGATATAACCATCTTTGGCTACCAACATTTCTGAAGCCCCAAACCGAAACCAGTATGGAATCAAGTTTAATGAATTATCGAAATAACCCATCGTACCATGGTGATACTCGATTCTTGCCGATGAATCCGAGTCATCAACACCGTAAAATCTGCCTGTAAAATCCTTCTCCAAGCCGTTCTCGTTTATTTTAAATACTGAATTTCCAGCTGCAATCATCCAATTGTCTTTCCTGACATATCCCAAAACTTCTGTTTTTGACGTAAAATCGAAAGACCATTTTTTAACAAGTTCACCGGCATAATCGAGCTGTTTTGGTTGCCAGACTGAAAACTTGGGTTTCAGGAAAATTGGTCTGAAATTGCACGAAACATAGACAAATACAATAGAAACCAGCACAATGGACAGCTTGAACCAACCGGATTTTGTGTTAACCCTCATGAGTTGTTTATAGGAGTTTTATTGCAAATTGCAACACTGCTTTACCCTACAATCATCGGGAAACCTTCCACAAACAGTTTGTAAACCGCCTCGGGGCCAAGCTCCGGGAACGCTATCAGTTCGCAGGCCTTGACCTTCGTTGCAAGCAGAGCGCCGGCTCCACCAAGGGCTATGAGATAGACTGCGCCGTGCTTTCTGTTGGCTTCGACCACTTCGGGCGACCGTGGGCCTTTGCCGATTGTGGCAACCACCCCAAGCTCAAGCATCCTGGGCACAAAAACGTCCATCCTAGCTGAGGTCGTAGGGCCAATCGACCCTATCAGCCGACCGGGAGGTGCGGGAGAGGGGCCAGCATAGTAGATGATTGCGCCTCTGAGGTCGAACGGGAGCGGCTTTCCTGCGTCTGACAATTCCAAAATCTTCTTGTGGGCTGCGTCTCTGGCTGTGTAGATTGTGCCGGTCAGCTCAACCTGGTCGCCGGGTTTTAGTCCTGCAAACTTCGCTTTGTCAAAGGGTTCGGAAATCTTCACAATTCACCTTCCGCGTGCCGGCAGGCATGGCAACAGATGTTGACTGCAACAGGCATCATTGCGATATGGCAACCGGTTGATAAAATCTTGACATCCAAAACCGTGGTCGATCCACCCAAGCCGTTGACACCAACGCCAGTTTTGTTGCATGAATCCAGAGTTTCTTTGGCAAGTTCCGCAAATTCCGGCGGTGTCTCGGAGATCAGGGCTTTCTTGGCGAGGAACGCACACTTCTCGAAAGACCCGCCAAGGCCAACGCCGATGACCAGAGGGGGGCAAGATTTTGCGCCATTGTGCCTGACAGTGTCGGTTACAAATTCTATGACGCCAAACTTTCCCTGTGCAGGGGTGAGCATTGCTATCCTGCTTGCGTTTTCCGAACCGCCACCCTTTGGCAAAACGGTGATTTTCAAGGTCTCTCCGGCAACCGGTTCAAAGTGGATGACTGCAGGCGTGTTGTTGCCTGTGTTTTTTCTGTTAAGTGGATTGACAAGCATTGACTTTCTAAGGTAGCCATCCTTGTAACCCTTGGCCACACCTTCGTTTATAGCCTCAGTCAGGTCAAAGCCAAAATGAACGTCGTTTCCAGCCTCGACAAAAACAACGGCTATCCCAGTATCCTGGCAGATTGGCAGTCCTGTTTCCCTGGCAAGTTTTGAGTTTTCGAGGAGTTGGCCAAGGAGAATCCTGCCAAGTTCTGAGGTTTCCGATGATGCAGATTCTTTGAGTTTGCCCTCGATGTCCTCAGGCAGATGGGTGTTGGCCCTGATGCAAAGGTTTGCCACAAGGTCAACGAGTTTGGCTCTTTCAATCTCTCTCACAGCTCAAATGATATGCTCTCAGGCAGGCGCGTCAAGCTTGACCGAAACCACTTTTGAAGTACCGGAGGAATCGAGGGTGATGCCGTAAAGGGCGTCGCAATTCCTCATCGTTTCCTTGTTGTGGGTGATGATTACAAACTGGGTCTCGTGGGCTTCGGAATCGAGCAGGCGCGTGAAACGGTCGATGTTGTTGTCGTCAAGGGCGGCGTCGACCTCGTCCAGAATACAAAACGGCGAGCTTCTGGTTTTGAAGAAGGCAAACAGCAGAGCCAGAGCGCCAAGCGTTTTTTCGCCGCCTGAGAGCGAGTGGAGTCCCTTGAGCCTGCGACCAGGCAGCATGAATTCGACCTCAACACCTTCGGTTTCCCCTGAATCTGCAAACATTCGCTTGAGGTTTCCGATTGCGCCTGGGAAAAGAATATCGGCAAGCCTTCTGAAATGCTGTTCAACCGACCTGTAAAGCTCCTCGAATGAGTTTCTGATTCTCGTTTCAACTTCAGCAAGCGAAGATTTCAAGTTTGCCTCAGACTGGGCAAGGTCTTCAAGCTGGCCCTTCATGAAATTCAGTCGTTCCTCAGCCGATTTTGCATCGTCCCTTGCGCTCATGTTCACGGCGCCGTATTCGGCAAGCTGCCTTGTCGTATTGGAAACCTCAGCCTTCAGCTCTTCAATGTCGGTTGATTCAATCGGCATGTCCAGCGTTCCACCAGCTTCAGTGATCTGGGTGATGGTGTTTTCACGTTTCACTTTGATTTCGACGGCATCAAGCTCGATCTGGTGCAGCTCCTGGCTCAGTCTTGTGAGTTTGCCCCTGACGGCTTTGGCAAGGTTGTTGCGCTTTTCGCTAGAGGCGAGCACCTCTTCCTTTTTGGCTGCGATTTCCTTTTCCAGCCTCTCGGTTCGGATGACGGTCATTTTTGCAGTATTGAGCGTGCGTTCTGAATCGATGATCGATTGCTCGAGGTTTCTCAGCTCGGTTTCAAGGGATTTCAACAACTCTTTGCACTCGTCAAGCCTATGAATGCTGACTTGTGCTTCCTTTTCAAGGTCAGAAACCGATCTGTTCCAGTCCTCAAGCTCTTTTTGCCTCTCAAGCAATTTTTGTTTGGCCTCGGAAATCGCCCGCTCTACATGGACGTTTTCTTCCTGCCGTTTCAGGCGCAGTGAGTCAAATTCGGCAAGTTCGGCACCCTTGACCCTGACAGCCTCAAGTGTTTTTTGAAGCTCTGCCGAGTTTCTTTCGCGGTCGGATTCCAGTCGTGCTATCTCGGCTGTCAAAGCCTTTGCTGTTTCTTCAAGTTTTGCAGCATCGGCCTGTCTCTGTTCAGCCTGTTTTCTGGCAGATTCCGACTTGGCCTTCATTGAAGCTATCCTGTTTGAAACATCCAGAATCTTTTGCCTCAACCCATCGATATCCGATGAGGTCTGGTCTCGGTCTTGCCTGTGTTGTTCAAGCTCTTTTACCAGAGCTTTCGATTTGACGTCAAGCCCGGATGCGTCTGATTCGAGCTTTGAAATCACTGCTTTCACCGAGGCTTCGGTCACTTTTTCACGGGACGGGAAGATGACGCCCGCAATTGAAACGTAGCCGTCACGGGTAATGCAGATCCTTGCTGAACCACCGAGAGCCTGGGCAACGTTTTCAAAAACCTCGACTGTGACATCGCCGGTTGCAACCGCTGTGTCAGTGCCTTTTGGAATCGACTCCAGCACTTTCCCGACCTGTGATTCATCGGTTACAATCCAGTCAAGCGTTGATGTAATCAGCTTTCTGTCGTCAGATTCAAACCTCGAAAGGTCGAGCCTCTCAGGGATGGTCACCAATCCTGATTTTGACGGCTGGAACTTTATGCCTGAAAGGATTTGCCTCTGTTTATCGAGCTGCGAGTTTGTTGATCTCAACTCTGCGTTGGCGGTTGCGTGCTCGGATTCGATCTTTTCAAATTTTGACTGGATTTCTTTCAGGTTGTCGGCGAGTTCAGCCATTTTTGTGTTTGAATCAGAAAGCTCGTTTTCCTCGGATGTGGTGTCGGCGACAGGCTCAAACTCAAGCTGAGCCAGCTCCCTCAACCTCGAGGAGACGTTTCTGTCACGTTCAACCGAAACGGTTATCTGGGATTGCGTGGCAGTCAGCCTTGTTCTGGCATCGTCGGCATTTCTCTTGGCTGAATCGAGTTCAGACTGGAGTTTTCTCCTTGCCTGCGCATCGTCACCGGAATCAACTCTGGATTTTTCAGTTTTTTCAAGCTCTGATCTGTCAGACTCAACGGCCTGCTCAAACTCGGCCAGTTGTTCCTTCTTTGAGTCAATATCTTTTTGGAAGTTGGGTATCCTGCGTGTGAGCGTTTCCGTTTCCAGTGTGAGTTTTCCAAGCTCCTCCGATGCCTGATCCTTGCGTGTTCTCATGTGGTCAAGCTCAGCGCCTGTTCGGCTCTGGACAACAAGCGCTTCCTCACGTTCGGTTTTTGCCTTTTCCTGATCTTTTTCGAGTTCAGCCAGTCCGGTTGTTGGCTCAGGCTCGCCTTCAAGCCTTTCGAGTTCTTGTTGGGCTTCAGTAAATTTTATCTGGGACATCTTTTGTCTGGAGCTCAAAATCTCGAGTTCGGCGTTGTGCTTGCCAAGCTGAACAAGCAGGAGCTGGTTTTTTGCCCACTCGTTGCGCTCCCTGATCTGTTTGTACCGTTCAAGGACTTCGGCCTGAATTGCAAGATGCTCAAACTGATGCTCCTGTTCGCTGATGTGGGCGTCAATCTCCCTCATCGACTGGCGGGATTTATCCAGCTTGCTCTCAACCGTTCGTTTTGTTGACCGTAAAACATCGACACCGGCAAGCTCTTCCATGATTTGAAGCCGTTCGGCAGGAGTGGCTGACAAAACCTGATCCACTTCGCCCTGACCGACAACCGAATAGGTTTGCCTGCCAAGACCGGTTCCCCTGAACAAGTCTTCAACGTCACGGACGCGGCTTTTCTGGCCGTTTATGAGGTATTCCGACTCACCATCCCTGTAGATGCGCCTGAGAATCTCGATTTTTTCTGACTCGCCCGGATACTTGCCACCCCTGTTGTCAAGCAGGATCGACACCTCTGCAAGCGAGAGCGGCTTTCTGTCGGCGAGGCCGGCAAAGATAACGTCCTGTGGCTGGCTGATTCTCAGTTTCCTGGGCAAATGCTCGCCAATGCCCCACCTGATGGCATCCACCAGGTTGCTCTTGCCTGAACCGTTTGGCCCAACAACGCCGGTGAGCCTGTGTGAAAATGATATGGTGACAGGATCGCAGAAGGTTTTGAAACCCCTGATCCTGATGCTTTCAATTGACATCGGGTAACCTTTATAGCCATTTTTGCTCCAAATTCAACGCTTGCCAACAGGGTGAATGTTTCATAAGATTAAACTTGTGAAAAAAGAATTTGAACACATCAAGAACCTGTCGGTTACCATCGAGATGGTGGTTTACGGACTGGCGCTTGTTCTTGCTGTATTTGCCACGGCGAGCCTTCTTGAAAAGCTGGGGCTGTTCAGCATGGTCGTAACAGCCATCATCACCGCTGGAGTCCTCATTCCGGTTGCATTCTACCTGATGCCCAACTTCAAGGACGAGACACTGCCTCCAGCCATAACCGACCCCGATACGGGAAGTGTTTCCGTTGGAAATTCGGTTGTCACAACTGAAGACATAAAAGAAGCCTGGGTCGTCATGTACACAAACGGCAAGCAGTCGTGGAAAGTCTACAGGATAAAGGGCAAGGCAAACGTTTCAATCGATACAAGGGCTTTCCCCGAAGCCGACAGGCTTGAGACCACCCTCCAGAAAATGTTTCCAAAGACAAAACTCAGGATTGTTCAAGCAAGATCGCCATTCACGCTCATTTCCTGGGTTGCCTTTCTCTATATCGCCATAGTCGCTGTGGTCGGGGCGGTTCTCTGATGGCCATCTTTCTGGACAACGCCAACAGCACTTATCCGAAGCCGAAGGAAGTTCTGTCAGCAATAAGCGAAACTGCTTCCATGAACGACATCATTCCGTCTGACGGTTATCTGACCCAGATGCAGCGGATGGTTTCAAAGACTGTCCCAAACCTCAAGCAGGCTTCCGCAGAACTCTTCGGTGTTTCCGCCGATGAAATGCTGGTTGCCACAAGCGCCTCAAAGGCCATCCTGAACCTTATGTCTTCATTTCTGGAATCTGGCGACAGGTTGATAATCAGCGAAACCGACCCCCAGCCGATCCTGCTTGCCTCAAAGCATCTTGAGAGGCGCGGGGTGACAGTCACCAGGATTCCATACGACAAATTCACTGGCATCGCCATGGGCAACCTCAAAAAAGCTGTCCAGGGAGCAAGAATGATTGCCATCTCACATTCGAACAACATCACCGGCACTCTTCTCCCAATCGAGGAAATCTCAAAAATGGCACGCGAAAACCACTGCATGGTGCTGCTCGACATCAGCCACACAGCCGGAAGGATGCCGATAAACCTGAAGAAACTCGATATTTCATGCGCCGTTGCCTCTGGTCACAAGTTCCTCTACGGACCAACCGGAACGGCACTTGCGTTTGTCAGCAATGAAGCACAGAAAACACAGGCTAAGTACAAGACGGCAATGAAGCCCCAGGCAGAATCGATCGAAGACCAGACACCAAACATCCTCGGTTTTTCAGGTCTTCTTGCAGCAGTAAAATTCGTTTGCAGTGAAAACATGGAATTCATCAGGCGCCACGACAAGCAACTCAGGGAATTGATGATCGGATCATTGGAAATGAACAGGCGTGTGAAGATTCTTGCCCCAGATGCCGAAGAAGGTGTTGCGACCATTTCCTTCACCTGCAAGGACTATCCCCCCAATGTCATCGCCAGACTGCTTGAGGAGCGCTTCAGTGTGCAGATTGGCAACGGAATGTGCCAGAACCAGGGCATTCACGAGACACTCTCGACATTCCCCGATGGATGCTGCAGAATTTCTGCCGGCTACCTCAACTCACCCTCTGACGTCGAGTTTTTTGCAACATCTTTAACAAACATAATGTATTCGAAATAAGGTGGATCATGAAAAAAAGTCTTGTTTTGCTTGTCGTCATGGCAAGTCTTCTCCAGGGTTGCTCAGGAGAGAAGCCCAAAATAGACACTGAATCGGTCTCAAGCTGGAAATCTCCGCTTGGATCGTTTTATGGCACGAGTCTGATGATCGATGTACCCGAACCTCCGTTACAGGCTGTCTGGGAAAAGCGTCTTGACGCCTACTCAAAATCATCTCCAGTCACAGCCGGAGGCGCAGTGGTCTGCGCTGACAATGCAGGCAAAGTCTACTGTCTTGATGGCAAGACTTCGGAAACCATCTGGACAAGGGAATTCAAACCGGTTGAAAAAATGCAGCCGGTGATTGGCAAAAACGTTGTTTATGTCTGCGATGGGAAGCCATCAATCCAGTGCCTTGACATCAACACGGGAAACACCGTTTGGTCTGCCGATCTTCCAGGCATGCCGATCGGATGGCCGCTCAACGGCGAGGGGCGAATCTGGGTTTGCGCCGGAAGCCATCTTGTCTGCTACGAGGAATCGGTTGGTACACAGATTTTTGACAAGACTTACGACGCTGAATTCACAGTTTCACCGACCATGCAGCTTTACATGTACATGATCTCGGGCAACAGGCTCATTGCCGTGGTTCCCAAAACCGGTGAGACAGCCTGGACAAAAACATTTGAAAAAAACATCATCGCTCCAGTCAGCTGCGACAGGACTGACATTTATGTGGTTGACGGCAGGCTTTACAAGCTTGCGGACAAGGATGGCCAGAAAGTCCAGATGTACACAAATGATCGTGTCATGGACTCAAAAACAGGCGCCTGGATTTCTGACCCGAAACTAGAAGCTCCGTTCACAACCGGCGCAGCAATTTACGTGAACATGTTGGTTTTGGGCACTGAAAAGGGAGAGGTTCTGGGTTTCCAGACTGCTGACATCTCACAGTACGTTTTCTTCCACCGCGTCAACTACGCCGTGACTTCAACCCCTCTGGTTTCGGCAAAGTATGTCTGGTTTACAGCTCCTGACGTCAAGGAGACCGGCAGGTTCTTCTGCATCGCCAATGCCCTGAACGCAAGGTGGATATGGCACGACTGGCTTGATGAGCCTGTCAGCTCGCATCCGGCAGGCACAAAAGACTGTTTCTACGTTTTAACCGACAACGGCCTGCTCAAGCGCTACGAAACCGGTGGCAAACCGGTCGATCCCGCCGAGGATTCAAAGAGACAGCTGGACAAAACAGAGAAGAAACCGTAACACTCATTCATCAGTTTCCATCTTGACGGCAGTTTTTCAAGCATTATAATACTTCCATAAAACTTGACAAAATAAATTGGTCAAGCGTCATGTGAGGTTGTGATGGCTGTATATGTGCTCATCTGTTCGGTTGTGTTTCTTGCTTTCATCTGGTTCTGGTTCTTCCCGTTCAGGGCAAAGGCAAAAAAGGTTGAAGGCGCAACGGCAAAAGTCCAGATGACCGTCACGGGCATGATGTGCAGCAACTGTGCGGCAAACGTTCAGGGAGCCATATGCAAGCTGCAGGGTGCAGCCAAGGCTTCGGTCAACTTCAACACCGCAACGGCTGACATTGAGTACGACCCGTCGAAACTCTCGGTTGGTCAGATGGTCAAGGCAATCGATGACATCGGATACAGTGCCAAACCGGCAACCGATTTCATGGAATCACTCAAGCAGGCAAAAAGGGCCAAGGAAGATAACGTGAAGCATCTGACACAGAGGCTTCTGGTCGGTCTGCCCTTCGCTGCAATCGTTCTGCTGGGCTCGATGACCATGATGTTCGTCAAAATCGGCTTCTGGTTCCATTATGTCCTAGTAATCCTTGCCATTCCCGTGGTTTTCTTCACAGGTGGTCACTTCTTCGTTCAGGCGTTCAAGGCAGCCAGAAACCGTGTTGCTGACATGAACACGCTCGTTTCAACCGGTGTGGCCGGATCGTTCGGATTTGCAGTTGCAAGCCTTTTCACACACGCCCTTCACGACGGAGCCATGTACATCGATGGCGCCGTGACAATCATCATGCTCGTGCTCCTTGGCGACTTTATCAAAGGCAGGGCCGAGCTTTCAGCCATGAAAGACATCTTCGGCGTCGCCTCTCTGATCCCCGACCTTGCCCACAAAAAGGAAAACGACCAGATCGTTGACATTCCGGTTTCACAGCTGAAAACAGGCGATGTAATCCTGATTCGACCTGGTGAGCGTTCACCAGCTGATGCAACCGTTGTTTCAGGGACTTCAGAAGTCAACAATGCCGGAATCACCGGTGAAAGTCTCCCGGAACAAGTCACATCGGGATCAAAAATTTTTGCAGGCGCAATCAACGGTTTCGGACTCATCGAAGCCAGATGCGATCAGGTGGGAGAATCGACGGTTCTTTCAAGGGTTGTCGAACTCATCTCGACAGCAATCCAGACCAAGCCAAAGATTCAGAACCTCGTGGACAGGGTGGCATCGTACTTTGTCCCGTTTTCAATCACAGTTTCCATCATCGCCCTCAACATCTGGTTTTTGGCCGGAAATCCGATAACCGGAATCGTCTCGGCAATTTCAGTGGTCGTAATCTCCTGTCCGTGCGCTTTGGGACTGGCAACGCCGACATCAATTGCTGTTGCCCTTGGCATCGCCTCAAAATCGGGCCTTCTGGTCAAGGAAGCCAGATCGCTTGAAAACCTTGCCGACGTCTCGGCCTTTGTGTTCGACAAAACCGGAACGCTGACCATGGGCACTCCTGAAATAACCTCAGTTCACCCAGCCGATTTCGATGAACGCGAGCTTGTGAGGCTGGCCGTTTCTGCCGAGTCAGGATCAGAGCACTCCCTTGCCATCGCCGTCAGAAATTACGCGATACATTTGGGAATAAACCCAACCAATCCAGCATCTTTTGAGGCCAAGCCCGGCCTCGGCCTGGTTGCCGAAGTTGAAGGGAAAAATATTGCAATTGGTTCCGTAAGGCTCGTTGAGAGCATGGGTTTATCTCTGCCAATGAAACTCCTCAACGTTTTCTCGCCTGAAGAGGCTGTGTTTTATGTGGTTGTCGAGGGAAAAGTTGCCGGCGGTTTCGGGCTTTCCGATCCGGTTCGACCGGAGGCAAGGCAGGCTGTTTCAGATCTGAAATCGCTTGGCATCGAGGCGATCATGGTTTCAGGCGACCGCAAGGAAGTGTGCGAGTCGATAGCCGACAAGCTTGGAATCGGCAGGGTTTATGCCCAGACGATGCCACAAGAAAAAGTCGAGGTGGTCAGGTCGCTTCGTGAGGCTGGAAAAGTAGCGTTCATGGGCGACGGCGTCAATGATGCTGCAGCTTTGGCTCTTTCAGACTCGTCTTTTGCCCCATCTGCCGGAACGGGCATGGCTTTGAGTTCAGCCGATGTCACGGTCATGAGGGATGATCTCACGCTCATTCCGCTTGCCGTCAGGCTTTCCCGCGCAACCAGAAAAAACATCACCTGGAACCTGTTCTGGGCGTTTGCCTACAACACGCTTGCCATTCCTGTCGCTGCAGGCGCGCTTTACTGGCTTGGTGTGCCGATGAATCCGATGATCGCTTCAGCTGCCATGGCGGCTTCGTCTGTCACAGTCGTGCTCAACGCTGTGAGCCTGCGGAGGTTTAAGTAGCAAGCCTCTTCGCTTGCAATACCATTCAGATAGGTTATTGTTGTTATAATAAATGTCAGAAGAGAGGCCATGTGACGAACCAAAGAAAGATGTTGATTGCCATTTTCCTTGCTGCCACAGCGATAATGTTTTTTCTGAGATCAAATACAAATTTCAGCAGTCAACTCATCCCAGGCACAAACGGTGCATATTATCTGGTTCAAGCCAGATCAGTATTGCAAAACGGTTCTCTGGCTTTTGCCGACACTCCATTGGTTTTCTGGCTCGAAGGCGCATTGGCATGGATAATTAATTTGTTTGCCAAAAACGCTTCTACTTCAGCCACAATCGCTGTCAAAGCCGTCGACAGCGTGCTGCCATCATTGATCGGTTTACCAATCTTGTTGTTGCTGATCAGAAAAAAAGGATATCACAATGCAGCGTTTGGTAGCGTTATTATAATATTGTTCATTACTTTGCATATTTACCAATACATGCTGGTTTCCGATCTACAGAAGAACGCTCTTGGGAATGTTCTTTTGCTATCATCATTGTGCACCTTCATTATTGCGACAACAGAAAAGAAAAAACCTTTCTATTTCATTTCGTTGATCCTTTTTGTGCTAACAGCATTGACCCACATCGGTTGTTTCGTTGCTGGCTTCATATTCATCATGGTTTATTATTTATTTTTTGCTTTGCTTGATTTGAAGCAGAAGCCTAAAAACCTTTGGTATCTGGCTGTCAGCGCTGTGTCCGTAGTTGCCCTGGTAATTGTTTTGATAATGTTTGGCAAGAGCGGGACTGTCACTCAAATCGTCAATCTGCCAGCAAAAATATTATCAAATTCATGGATCAGCAATGTTTTCAAATCGCTTTCAGTCCCTGAAGCTAAAGTACCTTTGATGGAAATTGCGATGTTGGTCGCAAACCATCTGATCGTCTTATTTTCAACCCTCAACCTAGCAAAAACATGGAAGACAAGAGACAACTCTGGGAAATCGACAATCATTTCATTAATCGTTACCTCACTTGTTCTGAGCTCCCCGTTGATAGGCATGGATTATGCAGCAAGATTCTTTCTCCTATCATTTATACCTATATCGATGTTGATGGTTGTCTTTGTCATTGACAGCTCCAACCAGAAAAACAACAATTCAATTATCATTACAGCATCAATAGTAGCCCTGATCTCCCTTGTTTCCGTTATCCAGTTTAAACCGGTTCCCGCAATCTCCGAGGCAGAGTACAAGGATCTGTCTTCTTTCAAAAAAGCATGCGGTGAAAAACATGACATTGTTGTCACAAAACACGGGCTTGAGTGGTGGTGCACATGGGTGACAAAAATGCCGGTTATTCAGCAATACCAGGTGGAACCAGATTTATGGCGTGAATATGATGATGTTGTCTATTTGAGATCAATTGTAAAAGAAACCACCAACGAATCCCTTATGCAAGAGTTTCAGGAAGTCACAATCCCGGAAAAGTCAATGGAAATATACAAAAGCAATTATCTGGAGGCATTCAGGGCAACAATCCCGCAAAATGACATCAAATTCGGCTTGCCTGTAGCAAAAGGTATGATTGCACAATGCACAGAAAACACATTGAAATTATTGACGAGAAATGGTGAAATAAAGGTCATCATTGATGAAAATACGGAAGTATCAGACAAATCGGTTATCCAGCCAGGGAATCCGGTAGAGGTCTGGGGTGAAAATCGATTTTTTGTCACAGATATATATGCCACAAAGATTTCACTCGATCCTCACCCTATGAAACATCCAGAAAAACCGATGCGTCCATGAACTTGAAGCCATATCATCACATATGTTTTTAAATCCGCTTGTTTTTTGACTGGCACGGGATTTCAATTTATGCTCTTGACATCAAAAGCTCAGGAGTCACAAATGAAAGATCCGGCAAGGTTCTGGGACAGGTTTGCTTCCAGATACGACAGGTATGAGGAAAAGGACGCACCGATATACGAGAAAATCGTTGAAAAGACCAGAAAATATCTCAGGAAAATCGACCACATTCTGGATTTTGCCTGCGGAACCGGCATTGTGACCAACGTGATAGCCGGTGATGTAAGCAAGATTACGGCCATAGACATATCATCGAATATGCTTGACATCGCAAGGTCTAAGTCCAAATCACTCGGAATAGCCAACATCGACTACAAACAATCAGGTATATTTGAAGAAAAGCTGACAGGCGGAAATTTTGACGTGGTCACTGGATACTACATCCTCCATCTGCTTGACGATCAGGAAGATGTCATAAAAAGAATCCACTGTCTGCTCAAACATGGAGGTTTGTTCATCTCGGTAACACCTTGCCTTGGCGAATCGGCACTATTGAAAACTGTATTGAAGCTGGCAGGCTTTTTTGGGTTGGTGCCAAAAACAAGTGCCTACAAAACATCGGGTCTCGAAACCCTGATCAAAAGCTGCGGTTTTGAGATTGCCGAAATTGAGTGCCTGCACAGGGAAGGCAGCCAGGACTTCATTGCTGCAAGAAAAACATAAAATCTACAGTTGAAATTAGCACTCATAACTTCCAAACGTTCTGACCAAATTTCACAAAGAGTCACATCATCAGTAGGCATACATCGCAGTGAATCATGGTTTGTCATAATTCTTATCAGGATGCAAATCTTCACAGGCATAACTGCGACAGGCTAATTTAATTCAAACAATCCATCCTATCAAATAATTGCAACCTTATCAGAAGGAGGATGGAATGTTTGGAATTTTGACAGCGAAGAGAACCAGATTGGATTTGTTGAAAAAAACGGAGCACTTTTCGATGTAGGCCGCAACATGATCGGAAACGTTGACGGTGACGGGGCTGTCTTCAACACCCACGGAAACAGGACAGCGTATTTTGACGGTTCAAAGATTTATTCAGATGAAGGTGACATGATCGGTTACTTTGAAGGCAATTCGCTCTATACGGTTTTTGCCGACCAGCTTGCCACGTTTGACGGCGCATGGATGTGCAGACCCAATGGCGAAAAAACAATGAGATTTGACGTGGAAAACAATGAAATGGCCATGCGTTACGGCGCAATTCTATCCTTAAACATCATGTTCAACTGATCTAGTCGCGCTCTGTAATTTCCATAAGTGATTATTATTAGATTCCTTCTTGGGAAGATCGACAGAAGCGGACTTTTTACCACTTCTGATTGAAAGATTATCGTTTCGTTTCTGGAGAAGAAATATGGATCCATAATTGGGTAGAAGGCGACAATAATCGCCCCTTATTGGCATCGTAAGACAATTCTTTGCCAATTGAATGAATCCTCGAAGGTAGCGAAGACTCCATCGTCGAAAGAGTATCGGAAAAAAGTCGTTGGGATGTAGATGAATATCTCAAACCAGCTTGTGGCTAGCTCTTTACAAATCCACGATGTGGCAGTATCGTTTATTGCAAGATTTCATGATCTTCCTGTTACCCTGATCGATACATGCTGTATCAAATATTTAATATTTTGTTGACAATCAATTGTATCAACAAAACAAAAAAACATGCTTCAATACAACAAGATTTGTTGCCAAGGATGGCCATTTCACTTGAAATGCAGGTTTGTTCTTGATTATCTCAGCATATTCTATTTTAATTGAATATTAATTTTAAATATAATAATTAATTTTGATGAGGCGAGAAAATGAATAATCGATTGAAACCCATTATCATAACAATGTTTTTATTGGTAATCATTTCATCACAAACACTGTACATAACAGGCATGTCTAAAGTTCTAGCAGACCAATGCGGCAATGCAATCATGTCACCTCTGCCTCCAACCAACATAAAAATTACGCTTGAGAAAAACAGACCTGTAATCACCTGGGAAAAACCTTTGTACAACGGAAATTCGGAAAATGTTTTCTATTCGATATACCGAAGCGAGGACAACGCTGATTATACCATGATCAGATACAATCTCGACGGTTTTTCGTACTGCGACACAAAAGTTTCACCGGGCAAAATGTACTACTACAAAATGACTGCCGTAAACATTTTGTCTGAAAGCGCACTGTCGGAAGCTGTGTCAAAATATGTCTGCGGTGACAAGACATCCGGTCAAAACATCCCGACATACCCCCAGGCTCTCAGAGCCGAAATAACAGACGGAAAACCAATGCTGTACTGGAACAGGCCTGCTGATTTTGCACAGCATGAAAGGCTCGAATACAAGGTGTTCAGAAAAGAATCGGCAACCGAAGAATTTGCAGCTATCGGCAACACATTCAACCAGTTTTTCAATGACAAGAACGCCCAGGCCGGGATGGAATACACTTACGCCGTGACCGCGAAGAACAGCTTTGGCGAAAGCGAGCTGTCCTTTGAAGCATGGATTTCTGTTCCCGAATTTGACATTGTTCCACCATCGGCAGTTTTATACCCTACAATCGAACTGGCTGACAACAAACCAATTGTCAAATGGAAAGCTCCTGAGTTCTCAGGCGGTGCGGAAAATATCACATACAAGATCATAAGAACAAACGATGAAGACCAAACCTTTGTTGTCCTCACTGACGGGTTCAACCGACAGACTTACCACGATAAGATGGCAAAGGAAGGCGGAACATACACATACAACATCGTTGCGCAAAACAATGCCGGCGATTCAGATCTGTCCGAAAGCCTGAAAATATGCGTTCCTGTCATGGTTGTTTACCCACCGACGCCACCATATTCTTTGACAGCCGAGTTGATAGATGCGGGCGTCAGACTCAGGTGGGAGCATTCATGCAAGTCTACATCGACAAGATACCTCATTTACAGGACTGATTCAGAAAACTATCCCAAGGTTATCTGCCTTGGATCAACCACTGAAATGACTTTCAACGATCACAACAACATGGGGCCCGGAAGGTCTGGAGTTTGGCTCAGATAAGTTGTTACAGAAGTAAACGTGCTTGGTGAGAGCAGCTACAGCAACGTTGTCAACATCCAGCTGAAATGATCTCAAATTGATTTTGACTTCTCAA
>CAZXEH010000024.1:0-29950 GCA_964639885.1 uncultured Caldisericales bacterium | reverse complement strand
CCCTTCACAAGGGGGGCAAAAAGGAAGAGATTCACAAGGGGGGCAAAGAAGAAGAGCTCCCCAATGGGGGCAACGAACAAGAAATCACCAAATGGGACATCTTCCACTACGTCTACGCCATGCTCCACCACCCGGGTTACCGCGATGAATACAAGGAAAACCTCAGACGCAGCCTGCCACGCATTCCTTTTGCGCCCGACTTCTGGAAGTTTGCCCAGATCGGAAAACAGCTTGCAAACCTTCATGTCAACTACGAAAAGATCGAACCCTACCCGCTTGAGCGCATCGAGGACAGGGAGGCGTTTGCAGACGTGCAGTTTAAAATCAAAAAGATGAAGCTGGCAGCTGACAAAACACAGCTTGTGTACAACGAAGCCATAACATTTACAGGCATTCCAAAAGAAGTTTATGAGTACAAGCTTGGCAACCGGTCAGCGCTTGAATGGATCGTCGACCAGTACCAGGTGACCACTGACCCGAGATCGGGAATAACGCAGGATCCAAACGACTTTGATGGCGACGAGAGGTACATCTTCAATCTCATCGGCATGATAGTTGCCGTTTCGCTTGAAACCGTGAAGCTGACAAACGAACTTGCCACTTTACCTTACAAAGAAAATTCATGAACATAAAGACACAGAGACTGACGATAAACAATTTCACAGACAGCGACTGGCTGGCGCTGAAAAGTATTGCAATCGACAAGGAAAAGTCGCCATTCGCCCACATGGACGAGACCTGGCCAACCGATGACGACAAAATCAAGGGGATTTGCACCTGGTTTGCTAGCGGTGACCAGTTTTTTGCACTTCGGAAAAAACCAGATGGCGAGTTGATCGGTTTTGTCTGCCTCAATCCTAACGAGAACCCTAAGGCGAGAAATACCGGCTACTGTATTCATTCCAATCATCAATCGAACGGTTATGCATTTGAAGCCTGCAAAGCTTTGATTGGGAATGCCTTTGAAAATCCTGAAATTGAAAAGATTATTACCGGAACAGGTCTTTCAAATATTCCTTCTGTCAAGCTCCTTGAAAAGCTCGGATTTGTCCTGGTCTCAAAAGACCTGGTCCACTTCAGGGCTGATGAGAATGGCAATCCGATGATTTTTGAGGCTGGATCGTTTGAGCTGACCCGCGAAAGGTGGATTGAACGTGCAAGACTTTGAGCTGATCGATGTCAATCTCGAAAATATCAACGATTTTCCGCAAGTCATCTGCTTCATCAACCCAAAAGACCCGACCTTCAGGCTGAAAGTGGAGTGGCTGGAACAGCGCTTTGCCGAAGGGCTCGGGGTCACAGCCCTGAAGCAGGCTGGTGCAAAAAAGATTGCTGGATTCATCGAACATGTCCCCGGCGAATTCGCCTGGAGAGCCGTTGACTGCAAGGATTTCATGTTCATCCACTGCCTGTGGGTGTCGTCAAAATCAGACAGGGACAAGGGTTACGGCTCCGCTTTGGTGGGCAGCGTGATCGACAAGGCGAAAAAGCTTGGCAAAAACGGTGTTTGTGTGCTGACTTCCAACGATGCGTTCATGGCAAAGGATGCCCTGTTTGGAAAACTTGGCTTCAAAGAGTGTGATTCAACCAAGGTTTACAAGCTAATGTGCCTCGACTTTGGCGGGAAAACTGAATCAAAACCAAGAATTCTGGACAACTCCAAAAGGCTCCAAGCCATGAGAGGCTGGCATGTACTATATTCCAGGCAATGTCCGTGGGTAGCCAGGCTGATAACCGAGATGAAACCAGTGTTTGAAAGAAACGGGATTGATGTGGAGATCGAAGAGATCAAAACAGCCAAAGAAGCGCAGGCTGCTCCATCAATTTACGGCGTCCTCAATCTGGTTCATGATGGCAAAATCCTCTCAGAGAGGTACATTTCAACAACCAGGCTGCAAAACATAATTGGCAAGGAGCTTGGCTTGAAATCTAAATGATCACATCCCCAGTCCGCCAAAGCTGGAGCTATGTTCAAAAATATCGGGTTTGTCAGGCTCCATTGGATTCACCTTGGTCTCGGTAGCTTCAAAAAGATCAAGGTTGTTGATCCTCAGCGTTTCCATGGTTGTGTAGATGAAGAGCTCCTCGGATTGCATGGTGATGGTTGCGTCACCCACATACCCGTTGAAGTCGCCAAATCTTGAAACCCTGACCGAGTCCTTCTCCACATCCAAAACATAGACGGCGTTCTTCAGCTCATCATCCATGTACACCGCCCAGAAGCTTTCGGGGTCTTCGTAGAGGTTGGCGTAAAGCAGCGGTTTCAAAGGTCTGTCAATGATCTTTGTGATGCCAGAACCGAGGTGATACAGGGCATTCGATGTTGCCACAAGTTTTCCTGTCGTGCAGTATTTGGCATCCGTTATGTCGAACGACTTGCCCGTGTCAGCAAAGATCACCTTTTCACCTGTCATAAGCACAGTTTTTTGACTGCAGGGGAAAGTGGCACGCGTGAATGAAAAACTTGATTTTTCAATGTCGCTGTCAATTGGTCGAGTCTCAACCCTGTTGATCCCGTAGGTTGAGAGCACCCATCGCTCCAGATTTTCACCGTTGTACATAAAAAATGACTGATCAGACGAGGCGTTCAGATCCACAAGAATCATATCATCGAGCTCAATGCCCATTTTTACGCTCTCACCGAGATGCCTGTATTCAATTATTGAACTCTCGCTGTCGAAAAGGATCATTTTGGCCGGCATTCCACCTTCATCAAGCAAGACGTGGGCGATTGTGTTTGCCGATGTCATGTCTGAATAAACCGGTTCGACAAACCTTTTTTTGAGCCTTAGCATGGGGTCTGGCACGGCAAGCACTTCAAGAGTCCTGGCTCCGCTGTTTTTTTCACATATCATCATGATGAAAGCTGTCAGCTCTGTCTCATTCTTTTCATTTTGAGCGTCAAGCCAGACGGTTTTGAAATCTATCATGTTTCCGGGCAGTTCGTAGCAATCAAAGCAGTCGTTTCTGAGCGCGTCCATGAGGTAAAGTTTGTCTTCTTCACAACAAATCTGGCATCCTTTGTCCGGCGGCACCAACAGGTCGAGAACCGTCTTGGCGTAAAGGTTTGATCTTGAACGATTGATCAGTGGCTGGTTTTCCGGTGGGGCGCTGTACTCCATTCTGGGAGTGTCCACAACCGGTGCAACCTCATCGTAAAAAGTTGCTGAATCCTTGCACTTTTCAAGTTTGAATTTTGATATGTCAAGTTTGGCAAGCGCTCGTTCGGCTTCCTCATATTCCTTCTGGCCATTGTTGCTTTCTTTTGAATATTGCTCGCCCCGTCTTGCAATTGAGATAAGAATCACGATAACAATGAAAGCTATCACCATAACAATTTCCATCTCTAGCTCCTTAATGTTTTATCTATAATGGGCCGTTTATATTGTTCTGACTGTTTGAGGAGACGATCCCTGGCCCGCCTCCTTGAGTATCGATCAACTGCCCGCTTCCATAAATAATTGTTATATCTCTGTCATAATTCATCTTCTGTCGCCTGACCCAATCCTTGAAGCGAATTCTCAAACCGATTATTACAGCCACCATTAGGACAACAACTACAATTCCCATGATAAGCACGCCGGTATCATCCATTATTCCCTCCAGATTG
This sequence comes from uncultured Caldisericales bacterium, assembly GCA_964639885.1. GTDB lineage: Bacteria > Caldisericota > Caldisericia > JAAYUI01 > JAAYUI01 > JAGNLA01. The sequence goes on along the minus strand of CAZXEH010000024.1, from coordinate 26,340 downwards.
ATTCGTCATTTTCTTGCGACATTTCCTCGATCTTCTTTTGATTGTCACAAACCTTGTCGAAATCTTCACTGTTACCTTGCTTGACGTCGGGGAGCTTTTTCTGTGGCTGCTTTTCTGCCGCTTTTTTGTTGATCAGAATTGCGATCCTGACAACAAGGATGATTACAGCAAGAAAAATTTTCAAAATTACAAGCCCTTCCATGTCCCATCACCATTCCTCCTGCAGTCGCTACTTCCAGATCGAATCGTCCTCTTTCTTTGAAATCTCGTCAAGCTTTTTCTGGTTTTCCAGAACCTTGTCCAGACTGCTGTCTTTTATGTCCGGTTTGCTTGACACGGTATTTGACCCCTTTGATGAGCCTTTGTTTTTGTTTCCCTTTCGGATTGCGGAAATGATCAGGAGTATGATCACGCCAATGATTCCACCGACCAGTTTTGCTGTCGGGTCAGTCCTCAAAATGGTTAATAGTTCCATGGGTTGGATTATAGCAGAGATTTTTGTAAATCTGAATCAGTCTGGACACCAACCCGGGTTGATATAAACATTGTAGGATTTGTCACCGATTGTCAGAACTTGACCCTTATTGTCAAACCAGACCTTGAGCCTTGTGAGTTTACCTGGTTCGAGCATGATTTCTGATTTGAGGTTCGATTTTTCTTTTGAATTACATTGTACAGATGTCTTGACGGCGTTTGTTCCATTCCATCTTACAAAGATGTCCATACTTTCAGGAACATATTTTTCACTCATTTCTCTATCAAAACACCATCTCGACCGTGTTGGGTAGACTAGCGGATTGACAGTCGAGTTATCACCAAGACAAACAGATTCCCATCCTGAAATGTATGTCCTATTTGTTGAAGCATCAAAAAATGTTTTGATTATTTTTGGAAATTTAGACAATGATGTTTTTGTGTGGCTGGATTGCATTCTTTTTTGATGGTATTGAGCTATTGAGAAATCAATATTTATCCTATACATCTTCGATGGTTGGTCAAAGTAGAAAAATAAAAGCTCATTGCCTGTCGCTATTGAAATCTGATGAGGGTCAAAGCTGGAAAATATTATAAAATCATTGGAAAGTTTGTAACTCCATTCTGTAATAAGTGTTTCCAGATCAAATGAGTACAGTGTTTCATTCTTCTTTATAAAAAGTGAATCCTTTGTAAGATAAAACTGCTGTTCTGAATCGTATGCTGGTAGTCTGCATAACGGTTTTCTTTGATCCAGATCAAATACAACATCAAAATACAAAAGATATTTTGATGATTGAATACCCTTGTAGCGTTGATATTGCAATACACTGTTGTTTTGATTCTCTTCCCTGTAATTGATCTCAAAATACTTGCCTTGCCTGATGTCTGCAACTATTGCAGTAGACTGCTCATCGTAGCAGATGAAATAATCTTCATTTTTACCAACCAGGTAACATGGGTCACTCCAACATGGATCATATGTTAACTTTGACTTGTACACCACTTTGCAGTTACCGGTGGATTGGACTTTCAACAGAAGGATGTTTTTGCTGTAGACGAAGACATACATGGAATCATTATAAATCCCAATAAAGCTGACATAGCTGATATTGTCTGGCTTAAAACAATCCTCGGCACCTAAATTTTCAAAGCTTATTTTATAGTTGTCTTTCTTTGTCATTAGGTCGACACATCTTATCTCGTATGGGTTACCAGTATAAAGTTTGTCACCTGATACGAAGCTGTTAGCAAAATATCTGTCCGAACGCTTATTCAATTTCCGATTCTCACACTCAAAGATAAGCTTGTCAGTATTGATATCAAACACTTCAGTTTTCTCATAATTTGTTGTTGCGATATTTTTCTTATCGAAGCTGAGGTAGTCGCCATAATTGATGGAACCAAGAGTTCCTCTACGAATGCTGTGTTTGAACTTGTTGCCACCGATCTCATCAAGATACACATACTCACATGAATGTGATTTATATTGGGTTGTATTGGTGACAATCTGAATTTGACCATTATTCATTACAATGTTTTCTAAAACACCTTCTCTTTGCCAGATTAAGTCATTGGGGAGATCCTTTATATCAGGGGTTAATGTATGCTGATTATCTAAAAGCATTGAGATTTCCGGAAGTTCATCGGCATCAAACATCTCATCGTCGACATAAATCCTATGTTTTGGCAGTATAGAAAGTTCTTCTCTGGATTCTTCTGGGTGATCCGGTCCAGCAGATATTTTCCCTTTTTCATCAGACTGCTTTCGACCCTCATTCAAAGGTTTATCGTTTAATGCAACCTTTTTGGGCTGTTCAATTGCTTTTTCCTCTGTTTTGGCACAAGAAGTAATGAGCACCACTGCCACAAGAATCAAAATCGAGATTTTTTTCATCTTTCACCCCAAACACTATTATTGATAAAAATGATCAAAGTCAAATGGCGCAAACAATAAACAGCATACTGCTTTCTGTTGGTCGAGGTTTGAGGAAAACCCCTTTGGATTGCGATTCGGTTGACATTTACCGGAGGCTTTACAAACCGGTGACAAAAAGCTAAAATTTGCCCTGATGACAGCGACAGAATCGATCAGACTTCCGTGGGAAACCATCGTGGGCATGGGTTCATACCTTGTCGGCGACAAATATTGCAATCTTGATTCAAAATCGGTCATCACAACAACACAGGTGGTTTGCGGGAGCTCGGGAAACATTAGCGAAGCCCTCGCAAAAATCTATACATTCGTAAAAAACCACATCTCTTTCGGGGTTCCTTCAAAAGGTGACCTGAATGCAAGTCAGATACTGAGCCTGGGCTTCGGCGATGCAACTGGAAAGGCTATACTGCTGTGCTCGATGACCCGAATTGCTAAAATCCCCACGAGGTTGCATGGTTACCTTGCAAACCCGAAACTTTACGCAGGGCTTGAGCCTGTTTCAGCAGCCAGGATAATGCCAAGAAAAATTCTGGTTATCGAGGTCGAGGTGTTCATCGGTGAGATGTGGACGGCCCTTGGCGGGGTTCCGCTTGATGTCACATATCTCCACAGGCTCTCAACCATCCTTCCTCCTTCGGAACCACCGTTTGGATACGGAATAGCCGACAACCGATCACTCAAAAACCTCCAAATCGAGCTTTCGAGGTGGGATGGCAAATCTGACACATGCTGCCAGAGACAGGCTTATATTGAAGACCTCGGCATACACACAAGCGCCCAGTCACTGATCGACAAAAATCTGCTCAAAGCGCCAAAATCACTGGTCTGGAGCTCAACAATCGCACCCCAGATAACCAGGTCAATTGCCAGAATAAGAGGGAGCTGAGTTTGGGGTTTGTTCGACCGATTGGCTCCAAAAAGATAAAGGTTTGGGGCGGTTCAGGAATTCTTCCATGGGAAGCGTGGAAGCTCCTGACAGACAGTGCCTCAATGTCCAAGCTCTGGGGTGATCATGTCAATTTCCCAAGCCAGGTTGGAAAAACCGGACTGATAATTGATGTTGCCAGAGATTTTCAGATTTCGTGGCCAGTCGAGGCGCTTGAAGTGATTGAAGGATCGCTGCTGAAACTTGGAGTGATCGGCAATCCGTGGCATCACAGACCAGACCTTGTGGATTCCTTGATTTCGATAAGGCTTGACGACAGGGCGACCATTGAGATGGAAGGTTTTGACCTGACCTATCTCGGTGACCCCTCGTTCCTGTTTGCTTCGTCCTGGGCACTATCGAGGCTGACCTCTTTTGTGAAGGCCTGCGGTGGAAATCCCGATACAATTGGCGGTACAAGGTCAATATCGGCGTCAAGCCTCTTCCCGACCGAACCGGACATGATCAGATCGTACATCCTCACGCCTGAGAAGGCCATTTCCTGGCTTGGCGACCAGATTGAAATAGAACCAAGGCTTGGTGGTCATTTCAGGCTCAAATGGGAGAGACAGTGGGGTGTCATGCTCGAAGGTAGCATAACAAAGTTCGAAACAGGCATGATTGCCATCAAACTGGCACCAAACGTGGAATTGACAGGCGACCAGTCCCAGCTCGTCTTTCAGATAGAACAACACGGAAGCCAGACAAAGCTGACCGTTGAAGTAGACGGGTTCGATATTGAGCCGTGGGCAAACGTGCCTCTGATGATGGTTTCGGACATCATCCAGCTTCAGCTGGCCTCACTCTCACTTGAGCTTGGCAGCAGATCAGAATCTTGATCCTGCGTAGATCGCCTTGTATTTTGCGCCTGAGGACAGGAACATCACCGAGAGTTTATCATTGAAATAGAGCTCCAGATTGCTGCCAATTTTGAGCCAAACACCTGAGGTTCTCTTGAAATCAGCATTTACGGTGTCAGGCATGTCCATGATTTTTTTGCCGTCGAAGGTGAACGTTGTCACAACACCCTTGCGGTTTGTGAGGACGATTCCAAAAAATCCCTGGAATTTTTTGATGGTTATGTCATTTGGAAAATCAAAGACCTTCTCGCTGTCGATGATCTTGCCGGTTTTGTCGAGTACTGAAACCCTGTAGCCACCGTCTGTTGCAAGAATTGTGAAGATGAAATCGCCTGAGGTTGTGGCAATTGACGAAATGTTTTTGAGATAGTCGAGTGCGCCTATGCCGAACTCACCGTGCCAGAGTTTCTTGAGGTTTCCGTTTTCGACCATGCAGAGATCCTGAACACCTTCATCATCGATTGCCGACCAGACAGTCAGGTTTCCGTTTGTCTGAGCCTGGTAAACCCTTTCGGATTTGTACTGGCCAACTTTTGTGCCTGAAATTGACAGTGTACCGATGCCGTCTTTGATTTCCGGATCGGTTCTTTCGATGTTTTCAGCAAGTCTGGCTGGGTAGTTCCAGTTTGGTCTGAAGGTCGATCCAACTTCGGACATTGCAGAAACGCTGTCGCTACCAGGTTGGGAATCGACCCAGCAGGCCTGCTTGCCATTAATGATTTTCACAAGAAAGTTTGCGTTTTCTAATCCACCGGCCTTGCGAAGCAGCTTGAGGTCAAAAAGCGGCTCCGAAGGGCCGTCAACATTGATGAGCTTGCCGATTTTGCCAGTGACAGGATCGTACGGCAGGAACTCGTATTTTAGTGCATCAGGGCTTGTCCTTATCCTTGCGCCGTCGTCCGGGACGTTTGATGCAAACTCTACCGGACGTTCAGCTTCCTTGGCAAAAACCATCGAGAAAATGTTTTCACCTGAACCGACATTAATGGTCATTTTTTGAGGCAGATAGCCTGTTTTGGTGCCTGTAAGCTCGTAGGTTCCCTCTTTGATGCCCTGCCTTGTGAACGGTGTCACATCGGTTTGGCCTTCGAAGGTGACTTTTGCGCCAATCGGCGAAGAGATGATCTTGACCGTTGATCCCCCGCACGAGGCGAGGAAAATGGCTGAGACGACTGCAATTGCCAGTATTTCTTTTCTCATTTCGGCTCGAATGTTTTCAGTATTGCTGCGTATTCGTTCCTGTAATCCTTCTTGCCCTGGAAGTATGTGATTGTGAACTGGTATGCCCCTTTGGTGATGATGGTGTTGACGGTTGGGCCGTGTCCGGCATCGTAGGTGAACTGCGCGGCTTTTGTTCCGGCGATATCAAGCGTTGTTATTTCGGGCTTTGCTCCCTCGATGACCTCGATTTGGAGCCTTGCCACGTCGAGTGCCGACATGTCCATGTACGGCTGGACAGAGATGTCGATGTAGGTGTTGCAGTCCTTGTCCGGTGGATAGATTGATTCGATGGACGGCGTCTGGGTTTCGGCAGTCCAGGATTTCGGGAGGATGACGGTGTAATAATTGTTTGAATGGGTGTCACCTGTCGGCGTTTGTGCATTGTTTGGGTTTGGAACTGCGAGGTCGTCTGCCGGTTTCACTGTCTTTCCGTTTTGATCCTGTTTTGATCCACTATTTTTGGGTTGTGATTTTGGATCAGTGACGTCTTTTTCGGGAAAATACTTGAACGACTTGAGGCAGGCATCAATCTGTGGGGTGATTGCACCAACAACCTTTATGCTCATGACTTTGCCGGCAAGTGGTATCTGGTATTGAGTCCAGCTTTTGTCCGGAGCTGATGATTCAAGAGCCTTCGAGTTGCCAATGAGAGTTTCCGGGAGTTTGGATTCGTTGATTGAAGCAAGCTCAAGCGCCTTGCTGTTTGCGTTGACTGTGACCGAGATTTCGATCTTTCCGGCTTTGCCTGAGATTATCATCGGGTTGTCGCCGCTGATTGTCCAGGATTTTGGGAAAGAGATTGAGTAGATGACTCCGTTGTGGGTGACAAGTTCTTCGGGGGTGTCCGTTGGTTCAGGTTCGGGAGTCTTGAAGAATTTGAAGCTCATAAAACACTTTTTGGCTGCCTCAAAAATGCCTTGATCAGAGATGTTCTGGGTTTCACCAATGAAAACTCCTCCGTTTTCCGGGAGGAAGAATGTAGCAGTTGAGATTGCAGCAGCTGATGATTCGATCCAAGCTGCCATGTGGCCGTCAATGTCAATGACTTCGTTTTTGGCAACCGATCCGTTTGTGGATGCAGTTTTTACGAAATTATCAAGCAGTTCCTGGATCGACTGGATGTCTTCCTGTTTCGACGACTCAAGTTTTGCAAATCTGAAGATGACTGTTGATGTATCACTGTCAAGTCTGGTTTCTGCATCCCTGGAGGTGAGCTTCCAGACTCCTGGGTACGAAAAGCTATAGTAGTCACCGTTGTAGGTTTTATCAAGTTCAATTGTCTTTCCACCGCAAGATGCCGTAAGAAGTACGGCCAATGCAACAAACAACAGCTTTTTCATTTCAAAAACCACCTTAAAGAAAATGTCCAGGTAAAAGGTTAGGCGTAATTGGCAAATAATCAACAATGTGCCGGAAGCATATTCTATTCAAAGCAACTTAGGCTTGTCTAGGGTATCAGTGGGCCGTGAAGTGCATATCCCCGACGACGATCGCGCGATTGAAAACATCAAACAATCTGCATTGAAGGCCTGTAAAATGCTCTCACCGGGAACTGATTCAGCTATTTCTTGAACGCCAGATTTGCCAGGAATTCGCTCATCTTGACTGGAAGCTCGTCGTAAACCGAAGTGATCGTGACTATGTGCAGTCTTTTGCCAAAAGAAATCATGTAGACATAAGCTCTTTGCTGGTATTCAGCAACGTACGACCAAAAATGAAGGTCGCCCAGGATTGTCTGATTGACCTTTGCTCCAACCCTTGCAGCCATTTTTTCGGCGGTTGTCTTTGCGTCCAGCTCTGAATCATTGGTTGTTGTTATGTTGATGCTGTTGCCCTGGTCTTCCTTGTTGTCTTCCTTCGGCTCAATGTTGATAAAGTCTGGTGTCGAGTTGTCCAGAATCCTCCAGCTTTTTGGAGGCATAAGCATGATGGTGTCGAACTGGATCGGCTCGCCTTCAGAGGGGCCGAACTGGGTGATTTCGGCATCGGATTTGGCTGGTTTGAACAACGTTTTATTGGTCACTTCAAAAGTGCTGATGATCTTTGTGGCAAGCTCAACCGAATCCTCAGGCACAAGGCTTGCGTTAACAGTGATCATTGCACCGTCAAGCAGAAAAGCGTAGCCGAGGGATGTTGCCGAGTCCTGTTTTGATTCGAGATAGAGCGCTGGAAATCCTGCAAATGTCGCATCTTCAACCTTTGAGTCCTTGAACATACCCTTGAAATCCTGTGAGAAGCTGCCAAGGTTCCTTGCGCCTTCCGTGAAGTTTGTTCCCTTTGTCACACCAACGGCGATCCCGAATTTTGGGCCGACAACCGTGCACATGTTGTCGTTTTCGTTTGCCCTGAAGTCTTTAGGAAATGAAATTGTGAAGAATTTTCCAGTGTACTTAGAGAATTCATCATCTGCCTTTTTGGTTCCGCATGATGACAGGAGAATTATGGCTGCAAGGAAAGCAAGGGTTTTTGTAAACCTCACTTGATCACAACCGATCCAAGGAATTCCTCGATTTTTTTCGAGAGTGTGTCTGAAGGTGTTGAAACATTGATCATGAAGGTTTTGTCTTTCGATGAGACAATGAAAACCTGGATTCCGGCCTGTGCGATCGAGAATGTGGCAAACTCGGTCTTCCCGTAGGTCTTAAGGACGGCTTTACTACCATGTGTCTGGGCGTATTCGAGATCACTTGATCTGGTGTGCCTGTCCATGACATCGATTGTGACACCCTGTCCTGCATCAGTTGTGTTTTCAAGCATTGGCGAGAGCATGATGGACTCAGAATTTGTGCTCGATGATTCCCAGTTTCTGGGGATGGTGAACTTCATGTAATCGTTTTCAAAAGTTTCTGGTTTTGCCGTGTTTGAAATGTCACCAGGTGTTGCCTGTGGGTTTTCAACCGATGGCGTGACTGGCGCTCCTTTGAAATAGTCAGGGTTTGTAACCTTGAATGAGGCAAGAGATGCATCATATGCCTCGGTCAGCTTGCCATCTGGGTCATCAAACGGAACGTGCTTGACTGTCACAATGGCATCGGCAATGGCGAAAGCCCAGCCTGCAACTTTCCTGCCTGAGAGCGAACCCTCAAACTTGACGCCCTTGATCCCGTTGATTTCGGCCTCTGAGGTTGAAACGTTTTCATAGGCCGTGTTGTCTGTTGCAAGAACTGATTTTACAGAGTCCAGGTTTCCGGCCTCTATTCCGGGAATTTGTGTGACATTTACAAGCACTGTCATCTTTTCGCCATTGAAGGCGACGTTGCTTCCGGTGGTTGAGGGATTCGTGCCGGCCGGCTTGATCATTGAGAAAAATGTGCCTGCAAAAGTGTTTGGATCGGTTGACGGAACTTTCTGCTCATCCTTGATTTCCCCGCAAGCACCGAGAAGAACGGCTACAGCCACAGCAATGGCTGATATTTTGAGTCTGTTCATTTCATCCACCTCGCTTATTTGAAAATGATCGAGCTGAGAATCTCACTCACCTCGCCTGTGAGCTGCATTGTTCCGGTAACAACTATCTTGCATGTGTATGTGTTGGTGCAATAGAAAAGAAGAGTAATTTTCCCGCCGTTTGAAGCAGTTGTCACAACAGACTGTAAAGTGTTGGAACCAAGACTTACTGGCACAGGCTTCTTTCCTCCGGCATACCTGTACGCGTATACATCAGAGGACACGCCTGATGGAGGGGAGAAGAAGATGTTTACCTGTTGCTGTTTTGACATGTCTCCAACCCTGCCGTTTATGTTGATGGAGGTTTTGGTCGAATTGTTAACGATGAAGCCAGGCCTCAGCTTGAGAAAAACGAAGTCTGAATTGTAGAAGGTTCCTTCCCTCAATCCTGATGTGTCGATTTCGACAGGTTTGCCAGCTTCTATTTTTTTGGTTTCAGTTTTCTTTGTCTCTGTTTTATCCTGTTGTGCCGGTTTTTCTTCAACATTTTCGGTTTTTGAGTCTGATGTGGCTTTACTGTCCTTTACCAGGTCTTTTTGTCCGGGAATGGCACTTTCATTTGTAATTGTGAAGCTTTTGAGCATTTTTTCAGCATTCTTTCCAAATGAAGGATTATCAGGGTCTGCAGACATGATGACAACTACAACGCTCCCATTAAGCGGAAATATTGCTGCGATAAAAGACTTTGAATCTGCAATGAAAGCAATATGTTCGTTAATTTTGTCAGTTTCAAAATTTCCCAGGGTGATGCCAAGTTCTGATATTTTGTCGGTGTCGGCAGGCATCTGACCCTCTCTTGTGGCAATTTGCCTGAAGCCTGTGACTTTGACATTGAAATCTCCGGCAAAGGTTGCGCCATCCTGAGTATAAGTCGGGGTCAGTCCGTCTGGGTAGTCGACCTCAAAGAAGTTGCCCTTGAATGTGTTGGTGAAAGATTTCTCTGATTTTTCCTCAGGTTTCCCACATCCTGAAAGCGCAATGATGAGTGCCACTGATAGAATCGCTGCTCTGTTAATCATCTTTTTCATTTGTTCCTCTCAAACCAGGCTGAATCAGTAATCTTGAGGGTTTCGGCGATCTTGTGTGAGAAATCAATTGTGTCCTGTCTCATGAACGCCGGTTCAAGCTCAAGGATCAACAGTCCACCGTTCAGTGGGATGTAGATGGCGAAAGTATAACGCTCGATGTCGTCCATTCCTTCCATCTTTACAGCGTCAAAGCCATTGAAGTTCATTGTCACAAACTGGATTGATTTTGCTTTCATTCTTCTCTCGAGGGTAGCACGCAGCGGCATGACTGATCCAAGCAATGATTTTGCCTCATGGTCGTAATGAAGTTTGAACTTAACTGCGCCTTCGATGGACGCACCGTTGTCAATGGGTGTCACCCTGTAGGTTTTTGGATAGTTTATGGTGAAAAATTCGCCGGTGAATTTGCCGTCCAGTTCAGCCAAACGTGGTGCACCAGCATCACAGCCGACTGCAAAAACAGCCAGAACAACAAGCACCAGTTTCTTCATTTTATCACCAGATTTTCGATGATCATTTCTGCCAGGTTGAGGTCCTTTGGTGTGACATCTTTTCCGTCCGATTGCCTTGCCTGGGTCTGTATGGTCAGGATCGTGTCGTCAAGAGGGACGTAGGCCATGATAATCTTTTGGCCGAAAAGGTCAGTCTCGGCCCAGATACACTTGTGGCCTGAGATGCTTTTGATCCACATCTTGCCATCCGGAGTCGGCTTCTGGAAGATTGAAAGGATTTCAGGAATGCTGTTTACGTCGTTGTTCTTTGCGCCAGGATAGGCCTGTACTCCAATCGGAAGACCAATGGTTCCGTCGGGATTTGTGATGGTTACTCCACCTCCAAGACCATCGGCTACCTCCCAGCCAGCAGGGTAGTAAACCGTGAACATATCGGTTGTTTTTTTCAGACCCAGCTCTTTCGGGATGGTTTTTGTGCACGAGGCAAGAAGAAGAACTGCCAAGAACAGTGCAAAGGATTTTCTCATTTGAACACCAGCCCTTTCGCAATTGACAAAGCTGACTTCTCAATCTCCGGGTTTGAGGCCGTGAAGCTGATCACTGCCATTTTTTTGTCCCTGATTGAGCAAAACATTCTGGTTACCAGATTGCCGTCTGTGTTTTTGAAAGTGGTGAAGATTGCGTTGCCGATTGGCATTCTGGCAAACTTTACGGTCCAGCCCATCTCTTTGGCAAAGTCTTTTGACCAGGCCTCAGAATCTGCATAACCGGGTTGCTCGACTGCATAGACTGTGAGTTTGCCAACGCCTTTTGAGAGGTCATCATAGGAGAGTTCCAAAGTTGTATGATTGATCACCTTGCCCGTCCAGTCGGCCGGTATACTGATTGAGAAGAGTTTTGAATCATATTTGCCCTGAGTTTTGGCTGCAGTCTTGTTTTCATTGAGCGAGATCGACAGAATCATTTTTTCCATGATATCAGCCTGGTCTTTTGTGAGTTTTCCGTTTGAAATGACCGTGCCAACCCACCTATCAGACCAGACCACATAAGCGATTTTGCTTCCGTCGTTCGTGTCAAGGGAAAGTCTTTGTGCCTCCATGCCCGAAAAGCGGAGGGATGACGACATCTTTGGGTCGCCACCAAGCTGTTTTTTGACATCAGAGGTTATTGCTTCAATCTCTTTGTTGCTGAACCCCTGATATTGCCTGCTCTCAATTGTTACTCCGAATTGACCGGTAAGCATGATTTTCTGACCATCCGAAGAGGCAATGAAGGTGTCGGGATAACTGATGGTGAAAAACCCGCAATCGATTGATTTGGCAAACTGCTGTTGACTTGTGCAAGCGCTCAGCATCGCCATCAGAACCAGGACCGTAAAAAACCTTTTCACGAACTCGATTATAACAATCTGTCAAAAACAAAAAAAGGGCGGTTTCAAACCGCCCTTTGAGTGAGCAAAACCTTATGCAAACACTTTTCTGATGCGCTCAAGCGCCCAGTCAATCTCTTCCTTTGTGATGACAAGCGGTGGGGCAAACCTGATGATCCTTTCGTGTGTGTCCTTGGCGAGGATGCCTTCAGCCTTGAGAGCCTTGATGAACGGCTTTGCCTTGCCATATTTTTCTGCGATCCTGATGCCCACGAGCAAACCTTTGCCTCTGACCAAATCAATCTTGTCGCCGACCAGCTTTTTGAGTTCGCCCATGAAATAATTGCCCATGGCCAGTGAGTTTTCCACGAGTTTTTCTTCCTGCAGCACATCGATGGCAGCCATGCCGACAACTGAGGCAAGCGGGTTTCCACCAAAGGTTGAGCCGTGCTGGCCAGCCTTGATCACGTCGAGAATGTCCCTGTTTGCAGCAACGCCTGAAACCGGCATGATGCCTCCACCGAGAGCCTTGCCAAGAATGAAGATGTCTGGAACAACATTTTCATGGTCACAGCAGAATCTCTTGCCTGTCCTGCCAAATCCGGTCTGGATTTCGTCAGCACAGAAGAGGATGCCTGCCTGCTTGCAGAGCTTTGAAACGGCCGTGAGGAAACCGTCGTCTGGAACCACAACGCCTGCCTCGCCCTGGATCGGTTCAAGCATTACGCCGATTGTGTTCTTGCCTATTGCGTTTTCAATTGCCTTCACGTCATTGTACGGAACGATCTTGAAGCCAGGCGTGAATGGGCCAAAATTGTCGTGCGATCCTGCATCGGTTGAGAAGCTGATGATTGTGGTCGTCCTTCCGTGGAAGTTGTCTTTCATGACGATGATTTCGCCTGTTTCTGCCGGAATTCCCTTGACCTCATAACCCCACTTCCTCATGGTCTTGATGGCGGTTTCAACGCCTTCAGCGCCTGAGTTCATCGGCAGGAACATGTCCTTGCCTGTGAATTTGCAGACTTTTTCGACAAACAGCGGGAGCTTGTCGTTGAAGAACGCTCTTGAAGTCAGTGTTATGCGATCGAGTTGATCCTTGACGGCAGCGATGATCTTCGGGTGAAGGTGGCCATGGTTTACAGCCGAATAGGCGGAGAGGCAGTCCATGTACTTGTGGTCTTCAACATCCCACACCCAGACGCCTTTGCCCTTCGAGAGCACGACTTCCACCGATTCATAGTTGTTTGCGCCGTATTTGCGCTCGACATTCATCAGATCAACCGAACTAAGCATTTTCTTCCTCCTGGGGATTTATCCGTTACCGATTTTTATATTTAAAGTGTAAGGGGAACTTGGGGTTAAAACAACCCCCAGCCCTGTAATGATGGGTAAAAACCGTAGTTTTCAAAATCATCTTGAATGTGCATGTCTTTGGTTTCACCCGTACTTAATTTTGCTTGCCAATAAAAAACCGCCCTTTGAAGGGGGGCGGCTTGATTTGAGCAAGATCAAAAGTGTCAGTTCTGTTCCCTGAGCATTGTGTGGAATACGTTTGCACCTACCCACGCAATTATGAAGGCAAGAATCCAGGTCAAGTCGATGAGGTTGCCGGTTCTGTAGTTTTCGCCGAGAAGGGCGTTGTAGAAGTTGTAGAACTGGTTTCCAAAGGCAAAAACCGTGAAGCTGGCCAGCAGGATTGTCCATGCCGCTGAAATGATTCCGCCCCTTGTACGCCAGGCAACAAGTGCGCAACCGATAACGATGGTTATGTCTCCAAGGAGATAGAGGGTTTGCGTGATGAACCAGATCATGTCACCGGAGCCATATGCCTGAATAAGCGTTCCCCAGGTCATATACACCATCAGTCCAGAGAAAATCACTAGCGAACCAACAAGCCACCATGGAGGCATCTTGAGTTTTCCAAGTCTGCTCCTCTGGATGACTATGCCGATGATTACCAGCGGATACAGGAGAAGGAAACCGATGTCGGCCTTGCTGTAATTGACCACCGCCATATCAATATGACGTACGATTTCCTGGTAAGACCAATACGCCTGCCCGATCGCCCAGGCAATGAAACCGGCACCGATGAACATCCACGGCTGGGTCTGGATCGTGTCCCTGAACTCTTTCTGGCCGAACAGGAACGGGATCGAGATTCCGGCAAAAAGTGCGATCAGCAGTTGTGTTGCATCACCAAAAACAACCATTGCCCTCTGGTTGTTTGCAATCAGATATATGTAGACGGCCACAGCCATCGTAACGAATCCGATCAGGAAATACGCAATGTTTTTTACAAACCAGTCTTTCATGGTCAGACCTCCTATTGTTTATATTGTCATTATAACCAGAAAATAATAATTTGGTACCTTTGAAAACAACAAATTATTTCAAATTGTTTACAATCTGGCCAAAGAGCCTCTAACTACAGAAGATTTTTTTGGTTTTTCCAGAATCAATTGCTCCAGTATTTTGAAAACAGAAAAAAGTCATTCAAATCTATTATGCCGTTATCATCAAAATCAGCCATCTCGATGAAACCTTCCTCGCCCTTTTTCAACCCATAGGCTGTCTTGAAGACTTCGAAATCCTCACTGGTAACCTTGCCGTCGCCGTTGACGTCTCCAACGTAATCAGTGACGTTGACTTTCACCGGTATCGTCTTTTCATAAGACCGGCCGATGTAGTTAAGTTTTCCAGAGTTTTGTCCCATTGGCATAATTTCACTGTTTACTGTTATATCAACGGAAGCCTTCCCAAGTTCAACAACTGCCGGATTTGCCTTGATCCAATTGTTTTTTGGCACTACTTCGAGGAGGATGCTCTCTTCGTAATAGTTGAAGAAATTGCAGGGGATGGTTTTCTGCATCCCTTTTCTTACATTTCCAAAGTCCAGCTCTGAGACATCCGTGAAATAATCCATTGATGTATTTTCATAAGCAAGCTCGAAAGTCATTTTTGGCCCTGATGCGCTGATATTTTTTATCACCACATGTACACCCTTGTAGTCCTTCACTGGGAAGGGGAAATTGTCCTTGCAGTTTTTTTGGTTCATCTCCGATTTACCCGAGTCCAGACTCCACACTGCCTTGGAGTGATAAAGGTCTTTGGTGTCGCTGTCCATGACCTTCAATCCCCAGGTAACGTACCCTTGCCAATCATGTTTGAAATTGAAATACTCATCATATCGTCTGCCATTGTCATAGTGATACATCACCAGACCAGTACTTGGAATACCATCAAACAGTGAATCAATTCCTATCTTCTGCCTGTTTTCAATAATAATCCATTCATCTTCAGAACCTGGCATTTTTATCATGTATCCCTTGTTTGTGCCGTCACCACAGAGTGCGTCAATCTGGTAGACACCCGGTTCGGATATTTTGGAGAAATCCATCCAACCAAGCTTGTAACGGTTAAACGAGCATATTCCTACATTGTTATGCCTCCTTGAGTCGCAAGTTACATCCCAGTCACCGATTGGAATTTCATAGCTTAAGTCTTCGAGGTTATATATGTTGGCGCTGAGACGAAAAAAGGCTTGAATGTTATATGGCTGCCAGAAAGGCTTTAATTTTGTTTTTTCATCAAATGGGTTTTCATGCAGGTGTAAATAATTGTTACTGTCTGATTTATTTAAATAATCATAAAAATATTTTCCGCCGAATTCCTTGGCAAAACCTGGAATAATAACTACAAGATTGTCAATGTAACCATTTTTGTCAGCATCATATTCACCCAGATTCAATCCCTGCTTGATGGCCATTTTTACAACATCAGCGTTGAACCGGGAGTTATCCATATATCTTTTACGGTTGTCTTCGTAATACTTTTCGACTGATACCCCGATGTCATACCACTTTGTAAAGTCAAACGAGCCAAAATCGAGTTTCATCCTGCCATCGCTGGCCGACTTGATGTATGAAACAACGCTCTCGGGATTGCTGTAATCTTTGATAGCCTTATATATCACATCAATCTTTGTGACAGGCTTCAAATCAGTGAAGGATACCGGTATTACACATATTTTTACAACTTTTACGTCGTCTCTGACCAACCCGAATGAGAAATTGCCAGATAGCATTGAAGTGGTCAAAACCACACTCACTATAACCTTGAAAAAAGATTTTAGCCTGTAACTCATTTTCTCTCCCTCTAGCATCCAATACTTGAAGAAGCCTTG
The DNA here is from genome assembly GCA_964639885.1 of uncultured Caldisericales bacterium. Lineage (GTDB taxonomy): Bacteria > Caldisericota > Caldisericia > JAAYUI01 > JAAYUI01 > JAGNLA01. The sequence goes on along the minus strand of CAZXEH010000024.1, from coordinate 10,442 downwards.
TTATTGCTTCCTCACATCTTTTCCAAAATACTTGGCAAGCAGGCAGAAATCGTCAAAATCGATCATGTTGTCGTCATTGAAGTCGCACTCGGCCTGATAGCTGATCTCGTCTGACTTTGCCCCGTAACAGCCGAAGAAAATCTCAATATCCTTTTCGTCGACAACAAGGTCGGAGTTGGTGTCGCCCATAATTGAGCGGATTTCTACGGCAACATCGACTGCTCCGGATTTGAAGTCGTTGACATACTTGATCCTTGCCTTGTAGGCTCCGGGTGAAAGTTGCCTTGCATCTATTATCACATCAACGTTTGTGTCCTTGCCAACAAAATTGTTCATGTTCGTGTCGAGCCAGTCAGCATCCTTTTCGAGATCAATCCTGACTCCGCCTTTGCCTGTGAAGTAAAAATTGAGAGGCATGATCTTCATCTGGCCCATTCTCACGACCCCAAAATCAAGCGCCTTCTGGACTTCAATGGTTGGCTGTATCGGTCTCTGGTATTCGAGCTCGAAGCTCATCTTCTCACCTATCTTGGAGATGTTTTTGAATATGAGCGAAACTTCCTTTTTGCCGGTGAACCACGAAGCCACATCAGATGAGACGCTCAGATCAAGCCTGTCTCTGCCAATGTCTTGTGAAAAGAAAGCGTTGAGATGGAACTTTGCCGGTTTTGCATTGATCATTTTTATGCCTGGAGATTCAAAGGCTATGGTATCGTTGTATTCATTTGTGTAGCTTTTGCGACCGTTCAGATGGTAGAAAACAAGCCCTGAACCCGGGCTGCTTTTGCAATATCCCCTGTCCACCCGCTGCCGGTTTTCAACCAGGATGAACTCGTCAGCACTGTCAGGAATCGGAATCCTCAAACATTTTGTCCCGCTTTCGCTGTCCAGATTGTCAAGCTCGTAAATGCCGGGATCCTTTACGTCCCTAATGTTGAGCCAGCCAAGTTTTTCACGGTTGAATGCGTTCATCCCGCAGTATCCGAGCCAGACACCGTCGCCCATGATGTCCCAGCCACCCACAGGGCTGTAGTTTTTGTAGGTATGGTCGTACAAATCCCAGATTCCGATGCAGTGCGAGAACTCGTGGAAAAGGGTGATGGGTGAAAACTTGAGATCGTACTTGTTGTTCTTTAAGACATCCTCGCCCACCATTATCCAGTTCAGGCCGTTGAAACCAGACATGAAGTCACCCGGGACGTTTCCACCAGTCGTCCAAGAGTTCCCACCAAAAATCATGATGAAAAACTCAGGCATTCCGTTGCCATCCAGGTCGTAATCCTCCGGTGCAAGCCCACTTTCCCAGGCTGTTTTCATGCTGTCGTAGAGCACGCCTGGTATGTCGCATGTTTTCATCGATGTTCCATAGCTGGCGATACCTCTTGGCATTTTAAGCCACACCGGTTTTACTCCGGGGCCGAAATCGATGTCAAAATTTCCACCGCTTGTAATATGGAAATATTCCTCAAGGCTGGGTTCTGTGGCACCGAAACCTGAGATTCTCGAGATGAGGAATTCTGGATCAAGCTGAGGTTTTACGTCCGGAAACTCGAAGAGGCAGACAAGAATTTTTGCCTTAGTCCACGTTTTCGTGGCGGTTGCAGGGTTTTGTGGAACCTGAGGGATTTTGCCATCATGTTTCTTGAGATATTGTCCAAGATCACTGCAATATTTTCCAAAATCCGTAATTGCATAAGCAGGTTTGGGGCACGGGATTGCAATCTGAAGCAAAATTGCCGACAAGATCATAAAAAGGCAGGCTTTTCTCATTTGGAAACATTTTACCAGAAGTAGTTCAAAAGTCCAAATATTTTTTACTCCTCAACCTCGATTTGGAATAAAACCCCATTTGATCTATGCAATCTAGGAATCGGTGGCCAGCGCACTGTTGCATTTTGTAACGACGATTTATGGGAGGGAATTTGCTTTCCCTGAAGCATCAAGCTTGAAAAATATCACCTCATGAGAATGGATGTCTTATAACTGGAATTTTGACACCCGATGAGTATCCTGAACAATAATGTCAGACAACCTCAGAAAGTACGGTAACAAACCTTACAATACGGCACTGATCCACGGTGGGCCTGGTGCGGCTGGTGAGATGAAACCCGTGGCAATCGAACTTTCAAAATATTTTGGAGTTCTGGAACCGCTTCAGACTGCCAAAACAATTGACGGCCAGGTTCAGGAACTGCAGGAAACCCTTGAGCAAAGTGCTTCGCTTCCGGCAATTCTTGTTGGATACTCCTGGGGTGCGTGGCTGTCATTCATCTTTGCAGCAACCTTTCCTTTGCTTGTCACAAAACTGATTCTGGTTTCAAGCGGGCCTTTCGAGGAGGAATACACAAAGGGCATGATGGATACACGCCTTGGAAGGTTGAACAGACAAGAAAGACAGGAAGCGCAAAAGCTTCTCGACCAATTGAGCGACGGGAAAAGCGATGTGCTGGAAAGATTTGGACAGCTCATTTCCAAAGCCGATTCGTTCAAGCCCGTTCCTGAACAAAATTGCGACGTTGAAGTTCGACAAGACATTTACCAAGGTATCTGGCCTCAGGCATCAGAATTAAGGAAAAGCGGTGAATTGCTCAGGGTTGGTGAACGCATCAGATGTCCGGTTGTGGCAATTCATGGCGACTACGACCCGCACCCAGCTGACGGTGTAAAGCTACCACTTCAAAAAACGCTGAAAGACTTCAGGTTTATCCTTCTGAAAAACTGTGGCCACAAACCCTGGGGCGAGGTTGAGGCAAAAGACAGGTTTTACGAATTGCTGGTCAGGGAAATCAACGGTTCAGTCTAATTCCGGCAGCCTTGCTTCCAGTTCCCTGACGGCATCGGATGCAATCCATTTTGCTGATTTTGAGGCTTGTTGCTGGATTTGCCGTGCACTGTCGAGAGCAAGCACACAAAGATTGCGGTTTCGCTTGCCAATCTGCCTGAGAGCCCAGTTCACAGCCTTTTTAACAAAATTTCTGTCGTCAAAGGCGTATTTTTCAATGAGGGGCAAAAACTCTGAAATCTTCTCATCAGGCGCCTTCTTGTCGTGCCAGGCGTAACAGGCCATGAGAGCAAAACCGGCGCGCCTTTCGAACTCAGGCTCACGAGCAGCCCATTCAAAAATCTTGTCGCAAGCCTTTGGGTGCTTGTAAAAAAGTGAGTTGCAAGCTTGATCGCAAACGTCCCACGAGTCGAAATCCATGGCCCAGGCATCCATCTGTTCAGGCGTCACCAGCTTGATGTCGTCAATGAGGCAGGCAAGAATCCTTGCTTCGTGAATTCCTGTTGCCCACAACTCCAGCGCAAGAGTGTGGTCGGTCTTGATTTTTTTGGCCACCTCCCGCAGCTTTGTGACTGAGATTCCAAGCATCTTCGCCCCTTGAATGCCAAAATGCTTCATCCCTTCTATATTTTTGTTGGACGCAAGCGACTCAAGCAAACAAAGGGTTTCTTCGAGAGTCATCATTTTTTAAGACAGTGTTTTTGCAAAATCATCTGCCCAGGCGTTTATTTTGCCAATGTCCCTGAAGTCTCCTTCAGGATTCCCGGTTTTGTCAATTTTCCTGATGATTGCAGCAAAAATTGGGCCGATCTTTTTGAAATCCATCACTCCACCAATAAGTCCGACCGACTTTGGGGCAATGACCATCTGCTTTTCGAGCGATTTCATCGCAAGCTCGCGGTTTTCCTTGCAATCTTCCTTCATCGTCAGACAGACGAGGAAAAGGCCGGTTGGCTTGGTTTTCAAGGTATTTTCGTGCCTTTTGATAAAAACATCGAATGGCTTGTAGGTTTTTCCAACCCTCACTCCTGAGCCGGCGATGATGAAATCGAAACCATCAATGGTTTTGACTTCGTTTATTTTTTTGATCTCGACCTGATGCCCCTTGTCAGTCAGTCTTTTCCCGATGATTTGAGCAACATCAGCAGTCGATCCCGCTATTGTTGCGTATGTTACAAGTCCTTTCATTCATCACCCCTCAAATCCATGAAGAAATGGTAGAGTCTTTCAATTTTTTTGTACTCGCCGATCAGCTGCTTTGCAAAATCCGGTTTCTTTACAGGTTCAAGCTCCTTGCTCTGGAAGGCGACATAGACACTTTTGAATCCCCACCAGTCTTCAAGGCCTGCAGGAGGCGGAGTCGACCGTTTGTATTTCTCACCCAGTACCCTGAACCTGCCTTCAGACAGGAATGATGTTATTTCCTTGAAATGCTTTGGGTTGTCAGCAATCCTCTGCTGGAATCGTTCGATTGTCTCACGCTTGTTCTGGTAGAAGCCCATTCCGTAACCGTAGTAGTCGATTCCAATTTCGAAGTAAAATCCCGGCGATCCATCCCAGGTCTTGTTTGTCCACGATGCCCAGAGGTTGGTCTTGTAAGGTGACTTGTCGTTTGAAAACCTGATGTCCCTGTTGATCCTTGCAACCGCCCTTGCTGGCAGCGTTTCAAAAACAGGATCGACCTGTGACATGTATGAACCAACGTCTGAGGCAAGGTCATAAAGGGGCGCCTTCAGGAACTTCTCATAAGCCTTCCTGTTTTCGTCAAACCACGCCTTGCTGTTGTTTTCGCAAAGATCGGCCAAAAATTTGAACGTCTCGTCCGAAAAACCTTTGAAAATCATTGCCTGGCCACCTTTCCCAAGTTTACCAAGTCCATCCTTTCGAGGGCAAACGCCAGCCATTCATCTTGTGGCGGCGCAAGGGCTGGGAGGCTTTCTAGCCTGTGCCAGCCAACCTCGAAAGTGTGGCAATCTGAAAAAACAGACCATTTTTTATCGTTCATATCATTAGACACAAAATGGTAGAAATGTCTCTTTTGCTTGAATGCAAGTTTTTTTGACTGTATCCAGCCGGTGAGGCTGTAGGTGTCATAGTTTTTCGAGGGGAGGTAGTCCGGTTCGCTGTAGTTTATCTGCGTCCATTCACCGTTTATCCTAAAGATGCTGACCCACGCAGACCTTGGAATGGTTGCCCAACCAAAGGAAGTATCATCAGGCCTTGAATAAATCGTTGAAGTCGAAAGGAGACTTGCCTTGCCCTCTGGCAAATCGATGTCCATTACACCAAGCTCCTTTGCCAGCTTCACGTTTTCAACAGAAGTCTCTTCCCTTATCTCTCTGATTGCTGTTGCAAGTGGCTCTTCACCTTCATCAACCGTACCGGCAGGCAGTTCGAACCCGACAAACGGGTGTTTGATCAGAAGAAGGCGATCCTGGCTTGTAACAATCGCTGTCACCTTGAGCGTGAAATCCGTGTTCATGGGCAACATTTTACAGAAACTGCCGATGGAAATCCACTGCCAATGAATTTATATTTATAGCTATCTAAATAAAACTATTGACATCGAAATAAATATCCATACAATTCGATGTACATCAAATCAGATTGAAGGTAATCGAAATGACAGACAGTGAAAACGAAGTTTTGCTTGAGTTCTTCAAAACCCTTGCCGACGCAAGCAGACTAAAAATTGTCGGGATATTGGCAACCAATCCCTGTACAGTGGAAAAACTCGCCGAGACGCTTGATTTGACGCCATCAACGGTTTCACACCACCTGCTCAGGCTTTCAAAAGCAGGACTTGTGAGCGCAAAAGCTGACGGTTACTACAGCGTTTACTCGCTTCATACCGATGTGTTGCAGGATATGGCAGGCAAAATCCTGAAAACCGAAGAACTCCCAAAACTTGCACCGAAACCTGATGAAGATGCCTACGAGCAGAAAGTAAAGCGGACGTTTCTGGATTCATCAGGCAGGATAAAGGCTTTTCCGGCACAGGAGAAAAAATATCTTGTGTTGCTAAGATATGCGCTTGAATCGGTTGAGCATGGCAGAAAGTACAGCGAAAAGGAGATCAGCATGCTGCTTGAGCGGTTCTCGGACGATTACTCAAAACTCAGGCGTGACCTTGTCGAATTCGGGTTCATGGAACGTGAAGGCGGAGGTGGCGGTTATTGGCTAAAGGAATCAAACACCTACGTTTAATCATTGTTTATGACGTTTTCATATTAAGATGGATCTTGTTTGACAAGATTGATTAAAACCTCATCCGATGATGGTTCATTTTACCAAATTTGTTCGAATTGGATATTATTTCTGGTTTCGTTTGCGAGGTATAGAGTCTAGCATGTATCAGGTATGAAAAGCAAAAGAATGGTTTTTTATTGTCTGTTCAGAATGATCATGCAAACTCAATTCCGGAACTCAACACGGGCACCGTCAAAGATTTTTTGTGAAGGGATAGAAGATAGTGTATATCGGGCAGCGAAGGATTCGAACCTCAAAAACCCAGTCAATAGATTTACAGTCTACCGCGTTTGACTGAATGTTATCCCCAACGATGATCGTATTGATACAAAGAAATTTCAAAAAATCTTTATCAAGGGAATTTCTTTGACAGGGTTTCCAACGAAGTTGGGGTGAAAATGGGCAGTGAAGGATTCGAACCTCCGAAGACATCAGTCAATAGATTTACAGTCTACCGCGTTTGGCCACTTCGCTAACTGCCCGTATGCAGTCTATAAATTATTACAAAATGGCTACTGCAGTCAAGTGATCGCCTTAACCTGTTTGTCTGATACAAATAAGTTGCCTTTAAGGTCTAAACAAATAGAATCTCACAATGGCGCAAGTAAGTCGAAATGCGCCAGGCAAGGATGGTTTGACCATGGAGACAAAGCAAGCGACAATCATCGGACTCGGTTATGTTGGCCTTCCGCTGTCGCTGATCATGTGGAACTCAGGCTACGAAGTGTTCGGGCTGGATGTTAGGCAATCCTACGTTGACGCTTTGAACAACGGCTGCGTGAAGATGGCTGAATCCTTCAACGGCGAACCAATCGAAAAAGTGCTCTCACGGGCTGTTGCCTCCGGAAGATTCCACGTCACAACCGACCCATCAAAGGCACTCAACTATGACAACCAGAAAATAATCATGACGGTGGGCATACCGCTTAAAGACAACGCTGCCGACACGTCAGACCTTGAAAGCGCACTAAAAACACTTTCAAAACACCTCCGCAAAAACGCGCTCGTTGTCGCCAGATCAACGCTCATCGTTGGCTACACAAGAGCATACATTGCACCGATGCTGGAAAAACTCACTGGCATGTCTTCAACCGCAGATTTTGACCTGGCCTTCAGCTCGGAGAGAATGGCAGAAAACGTTGCATTTGAAGAACTCATCGGCATGGTCACGCCTGTGGCTGGTCTCACTCCAAAGGCTACCAAAAGAGCGGTTGAATTCCTCACGGACATCGGAATCAGGGACGTCAGGGAAGCTTCGTGCCCGGAAGCAGTGGAAGCAGCAAAGGTTTTCGAAAACATTGCCCGTGACGTCAACATCGCACTGGCAAACGAGTATGCGAACTTCTGCACGGCCATGAACCTGGACACGAAGGAAGTTCTTGACCTCATCCGCACGCACAAAAGGGTCGGATTCCTGCACCAGCCTGGGCCTGGCGTTGGCGGTCACTGTCTCCCGCAAGCCATGTACTACCTTAAACCCACATCAGACAAACTTGGTGTTGAGATTCCAGTAATCTCCACAGCCAGAAAAGCCAATGTCAACCAGCCGAAACACATCGCCGAAATCGCAACTGCATGGATAAAAAACAGGGACATAAAGAATCCGAAGGTTGGCATCATCGGTCTTGCCATGAAGGATTACTCGACTGACGCAAGGTGGAGTCCGGCTGTCGATGTGCTGGACAACCTCATGAAATCAGGCATCGATGCCTGGGCTTACGATTCAGTCGTAGACTGGGATCAGGTTGCTGTAAAACCGAACCACATTTCACAAACAATCGAAGAGCTTGTTAAAGGCTGCGATGTTGTCATCATCGGAGCAAAACAGCCACCGATGCCGGAAAAGGGCAATGCCGATGCAAAGATGTTTGAAACCATGAACAAGCCGGGTCTTGTGCTTGACTGCAGGTTTGCCTTCGACAAAAACCTTGTAACATCGATGGGGCTTGACTACCATGCGCTCTGACTTGACAAAAAGCACTGATCATGGCAGATTTTAAACCATGAAATTCAAACTCAGCTGGTTGAGAGCCATAGAATATTTCATGCTCGGTTATCTTGTGGCCACCGTTGCGGCTTTTGCTGCCTGGTTCATTGCCCAGAGCCTTTCCGAGGCCGGACAGTCAGACCTGAAGTTCCTGCTTTGGGCTGTGCGAATGGTTGTCATGCCACTGATGTTTTATTGGCTTGCCAAACTCTATCTTCAGCGAACCCAGCCGAGGACACACGAAGGCAGAAGGCTTGCAATCGTCTGGCTTGTCGCCCTTGCCTTCTTCGATTTTGCAATTTACATTGTCGTTGTCAAATTCAAGATTTTTGAAGTCTATGTTTTCCCTGGACAACCCTGGCTGATTGCCGGATACCTGTTGTCGTTCCTTGCTCCGTTGATTGCCGAGGCGAGAAAACTGAAACTGGCCAGCAAGACCGCCTGACCTTGACAGCAAGCCAACGGACTGGTAATTTCTATGTGCAAATCACTTCGAGCGGGTGTAGCTCAGTGGTAGAGCATTAGCCTTCCAAGCTAATGGTCGCGGGTTCAAATCCCGTCGCCCGCTCCAATATGTCACGACTCCGTCGATAAAGAACTAACCCCCTTGACTTATGTTGTTTTGAAATCGCGGAGCAAGTCCGCCGATTTCTTTCAAACAAAGTGATCCCAAAAAAGATAAGAATCACAATATCCTTCGCCCTAAACGGAGTTTTGGGAGAAGGTGTCACGAAGTGACGGATGAGGGAGTTTTAACGGCTTCGCCGATAAAGAACTAATCCCCTTGTTCAAAACTATCTGGAAATCACTGGCAAAGCCAGATGATTTCTTTGATTCTAAGTAGTAATAAACAAAAAATATAGGTAAATCAATATTTTTAGCCTCCATTGATAAGGGAGGTGGCAACGAAGTTGCCGGAGGGTTCTAAAAGAAGAACTCCCCCCTACCCCCTCTTCACAAGAGGGACGAAAAAACACTCCCTCACCCTTAATCCCTCTCCCAGACTGCGTCCGGGCGAGGGAAATTTACCAGAATCCTTTGCCCTAAACGAAGTTTTGGGAGAAGGTGTCACGAAGTGACGGATGAGGGAGTTTATCGTGGCTCTGCCAATAAAAAAACTAAGTCACTTGAGCATCCACAATTATGAATTTTTAAAATAAAATTCGAGAATTATTTGAATCGAAATCGTCACAATAAATAATCAAAAATTTGTAGTCATTGTCACAGTTTCGAATATCATCAGGAACCAATGAGAAAGCTTCATTTTTTCCTGCCAGGCATGTTCACGCTCTTTGGCAAGACCGGTCGTTATCCGGCCGTGTCGATCACGGGTGTGCACTGCGACCTTATGTGCGACCACTGCATGGCTCACCTTCTGGTCACCATGCCTGACTGCTCGACCCCTGAAAAGCTGCTTGATTATGCCCTCGAATGCGACGCAAGAGGCGATGTAGGCTTGCTGGTTTCTGGCGGATCAGACACTGAGGGCAGGCTGCCCTGGGAGAAATTCGCTCCAACGCTTGCCAAAATCAAGGGAAAAACCAGCCTTCACCTTTCTGTCCACACTGGTTTTGCCACCCCTTCACAGACAAAACTCCTCAAGGAAGCTGGCGTTGATCAGGCTTTGATCGACATCATCGGCACCGATGAGGTGGCCAGAAAAATTTACCACATCAATCTTGAGATCGTTGAAAAATCGCTTGATGCTGTGTTTTCAGCCGGTCTTCAGGTCGTCCCGCATGTGCTTGTTGGGCTTGACTACGGCAGGGAATCAGGCGAAGAACACGCTTTGGAGATGATTTCAAAGTACAACCCAAAAACTCTGGTCATAATCGCCCTTAGACCATCAAAGCAAACCAAGATGGGATCAATCATTCCTCCAACCCCCGAACGGATCGCCGACATTATCAGGCTGGCAAAAAAGTTGATGCCAAAAACGTTTGTAAACCTCGGGTGTGCAAGACCGGTTGGTACCCACAAGCAAACAACTGACAGGTTGGCAATCGAGGCTGGCGTGGACGGACTCGCTGTCCCTTCGCTTGAAGCAGTGAATTATGCAAAGTCGCTTGGCATCGAGGTTGAAGAGCATCCAACATGCTGCTCGATGATCCTCTACCATATGGCTTCACAGGAAAACAGCTGATAATGATATTCAAACAAATTTTTTTAAAACCCACCGACTCTTAGAGCAGCCTCCTCCTTCAACAAGGGAAGCTAAAAATATTTCTTTTCTTATCTTTTTTGCTTATTACCACTCAGAATCAATGAAATCATCTGGCTTGGCCAGTGATTTCAATGTAAGATTGATCAAAGGGCATAGTTTTTTATTGGCAAAGCCACTGTAAACTCCCTCATCCGGCTTTCAGCCGCCTTCTCCCGCTGACGCGGGCGAAGGATAGAGGAATGGACTTCGTGACACCTTTG
>CAZXEH010000023.1:0-33526 GCA_964639885.1 uncultured Caldisericales bacterium | reverse complement strand
AGATTCTGGCACTACAAGTATCCGTGGTCAGGCAAGTGGTACGGTACAAACGATGGTGGATACAGACTTGACTGGGATGCAATTCCAGACAACAACGCAAAGATTTCAGGCCCAACATTCAAGTGCTACGACGCTGAAACTGGCGACGAAATGAAGAAAGATCTCCTTGTTCCGGAGTTCTACGACCTCACCTATGGCGTCAGGAATCACATCATGGTCAAGGCATATCCAGCAGATTCAAGAGATCTCAAACTCAAGGAAGGCGCACTCATCTCATACTCAACCGACAGAACCTACACTACTCAGATTGCTGGTAACCACGCAGAAGCATGGGTAACTGGCAGACTCCAGAACTCAGAATCTGATCCAAAGGCAGTCGAGACCTCAATCTATTGCACCCCGGACGGAACCGGACCAGATGTATCCTCATTGCTCTACTTCAGACCAGTCAACTGGCAGATCAGGGTCAACCAGACACCGCCAGAAAAGTCACTCTACACAACATTCTTCGCACTCACAAGACTCTGCAAGTTCGATGTCTGCAAGGGTCTTGCGATCAAAGCAGAACCGCTCAACAAAGTTCTCAAGCTCGGTCAGCCAGACACAGTCATCGTAACAGTTACCGAAACAGGTTCTGGCTATCCGTACTCAGGCGTAAAAGTTGTGATGAGAGCCGAAGATGGTTCGTTCGAAATGGAAGCAACCACAAACGACCAGGGTCAGGCAACATTCACAGGCGTCAAGCCGTCCTCACTTGCCAAGATATTCATCAAGGCAACAAAGGAAGGAAAGACAGAAGGATCATCAGTACTCTATGTTGAAGAAGACAGAACACCGCCATCACTTGATGTCAACCCGTTCCCGACACTTACAAACAAGTCATCGGTGACAATTGACGGAACAGTGACAAAGGGTTCAAAAGTCAAAGTTGGAAACGTCGATGCAAACGTCGATGCCAATGGCGCCTGGAAGGCAAACATCAACCTCAACCCGGGTGAAAATGTCATCAACATCATCGCCAACGGACCAAACGGTGTACCAAGAACAGTCACAATCCGCATCATCCTTGACAAGGAAGCACCGGTCATCCTTCTTCCGACACAGGCAGAAGTTGATTCCTATGGCATCAGCGACACCAACACAACAGCAATCTTCCGCGGCAGAGTAACGCCAGGCTCAAAGATCACAGCAGCAGATATCAAGGCAGTACAGAACGGTTCACCGCTTCCAGTTGCAAACGTCAAGGTTGTCAACGATGTTTGGGTAGCCGAAATCAGCAACATCCAGCTCGGCGTCGATCTTTCACTCGATGTGTCTGCTGTTGATGAAGCAGGCAACCCGGGAACAGCAGCAGCTGCATACAAGATTGCAAAGATCACAAAGCTGTACCTGACAATCGGGAATGCAATCCCAGTTCTTGGCAACAAGGCACAGACCGCTCTCCTCGAGCCACCGTTCATCGGTGTTGGCAATAACGTAATGGTTCCAATTGCAGACATCGCAACATACCTTGATATGCAGGCGACAACAACTGCCAACTCAGTAACAGTGGTTGTTGGAACAGAATCAGCAACAGCGACAGTTGGCTCCAACACAGTGGTGATTGGAACAACAACAGTCACACTTTCGACACCGCCAGTTGTCAAAAATGGCAGAATCTTTGTTCCGATCCAGCTTGTGCAGGAACTTCTCAACAAGAACACAAAGATCATAAACAAGGTCGACTATGACATCAACGCAAAGACCATCATCATCACGATGACAACACGCTGAATAGAGCAAATTTGATGTAATTCTTGAGGAGAGCGGTGTACCCTCTCTCCTCAAGCGAGAAACTTAAAACTGATTGATTGTTCGTAAAAAGTTGATTGATTGTTGAAATGCGCAGTCGTGTTTGCAACTTGCAGTTGCGAACCTTCAATAAGGTTTGTGACCAAGCCTAATGCGAAGGAGACAGTAATGAAGAAGATTTTAACAATGCTTGTAACAGCAGTCATGTTGCTGGCAGTTTTCGGTACCTGGATGCCGTTTGCAGGTAAAGCCGAAGCAGCAAGCACAAACAGCCCGGTTACCATGATAGCCAACAGGTGGCATCTTGTCGGTTTTGACCGCTACGGTTGTCGCTTGCGCGATGGCAAGTCTGTTCCCTGGGAAAGACCAGGAATCAGATGGTGGGGCAGAGATGGATACTCGATGCCATGGGCACTTTGGGCAACCGACGACAGGCCGGATGCACAGCCAATCCCACCAGCAACTGCACGCTACACACACGTTGCAACAGGCAATGAAATATCCACCCTCGACAATGGTTTGTGGACCGAAGTGTGGCTGACTGTAGTTCCAGATAATGGAAGGTCAACATATCTTGACCACTGGTACGTAATTTGCGACATGTACGGCCAGGTTTGGTTCGATCCTGACGGAACATTCAATGACTGCCGTTATTACGGATACGCAGACCCGTACGATGTAAACTACAGACAGGATCCCAAAACAACTTTCGACAATTGCACCGACAATCCGAGGGCCCTTGTCGACCCGATCATCTCAAACAATACACAGGGACCATACATTTTTGATCCAGACTACAACCCATTTACAAATCCTGGCACGCTTGGATGGCTCTATCACAGCGAAAACTACAAGATCAACAATGTAGCGGCACCAGAATATGTAAACAGGATCTATTTCTGGGATGCTGCAAATCCAAAAGAAAAGCGTCTCTGGAAGCTCGGCTGGGCAGATATGAACGATTTCCTTGCACTCAACGCACGCGCACCAGGCGGAGCACTTTCCTCAGGTCTTGTCTATGAGGCAACTACAAAGCCAACAGACGACAAAGTTTGCAACTACAAAGATTACAATGACTGGGATGTTGGCCTGACGCTTGCCGACTTCACACGCATAATGAGTCCGACTGGTAACAACAATGCCATCAACGGTTCGGTGCTTCACGCTGAAAACATCAGCTATGCAGCCTCATTCCCGGACTCAGTTGCTTCACCAATTCCGGCACACACAAATCTTACATACGATTTTGGCGAGTTTATTTATGAAAAAGGTGGTCTGGGACCTGTTTATGCAGGTGTAGGACCATATGCAAGCAACAGAATATCTCACGTTGACGAAGGCGATGTCAGAAGAACACCGACAGTCATCACGCGTAACACGACGCTTGTAATGACATACCCGGCAGGATCTGCGGTTATAGATGCTGGCAATGACGGTGTCTACCAGCCTGGCGACGACTATGACGTTGGTTGCTCACTCTGGGCTTTCTCAGACGGAACCTTCCCGCCAGGAGCAGCATATCCTGAAAGATTCCATGATCAGGTTGTTTCAGGAGTGATGAACACCAGATACGACTCCGGCGAATTCATTTACAGAGAAGTCAACGGAACCAGCTACTCAGTAAATGGCTATACCTGGAACAATGGAGTCAAAGTTCCGGGCGACATCCGTTTGACAAACGTCAATGGTTGGCAGGACAACATCAACGATCATGACCCATCAATCACAGTCCTCAAGTATGACACCGATGGAAAACGCCGCGCCGGTATGATCGACGGAGACCTCCTTCTCATGGCCGAAGTCACATACGGTGGATGCATTTCACCGGAATATGATGTTGCAGTCGAATCAGACGCATGGATTGGCTGGAGAGATGCCGGCAAGTGGATGCCTGTTGATCCAGCTTATACGGCAGCTGGCATAAGGTCACACTTCGACACCACAATCCAGCATATGAACCGCATCCAGAAAGACGCAGTCCTTGCAGAAAGAGCAAATGAATTCTTTGTTCCGGCCACCGTCTTCCAGAATGTAAAGTATAATGAAAGACAGTTCATGGGCTGGTCGGTCTGGCTTGATGACGGTATTGACAACAATGCCGCTGTAAATTACCAGTACACTTCATCAGTCAAGGCTCTCGACCTCTCACATAACCTCGAAGGTTATGAGACCATGGAACAGACAGTCGGCTCATATACTCTTTCCAAGTGGGATCTCGATTACAATCGCGGCGACGCAAGCGATTATGTCGGCGCACTAGTAGCGTTCTCGGACTCATCAAAAATTGTCGGACCTCCGTATGGCTACTATGACACAAACGGCAACGGTTTCGGTTCAGGCGAAAAGATATACCGTGACATGGACTACGTCACCGGTTCTCCGTTCGGAACAGTTACGGTTAATGACAAGCGTTGCAGCAATGTCACATGCTACCGCAACAACACAATGGTCATGTATTATGCTGGATCGACAGTCGCTCAGGGCGATCTTGACATTGGCTTGAGAATTGACTGGTTCCCAGTAAACGTCATGTTCTATGACGCACCACGCCCAGCATCAGGCATTCCAAGAAACAACCAGTACGATCCAGGCGAAGACATTTACTACAACCCGGCAGCACAGACATTTATTAACTATCGTTCAATCCGTATGTCTGAAATTGAGATTCAGGGAACCGTTTATCATGCTGGAACAGTTGTCCAGATGGGCAGAGTTCTCTTCGTTGACAACAAGGTCAACATGATCTCAGTGGGCAACAACGGCAACAACTACTACATGGATGGCGAAGTCATCCCGGGTCAGATCCAGCTCAACGTAAAGATCGACCAGGATCTCATGGTGGAGCAGACCTCCCATATCCAGATCACAGCCAACCCGGCTCCGAGGAAACCAACAGACAAGATCTATGTAATCATCGAAAACCTTCCACGCTCCTCATACAATAACATTGCTGAAGCATACAGGGTTATCGACGTTGACCACCCGGTCATCAACATTGAACTTACACCGTACAGGGGATCGTGTGACCTCACCGGTTTCGTCCAGGACAGAAAAGTCTACATCCATGCATTCAAGGAAGAATCAGACATTGCCAACTATAAGGGTCAGCTTCTCCTTCCGCAGGACGGACAATACATAGACCCATTCTGGCTCAAGGTTTACCGTGATCCGGAAAAGCGCGCATATGCGAACTATGCACGTTACATATTCGATCCAGTCAACGATGCAAGATATAGACTCTATGAACCACTCATCGGTTTCCTTTCAAACTCATACGACTGCTACGCAAGGTTTGAAAAAACAGTTCAGCCTGAAAACCTTGTCATCACAGCCAACAGAAAGTGCCTTAACCTTCTTGAGCAGAGATTCCCGAACATTGTTTTGAACCTCTATGACTGGAACAACCCGAACGATGTCAACGATCCAGGTGACATTCCATTCGCGACACAGTCAATTCCTGACAAGCCACACCGCGTCAACTACAACGCAAGAGGTGCCGGAGTCAAGTTCCTGTTCACAGCCGTCAACACAGATTTCACACGCAAGTATATTGTGCAGGTTAACGATGACGACACAGCGATTGTGTGGGAATGGGTAGATCTTGAACCACTCAACATGCTTTCGCCACTCGATTCGCTCTATTACAGAGACTACAACTACAATAATGCAAACGATACTGCTCCAATACCGTATGTACCGGACCCAAGATTTGGCTTGAGATTCCCGCCGGATGCAGAACCGGAATCAGAAGCAGAGCGTTGCTCTGTAATAGATGTCGACTGCTCGGGCAACCAGGCAACATGCGACATCTGTGGAGAAGAACAGGGCTTCATTCCAATCGGCACAGTCACACTCAACGACCTATTCTCCAACTCATACTTCAGCTTCAACATCATGACATACGGTGTACCGACAATGGTTACCGACTACGGATTCCTTTCAACAACCGATCCGGGCGGCCAGATTCTTTGCGCAGTACTCCCACGCAACTCATCATCAAAGCTGTTCATCAGAGTCACCGCTGAACAGACAATCTTCAACTACAACTCAATAGATGGTCAGCTGTGGCCACCAAACGGTCCGTCGTTCCTCAACGACTACACCGGCGGCGTTGACTACTGCGGTATCATCGGATTCCAGGTTTCTGCACCAGACCCAGACGTAAACTTCTCAGAAGTCGTAATGGTTGACCACGCACTCCAGTATTCACGTGCAAATTACTCTGCCGGCTCCTCAAGCGATGGTTATCACACGGATCCACTCCACAAGATTGCAAGACCGGCTCCACAGATCCAAACTCCGTACAACCCGATCCTTTACGATTACAACAAGGAACTTCGCGTATATCCGGGCGGCCAGACTCACACCGGCAGGCTTCTTGGACAGCGTTCAAACAGGAAATCAGGATTCAATGCTTATCCTGCAATGAACGCAAAACAGTTCTACAAACTGGGAACAGAGTTCTTCCCGTTGACTGACTACGGTCTCTACTTTGTCCTCAAGAACATCAGAGGAGAACACCTTACATTCTCGGATGTCTGGAGCGGGACAAGGAACGACCTCATTCTCAAGAAGGTTACAGTTGAAGGACCGTTCATGAGGCCAAGGTTTATGGATCAGAACCAGACCACTTACCTTGCCAACAACCAATATAACGGTTACCAGTATGTACCAATCCAGTACAACATCGACGGCAAGCTTGTCATCGACTCGACAAACTCGGGCAGGTTTACAGGCACAACAACTGGGTATAACAACGGAAATTTTGCGGTAACAACTTCACCGTACATGACTATTGCAAACCCGGTCAAGTCACAGGTCATCTACCCAACAGACACAACAAACCCGCAGATTCCAACCAACAACTATCTCAGACTTCTTGACAGGTCTCTCGATTTCACAACATCACACTGGGCAAACATCGGCGGTAAGCCAGCTGGCGCAAACGATGTCTTCTCAATTGATGAAATCATTCCAATCAACTACGGCAACATCAAGATCACAGTTGAAACACTTGATGGCAAGAAGAAGATTTACCAGGATTGCTGCAACACTCCACCGACAGAAGGCTTCAATGTCTGGGGTCTTGATATCCAGAATGCACCGTCAGAAGTGACTGTTGATCAGGATAACACTGTTGAGATCAAACTTGCAGAGTACGAATCGATGCAGGTACAGCAGGAATGCAATGATGCACTCGTATTCTGCTGGCAAGACCGCGGTATTAGGGGTCCGGGCTATCAAGATGCCCTTCTCAATGGCGCAGAGCCACCGAGAATCGGTGCTGGCGACGGCTGGATCACAAACCCACCAAGAAACAGCAACTATCAGGATCAGATGTGGCAGTTCACAACCGGCGACGACCTCAACGGCGACGGTATGATCAAATTCGCAGATCTCGAAACAGAAATCCTTGGAACATACGACATGGCGACAAACACCTGGAAGACTGGCGTAATTGACGCAAGAACATTCCAGCGCAATGATGGCATGTACAAATTTGAACTCACCAAGGAAAGGGGTTGTCAGCTTGACGAAGTAGGATTTGACTTCGGCGGCGGCAGCCAGATCGGTGGAAGATTCAGAATCCCGGATCACGTTATCGCGGAAGAAGAAGAACTACCACTCTGGATTACAGCATACAAATATGGTGATGACGACAACGACAGATCGTTCAGGCCATACTACGAACTACCTCCATCATCAACATTTGGTACACCTGGATTCAGCCATGAGGTTTACCTTGCAGCCCAGAAAGCAGTGAAGGTTGTTGGTAAGGAAGACCTTGTCCTCAAGACAACACCAGATGTTCTCACAGCCGGCGTACAGTCAGAGCTCGTCAATGGTGTTCCGTTCACAATCGAAGCATACAAGAGCGATGGACTCGAACCGTTTGATTTCGTCAACTCAGGCGTTAAAGACATGTTTGGCCAGTACAAGATCGACAATCCAAAGTACATCTGGAACAACATGTTCAAGGATCCTCATCCAGACGACACCTATTACTATGGCAAGGACGCAATTCTCCCAAGATACTACTGGCTCCGTACCGACCTTCACAACAATGACGGCACAAACAAGAACAACAACTACTTCTTCTCACCGGGTACGAACCCATTTGACCCGATCATCTTCTCGATGAAGCCAGAAGAAGGCAAGTACTCGTTCGAAAGATTTGTTGCAAACGACGAAGGTACATTCCCTGTCTATGTCTGGTCGCCAGACAGGAAGCACAGGGCAAAGCTTGATGTTAAGGTAAGACCACCAAAGGTCGAATATCAGATCACAAACGCAGACGATCCAGATCAGAAAGTCTTCACTGTACCAGCAGCACAGGGAGACACTGACTTCCTCATGACAGCTGCCGACAACAGACTCTACAAGGTCAAAGTCGTCTGCCGCACGCAGGATGGCGGAGAACTCCTCAAGGGCGCTGCCAAGGGCGTAAGCGTTTGCCATGGTACCGACAGGGATGTTGCAAGGTTCACACCGGCAATCGACAGACCTATGACATTCCCAGGAAGCTCTGCAGGATTCTTTAATATCGGTTCAAGGCCAGACGTTGTTGGTGCTGACTTCGACCCAGGCGGAATCCCACAGTTCGATAGAGCACGTGTCTTCCCAAGGATTGCAGTCGATTACAACAACAACGGCAAGATCGAAGAAAGCAACAGGGAAATCGTACAGATGAAGTACTTCAGGTACGCTTTCCGCCAGGTCTACATCTACAGCTGGTACAGCTTCTATTACTTCTACTACTACCCGGCAACTGAATACTACTACCCGGTTCTCAGATCAAGACCAGTAATGTACTACAGAACAGAAAACTATGGCTATACTGATCCAAAAACAGGTCAGTTCATCTACCCAATGTACCTGTTCGCAGACATCTACTACGATCCGGACACCTCAACCGGATGGGGACCAGGCGCAATCTACAACAGCAGCCATAAAGCAGGCTACTGCTTCGCAGACCTCACACCTGACAGGGTTCTCAACTTTGCTGACGCACTCGCTCTTGACAACAACGGTTCGACTGAATTCTGGATCTTTGCTGAAGATGTCTGTGCGCTTGGTGGACTTGTTGGCGACAATATCTGGAGCAATAACCTTGCATTTGCCGATGTCTATGGTGGTATCAACGCTTATCTCAGAGGTTACGCATTATCAAGCGGTTACTACTATTATGGCTACACCTACTCAATGCTTGGAGAAGAATGGGCGCCAAACTACATCACAAGAAGATACGGTATGAGACTTACACAAACTCCGGATCCGAACTCATATATACCGGCAGGCGACGACTCATTCTATCTTGACTGGGATGCTTTCCCGGCAAAGGAAAACTATGTACAGCTCAGAGCTCCAAGAGTCGAAGCCCTCTCGGCTGAAACACGCGAAGCACTGAGGAAAGACCTTCTCTGGACAGAATCGTTCGACATCATTTACAGCAAGACCAACCATGTCCTCATGGTCTTCAAGCCGGCTGATTCACGTGACCTTCCAATCAACACAGGCGCCAGAGTCGAAATGTTCGGAAACATCGTTGTTCAGGGCGGTGGCGCTCATGAAGGTATCATCTATGGAAGAACTGAAAGGTCAGAACTTGACGCATCTGCAGCTGACACAATCCTTTCGATGACACCGACGGGTGTTGGTGGTTCAGTCATGGCATTCGGTTACTACCAGAGGAACACAAGGTTCCAGTTCCCGTACGAATACAGAATCACAACCGACTACCTCAACCAGGCAATCTTCCCGCCGTTTGACTCGGTACTCGGCCTCGAAGTCCTCGTCGATTCAGACGAAGCACTCCGCGCCCAGGTCACTGGAACGATCAACGTAACAGTAAGAGTCCTTGGCCAGAAAGCACCAGCAGGCAACGCAGAGATCTCAATCGACGGCGCTGGAGTTGCTCTTCCGGCAAAGAAGTGTAACGACAAGGGCCAGGCAACTGTCTCGATCACCCCGACAGAAACCGGTATCATCAGAGTCAAGGCATCTCTTGCCGGATACGCAGATGGTGTTGGAACAATCGTAGTCGGTGCAGATGTCAAGCCGCCATCACTCATCATTACAGAACCAGGCGACATGTCAGTCTTCAGCACACCAACAATCATGCTGGTAGGTGAAACAACACCAGGTACAACAGTAACAGTCAATGGAACAAAGGCCGGTGTTGGCGCTGATGGCAAGTTCAAAGCCAATGTCAACCTTCCAAATGAAGGCCAGAACACAATCGTCATCAAAGCAACATCAGCAACAGGCGCAGTGACCGTTGCCTACCTCACAGTGATCAAAGACACCAAGGCTCCGGAAATCATCGTCGACATGCCAAAGGGCAGAATTGTCAATGCAACCAACTACACACTCACAGGTCGCGTTGAACCGGGTTCAACCGTCATGGTCAATGGCCAGCCAGCAACAGTGGTCTTCGACATCTGGACAGCAACAGTTGCTCTTACACAGGGCGATAACGTAATCCAGGTCTCGGCAACCGATGCAGCAGGCAATGTCTACAAGCACCCACCGGTAACTCTGGTCAACTACCAGGCAACAACCGTTGAATTCGTCATTGGCAACTCACAGTTCTACGTCAACGATGTTGCAAGAACAGCAACACCGGCTCCGACACTTGCAGCCGGCACATTCACCGTAATGGCCAACGAGGACATCCTTACAGCACTCGGATTCTCGGTAACACCGACCTCAGGCAACATGTACACAATCACCTACGGTGCAAAGATCATCAACATTGGTGTCGGAACAAAGAATGCATCTGATGGAACCAACACAATCGTTCTTCCAGAAGCTCCGGCACTCAGCGGCGGAAAACTCATCGTCCCGATCAAGGCAATCGTCATGACACTCGGCGATACCGACAAGTACGACATCACATGGAACGATGCTGCAAGACGTATGACAATCACCCTGTACAAGTAATCAGTTAACCAGCACAATGAAAAACCCCGGAACGCTTGTTTCGGGGTTTTTTCTTTTTACAAGAACTCATTTACACACGAGGGCTGTGATGTTAAAATGTGGAACCGGAATATGTTGAACCATAAAACAAACTCGAATGTATTAGGGAAGAACTGCAGGAAGCACAATGGACCGAAATGAAGAAAAAAAGCTTATAATTTCGGCTCAGAAGGGCTCTCCCGAAGCATTCGAGAAACTTTACAACGAGTTCAGGATGGAGCTTTACAAGTCGGCGCTAATGCACATGCGTTCGCCAACTGACGCCGAGGACGCAGTCTCGGAAGCGTTCATAAAGGCGTTCAAATCCATCGGTCGGTTCGACACAAGGTATCCGATGAGGCCCTGGCTTCACCAGATCCTTGTCAACGAATGCAACAACATCTACAAACGCCGAAAATCCGGTGACGTGAAGATGGATGACTTCTCGACCGACTGGCGGGAAAACGTTGTCGACCACGACACCGACACCCAGGAAGAGGTTCTGGGAGCCATCGAGGATGAAGAGATCAAGCAGCTCATGTCAGGGCTGTCCGATGAACATCGGAGTGTCCTAATTCTCCACTACTTCAACAACCTTGATCTTGTGTCGATGGCAGAGTCACTCGGTGTACCGGTGGGAACAGTCAAATCAAGACTTTTCCATGCAAGAAAGCAGCTATCCAAACTCGTTGGACAGGAAATGGCAAGATGAGGCACTTAAAGGACGAAGACATTTTTAACTACAGAACCGGATCGCTTGGCGGAATCAAAAAACTGCTTGTAGAGGCACACCTCAAGGGTTGCCCATCATGCAGGGAGAAGATTGAAGCCGAAGAAAGGCTGGCAAAGGCTTTTCAGGCCAGAGTAAACGCCAACCTTTCAAAGTTTGAGCCGTCGCAGATGATGGACGCAAGGGTGAGAAGGGCAATCGACGCGATCGCCCCGACCATGCCAGGTCCGTTGGTTTGGATGCTCAGGCGTGTGATGACAACCGGCCTCGTTGTCGCTCTCGTTGCAAGCGTCTACAGTGTCTTCTTTTATGCCCCACTCTTTGGCTCAGCCAAGGAAACGCCGGCTCAGGCTGTCGTTTCAGGTATGATGACCCCGGTCATTTCAAAAGCAAAAACACTAATTCCGCAATCGCTTTACAGCAACTCACAAACGATAGACAAATTCATTTTCCTCAATATCTGGTGCAACAGCTACAACATCTGCGAGGCAGACCGCCTCAGGCTCATCCATCTTGAAGGCCACAACTATCCAGATGTTTTCATCGCCTCGCTCCTCGGCCAGCTCTACAGCAAGCCTGTAGACCAGATTCTGCCGATGATCGAAAAGGGTTTGACACCAGGCCAGATTGTTTCAGAGTTAAACGTTCCGTTCACAAGCCAGGTCACGCTTGTTGGCCAGGCAAGCAACATGGTAGAACAGACAAAAACTGACATTGAATCAAAAAAGTCAGTTGAAGTGTCGATAAAGAAGGTTAACGGACAGATCATCTCGCCGGTCAAGCTCAGCGAAGAAGCAACAAAAGAGCTTTTGGCAAAAAAAGATGGCGTTTACGACACCGACATAACCCGCGACAACAAGGTTGAAAAGGTCACACCGGTTCCATCAGGTTACGGATTCTACAGCGGATCAGTAATAAGTGTCGATACAGATCGTGACATCTTCAAAGTGAAGACTGACAAGGGCGAGATAACCGTAAAAATTGCCGGTGAAACCTCACTTGTCAGGTACGGTGACTCAATTCTCCCAAGCCAGCTTTACAAGGGGCAGAACGTCCAGATCAGTGCAACAAAGGTTGGAGACGCATTTGTTGCCACCCTCGTCGATGTAACCGAACCAGACTCAACCATTGAAACCTCAGGCGAAATAGCAGCATTCGAAAACAACTCGCTGGCAATCAGGGGCTTTGGCGCTGAACTCATCATCACTGCGTCGTCTGTGGTCAAGGGAACAATCGAGCATGGCTCGCTTGCCAGGATCACAGCCATTGGCAACGACATCCAGGGTTACAGGGTCAAAACCATCACCATCACAAAGCCTTACGTCAAACCAGTCAAGGAAAAACTCGAAACGGTTGAAGGAATAGTCGTTGCAATCGAAACAGACGATGGAGGAAGAAGATTCATTCTCCTCTCCGACGGAACGATGATCGGCTACTCAAGAGACACAAAGTTCCAGGGCGAACCGCTGTCAATCGGCATGAAGGTTTCAAGCCTTGGTGTAATGAGCGGCGAACATAACCAGGATGCAAGGGTAATGAACGTCACCGAAACTGCACAGGCCGAAGGCTTCGAGGTTTCAGGCGAATTCGACAGCATGATCTGCCTTAACAACTGTAGCTGGGTTGAAGCCAAGGGTGTTTCACAGGTAATGCTAAAGGGTTCTGGAATCCAGTACATCATCTATCCAAAGACAGTCAATCACCTGAAGCTCAACATGGCAAAGAAGGGTCAGACTGTAATCTTTGAAGGCAGAGTCATCGAAGGGCTCAAGCTTGTTGACAGGATCGACGTTGTTGAACCGCAAACCCAGTTTATCCACAAGGGTCAGGTGGTCACCGTCAAAAACGGCCTCATCACCCTCGACGATCAGACAGAGATAAAGATCAAATCGTACACAAAGAGCGGCAAGGACGCTGTCGTTGGTGCAACCGTGAGCATCTCATGCTACAGGAGCGACAATGGTCTTATAGCCCTCGAAGTCAATGCACAGCTGGAAAAAGCAGCAATTGCAACTGGCTGGACAAAGATAGCAAGCTTTGATGGCACAACCCTCTCGCTTGAAGATGGCACAAAGGTTGAAGTCACCGACTCAACAGAGATTGTCACCGGACTCCTTTCGGAAAAGGTTGACAAATCAGCATTGCTTCCAGGCCTCAAGGTCACCTGCACCTATATTCCTGGCACAACAAACAAAGCCGTAAAAATAATGATCTTTGAAGGTCAGTGATGAAAAGACTGGCGATGCTTGTGCTGGCAGCAACATTGGCTGCACCGGCGCTGGCGTTTGCCTCAAACTCGACAGAAATCGCCGTTGACCCGCCAACGGCAACGCTTGCAACAGCCATTACACTCAAGGTGAATTTCGAATCGGATTTCCCCCAGGATGCAAGCGTTTCAATTGGTTTTCCAGATGCAATGAGGGTTCCGGAGAAGATTTCAAACGGACTTGTCCTTGCAAACACTCTCCCGGTATCAAACGCAACGATTGAGGGAGAGACGCTCTCATTCCAGATTCCTGAGCCTCAGGAGCAGAGGCGCGAGCTGATTGTGAGGATTCCAATCTCAGCAGGCTTCAAAAACCCGCTCAAAGCAGGAAGCTACCAAATCTCAATGACCGTTGGCGATGAAACTTCCAACGGTTTCTTCAATGTTGAAAAGATAGTGCAGGATGCGCCGAAGGTTTCGGTCAAACCTGACAGGGTTGGCAGAAGAATCGGGGTAACAATCCAAATACCTCATCCAGAAGGTCTTGTTGTTCAGAAGGATGACATGCTCGACATCGTTTTCCCGCAGGAGTTCATATTCCCGGAAACAATCGATGCCGATGCCCTCTTCGCCTGCAACGACAAACCTCCAACAGTTTTGACCGACAACAACTCAATCAAACTTTCGTTTGCAAGAGACATCCCCCAAAATGAACCGTTAACGATTGTCATCGAGCCTCAGTTTGGAATCAGATCACCGCTATGGCCCGGCAATTTTTCGCTTGTCGTGGCAATACCAGGCAAACTTGAGGACACAATGTCAGAAGTGTTCCAGATTCTCCCGCTTTCGCCAACTCTGACTGTTATCATCGATCCGCCCATGCCACAATCCGGCTGGTTCTCATCAATCCCGACAATCCAGCTTGTTTCATCTTCAAAGCGTGAAATCTACTACAGCTGGGACTACTCACCAAAAGAGCAGTACAAGGAACCGATAAAACCCGAAGCAGGCATTCATGTGCTCACTTATGCCGGCAGGGTTGAAAACGGTGGCTGGGAAGCAGAACTCTCGGAGACGTTCAGGGTGGATTTGGACGATCCTGAGTTCGAGTCTCTCAAGACATCGGCAAACACAGAAGAACTCACGCTTACCTATAAGGTTGTCGATACCTCGCAGTGCATTTCCGGAGTCGGTGATTCCGAGGCAAAACAAACAGGCTTCAACACCTTTGAAATTGAACTAAAACTTGGAGCAGGCTCAAACAATTTTGTTTTCTGGGCAGAGGATGTGGTTGGAAGACGCATCGAATCTCCACACCAGATCATCCTGGACAAAACGCCTCCGGCGCTGGCCATCTCAACGCCTGCGCAAGCTTCGGTTGTCTGTGGCAAGGAAGTGACCGTCACCGGAAAGACTGAATCAGGAGCCAAGGTCAAAATCAACGGAAACGATGTCATACCCAACTCAAAAGGCGACTTCATCGGCATCATAAGGCCAACAGAAGAAGGCCCGATTGACATCAACGTGAGCGCAACCGATCCGGCTGGAAACACCAATTCGGTCGTGATCCCAATAATTTACATCAGATCAACAAAAATTGTCATGAAGCTTGGGTCAAAACAAGTGCAGATTGCTGGCAAAAACAAGGAGATTGAAACTGCGCCCTACGAAAAGTTCGGCACAGCTTTCTTCCCGATAACTTCAATTGCCGGCTGGCTTGGCTACAAGGTTTCAACACTGGATAAAAAATCCTACACACTTGAGGACAAGGAAAAGAACAGGATCACTTTCACGCTGGAGAGCAACGTGGTTCAGGTTGAGGGAAAACAGGGGCTCTACAAGCGGACACTTGAGATGAGCCCGGAGATTTCTGACGGAGCCGTGTGTGTTCCGGTCGAGTTTGTGGATCGTGGCCTCGGTCTTGAAACGCTCTCCGACTCGAACACGATCACAATCCTTTTCTGCCCGAAGAGCTGAAAATGAAACGGCTGCTTGTTCTTCTGCTCGTTGCATCGTTCATTCCGGCATCATTTGCACATGCTGCCTGTGGCATCAATGTCTATCAGGTCTCGGTCAATCCACCAACAACAGGCGCAACGGCCTGCTACGACATCCCTTTCAACAACCAGTGCGACATGGCGGCCGGTGAGTTCATCACAATCACATTTCCGAGGGCTGCAAATCTTGATCAGGTTTATGGGCAGGCAATATATTTTGACGGCCGACAGGACAGGTTCGACATCCTCGGAACTGCCCTGCAAATCCAGCTGACCACAGACCTAAAGGCAGGCAACCACAAGATAAAGGTTTGCGATGTGGTCAATCCTCCAAACCTTGGCCCCCACCAGATTTTCATCATAACCAAAGACGGCACTTTTGGCTCAGAACCTTTTTTATTCAGGGAAACCGGTGTTTCTCCACCTGTTGTGGTTCCAAACCCTGATTACGTCAAGGAATGCGCCGAGTACACAATCACATTCAACGTTACCAGCGAAAGCGGGAAAGGTTGCCATTGTTCCAGAGAAACGCTTTTCTATCTCGAATTTCCCGTTGAGTTTGAGCTTCCGGTCGATATTGACCCAAAATATGTAACGGTCAACGGTGTTCCCTGTGACTATGCAAAGGTTGAAGGTCACAGGATCGTCATCCGCTCAAGGTTGACCTTTCAGGCTGGACAGCAGGTTGTAATAAAGATTGATTCCAAAGCTGGCATCAAAAACCCGAAAACTCCCGGCTGGTACAGGATAAACGTCTATACCTCAGTCGACAGGATTACCACCCCTTCCTATCCGTTCTACATCAGGCCATCATCGGTGACGCGTGCAAACGTGAAGCTTGACAACCCCTATACCTGCTCAAACACCGGTTTTGTTCTGAACTTTTCAACCGGCCCTTTTGGTGAAATTGCATCCGGCAGATACATAAAAGTCTACTTCCCTGAAGGTTTTTCTGTCCCAAAGGTTGTTGAACAAGGGAATATTGCAGTAAATAACGCTGAAGTCAAGCAGAAGATTTCCTTCTCACCCGACACAATCGGCGCAAGCACATGCCTTTCCATTCCGATACCAGAGGCGATAAACTCCAGCTCGGACGTTCAGGTGGTTATTCTGGCAGGCGCTGGCATCAGACTCCCAAGCATTTATGGCCCCCACACAATTGATATCGAAACAAGCGCCGAACCTGTAAGGGTTCCTTCGCTTACCTTCTCGGTTGACCGCTCAAGGATAACAAACATTTCATATCAGCCAAACCCATCGTTTGTCACACTTCCGGCCAAACAGGTCATCACCTTTAAGACAGGCGGTTGCGGAGGATTGGTTCCAGGTATCGACACCATCACGATTTCCTTCCCCGACACCATGTGGATGCCAAAATCGTTCCTTTGCAAGTCGATCACGGTCAACGACACCGAGATAACATCCATCCCGTTTTTGACTGGCACAACAATCACCGTTCCGGTACCAAAGGCAATTGATGGCGACAGCTGGGTAACGGTTGTGATTCCGGAAGATTGTGGAATCAGGAACCCGACAAAGGCCGGTGCAGGCTACAAGGTGCGAGTGTGGACAACCCGCGAGTCCACGCCAGGTTTTTCGGGTGTAACTGTTTTTTCGGCTTCAAGACTGTCGGGTGTCAAGCTCGAGGTCTCTAAAAATCTTGTTTCATCGAGGGTTTCAGCCAAGGTTCAGTTTGTGACCGGTCTTGCCGGATCGCTTCGTGCTGGATCAAAGATTTCTGTGGCTTTCCCCGAGGGTTTCGATTTCAAAGGTTCGGTGGCCATGATGAATTTCGCAGTCGACGGAGCCACCTGCAGGAGCGCCAGATGGGCAAAGCCGGTTTTGGAGCTGACCTGTTCCAAGGATTCAGAAGCAAACTCAGCCGTGACCATCGAAATCGACCCTGACGCAGGCTTGACCACCCCTGAAAATCCCGGACAGTACAAGATTTCAGTTTCAACAGAGTCAGAGCCTGAGCTGGTTGAGTCGGAAGACCTCGCAATAAACAGCAGGCCAGAGCTTAAAATTTCAGCGCCCAAACCAAACGATCGTGGCTGGTACACAGAAGAGCCGGTTGTGACCATTTTTGCTTTCTCGGAACTTGATAAAGATGTCAATATTTCAGTGATTCTTGACAACCAGAAACTTGATTTCAAAGGAATGATCAAGATTGCTGATGGTTACCATGTGCTTGAGGTTGTTGCGACCGACGTTTTTGGTAACTCGTCCGAAAAATCGGTGCTCACGTTCATGGTTGACACGATCGACCCAATGTTTGATGTAGCTCAGAGCACGTTTTATACAAACGCAAAATCATTTTTCAAGATGGTCAGGGCAATCGACGAAAACAACATCACCGTTTCCCACGAAGGCGAAGACGGAATTACTTTCACTGACTCAACCTTGAGCATCACGACAATAAACGTTTCAAGCACGAGCGAGAAAAGCTACAGGGGAAGCCTCACGGCAACCGATGAAGCTGGAAACACCA
Organism: uncultured Caldisericales bacterium; assembly: GCA_964639885.1. GTDB lineage: Bacteria > Caldisericota > Caldisericia > JAAYUI01 > JAAYUI01 > JAGNLA01. The sequence continues at coordinate 15,350 of CAZXEH010000023.1, read as the reverse complement.
CAGTTTTTGACTTCCTGGTCACTTTCGACTGGACAGCCCCGACGCTTGACATCCCTGAGAGGTTGGAAATATCTGATCCAGATTTCACTCTTTCCGGAAAAACCGAGGCAGGATGTGAGCTGACGATAAAGGATAAAATCGAAGTGAGTGACGATGGTTCGTTCGAAGCCAGGCTAAGGGTTTCAAACGGATACAACACTTTTTCGGTTCAGGCAAGAGACCGTGCCGGAAACATCACGAGGAAGAGCCTTCTTGTCATTGCAAACCTCGAAGTGAGCCTCGTTTTCGAAACCGGCAACAAAGACGTGATTGTCAATGGCCAAAAAGTAACCCTCAAAACGGCGCCGTTCATCGAAAAGGGGAGCATGTATGTTCCGTTCGACCTGCTTGTCAAAAATTGCGCCTTTAAATTGGAATCCTGGCCATATTCAGAGTTCACCGTGACCTTGGAAGGCGGAAAATCTACCTTTACGCATCCAAAAAAAACCATCCAGATGGCCGACGGCAACAGCACAGCCGTTGTTGATGGTGAGCTGGTCAAGATGCCTCTGGCACCGATTATGAAATCAGGTGTGCTCTTTGTCCCGCTGCGTTTCACCGCCAGCCTGTTCGGGCTTGCACCCGTCGCAGTTGGCAAGAGCGTGAAAATCAGCTATATTAAAAATTGAGCTTGATTCTGGCTTTTTTAAAGAATCCTGCTATCATAGCAACCGATGCTTGAATTTCTATACATTCTTGCTTTGGTTGCCTACTTCTATTCCTTTATTCTTTTTGTGCGCTTTTTTATCTGGCGGAGGCTGGCCTATTCCCGTTACTGGAGCAAGAAAATCGAGATTACGCTTGAAACACTCAGGCAACAGGCAAGGCTCCAGGGCGTTCCGCTGCCGTTCTTCACAGTCATGGTGCCTGCACGCAACGAATCGCTTGTAATCGAGAAAACAATCGACAACCTCATGCTTCTTGATTATCCCAAGGAATCGCTCCAGATCATCGTCATCACAGACCACAAGGAGCGCATTGAGCATGAAAAGATGAGGCCAAAGGTTGTCGAGGAAATAATGCATCTGCTCCTCGGCGGAGTTAAACCAAAAAATCCTCTCTCGCAAAGCTTCTTTCTTGCACTCGTGCTCACTCGACTGCCGTTTGGCGAGCTGATGTTCAGGATTTCACAGTTTTCAAGGGCAGACAGGATGAAGTCTGTTTTCCTGTACCAAAAACTCATGTTTTCAATTGCAAGCGATATTTTGGGAGAAAGACCGGTCGATCTTGGTAACGTTTATTACGGTTTCAGGAGGCTCAATCCTGGAGTAAGCGATGATAATTTTGCACCGGCTGTGACTGAGTTTCTGCTGCTGCTCAGGCTCGCATTGGCCAAGGTTTCCGAGGTGTTTGATAAACCCTTTGCGCCAAAACGGGTTGAGGTGATTGCAGAGTTTACTGGCAAACTTCCGCCGATGAGAGCTGAGGTCAAAAGAAGCGCTGAGCTGGACAAGGCTTTGAGGGAAACGATCCCGTCAAATGAAGAACTGACTGACCTTTTCAACTCATTTTTCCTGACAACCCAGGAAGTCGTCGAATCCTGCATCGAAAAATACTCTGACACCGGAATAAAGCTCACTCATTGCGAAGTTCCCTTTGATTTTGACGGACAGTTCGGCGGAGTGTGCACAGGCGAGGAAGTCCGGTCAACAAAGGGTCGAGCGTTAAACTACGCTTTTTCGATGGTAAATCCCCAGTCAGACATGCTGGTTTTTTATGATGCCGAATCGCACCCTGATCACGACGTGCTTTTGCATGCAGCAAGGCACCTGATGAAGCCCGATCCGCCACAAATCCTCCAGGGACCGTTGTTTCAGGTTCGCAACTATTACAGGATGGGCGCACTTTCAAGGATTGGCGGGCTTTACAAGGCAATTGCCCACGACTGGTATCTACCGCTGATGTTTTACCGGCTTCCTTTTGTCGGTGGCACCAATCTTTTCATCTCGTGGCAACTGATCCAGAAGATGAAAGGATTTGACGAAACCTCGCTTACTGAGGATTTGGAGTTCGGATGCAGGGCGCACCTGTATTATGGCGTCAATCTCACGTTCCTCACCGTCAAGTCCACCGAGCAGACACCTCCAACAATCCCTCAATATTTCAAGCAAAGGCTGCGCTGGGGTTCGGGACACCTTCAGGTCATCAGGCGAATACGCTCGTACCCGTACACAAAGGACGCTGTTGGTGACAGGAAGGATTTCAAACGGCGGGCTTGGAACCTTTGGTGGAACCTGCTTTGGCTGGGGCCGATCGAGTGGATTGTGTACCAGTTTTCAACGATCATTGTTTTGGTCATGGATGCAATACTAGTTGCAAACCTTTTTGGCGCCGGAATTCCTGGGCCATTTTTTGCCGAAAATCCGATCCTTTACTGGTCGCTTGTCAGCCTAAACGTGCCCTATCTGGCGTTCACTTTTTACTGCTACAGGCGGTATGATCAGGTGTTTGACCGGTCGTTTGCGCCCATCAACGCGATCCTTGGCGCTCTCGACATTTTGAAGCTCGTTATGGCTACGTTTGTTGTGTTCCTGCTGCCGGCGCCCTACACGTGGTCGGTGGTTCTGGCCATGCTTGGCAAAGCTCCCGTTGCCTGGGTGAAAACCCCCAGAACTTCGGAGTGAGCTACTCCTGCCAGCCAGGATAGAACATAAGTTTATATGTGTTTGTTGGTCTGTCCCAGGTCACCGTTCCGCCGAAGGCTTCGTAGAGGAACTTTGCCTGGATGAATTTTTCACCACAGTTATCGATGAGCAGTTTTTGCGGTTTCGTGAGAGTTTCGGTCGTGAGGCAGCAGTTTTTGTAAGTGTCGGTTTCGGGATCGTACTCGAGCTGGTATTTTGTTTTGAACGCGTAGTTGATCTTATCGTCAGCCGGCACAGACAGTGAGACATTGCTTGACGTGAACTTGTAAATGCCGTCTTCGGAAGTAACCTCCATGCCTGTTAGGTCTTTGACGATGGGTATAGGGACGTAGAATTTTCCGCCTTGCACGACGGGTTTGTAGCATGGGCATGGAGGAGTATAGGAATTACCATTAAGTAGCATGAGTCCATTTGATGCAGAATATGTCGATTTCATTTCTTTGTAAACTTTAACAATAACAACTGTCCTAGATAATACGGTACTTGTGTTTTTAACATATAGATCAAAAACTCCAATTATTGACTCACAGCCAGTTATTATTTTAGAAGGATCAATTGTAACTTTCACCTTTGCGTATGGCTTCAAAGGAGGAGATGGGTTTAGATAATCTTCGATAACTGAAACCTTGAACCAATTATAATTATATATGTTAATATTGTTTCGATCAACATTCTTTCCTTCTTTAAGTGGAACAAGAGCAGTTTGCTCTTTAGTATCGGGATTTTTTGCATAATCGAATACAATATGATCAAATGCATATTTTAAAGATTGAGAGCTATTAGAAGTGTTTACGCTAAATCTTTGGGATAATGTTTGTCCATTATACGTAGCGATGATTTCAAATTGTGAAATCCCTTCTTTTTTACTGATGATTTTAAGCAAGTTTGAATTGTTGATGGATATTTGTAAAATCTTTGAATCATCAATCTTCAACTTTATATAATCTGGTTTATATAAAATATTATTCATTTTTATATACACAAAAAAAGGAAACTCAACATTGATAATTACATCGATGGTGTTATTTGATGTATGTTCAATCAAAATTTCGCAACACGACCCCTGTGCGAGCGAAGTTATGCCAGAACAGACAAAGAGTATTATCATCCCAATAATTATTAGAGTTTTTTTCATAACCAGAATGATAAATCGCGGACTATGAGTAAAATTTAAAGTTAAGTTAAAAGTGACATTTTCTTTTTGATAAAATAATAACAAAGGGGTGAAAAAATGAAAGAGAAGAAACCAATGATAATGTGGACTGATAAAGCAACAGCTATTACAAGTATTATTGCGATAATACTTACATTGATTTTCCAAGTATTTTCTTATGTTAAAATTGACTCTGTAATTGTATCAAATACAAAAACAGGGACATATCAGATAATTGATAGTTGGTTCAAGTCGTCTTCCTCTACTCTGATTGATTTTTACGCAAATGCTGAAGATGTTACACCTGATACTACAACACAAGATAAAACTATGAACAACATGAAAGAATTGATAGATAAGTACTATGGTTTCAAGATTGTGATTGATGCATCTAAAATTGAGAAAGATGAAATCCTACCATTGTATTCTGAAACAATTTATGCTTTTATTTCAAAAATCAAAGATTTGTATTACTTAAAGACGGATGATGCATTTGTGTACAGAGAGCAGATAGAAAGCCTAAAGCAAAGTATTCAGAATTTAGAGGTATATTACTCCTCACCTGTCCATGTATTTGAGAATAACGGTATTTCTGAGCTTTTTAATATGATAATATCAATGATATGTGTTCCTCGGAAGTAAGTTTGACTATCTAGGTCAATTATTGTGGTTTGAAAATTATTTCAGTGCTCATCTCCCAAAGCCTGAGCCAATCGTTTTCGTTCATCGAGGCTGGTGAGGATGGCACGATTTTGCAGCGCGAGAAATACTTGCCGGTGACGCCTTCGATTTCAGGCGATGTGGCCACATAAATCTGCGTCTGCGCACCTTTTTTGACGCTGATTGCGAAGAGGTCGGCGAGGCTCTTTCCGACTTTGAGCAAAAGGGTGTCGTTTTTGCCGATGTTTGTTTTGACCAGACCCGGGTGAATGGCGTTGATGGTGATGGTTTTCCCAGCGGTTCTTTTGGCCAGCTCGTAGTTGAACATGAGGTTCATAAGCTTCGATCTCGAATAAGACTTGTTCCAATCGAAACCTTTTATCGATTGGAGGTTGTCGAAGTCGAGTTTCACAAACTTGTGCATGGCAGAAGAAACATTGACCACTCGTGCCTTTGATTCGATCAGCCTTTCGAGGAGAAGGTTTGTCAGCAGGAACGGCGAGAGGTGATTGGTGGCAAAGACCTGCTCCAGTCCTTCGCTTGTCATGGTTGCCCGCTGTGCCGTCATGCCGGCATTGTTCATCAGTACATCGATTTTTTGGAATCTGGAAAGCAGCTCTGGGGCAAGCTTTCTGGTTTCTGACATCAGCGACTGGTTGCACACGAACGCTTCAAGCTTTGCACCAGGCACGGTTTGTTTGATGTCGGCTATGGTCTGGTCAAGTTTTTCCTTGCTTCGTCCGACAAGAGCGACAGTTGCGCCCATTTTTGCTATCTCTTTTGCCGATTCCCTGCCAAGACCCGATGTTGCGCCAGTGATAACGACGGTTTTTCCTGCCATGTCAGTCATTTATGTCACCCCCGATGTGGATTTTGCAAAGATTTTCGCTCATCTGCCAAAGCGTTTTCCAGTCGTGCTCATTGTACGAGCCGGCTGATGACGAAGCAATCCTGGTTTTGTCATAGTATTTTCCTGTTATGCCTTCCAGCTCGGGTGAAGTGGCGAGAGAAACGATGCCCGATGCGCCTTCTTCTAGCGAAATGGAGTCGAAATAGTCGAGAACGTCTTTTGCAATGCGGAAAAGATTTGTGTCGTTCCGCCCTATCCCTGTCCTGATGCGACCCGGATGGATGCAGTTGCATGTTGTGCCTGTATTTGCCAGCCTTTTCGCAAGCTCGTATGTAAACATCACGTTGTAGAGCTTGGTTTTTGAATAAGCCCTGTTAAATCCGTATAAGTGCAGGCATTGGAGGTCATTTTGGTCGAAGGTGGCGCTAAAATGGTCGCATGAAGTAACGTTTATTATTCTGGCTTTTGATGAGACCAGAGTTTTTAGCAAACGGTTGGTCAGGTAAAAATGAGAGAGATGATTTGTGACAAAAGCTTTGTCCAGCTGCTCGGAGCTTATTGAGGGATTTTGCATGGATATGGCTGCGTTGTTGATCAGGACGTTGATTTGTTCGTATCTGCCAATCAGATAATCTGCTAAAAATTTTGTTTCAGTCAGAATTGAAAGGTCAGAGCAGAATTTGTTCAGCTTTGCCTGTGGGAATGAGTTTTTGATGGAAACGATGGCTGATTCAATCTTTTCAGAACTTCTGCCGTGGATGACAACGGTAGCGCCCATCGTGGCTATCTCTCTGGCAGCTTCCAACCCCAAACCTGAGGTTGATCCTGTGATGATAACTACTTTGCCTGACATGTCCGGCATTGTTGATTATCCTGGATATTTGAAAATGTAGGAATTGCCGTTGATTTTAAGCGATGCACCGATTATGTTGGCCAGTGAATCAGCCGGAACCATCATCTTGCCGTTATCAAGCCATGTTTTTCCGCTTAAATCCTCACTTGTCCCGTTTGTTGAGGCTTTTCTGGAATCGAGTGTGAGGATGCCGGTTCTGCCTGGCATATTGATGGTTGCCTGTCTTGAAGTGTTGTCCCAGCCAACCGTTCCGTGGTTTATTTCGATAAAATCACGCAGTGGAACGAAAAAGACGCCATTTTTTATTATAGGTTTTGCCTTGAGTGTGGAAGCTTTGTAATTTCCGGCATCATCGGTGACTTTGACATGTAAACTTCCGAATTTTCCTTCAATGATTGGGCATATGATGAAAAAAACTGTAAGACGCAGAGAAACGTAGGCTTTGCCGTCTGCTGTTTCAAAATGAATGCGAATTTCCTCGGCACCCTCTGGTCTTTGGTCGAAAGATAGAGTCACAGAGCATGTTTCGCCGGCTCTCAGGTAAGTGATGTTTGGGTAGAACTTGACGTCTGAAAATGAGCAATCACCACGAATTTTGACGATTCCGGAGCCTTCCCATTTCAGGCTGGCTGTCACCTGGCCGCCAGCGCAGTTGACGATGGATGAGAAGCCACCGTACCTGAACGGACGAGAGTTTGTTGGTGGCGAGAGGGTCAGGCCTCCAGAAACAGATGCACCAACAGGCATGCCGTCAAACGGGTTTGCTTTACCTGTTTGGGATTTCCATGAGGATTCATCGAGAATTGCGCCTTGTGGTGGCGCTTGGCTGACAAAACTTGTGGGATCGTAAGAAGAGCCGATTATTGCAGCGCCTTTTTTGCCTGGAGGGTTGCCATTTCCGCCATTGCCTGGTGCGATAACGCCGGAACCTGTGAAATCCGAGCAGGCAACGTAGACTGAGCCGCCGTTTTCGCCGCTTCCGGTTGTTGAAGTCAGACCTGAATTTGCAATGATTGAGCCTGTGTTTTCGACCGATCCGAGGCACCAGAGCACGATGTTGCCGGAAACGCCTGATGTTTTGATCTGGCCTTTGTTTGTTATCTTTGACGATTGGAGGAGGAGTGAGCCTCTGGCATCGATTGTGCCTGTGTTTGTGACAGTTCCAAGAACTCGCATGTCGCAGAGACCTTTAATGTTTATTATTCCTGAGTTTTCAAATCCCATCGATTTGAAGTCGAATTTGCCTGATGAGTTGATCTTGCCAGCGTTTTTGGCGTTGCCTCGGCAATCGATTGTAATACCACCTGTTGATTGGATTTGACCCGTAATCGAGACTTCAAAGGATTGGACTTGAAGGCTGGAAATTATGACTGTGCCTTGCACTGTCAGGGTTGAGAGGTCGCAGTTTGTTGGAGCGGTTGCTGAAAGTCCTGGTGGAATGATGGCGTTGTCGGCCAGTCCTGGGATTTGTGGCGGTTCCCATGATGCTGGTTCATTCCAGGCTCCACCCCTGAAGGTGCAGGTTGTGCCAAGCGATTCGGTCGGTTCCTGCCCGAAAGCAAGACCGGCACCGCACAGCATGGCCATGCCCAGAAATAAAACCAGAACTTTTCTCACGAATATATTTTAGCCGTTTTGCCGGCCATTGCAATGTTATGGTTATCAGGCCTTCACAGCCGAAACCTTCACGCTCCGGTTAGGCAATCGATAAAACGACACCCAGGGATGCCACAAGCAAAACAAGTATCACAATTCTTGTCTTCATTGTTCACCTCCCGGAAGGATGAAGACATTGCTTTGATATTCTGTTTCGATGTAATGGGGCTCGTTTGATATTTGAACCAGTTTATCCCCCTCAATTCTACATGGGAATTTACTTACCAAACCATGGTTATTTGAGACACCTATCGAAAAGTAAACTTCATTGACTCCGAATGTCGATGAGAAAAACGTTGAACCAAACGCCGGTGATTTGTATTTGTTTACAATTTCAGAGCAATCAATCTCGGTTAAAATCTTGGTTTTCGTGTTATATCTGAAGAGCTTGCTCTTCTGAAGTTCCGGCAAAGAGTCAATGCTGTCTACTCTACCGTATTTACCTCTTTCTAGTTCATAAGTAACGAAAAAATACATATCATAGCTACCGCCATTAACAATGATCCTGTTTACGTCGAAAGAACCCAAAGTTGGATATTGTTTGTCTGCATAAGGCTCACACAGCTTCATAAGACTGTCCCATCTGTCAATGATGTTACCCCGAAGGTCTGCAAAGTAAGCAACGCTGCCGATGTTTTCATTGCCGTCAGGCACCCAAGACCCGCACTCGAGACAATCCTTGAAGAGTTCAGCGTAACCAATGATGCCGTTTGTCATGTCTACCCGTGAAATCCAGGGAGACAGGACTTTTACCTTGTCAGTGGGTCTTATCTGCTGGTCTTCAAGAGAAAGCGACACAGCCCTTGCAGTTGCTTCCGGCGTGCGAAATTCGAGTTTGTTTTCAGACCCCTTGGTTGTTATCTGGTGAAGTTTGCCATCTTTTATCTGTTCAACCAGAAGTATCTCCTTGTCATCTATGAAGACGGGGAAGAAAACATTACCGGTCTCTCGAACATAGCCTGTGTAGTTTTTAATTACTCTTTTGCCGATAAGTTTCTGTTCGTGAGTGACCGTATTGTAGAGGAATGTGAAGATAACACAGATTTCTACTAGCAATTTTCCGTCCTCTATCACTGCAGGATTATCTTTGATTTTCCCCCTTGCACGAGTCGAAAATATTGCCCATTGATGGTCTTTTGAAAGTGTTTTAAGTCTATAGTAATGAAATGAATCAGTAGTATAATCTTTATTAGTTGTCGCCTTCTTTATATATTCTAAATCGTTGTCTTTTATTGATTTCAAGCTAATTACAAAAGCTGTTTTCTGGTAGGACATGTCCAAAGGAGTCTCTATTACTTTCAGCTTAGAGAATGTCGCTGGAAAGTCACCTTCAAACAAACGTTCATTAGTGAAATATATTCTTGGTTCATCAATTTCTGAAGCCTTGATTTGTTTATCCTCGACAGTGCCCAATGAATCAGTTGTTCTTATCGTTCCAGCGGGTTTGCCTGGTTCTGGTAGCTTTTGATCGAGTGTAAACTCTTTGTCTTTCTTTACGAAAGGTGTTGTTTGTCCGTTTGGATCGATGTATTCGACCTTGGAAAGCTCGACATCAGCCCAGACGATGAGCTTGTCACCGGTTTTGGATGATCGTTCCTGCTCTATGTTGATTCCGGGTTTATCAACAACTGTGATTGATTTGATAAGATTTTTCTTTGTTCCATCTTCCAAATTGAGTACTACGGTAATTGCCATTTCGCCATTTTTCTTTTTTTCAAGTATCAGCTTGTCTTTCCAGATTCCATCCTTTGGAGGATTTGCAGATTTAACCAGATTCCAGTTACTGCCAAACCATATTTCTTTTGGAGTCATGGAAAGCTTGACACTCAGTTCAACGGTTGAGCCAGGGTAGTAATGGTCGTATGCGGTTATGATGTGGTCGGTGACAAGATCGGGCAGGTTGTCCGGCTTGACGGCAACTTGACCACAAGACGACATGACCAGCGACAGAACAACCAGATGAGCAAGAATTTTACCTCTCATGAACCCTCCATGCATACATGATTTATGATACATGGAAACGATGGTTTTGGCAAACAGAAAATCCGACCCTTCACAGAGTCGGATTTGGTAAAACGATTGCTCAGGACTTCACAGCCGAAACCTTCACGCTCCATACTTTTGATGCCAGTTTCGCAAGTTCATTGAGACTCATGCCAAGGTCTTCAGATGCCGATTTTATCAGAGGATCGTTGCAACCACATCCGACTGTATCGTCGGCACCAAAGCTGTACTGAGATTCAGCTTCGATTTTGACATCTATGAATCCTGCATCCTTGATGGCTTTGATGTAATCGTCCTTCATAAGTGCGCCAGAAATGCAGCTTGCATAGGCATCGACGGACTTCATGACCTTCTCCGGCAACTCACCGGTCAAAACTATGTCAGAAACCATCAGCTTTCCGCCTGGCTTTAGCACCCTCATGGCTTCCCTGAAAACCTGTGGTTTGTCGACCGAGAGGTTGATGACGCAGTTTGAGATGATCAGGTCAACGGTTGAATCGCCTGATGGAATGTTTTCGATCTGCCCGAGCCTGAACTCGACGTTTCCATAGTTGCCTTTTTTGGCGTTTGACCTTGCCTTGTCCAGCATTTCAGGCGTCATGTCAATGCCGATGACTTTTCCTGACTCCCCGACTTTGTTTGATGCGAGGAAGCAGTCAAATCCTGCGCCAGAGCCGAGATCCACGACTGTCATGCCCGGTTTTATCTGGGCAAAGGCAAGAGGATTGCCACAGCCAAGGTTCAGGTTTGCGCCATCCGGCACGTTTGCAACATCTTCCTTTGAGTAGCCGATGTTTTTTGCAAAGTCTACTGTCCCACCACCACAGCAGCTGGCCTTTTTTGCAACACCAGCATAGTGGTTTCTGACGTTTGTTGTGGTTTCGTCGTTCATTTTTCACCTTCCGATTTCTTTATGATGACTTTGAGTATGCCTGTTACAGTGTTTTCAAGGTTTTTTGCCTTCATGACCATCATGCAGCAAGGTTTGTCACTTCCTAGCAAAGTGAGTGCCAGCTTGTCGCCAGCATTGATGTCCAGCTTCTGCCTGATTTCCTTTGGCAAAACCACTTGCCCGCGTTCGTCGCAGGTGACGATTGCTTCGATCGAACAGCAATCCATGTTGTCCATGATTACCAACCTTTCTGATAAATCAGATTAATCAGAATAGTTTAAATGTCAAGTAGAGCTTCTCTACCGTAAATATCTAATTCAAGCTATTAATTACTGAAATTAACGCTAACCTTAACTGTCTATTGGTGGAACAATATTTGCAGCGGACTACCAAAGAGGTATGAAAGAGATAAAAAAGATTACACTATCTGCAATATTTATTGCCATTGCCATTGTTTTGCCGATTGCTTTCCACGCACTCGGACTTGGGTCGACATTTTTACCTTTGCATATTCCTGTGCTCATTGCAGGGTTTATTGTCGGTCCAATCTATGGCTTGATTGTCGGTGTTGTATCGCCCTTGCTTTCCGGGTTGATAACCGGAATGCCTCCGTTTGCCCCTCCCTATGCTGTTGTGATGGCGTTTGAGCTTGGTGCTTATGGCTTTCTGGCCGGCCTGTTTTATCAGAAGCTGAAGATGAACGAGTGGGTTTCGCTGATTCTCTCGATGGCCGGTGGCAGGATTGTGTATGGATTTGTCGCATTCCTGCTGATGTCTGTGCTTGGAATTTTTAAGTTTGACCCCATCGCCTATGTAACGACAGGTATTGTTACCGCCTGGCCAGGAATGATCATCCAGCTTGTGCTGATTCCGACTCTTGTTTTTGCCTTGCGGAAGAACGGTTTGATCGAGGAGAGGCACTGATGCACAAAGGCAACGATTTTTTTGACGAAATTGCAGCAAGGTGGGACGAGGTAAGCAGGCACGACAGCGCCAAGGTTGAGTTCCTCATTGGCAAGGCGTCGATTGAACCTGATATGTCTGTCCTTGATGTTGGTACAGGCACAGGAATCCTTGTACCGTGGATTCTGAATAAGGTCACGGAGTCGGGAAGCCTGACGGCAATTGACTTGTCCGATGGGATGCTTGGTGTTGCAAGGTCGAAGTTTCATTCACCAAACCTGCACTTTGTCTGCGACGACATCCATTCCTTTTCTTGCGATGAACGTTTTGACAGGATAGTGGTTTATTCGGCATTCCCCCATTTTCTGGACAAACAGGTGGCAATATCGAACATGGCCAGGCTTCTAAAAAACGGTGGCCAGTTGCAGATTTGTCACTCCGATTCCAGAGACAGGATCAACGGTGTGCATGCAAGAACCCCGGAGGTTGTCGGCGACCATCTGCCACCCGCAGATGTGGTTTCACAAATGTGTAGCAAGGCTGGACTGTCGGTTCTTGAAACAATTGATGACGAGAACTTTTTTCTTGTCAGATGCAGGAAATAGAATAAAAATCAACATTTATTGATACTTGTTGCCAAAAAACACCTCTGAACCTAAAATAACCACCAGAGGGTGAAATGAAGAGATTTTTGATTCTGGCGATCCTGCTCAATCTGGTTCCGGTCGGCGCAAAGGCTGCTCCCGAAAAACTGCCCGAGGTGTGTTTCCCAAAAGCTTCATGGGTCAGGGAGACAAACACGCTGACGGTTTCGTGGGTTTTGCCACCCAATTCGGGAGATGTCAAAGAGTGCCGGATTTATGCAGATTTCCTTGACGGAAAATTGATTGGCCAGGTTCAGGCTGAAAAAACCTCTTTTGAGTACAGTCTTGAAAGAAGCTGGATCGGTCTGCCTCTTGATCTCACAATCAAAACCTTTGGGCAGGAAGAGTCAAAAGGGGTCAGCGTTTCAACCACACCAACCGCAGCCAACGTCAAAATCGATGGGATTGACGGTGGAAAGGTTTTAAAATCAGGCCAGAACTGTGTCATCACGTTCACATACAACCGCTATGTGAAAGACAGGGTCAGAGCCGAAATAACGGTCAAATCCGAGTCATGCCTCTCCATATTTTCGATGTTGCTTGAAGAGGATCAGAGAGAAGTGATCTACATCCCGCCGGATATTGACGGAGTGCTGGAGTGCAAGGCGTTTCTTGGAGAGAAGGGCAATGTTTGCGTTGGCTTTGCAAGCTGCCAGGTGTCTTCGACAAAGGACAAACCGATATTCCAAATGACTTCGCCAGCCAGAGGGCAAACAGTATTCATTGGTGACAAGCTGAAAATTGCCTGGAATTCTTCGAACATGCCGGTTGGCGGTCGCTACAAATGCGAGATCAGAAACACCTTTAATGGCGGTCTCATAACCGACATGGACGTGCCAGGCGGAACAAATTCAACCGAGTGGACGGTTCCTGATCAGTTTCCGTACAAATCGGTAGCTGTTGACGTCATTTTCAAGCACCTTACAACTTTCCACGCAACAAACCTTGAATCCCCGGTGATTATTGCTATTGACAAGCATGAGATCAAGAACCCATCAAAACCGAATGTGAAACTCACACCTGATCCGGCCAGAAATGCAATCCAGGTCGACATCACAACCCTGAATGACGGTTCGGCGCTGATCGACTGGGTCGAGTCGACGGTTGAGGCTTCGGACGGGTCAACCCGAACATTCAAGCTCTACCCCGATTACTCGGCAACCACAAACCCTGTGTCTGTGAGGCATTTCATCTACCACGTCAAAGTCGGAACCACCTACACGGTTACGGTTGTTTCTGTTACGGGCGATGCAGTATCCACCGATTCGGAAAAGGTTTCACTGACAATTCCGAAAGAATGGAAAGCAATTTACATCACGAGTTTGAAACCCGGAGACTTGATCCCGATTGGAACGAGACTGAAACTGCGCTGGAGTCTTGTAAATTTTTCAGACTATCTCGGAGCCGACTCGCTGATCATTAAAACGCCACAGAGGGAATACAGCTTTGACTATGTGAGTTCCAAGGCCTATGAGACCGAGATGGAAGCTCTGCTAGACGGCGTTCCAGAATCCGAAGATGTCAAACTCTGGATTAGAGCTGTCTCCATGCCTGACTCGAACGGGCAGTATCAGATTTTTTTTGAATGTATCGACAATCTTAAAATTGTGGCGCCTCCTCCGTTTGAGGTGAAGTCAACCATTGATGACAATTACAAGGCATCGCTTTTATGGGAGCCGGTTGCAGGCGCAGCCTACTACAACATCAGGAAGAAGGGCTACTTTGAAAATTTCATGCGACTCAAAACCCTTCGAGGCCAGACATACTTTGAAGACGACCAGCTGTCGCCTGATTCAAGGTATGATTATCAGGTCGAGGCCAGGGGCAATCGGGATGAAGTGATTGCCAGAGCTGATCTTCCCCTAGTTACGCCTCACAAAAAAATCGTCCCAAGGCTTGAAAAGGGCAGGACATTTGTTTCGATTGCGTGGGATCGGATCAAGTGGATCGAAGGCTACAACATCTTCAGGCAGCACGGGTACGACCTTGAGCCACTCAATAGCGACACGCTCACTTTGCCGGAATACATCGATTCAAATCTGAACCCGGGCGTGAAGTATTGCTACAAAATTGAAGGCGTGATGGACAACGGTCGGGTCATAGGCTCATCGGAACTTGTCTGTGCAACCACCGATCTGGATTCCATGGAAGTAAAAGCTGAACCGGACACCCAGTCTGTCAGGCTTTTCTGGTCGCCCCAGCCTGACATATTCCAATATCAGGTTTTCAGGAAAGGTGGCGAAAACTTCGAGCTTGTTGCAAAGGAAATCAAGGGCGGGAACTACACCGACAAGGGGCTTGAGCCTGTCAAAGACTACACCTACATGGTCGAGGGTCTGGATTATTCGGGGCTTGTGATGGCCAGATCTGCCGAAATCAAGACCACAACGCTCAAAATCGAGCACGCCACAATTGCAGCCAAAACATTCCCAGACCAGATCAAACTCTTTTGGCCAAAGACAGAAGGGGTCTCCAGGCTTGAAATGTGGAAAGAAGGAGCTCTGCTAAAGCTCCTCATGCCAGACCAGACCGAGTTCCTTGATTTTGGCCTCAAGCCAGAAACGCAGTACTGCTATGCCCTCAAGGCATTCAACAAGTACTCGAACCTGATTTCGACAGGCGAGATTTGCGCTCAAACCCTGAAGAAACAGACGGTTGTCGAGTTTACGGCCGGTTCAAAAAAGTGGACAATCGACGGTACCCAGCAGGCTGACATGGTCTCGGCTCCCGAGATCACAGGCGGGAGGCTGTTCCTTGTGGTTCGCTACCTCACCCAGTCAGTTGAGGCCGGCCTTTCCTGGGATGCAAAAACCAAAACCGTCGAGATAATGAGGAAGGATGGCTTCTGGTTCAAAATGCAGGTTGGTAACCCTGTTGCAAACGTCAACGGCAAGGAAACACCCATCGATCCAAACAATAAGGGTGTTTCACCTTATGTCAAAAACGGTCTGACCTATTGTCCGTTCAGGTTTATTGCCAACAACCTCGGCGCAACCAACGACAACATAACCTGGGACGCAAGCAGTAAAACTGTGAAGATAGTGTTTTAGT
>CAZXEH010000022.1:0-34151 GCA_964639885.1 uncultured Caldisericales bacterium | reverse complement strand
CAAACTTCCCTCGCCCACGTTAGTGGGAGAGGGATTAAGGGTGAGGGAGTGTTTTTTGCCTCGACTTTGTCGAGGTTTCAAATATACCCCCTTTGATGAATCTGATGTTTTTTAATCCCCCCTACCCCCCTTCATAAGGGGGGTAAAATATCTTTGTGACCACTCACAATCCATGAAATCAACTGGCTTTGCCAGTGATTTCCGAATTTCACATATCAGAGGGGTTCAGTTTTTTATTGGCGGATCCACTAATAATTGTTTGGAAACGGGTGAGGTGGAAGGCTCTTTCTGGTTGGCTTGTCAACCCTGTAACCAAGTGTGTAGTCGGCTGACATCAAAGCCTGGATTTCTCTGGCGCCTTCGTAAATGACCGCGCCTTTTGAGTTGCGATAGAAGCGTTCTGCCGGGAACTCGTTTGAGAACCCGTATGCTCCGTGGATCTGAACGCAGTCTGAGGCTGCCTTTTCCGAGGCATTGCAGGCAAACCACTTGGCCTGTGCAGTCTCGCGGGTGCACCTCATGCCTTTGTTTTTCAAGTACCCTGCCTGAAGATTGAGGAGCTTGGATGCTTCATAATTAACTCTCATGAAACCGATCATTTCCTTGATCAGCTGGTGTTCGGCAATCGGCTTTCCGAAGGTGACCCTGGATTTTGCGTAGGAAACCGAGGCATCCATGCAGGCTTTCACGAGACCGGTTGCGCCCCAGCCGACGGTGTAGCGACCCTGGTCAAGGCAGAACATCGCAATCTTGAAGCCTTCACCTTCGAGTCCAACCATTTGTGAATTTGGAACTCTGACCTGATTCATCGAGATAGAACCGGTGTTTCCAGAGCGTACACCGAGTTTGCCGTGAATTGATGCGGTTGTAAGCCCTGGCATTTCACGATCGAGGATGAACGCTGAGATTCCGGAGTGGTCTCTCTTTTTGCGTTTTTCGTTGTCAGTCCAGGCAAAGATGAGGAAGGTGTCGGCAATGTCAGAGAGAGAAATCCACATCTTTTCACCAGAGATGATCCAGTCGTTGCCGTCCTTTTCTGCTTTTGTTTCGAGTGCAACTACGTCTGATCCGGCGTTTGGTTCTGTGAGACCGAAAGCGCCTATCTTTTTTCCGCTTGCAAGATCCGGCAGGTATTTTCTTCTGAGGTCTTCAGATGCCCACGTCAGTATCGGAAGCTGGACGAGGCCGATATGGACGGAAAGGATGACCCTGAGCGCTGTATCAACATATTCGAGCTCTTCGCAGGCAAGACCGAGTGAGATGTAATCGAAGCCAGCTCCACCGTACTTTTCAGGGGTCGCAAGTCCAAGGATTCCCTGGTCGGCAAGTTTTGTCATGACCGTCGGATCCCACTGGGCTTTCTCGTCAAGCTCCTTGATGTGCGGGGCAAATTCTCTTGCAGCAAGATCACGAACCATCTTGGCAACCATGTTCTGCTCTTCTGTGTATTCGAAGTCGATCATTGTTCCTCCGGATTATAAGTTTGCTGGTTTAGCCAACCTTCAAATTTATAATCCGGATTCAGGTGTTTTTCAACACCGAAGGTATTTTTTATTTAGTGACAACCGTGATGATAACCGCAGGCATCATCAGGAGATAGCTCTTTCAGTTTGCCTGACTCAAAAGCGCTGATGGCCTGAGAAACGGTGGTGTCTGTTTCTGACGAAAAGACCTTCACTCCACTTTCGTTAAATTTTGTTATTGCCCTTTTGCCCATGTTTGTTGTGATGAGCACGTCGATTGGATTTGAACTGAACTGAAGGACAGGATTGCAGTGGCCTTCCATATGGACATGGTCTTTATTGTCCATTTCCTTTATTTGCTTTGTCTCGGTGTCATAGATGAGAAAATGTGGTGCGCTTCCGAAGTGAAAGTGCAGCATTGAATTGAGTCCGTTTGGTTTTTCAACTGGCAGGCATATCTTCATTTTTGTTCTCCTTTTCGTCTTTGAAAATGCTTTTACAGCACTTTTTCTGCCTTTTCCCGCAGCAGGTTGATTCGTCCTGCTTTTTTCTGCAGCAACCGCCCTCTTGCCTTGAACACTTGCCACAGACCGACGATTTCCTGTGGCAGCAGTCGTTGTTTTCACCGGCAATCCTTATGGCCTGACCGTTGACGATGGCGCCTGCAATTTTCTGTCTTGCAACAGTGATCATGTTTCCGAAGGTTTGCCTTGAAACCTCCATCTGTCGCGCGCATTCGTCGTGGTACAGCCCTAGCCAGTCACCAAGCCTGATCGCCTCGAATTCTTCCAGTGTGATGGTTGCTACGTTGGCAACCTCATCATTGTCGGGAACCGGTGAGAAGAACAGGGCAGATGGTGATCCGATGATTTTTCTGCAGAGTTTGGGTCTTGGCATGACTCATTATTAGCATATGCTAGAAACTATGTCAAGTGATATTTCCTGTTGTAAATGGGGTCTATGTTTTAAACGAGTTTGACTCGCTTTATTTCTCCGCCAAGGGATGTCAGCTTGTCTTCGATTTTCTCGTATCCACGGTCAACGTGCTCGGTGCCGATGATGGTTGTTGTGCCTTCAGCGTTCATGCCTGCAAGCATCAGTGAAACCCCACCTCTAAGGTCTGGGGAGATGACTTCGGCTGGCTTGAATCTTGGAATGCCTGTGATGGCGAGCGTTTCATTCTCAACAATCACGTTTGCACCCATCTTTATCAGTTCGGAAACTACGGCAAAACGTTTTTCAAAAACTTTTTCCGTGATGATCGACTGTCCGTCGGCGATACAGCACATGGTTGAAACCTGAGACTGAAGGTCAGTCGGGAAACCCGGATAAGGCGATGCGATGACGTTGATGGCTTTCGGCCTGAGATTGCCTTTGACCCTGATTCTGTTGTGGCTGTCGATGTTTACGGTGATTCCAGCCTCCCTGAATTTAAACAGAAGCGATTCGAGGTAGGAAGGTTTGATGTGGTCGACTGTGATGTCACCGCCTGTGATGACGGATGCGATCATGAATGTGCCGGCTTCGATCCTGTCAGGGATGATTGTGTGCGATGTAGGGCGAAGCGAGTCAACCCCCTGGATTTTGATTTTTTTGGTTCCAGCGCCTTCGATTTTTGCGCCGCAGTTGTTCAGAAAATGTGCAAGATCAACAATTTCCGGTTCCTCGGCAGCGTTTTCAATCTGTGTCTCACCCTGTGCAAGAACGCCGGCGATAATAAGGTTTTCAGTCGCGCCTACCGATGGAAAGTCAAGGAAAATCCAGTTGCCCTGGAGCCTGTCGGTTCGTCTGGCATAAACAACTCCGTTGCCCTGTTCAACTTCCGCCCCCATCGATTTGAAACCTTTGAGATGGAGGTCGATTGGTCTTGAACCGATTTTGCAACCACCGAGCTGGCCGAGTTTTGCCTCACCGTTTCTGGCGAGAAGTGCACCCAGAAGTGTCTGGCAACCCCTGATCTTTGCTGCTGCTTCCGAAATCACCTCTGATTTGAGGTTGCCCGAACAGCTGACAGACCATGTGTTTGTCTCCAGTTGTTTGACCTTTGCACCGAGTTTCCTGATTATTTCAAGCAGGGACACTGCATCGTGTGAATATGGGATGTTGTGGAGTGTCACTTCGCCGTCGATGAGACAGCAGGCGGTTATGATCGGTAGAGCCGAGTTTTTTGCACCCGAAACCTTGACCGTGCCGGTGAGTTTTTTCCCGCCTGTGACAATGAACGCTTCCATGCTACCTCCAGTTGGTCAGCAGGTGGTCACGGATTCTCTGGCTGGCTTTGCCGTCTCCGAATGGATTTGTGTGGGGGATCATGGCCTGGTGCTTCTTTGGATCGGAAAGGAGTTCAAAGGCGTTTTTATAGACATCCTCTTCGTTAGTGCCGACCATTTTCACGATTCCGCAGCTTATGGCTTCCGGTCTCTCGGTCACTGATCGCAGAAGGAGGACTGGAACCTCAAGTGATGCTGCTTCTTCCTGGATCCCACCTGAGTCCGACATGATGAAGAACGATTTTGCCATCACGTTTATGAAATCTTTATAGTCCAGCGGTTCAACAAGATGAACCCTGTCAACGCCTGAAAGGATCGGCGAAATGATCGCCCTGACCTTCGGATTCATGTGCCACGGGAAGATGACCCTGACATCAGGGAAGTTGCTTACCATGCGAAGGATTGCCATACAGACGTTTTCGAGCGGTTTGCCCCAGGACTCGCGCCTGTGCATGGTGACGGTGACGATTCGCTCTCCTGGCTTTGATTCAACTGGAAGCGGCAAGTCCTTGCTCATTTCCTTTATCTGGATCAGTGCGTCAACAACTGTGTTGCCGGTGACGATGACTTTTGAAGGGTTGATGCCTTCTTTCAGAAGGTTGTCTTTTGAGTTGTCAGTCGGTGCAAAGTGAATGTTGCACAGGTGATCGCACAGGACTCTGTTTGCCTCTTCGGGGTAAGGGTTCTGGAAATCGTAGGACCGCAGACCAGCTTCAACATGACCGATGGGGATGGATGGACGCTGATAGAAGGCTGCGAGCGCACCGACGAAGGTGGTGGTTGTGTCGCCGTGAACCAAAACAATGTCCGGTTTTTCCTTTGTCAGAATCTGCTCAAGACCAGTGAGGCTGTTGACTGTTATGTCAGTGAGCGACTGGCTTTTTTTCATGATGTTAAGGTCGTAGTCGGGCTTGATCTTGAAAAGGGTGAGCACCTGGTCAAGCATCTCTCGGTGTTGTGCGGTGACAACCACGATCACTTCAAAATCCTTTGTGCCTTTCAGGAGCTTAACAAGCGGAGCCATCTTTATGGCTTCAGGTCTGGTGCCAAATATCGTCAAAACCTTCATATTTTCATCCTCAGCAGTATGAATGCAACGGCAACAGCAGACAGCAGAGCCGTTATGAGATAGAACACAAGAACGACAGTTTTTTCAGACCAGCCTCTTTTGAGAAGGACATAATGGATGTTGTCCAGACCGCCAATCATTGGGGATTGGCCTTTCAAAATCCTTCGAATAGAGGTGATGATCACGTCAGACATCGGAACAGCAAGTGCCAGAACGCAGACACCGACAACGGCTGCTGTTGTGGCCTTTGCCAAACCCCAGATGGCTGCAACAGAGATGCTGTAACCAATGAAGTTTGCGCCTGAATCGCCCATGATTATCTTTGCAGGCTTGAAATTCCAGGGAAGGAATCCGGCAGCGGAACCGCAGATGCAGGCCAGAAGGACAGTTGGCACGACGAGATCGCGGGAAAGTGAGGCAATAACTGCAGCGATAGTTGCAATGACCGTGATTCCTGCTGCAAGTCCGTCCAGACCGTCGATGAAGTTCATGGCGTTGGTCATTCCGACGATCCAGATGTATGTCAACGGGATTGAGAGCCACTCGATGTTGAACCAGCCACCCTCGAAAATGTTTGTCATGTAGACGATTCTAAGTCCGGCAAGGATTGGTGCGGTTGCTGCTAGGATTGCGCCAATCAGTTTCACCCACCACGGCAGTTTCTTCATGTCGTCGATGAGCATGACGATGAAGATAATTACTGCACCGATGATTATTCCTATCGACTTCTCCGAGAAATCGCCGAACACGAGGAATGGTACGATACAGGCTATGAAAATGGCAATACCACCCGTTCGTGGCGTTGTTTTTTTGTGGATTTTAACTTCACCGCTGGGTGTGGTGTCACCTGCTTTGTCGGTGATTCCGATTCTGTATCCAAGCCACATCGCTGCAGGAGTCAACAGCGCTGACCCTGCAAGGGAGACCAGGAATGCAAGCAGAACCTTTAAAATCACAGGTATGACAATCCTGGGTAGAGCGGGAATCTTGAAGTGAGCTGTATAACTTCCTGTTTGGCCTTCTGGTGGAGAGCCTCATCTGTCGGGTGGGTGAGAACCTTTCCGATGATTTCAGCAATCTGGAGCATTTCATCTTCCTTCATGCCACGAGTTGTCATGGCCGGAGTCCCGAGCCTGATGCCTGACGGCTTGAGCGGTGGAGCTGTGTCAAACGGAATTGAGTTCTTGTTGATGGTGATTCCGATTGATTCGAGAAGGTTTTCGGCAAGGTCACCGCTTATGTTTTTCGGACGGAGGTCTACGAGCATGAGATGATTGTCGGTTCCGCCTGAAACGATTCTGAAGCCTGCTGCCTGCATGCCCTTTGCCAGAGCCTGTGCATTTTTGAGAACCTGCTTCTGGTAATCAACAAATTCCGGTTGCATGGCTTCGAGGAAACTGACTGCCTTTGCGGCGATGACATGCATGAGTGGGCCGCCCTGGATGCCCGGGAACACGGCCTTCTTGATCTCCTTTGAGTATTCCTTCTTTGAAAGAATCATTCCACCTCTTGGGCCACGCAGGGTTTTGTGGGTTGTGGTGGTTACTACGTCAGCGTGGGGGATTGGCGATGGGTGGAGTCCGGTTGCGACAAGTCCGGCTATGTGAGCCATGTCAACCATCAGGATTGCATTGACTGACTTTGCAATCTTTGAAAGCCTTTCAAAATCTATGATTCTTGGGTATGCCGATGCTCCGGCGACGATCAGTTTTGGCTTGTTCTCGTTTGCAAGGCGCTCGACTTCTTCGTAATCGATTGTCTCGGTGTCCTGCTTGACGCCGTACGGAATAACCTTGAAATATCTGCCTGAAATCGACAGCGGGTGACCATGGGTGAGATGTCCGCCGTGACTGAGATTCATGCCCATGAAGGTGTCTCCTGGCTCAAGGAAAGCAAAGAACGTCGAAATGTTGGCCTGCGCTCCCGAGTGTGGTTGAACGTTGGCATAGTCTGCTGAAAAGAGCTTTTGTGCCCTGTCAATAGCGTGCTCTTCAACAACGTCGAGCATCTCGCAGCCACCGTAATAACGCTTTCCAGGATAACCTTCTGCATATTTGTTTGTGGCGATGGAACCGAGTGCTTCCAGAACAGCCTTTGAAACGAAGTTCTCCGATGCGATGAGTTCCAGGTTTCCGCGCTCCCTGCCAAGTTCCTTCTCAAGGAATTCTGCTACGATTGGGTCAACTCTGTTAAGTTCTGACATGCTTTCAAGCCTCCAGTTCCATTATTTTGTCAACACGTTTTTGATGCCTTCCACCCTCAAACTGGGCAGAAAGGAAGGCGTCAACGATTTCAAGAGCCAGTGCCAACCCTACAATCCTTGCTCCAATGCAGAGAATGTTGGCGTCGTTGTGATTTCTTGTGTAGTGAGCCATTGTGGTGTTCACACAATTTGCAGCCCTGATGCCTTTCACCTTGTTTGCAGCGATTTCCATTCCGATGCCTGTCCCGCAGATGAGAATGCCTAAATCAGCTCTTTTTGAGGCGACTTCATCGGCCACGGCTTTGGCAAAATCGGGATAATCTACCGAGTCCTTTGTGTAGGTTCCAAGGTCGTTGATCTCGAATCCCTGAAGATGCTTGATTATTTCAAGTTTGAGATCAAGCGCTGCATGATCACAGCCGATGGCTATTTTTTGCATGATAATAAATGTTACACAAAGAAAACCTTTTTTCAAGAGGGTTGAATGTTATTTGAGAAAAAACAGCACTGTGTAGAATATGCTCATGTTGTTGCCAGACACCAATCCGCTGGTATTATCTACCCCATGGAAGACAACACCAATCTGGAAGCGTTCAAAAGGTACGCATCCAGGATCAACAGGGTCATCGACTATATTTATGCAAATTATGGTGAGAGTTTCACTCTTGAAGAACTTGCTTCGGTTGCTGACTTTTCAAAGTACCATTTCTGCAGGATATTCCAGAGTTTTACTGGAGAATCACTCTTTGTCTTTATCAGCAGGATTAGACTGGAAAAAAGTGCAGACAAGCTGGCATGTGATAAATCGAAATCAATAACCGATATTGCCAATGATTCAGGGTACTCCAGTCCGGCTGTGTTTTCGAAGGCATTCAAGGATAAATTTGGCATCTCGCCTTCTCAGTGGCGTAGCAATCCAGGCAAACAAGAAAGCAATTCACGCAAACAGGATGGCAATAGAACCAAAGCAGAACCGATTGAATTCACCTACATTGAGTACGGCGCCAACAAATGGAGGTTTAAAATGAACGAAATCGAAACAACAGTGAAGATTGAAAAGTGGCCAGAAGCCACAGTCGCTTATGTCAGACACGTCGGTGAGTATCAGGGTAAACCAGATCTTTTCAAAAATCTGTTTAACAGACTTTGTGCCTGGGCTGGTCCGAGAGGTTTGCTTGGAAGACCTGATGCAAAATTCGTCATTATCTACCATGACTCTCCAGAAATCACAGATCACAGCAAGCTAAGAACGAGTGTCTGCGTAACGGTTCCACCAGACACAGAGGTATCCGGTGAGGTTGGAAAACTGATAGTTGAAAAAGGAGATTATGCAGTTGGAAGATTCCATCTTTCCAGCGATGAGTATGGCAAGGCATGGGACTGGATGTGTGGAAAGTGGCTGCCGGCAAGTGGGTATCAGGCTGATGAGAGAATGTGCTTCGAACTCTATCCTCAGCAAGGGACAGACGAGAACGGGAAGATGGTTGTTGACATCTATATTCCGGTAAAATCACTCTGAAATACTGTTGATGGTGGTTTCCTCGCAAAGGAAGCCGCCATCTCTCTTGTTTCAATGTAGGGTCAGGCTTACTATTGTAGCATGAATGTATTGGGTGGATATGCAAAAGCCTCGGCAGGTCATTTCGAGGTGTTCTACACATCAACAGAAGAATGTTTTGTGAAAGAGACGCTTGAAGGGCTGTTGGCAGCAGAATCGAATATCAGGGATTTCTTTGGAGCAAGTTGTCTTGAGGTGGCAAATGCCGTCATTGTGCCCAGCAGAACCGAATTTGACAGGCTTGTAAAGGATTATCTCGGAGTCGAAATTGAGCACCCTTCGAATCCGGCAAGGATAGCTCAAGCTCAGAGAAATTGTATGGTGTTCCTCTCTCCGAAGGCATATGAGAAAGAATCGATTTTCACGTTCATTCCTGAAGAATTTGAGCGTCTCTTGGCTCATGAATACGTTCACATAATTGAGGAACCCCTTTCACCTGACATAGAATCATCACAGAGGTGGTGGAGTGAAGGTCTTGCAGTATATTGCTCAGGCCAGTGGAGAAATGAAGAGGATTTTTATGGAAATGCCGTTGCGGGAGTCAGGAACGGTTCAATTCCAAGCCTCTCCTCGCTGGTTTCAGACTCAGGCCTTGCCTATGATTGGGGTTGGACAGTAGTCTGGTACGTTGATCGTGAGTATGGCAGGGCGATGATTGGCAAAATTGTCAGAGAGTGCAGTGATGGCAATGTTTTTGCCTTTCTTGGGAGTTCTGTAGACTCAATTGAAAAACATTGGTCGAAGTGGTTGGCAACTGAAATCGAAGAGATTTTTTGATCACGAGAATATTATCAGCTTCTCGGAAACCAAATCCCTGATTGCCCTGAAAGGTCCTTCGCGACCCATTCCCGATTCCTTGACACCGCCATAAGGCTGGGCATCGCTTCTGTAGCTTGGTGCGTCGCCTATTATAACTGTTCCAGTTTGAAGTTCGCCTGCAGCTTTCATTGCTTCCTTGTAGTTTGTGGTCAGGAGTCCTGTCTGAATCTGGAACCTCGAGCTGTTGATCCTTTCAACGGCTTCATCGATGTCTCTGACAGGATTGATGCAAAGCACCGGCCCAAAAACCTCCCTTGCCATCAGCTTTGATGTTTCGGGTATGTTTACAAGAATCTGTGGGCCGACAAGCGTTCCAGATTCGTGGACTGAAAAAATGTTTTCAGCGCCGTCGTTTTCAGCCTCTCGAATCCATGATTTCAGCCTGTTGACTGCGTTCATTGAGATCATGGGTCCAAGGTCGGTTTCTTCAAGCAGGGGATTGCCGATGGTCAGTTTTGAAGCCAGCTCAACACACCTTTCGGTGACTTCATCAAAGATGTCGTTTTTGACATATAACTTCTGCAATGCGATGCAGTCCTGCCCTTGATAATCCATGGCTGAGCTGATCGCAATGCTGGCTGTCTGGTTGAGATCCCAGGTTTCGTCGGCATACATGGCTGAGTTTGAGCCCAGCTCAAGCATCCTTGGTACTTTTGGGTTCAACTCCACAAGTTTCCAGCCAACCTTTGATGAGCCGGTAAAGTTGAGATAGGCGCATTTTTTGTGGGCAACGATAGTTTCGCCGATGTCAGAGCCTTTGCCAACCATTATCGCAATGCACTCTGGCGGAAGCCCTGAATCAAGCAGGATCTCACCCATTGCCAACGCAGAAAGTGGTGAAACTGTTGATGGTTTTGCCACAACCGGACAACCGGCTGCAATTGCCGGAGCGACCTTGTGCACAAAGAGCCTCAATGGGTAGTTGAAAGGTGAGATGCACACGGCGGTTCCGATTGGTTCGAGCCTGACAAACGACATTCTGCCGACACCTTTTGGGTCAGCATCAAGATTTGTTGTTTTTGCTTCAAGAGTCAACGATGAAGCTGCACAAAGTTTCAAGGCTGTGACGGAATCCCTGACCTCTTGTCTGGAGAGCCTGATGGGTTTGCCGGCTTCAATAGCGATGAGCTTTGCCATCTCCTCAAGTTTGGTTTCCAGTATCGAGGCTGCCTTTTGAAGGATTTCAGCCCTCTTCCAGATTGGAAGAGTCGGTGCCCTTGAAGCCACTTCAAAAGCCCTGTCGACATCTTCAGGCACGCAGACGCAGGCGCCTGCAAATATTTTCCCTGTGAACTTGTCGGTTATCTCTGTGACCAGCTCAAATGTTTTTGGTCCGTCAAGCAGGTATGGTCTGATTTTCATCCCATTCAATCCCGGATTGTGATAGTTTTTCTTTCAGTTCTTTCCAGTTGTAGGAACCGTTGCGAATCAAAACAGCTTTTTTCCTGGTAAGATCAAGGATGGTCGATGGTGCATCGTCAGGTTCATCACCACCATCGATCATTACCTGAGCAAATCGCTCGTAACCTGTAAGAAGCTCCTTGCGCCTGAGGAAAGGTTGCGTTGAAACATTGATCGATGTCTCCAACAAAGGGACGCCCATCACCGATACAAGCTTGTTGATGATTGGGTTCTTTGGCATTCTCACGCCGACTGACCCAAGCTGGACTTTTGTAGGCGTTGTGAAAACCTGCACATTTTGTTTTCTTGGAAGAATGCAAGTCACTGCATCGGGCCAAACAGAGAACAGGAATGCCGCAACGTTGTCGGGGAGTGTTGTGACGGTTGCAAGCATGTCGAAGCCGTTTACAAACATGCCGACTGGTTGGTTCACCGGTCTCTTTTTTATGGAGAAAAGCCTCATGATTCCGGCTTCGGAAAAGGCTGACGTACCAATACCGTAAATTGTGTCTGTGGGGAAAATCACAAGATCACCGGCGATGGCTATTTTTGCTACCACCTCCGCCAGTTTGTCATCAAGCCTGTTTCCTTCAGCTTTGACCAGCATTCAGCTCAACTTTCTGGCCAATCTTGCGTTCATTTCCGGCAGCCAGTCTCTTCATATTTCCACCGTGCTTGATTATTGCGATGGCTGCGATAATGACAAGGATTCCAAAAAGAGGAAGGTTAAAGGTGACAATGAGGAAGCCGAAAGGCATGACTGAAGCTGCGATGATCGACGCAAGGCTCACATATCTGCTCAGAAGCAGTATGATCAGCCAGAGAACAAGGCACCCGAGTCCAACTCTCCAGTCGAGAGCCACCACAACGGCGAAGGTTGTTGAGATTCCTTTTCCACCTTTGAACAGTAGGAACACTGACCAGCAGTGTCCGGCGACAACTGCTGCACCGATTGCCGCAGCCTGCCAGATGTCAAGACCGAAAATGATGGCGAGGATGACTGGAACAAAACCTTTGACAAAGTCCAGAAGGAATGAGAATGTGGCCGGCAACCAGCCAAGAGTCCTTTGAACATTGGTGGCACCAATATTTCCAGAGCCCTCTTTCCTGATGTCGACACCCTTGAGACGACCGATGAACAAACCAAACGGGATTGAACCGAGAATGTATCCACAAGCAAGCAATATCCAGAAAAGCATCAGTCCTCCGAGGCAAAGAAATTGAGATATTCAGGTTTGAAGCCGTCCAGTCTTGGATCGGCAATTATTGGTGATGGAACATCCGTGGGAATCTTTGAATCGGCGATTGACAGTCCGATAGCACAGGCGTAGGCGCCGAAACGGTTTTTGAGTTCCGGGAAGTTAGTGTAGCTTGAGGATGTTGAAAAAATCTGACTCCATCTGATTGAGGTGGTTTGCATGCCTGTTGATTCCCAGATGGCCTTTTCAATTGTGAAACTGGCGTCAGGCAGACCGGCCAGGAAAATTGAGGGAAGTTCGGTGACAAGATGGAATTTCCTGTACTCCTCAAAGAACCGGTTGATTTCGATTCCGGCAAGCCTTGGATCGAGCATGGCTCTCGGAGTCTCAAGTTCAGTGGTTTTGACGGACACAAACACCGTATCCAGAAACATTGCAATCTTCAGGCAGCTGCCCGAGAACAAGGCAATAATGACGGGCCTCTTGTCTGTTTTGTATATTTTCGAGGCGAGTCTGAAAATTGAGAGCATTTCGAGGTCGTTGCCAATCAAAACCAGTTTTGCCTGTGATACAAGCTCTTTTATCGCCTGGGCGTGCGTCTTGTTGGTTATGGCCACGATTGTACTTACAACGCCTTTGTTTTTGCCGATTATTTTGTAGTCGAAAGACATCTCTTCCGGATGTTCGAAAGCCATCTGCGAAATTCTGCTGGCGATAGCGTTGTCAAGATTTTGGGTTTCGGGGACTGTGACAAGATTGATTTTGAGAATTTCAGAGGGGATGGCTATTATTGCCTTTCTTCCCTGGAATTTGACGGAGTTGACAGCGTTTCCAATCTCTTCGGCGACGATCCTTGGTTGCTTGATGTATCCGCCAACGATACCGCCTTTCGGAGTTGCAATGCTGATCATCTCTACAATCTCGAATTTTCCGGCATCACTTTGCACCTGCGCAATCTTGATGCGGTCTTCTCCAAGATGGATGCCTATCGGTCCCGGCTTCACTTCATGCACCTCCGATTTCATAAGCGTTGATGAGCTTTGCCGACGTCTTTTTGAACGCACCGATTATGTCAGGGCTTGTGAACGCCTTCAGCTCCCTGTCGCGGATGTCGGTGTAGGTTGAGATTGCTCTGAGCTCTTCGTCGACGATTCCAGGGTGGCCAAAGATTTCTGTGGTTCCTTCAGGCAGACGGTTGAATGTTTTGTAAAGCGATGAGATCGGGTCAGCATCTCCGTAAAGCTCCCATGAGACCAGAGCGTCGGGGATATTGATTTTTGCATGGTCAATCAGCTTTCTCCATCTGACAACATGTCGGGACAGGCCAAAAACCGCCTTGGAACCCAGACACAGGAGCGAGAAGCCGATTATTTTCCTTTTCACGCCACGTTTTATCATCGAGCTGTCAATCATCCTCATGGAATCGATGCCATACCTGTTTGACACATCAAGCAGGATGTCTAGTACGGACGGGATGAAGGTGACGTAGTGATGGCCATCAACGTGGAATTTTGGGAAGCCGCAGGTTTTGAATTTTTCGATCTGGGCGCACACCTCGAGCCTGAGATGCTTCGGGTCGGCTTTTCTTGGGTGGGAGAGCGAGAGTTTTCTGAAACTGCCGTTTGAATCGACGAGACTTGGGATAAGCTCTGGTTTTGTCAGTGGCTTTCCCTGGGTCAGATTGACGTGGAGGCCAACACTCAAGCCCGGATGCTGTTTCGCCAGCTCCACGGCCCTGTCTGCATCTGGCATGTTGACCATCAGGCTGGTGTTTGAAACCAGACCTCTCTCGTGGCAGTAAAGGATGCCGTCTGTCACGCCTTTCGTGAAGCCGAAATCATCGGCTGTTATCATTACATTTTTGGCCATTTCAAGGGATTATAGCAGGAATAGAAGTAAAATCCAATGATTTTGAGATGATTGGCTGAATCAGAGCCCTGTAGACCCGAAGCCGCCTTCTCCACGATCGGTTTCGTCAAGGAACCCGACCCATTCCGGTTTGTCGAAGTTGCATGGAACGATGAGCAGCTGGGCAACCTTTGAACCTTCAGGCAGAATTACGTTTTCATTGCTGAGATTGACCAGCACGACGGCGACTTCACCCCTGTAGCCGGAGTCGATTATTCCAGGGGAATTCAAGACCGTTACCCCGGAATTGACGGCAAGGCCTGATCTTGGACAGACCAAGCCTGCGAAACCTTTTGGAACAGACATTGCGAAACCGAGTTTGACCAGTTTTCTTGCCAAAGGAGCAAGATTCACCTCGGTGGGTGTGAACAGGTCAAGCCCGGCGTCGCCTTCATGGGCTCTTTCCGGCAGCCTTGCGCCGGCAGACAGCCTCAGAAATTCCATAATTTAGAACGTTTTTGCGATCTTGACGTACTTGCCGGCGAAGCTTTCAAGGAAGGCCTTGTAAGCAACGTAGGAGCTCCAAATGTCGGCTTTGCTTGTGGTTTCCATTGGTGCGTGCATGCCAAGAACGGCTGGGCCTGCATCAACGGTGTCGATGCCACGGGCTGACATGTACATTGCAACGGTTCCACCGCCACCAATGTCGACAGCGCCGAGTTCTGCGGTCTGATATGGAACATCCTTGTCAGCGTAGAGTT
Organism: uncultured Caldisericales bacterium; assembly: GCA_964639885.1. Lineage (GTDB taxonomy): Bacteria > Caldisericota > Caldisericia > JAAYUI01 > JAAYUI01 > JAGNLA01. Next base: position 19,560 of record CAZXEH010000022.1, on the reverse strand, counting down.
TTCTGAGTGCGCCGAGGAATTCGGCTGAAGCGTCGTTTGCTCCACCCTTTCCACCGCGACCTGTAAACTTTGTGACTGTGATGCCCTTGCCAAGGAAGCTTGCATTCTTCGACTCAAATCTGTCCTTGAAGTTCACATCGAAGCCTGCGTTCACGTCAGCGCTCAGGCAGAAGGAATTCTGCATGATGGCATTAATTGGCTGGTTTGGTGCGATTGTTTCAATGAAGTACTCAAGGAATTTTGTGATGGCGCCGGTTGATCCTTCGGAGCCGATCTCTTCCTTGTCAACAAGCCAGACGATTGCGGTTCTTTCCGGCTGAGTCTTCATGTCAAGAAGGGCTTCAAGTCCTGTGTAGGCGCAAATCCTGTCATCCTGGCCGTAGCCCATGATCATCGATTTGTCGATTCCAACATCAAGGGCTTTTCCTGCCGGTACAAGTTCCAGTTCGGCGCTGATGAAGTCTTCTTCCTTGATCCCGTACTTGTCGTTTAGGATCTTCATGACGTTGAGCCTTATTTTGTCGCTCTCGTCCTTGTAGTCGTCGCCTGTGAGTGGCATCGTACCTGCAAGTGCGTTGAGCTGGTCGCCTGACATGACTTTTGCTGCCGGGTTTTCCATCTGCTGTGCTGCAAGGTGGATGAGGATGTCAGTGATGACCACTGCGCCTTCGTCCTCTTCGCCGATTATGATGTCAAGTTTCTTGCCTTCTTCGGTGATGACTGTTCCGTGGATGGCAAGTGGAAGGTTGAGCCACTGGTACTTCTTGATTCCACCATAGTAGTGGGTGTCAAGCATGGCATGGCCTGTGTCTTCGTAGACCGGAACCTGCTTGAGGTCAATTCTTGGTGCATCCGTGTGAGCAACAACCAAGTTGAATCCTTCTGAAATCGGCTGTTTGCCCATCCAGGCAGCAATGACCGACTTGCCTCTGTTGACCATGAAGACTTTCTCGCCTTTGCCTTCCTTGTAGCCACCCTTTTTGAGTCTGGCCACTGCCCAGGCGGTCGCTTCCCTCTCGGTCTTGACTTCACCGAGGAATTTCTTGTAAGGAACTGCGAATTTCATGATCTGGTCGTGCAGCTTGTTGTTTTCCCAGATGTTTTTGGTTTTGTAGAACAGCTTTTCGCCAAGTTTTGGCTTCTTCTCGTCGTTGTTTGTTTTCTTGTCGTCTTTCATGATATCAAGACCTCCAGATTCAACTTTATCCCTTTTTTGGTGTGTTTGAAATTAAACACGACCTTACATCGAAGGCGTTTTGAATTTCGCCTTTTCACTTTTGCAGATTGCCTTTATTGCCTTTTTGCCGGAGAAAACGTTTGCAAAGAGTGCGCCGGTTGCAGTTGCCCAGGTGCCTACAAATCTGAAATTTTCAAGCCCTTTGACGGTTTCAGTGTCGGACTTGCCCATGAGGCTGCTCATGATGTCCAGTTTTCGGTTCGGATTGAGCATGAATCCGTACTGGCTGTTCAGGTACCTCGCCCAGGTCAGGAGCGTTGGGACATCCACAACCTCAACCTGATCTTTCAACCCTTTGAAGTATGTGCTGTCCAGTATCTCAATCACCTTGCTGGCAATCGCCTTTTTCTCAGCTTCGTATTTTTCTTTGTCCCTGCCGATGTTTTCGCAGTAATCCCAGGTTGAGAACAATTCAACCTTGATCACGCCTTTGCCTTCTGGAGCCATGGATTTGTCGAAGCCAAACATCTGAAGTTCGATATGGTTGCATGTGTGGCCGGCAATTTCAACCGGTTTGTCGAGGAGAATGTGAAGTGAACTGGGCTCCTTTGAAAGGTCACGATTTACGCCAAGATAGACATGGAAAGCCCAGTTCGTTTCCCCGTCAATCGGCTTGAGGTAACCCTGTAGCTTCTCGTCAGTGAATTTGTTATCCAGCAACTCAGTGAGCGTTTTTCTTCCGTCTGCATCTGAGATGATGTAATCACCTTTGACCTTTGTGCCATCCTGGAGCTGGACACCAACGGCCTTGCCGTTTTCTACCAGGATTTTGGTCACTTTTTTACCAAGGTTAAGCTTCCCGCCTGATTTTTCATATTTGGCAGCCATTGAGTTGACAACGTGTGAGATTCCACCTGGCGGCCATTTGATTCCACCATTGGCGCCATCGGATTTCTTTCCAAGATGCAACCCAAGCGGGATGATAGCCAGCGAATATTCCACGAGCTTGAACCCTTCACGCAGCATAGAATCTTTGAAACCGCTGGCGAATTTTTCGAGGGTGATCCCCGTGTTGCCGATCATCTGGATGAATTTAACAGGATGTGAGAAAAATCCTTTGATTCCAGACACCACCATCTCCCCGGCGATGTCGAAATTGCCGATCTGTTTGGTTTTGTTGATATATTTTGTGATCTGGGGTTTATCGTCTGGCGAGAGCTCTAGCATGTGTTTTTCAAGTTTTTCAGTATCGTACCAGTCGAAGAACTGCCTACCGTTTTTCCAGACGCTCACACATTCGTTGAAGGGGATGAAAATGTCAGGGTTTACGCCAACTTCTTTCCACAAAGCGTAGAGTTTTGAATAGGGAGCTGCACCCATGAAGTGATGAAGGCATCCGTCGAAGGTGTAGCCTTTTCTTTTCCAGGAACATGCCTGACCTCCAGGTACAGTGTGGTGCTCAAAAATCTCTGTTTCAAAACCACTTGCCTGGCCGAATATGCCAGCAGAGAGTCCACCCATGCCTGCACCGATAATAACAATTTTCTTCATGGGTTAAATGATCAGGTAAAGAAAACCTCAGTCAACTGTCGAGTATTTAGGGAGTTTTGGTCTGGTTTAAGCACCGGTTGTCCCCATGTTTGGTTAAACCGGTGCCTGGCCGTCACAATTGACATTCGTTCCATACCCCAAAACGCCTCCGATTCCCAGCCTTCTGGTTTTAAAAACGAATCTTGAGGAAAGATGTAGCATTTTACCTGTTAAGAATACAGTAATAATTTGGAAAACCGGTTAAGTGCTTTATTTTTGCAAAGTGTGATTGTTTCAATGCTCAAGGAATTAATACAGGATAAGTTTTCGGTTTTTTCCTTAACCGTCTTAAAATATAATTCATATATAATTCACAATCTTTATCATCACTTCATTTTGTCGAATTTTGATTATCTGTACTAGAGGAATCTCTCGAAACGCTCTTTTGTGGCCTTGCACACCGGACAAACACCCGGAGGATTGTCTCTTGCGCACAGGTAACCGCAAACCTTGCATCTCCACACCGGATAGGCGAGGTTTCCTGTTATTTCGCCCTGAGTCTGTGTGTTTTTCTTTGCTTCAGTTCTTCTGTCGGGGATAGATTGAGGTTGAGCCTTTCCTTCTGCAATATCCTTGCTCACGTAGAGGGCACAGAAACAGGAACCGAACTCATCCAGATCAGGATCCCTGTAGTCGCATGGGCAGATGATGTCGAGGTTCTCCTCTTTGCCACCCTTGACCAGCCTGCACGGGCAGGCTGCAAAACCATAGCGTTTTGTGTTGGTGACCAATCCTTCAATCAGGGCTTTGGTGAATTCGGTGTCAGGGTTCAGGAAGTAACCGTTTTCCCTTGCTTCTCTGTCCATTTTCTCAAACAGGGCATCAATCTCTTCCGGTGTTGCGCTCACAACCCGAGCTCCTGCATGATTTTGTCTGGCATGAATCCTATGACAACATGTTTGTCATTGATGACGGTTGTTGGAAATGATGCTCTTGGATTGAACTTCTTCATCTCTTCAACTATCATGTCTTCTTCGCCTTCGGCAAGATCAACCTCAACATAGTCGTAGGCAACCTTCAGGTCGACGAGCGACTGTTTGAGTTTTTTGCACCAGATGCAGGTGCTCAGTGTGTAGATGAATATCTTTCCAACGTCTTTTCCTTCAACGTGATGTATGGTCATTTTGCCTCCATTTGGCGTATATGATAACCAATCTTGCTGGTAAATCAAACCCATAAAAGGAGGTGCCTGAAAGCTGTTATCTTGCCGTAATTGTCCTGGTGACAAACTTTGTTCTGCCATAAGCATCCGAGGCTTTGATTGAAACCTTGAATTCGCCTGCCGTCCAGGAGTGACTGAAGGTTACAGACCCTGGATTGTCAAGGGATTTTGTTTCTTGTTGAGAGTCGCCCCAGTCGACTGTGATCTGGCAAGGGTACTGGCAGCCATCAACTGAAACCTGGAGCTCAAGGTTCGTGCTTGCATTGATTGTGCCGTTTTTTGTGTCCAGTCCCTTCCATGCAGAGTTTATAATCATGTCAGGTGTGGGCTGAAGCTGGGAAAAAGTAATGATAGCCGTGTCTCTGGCAATGGTTTTCTCGTTATTGTAGAAATTGTAGCTGGTTGCCAACGCTTCGTTTGCGATTGCGATCCTTCCGCTGGATAGATCAACCGAATCATCAAGTTTGAAGCTAAGCTCAAATGTTGCCTGATTGCCAGGCAGAAGTGTTCCAATGATGAAATTGACGCTGTTGATCCCCTGCGACCCTGAAGGAAGCGAGGACAAGAATACCAGCTCCCGTGGATAAATGTCAGTCAGTGAAACGTTTATCGCCGGTACGTTTCCTTTATTGTAGACGGTCACGACAAAAGAAGCCGTATCTCCTTTGATGAGTGTTGATTTTCTCGCCGTTTTTCTGACCTCGAGCTGGGCACTCCCAAGAACGTTGACCTTTGTCTGGCAAGTGGAGGAAGCTGGATTACATTCCGTATAGGCTGCAATTGTGGCGAGACCGATATCGGTTGCCGAAGAGAATTGAGCCTGTGCTTGCCCGCCAGCCATTGGAACGGTAATTGTCTGGAAACCGTTCCCAAAAGTACCGATGGATGTCGTCATAGTGATGTCGAGCACACCATCGATGATTGTTGAAACTGCACCTGAGCCGTCAGACAACGTATTCATCCTGACAATTATTGTCGATGTTTGACCACTGCCGACAACCACCTGTCCGGTTGAGGTGGTGATTCCCATCACAAGCCAGGGATTGTAAGAGATTGTTGCCGGACCAATAGGGTCGCCGTGTCCAGGTCCAAGGTAGGAAGGGCCGTCGTTTGCGCCCCACCAGTTGTATCTCGCGTCCACCGAGCTCGGGATGAATCCGTACTGCCTGACGTTCAAAACCTCATCAGCATTTGCAAGGCCAGCGTTTTGGTTGTTGCAGATGATGCAGTACCTGATTGTTGCGTTAGTTGCCTCGAAAAATGGACCAAGAGAGGAACTCGGATAAAGTCTTCCGGCGATGGCAACACCGTATGTCCCGGACAATGGATAAACTGGAAGCACTTCCCTCTCATTGTCGATAACAACGCATCTTTCCATAAGGAAGTTGATAACCCCGACTGTTGCGAGTCCGAACGTGCACCCATAAATCTGGGTTTCGATCACGCTTGCGTTGGTCGTGTGTCCTATCAGTATCCCCCTTGTGCTCTCCTCCACCAGACAGTTGATTATGTTGAAATTTGTTAACGTTGCAGGATTTGTGTGATAAGGCATCTCTGCACGACCACCGATGTCCATGCAACCGGCGTTTTGTTTTTCCGTTGTTCCGCAACGCCTGAAAGTGCTGTTCCTGATTGTAATGTTTGAGAAGTCCGCATACTTGAGGTTGAGAATCAGTCCATTCGGACTGGCATAGACTGGATCGTTTCCACAGTCGAGCATGGTAATCCCATCAAACAAACCGTCTTGCAGCCTTTCCATGTATATACCCTTGTAGGAAAGCCTTTCAAGACGAGTGTTTCTAATGGTGACATTTCTAAAATCGTTGGGTCTGAGAGGGACAAGATTCAATGATGGTTGACAAACGTATATTCCATAATATGAATCCGTAATGACACAACCGTCGATCAAAAGGTTATTGACAACAGAATTCTGGTTTGTTCCAACGTTTGACTGGAAATATATACCGGCTGTTCTTGTGAAATCACAGATACAATTCTGAATCTGAACGTTGCTTACGTTTGCAGTATACTGGAAATAAATACTATAAGAGCAAGCGGTTATATGAAGATTTGAAAATATAACATTGCTCAATACACCAGTGATTGATACCCCTCGCCAGTTTGTGCCCTGGGCTGTTATGTATATGTTTGATATGGATACGTTGCTTGCCTGAACAGTGAATATATCGGTGGTTGTGCTTTGGACGATTGTATCGACCGATGGGTTGTTGCCGTTTCCTGAACCGATAATCTTAATCGGTTTGTTTATGATAGTAGTCGTTGTGTAGGTGCCGGGTGCGATATATATCGATGCTCCAGGAAGAGCAACAGCAAATGCTGCATTTATAGTTGGAAATGCATCGAGTCCAATCGTGTGGGGATCAGTGTCGCCAGGGAAGTTGACAGCGGTTCCGATTGGAAGCCCGACCCAATCATCATCGACAACCATATCAGGCAATGTAATCGCCAAACACTGATTTATACCGATGTCTGTTACTTTATGATTATTATTGTTTTCAAGTTTTGGACTGATGGCAGTGCAGTAAAAAATACAATCGATACTATCAGTATCTTATTCATTTTTACCATCCCTTTTATATCTGGTATAGGACAAATAGCAAAATATGGATAACACTAGCAACAGTACTCTCCCTCGGGAAAGTCGTTATTAAGATAATATTTTCCAGGCATATAATAACTTTAAATATTAATTCTATCTTATATTCGGATTGACCATGATTTGTTCACAGTTTTAAAATCAAATAAATAATTATTACTATAAAATTGCTATAAAATTATATGATCAACTTATTATTTAACTACAAAAAGATTTTCGGTTTTTTTCCTTATCGTCATTTTCTAACAAATATTAAGACTTTTTTATCAATGTGCCAGCCCTTTCATTACCGGCAGGCCGGGCTTATAATCTCGCCCTGAGGTAAAAAGGATGATTTATGGACTTCTTATTTCGCTTGTTGTTGGTTTGATACTGATTTGGCCAGGGCTGTGGCTTCTGAGAAGGCTGCATACCGGCCAGCAGGTTCGAGAGGAATTGCCTGATCAGCATGCAAAAAAGGCTGGAACACCTACGATGGGTGGAGCAATATTTGTTGTTGCCGCAACAATCTCTTCGTTTATTCTGGCGAAACTCATCTTTACGGTTGCTGATGCTTCAGTTCTCTGGTGGCAGCTTTATGGCCTGTGGACGTTTGGAATCATTGGATTTGCCGACGATTTCATCAAGGTTGTACTCCACAATCCTTACGGACTCCCTGGCAGGTGGACGGTCATTTTGCAGGTTCTGGTCTCGATCCCGTTCCTCTGGTTCAACTTCGGAAGACTTCCGACAGTTTTTGGGAATCCCTGGGTTGACTCGGTTTTCTATCTTGTCGTCATTGTCGCCGTCGTCAATGCAGTCAATCTCACGGATGGCCTTGACGGACTGGCGACAGGTGCATCATTGATCACGTTCTCTTTCATGCTGCCACTGATTTTTGCTGGAAACATCAACGCTGTTCCCGCAGCCGTCTCAATAATCGGCGCTCTGGCCGCATTCCTTGTCATAAACTTCAAACCCGCAAAATGCTGGATGGGCAACCTTGGCTCGAACGCTTTGGGTGGACTCTTGATTTTTACAGCCATCTACATGGGCAACATCTGGCTTTTTACTGTCGGAATAGGCCTCTTCATCATCGAGAACCTGTCGGTTACAATCCAGGTCAGCTGGTTCAAGTACACAAAATACTGCACCAAGGAAAGAGTAGGGAAACGCATATTCCTTTTCACGCCAATCCACCACCACTTCGAAAAGCTTGGGTGGCCAGAGGTTAGGATTGTAGTGATATTCTGGTCGGTTGCAGCGTTCTTTGGTGCCCTGATGCTTGCCCTGTTCTATTTGCTCTGATACGAAAGATTGATCCTGTCGCCGTCTTTGGTCATGGTCAACCCGAACTCGGAAACCATTTGTTCAAGAGGCATCACAAAAGTGCCATCACTCTCTGTCTGACAGGGGATCCCCTCGATTTTTCTATAGGTTTTTCTTGATCTGTATGAATCGTACAGTTCGACCTGTTTTTTATAGTTATGGAGAAACATGGATTTGTTGTCAGTGTTTTTGTAGTGCGAAGCGACCCACCCAAGAGGTTCGAGGAAACTTGAAGGATCAAGAATCAGTTCGCCTTTGTTATTAATCTTTGGCTTATATTCCAACTTGATTTTCTTCCCGTTGGCTACAATGAAATCATCACCGGTTGTGTAAGCGATTGTTTCTGGTTTGTTGCCGTAACAGACAAGGTAACCATCTTGTGTCAAAAGAAAATAACGGCCATCTGATGTTGCAGGTTTTGATATGCAGGAATCGTTAAAATAGTTGCTCCCTGGATAAAATTCACGATCTTTTTTTGAAATCTCGTTTCCATTCCAATCCAGAATCCTGTATGTGTCATACTCCCAAAAGCATACCGTGTCGAAGCAGTCGAATGATCGAACGTTTCCATGAGCAGTGCTCCAGATTGATTCTAACGTTTCGGAATCAATGCAACGGTCTGACAAGAGGATTTTCCCGTCGCTTAGGTCAAATTGCGTGCCAAACCTGTTATTGATATTTTTTATGGTTTTGCCTGTTTTAAGCTCGACAATCAAAAGCTTGTTCTGGCCGAACATGTTTCCGGAAATTATTAGGTTTTTGCCGGATACTAACGGTTTTTCCTGAATATCGCTCAATATGCCTGAGTCCTCCCACTCAATTTCACCAGTTGAAATGTTGATCATTTTTCTTGTGCCGTGATAGGTTGAAGCAATTAGTCTGTCTTTGCCGGCATAGGTCAGGAAACGGTACGACTCCTTGTCACAGAAGTCTTTCAGCTGCAAGAAGTTTCCTGTCTGGGCATCAAATTGGAAAACAGCATTGTTGGATGCGACATAAACATAGTCCAAAGCCAGTTCTGCGTTTGAAGTGAAAAGCCCTTCCTGAACCCAGACAGTTTTGCCTGTAACTTTGTCCAGGCAGCTCAAACCTTCGGTATTGCAGAAATAAACATATTTCCTGTTGATTGAGACATTTGTTTGCAGCGGGAATATTTTTTCTGGTTTATTGAAGTCCCTTTCCCACAAAAGTTCTCCGCTGTCTATGCCAAAGCACATGGCGGACGTGGGATTGCCGATATATAGCCTTTCAGAATCCAATACTGGAGTTTTGTATTCCTGATTTTTTCCAACGAACCTCGTCCACAAGATGACCTTGTCTTTTCTTGCCGTTGACGCAGGAACAGGCTCAAATGCAGACGGAACAAGCAAAACGATGAGCAACAAACCCAAGAAAACTCTCTTCATCACCTCAACCCCCTTGAAAAGTGATGAAGAGACTATAGCAGAGTAAGGTTAAAATTCTTGTCAATCCGGCATGTAGCCGATTTCAGCCATCTTTTCCCTGATCGCCGACACACTTGTTTTGGATTCGTCAAAGTCGACTGAAACGGTTTTTGTGGCCGGGTCAACGTTGACCGTGTTTACGCCTGGCATGCCCGAAACTGCCTTTGTGATGTTTGCAGCGCAGTGCATGCACATGATTTTTCTGCTTGTTATTGTCGCCGTCATATTACCTCCGGAGCCCTTGAGCTTCCTGATGCTGCCTTTTCAATTATCTTCTCAGCTTTCACGATTTCCTCGTCATATTCAACAATCATGATGTTGAAGTCAAACTCGACACTTTTTACACCTGGGATGACCCTCACGGGGTCAGCTGCCTCCTGGGCGCAGTTTGGTCAAGCCCATTCCTTGTTTTTGAGCTTCAGGATCATCACTTTTCCCAATTGGTCATGAGCTTTTGACCAACGCTTACAAGAGTCGGAGTGAGCACAAGATACCAGATTACATGAAGGAAACTTGGCAATCTACCGATAAAAACCACTTTGAGGGCGTCAGAATAAACCATTGCCTTTGCAGGGTCGGGATTGGTAGATATTGCCCAGGCGATACCAAGAGTGATGACTGCGAATCCGACCAGATAGGCAATGAACACAACAGTATCGATGAGGAAGATGTTTTTCGTGTTTATATCCCTTGATTTTCTGAAGAAGAGAATGCCTGCGATCAATCCGTAGCAGATGAAGCCGATTGTAATGAACGGATTATATGGGCCGACAGGCTTGATCAGAATATTGAGTATGTCGACTGCAAAACCGGCGAAAGCACCTGCGATCGGACCAAAAAGGACGCCTATTGCAAAAATTATTGCAACTGCGCCAATGTCAATTTTAAGCATCGGTGAAACATCAATTGTTGCCAGAGTCCTGATTGCCAGAGCTACGGCTACGAGAATTGCCACAACAGCCAGCTTTCTAACGTCAACAAGGAATCCAAACACATTTTTCTTCATCTTTCACCTCAGAAATGCCGGTGGGAGTATCGTTTCCCTCGTTCCGGCATAAAATATTGCGAGTGCGTCGATGTGCCTCGCACCCATCTGCCTCAAAACCCTTGCACATTCCTTCAGCGTCGCACCTGTTGTGACGATATCGTCAACAATCATGTAACGGAGTTTGGGGTCAAGTTTGGCGAGTGGGTGTCTGCCCATCGAATTTTCAACGTTTTCAATCCTCTCATCGATTCCGAGATTGAACTGGGGATGAGTGTTCCTGATTCTCATCAGGAGAGTGCCATTGTAGACCCAATGGAGTTTTTTTGCAAGATGCATGGCGATGATTGCCGATTGATTGTATCCTCTCTGTCTCATGCGGAGAAAGTGAGCTGGAACCGGAACAAGAATCCTTGGCTTGAGATTGTATATATAGTTTGATGCAATATCAGCCAGCATGACCGCCAGGCTGTCGAAGTTCTCGAACTTGCAAAGCTGCATCACTTCACGTCCGGTTCCACCGTAATTGAAAATGGTTGTCAGGTTGAAATCGGCGACCGACATGGTTTTGACATCCGGCACCATATCCTCCGAACAGGATGCACAAAGCGGGTGTTTACCAGGTTTTCCACATACCAGGCATTCAGGTGGATAGATGAAATCCAGCACTTTTTCAAGCAAGTTCATTGATGAGGTCGCCCAGAACCTTTTTTGAAACCATTGCCCTGTCCTTGAGCTTGGCTGCGTTTGTAGTGAGTACGATCCTCTGAAGCTCTGCCCCGGCCAGGAATTTGTCACAGATTCGCTTCCAATTGGCTTCATCATGGGCGATCATGTTTGTTATGCCAAGTTCGTTTGCAATCATTGGCACTTTTGGATAGTAAGGTATCGGGAGTGTCGGAATTCCCGCAATCGCTGAAGCGATCATTGCGTGGAGCCTCATTGTGAGCGAATAATCGGCCAGCCTGAAGCATCCAAAGGCATCCTGCCAGCTGATTGGCGATTTGAGAACGAGACCTTTGAGGTTTCTGACTGAAAGAACCTGAGAAACATACTCATCGTCGCGCTCGGGGAAGAACGGAATGAAAAGGATTGATCCTCCAACCTGCGCCTGGATATGCGAGAGGATGTCGGCCGATCTGCCAGGGGTTGGTGTCCATCTTGGGTCGATTCCAGGACAGAAAACCGTTACTGGTTTTGGCAGAGCCTTTATCTGTTCTGCAAGAGCCTTTGAAGGTTCGTCTGGATTGAGAATGAATGCAAGGTCTGCTGAAAGTATCGGCTTCAATCCGAGTCGTTCTGCCGTGTCAAACGATTTCTGGTCACGGACTGTTAACGTTGTTTTTTTCAGGGCGTATTTTACGAGCGTGGTGGTCGATTTTCTGTAGAACGGGCCGATCTGCTGGCCAACAGCCGCACATGGTTTGCCAAAGAATCTCGACATTGCAGGGCCGGCGAGATGGTACCATGTTGATTTGGCATTGATTCTGTCGTGGATGAGGCCGCCACCGCCGAGAACAAATGCATCTGAGGATTTGATTTGCGACATAAGTCTTTTGACTGATCTTGGGACGATCTCAATTTTATCGCTGTTTTCAACCGAGGGCGATGGCCCTGAGAGGAGTTTTATCCTGACGCCATCGAGCATGGAGAGGACAGCGGCAAGAATCGCCTCGTCACCGACGTTCCCATAGCCGTAATAGCCCCAGAGAGCGACAGTTTTCATTTGCCGAAATAGTACATTGGAAGGAAGTTTTTAAGCGTCTTCCAAAACCTTGGTATCCTGATGGCCGGTTCCCTGAAAACCCTGTGCGCCCATTCAAGGTTCATCTTTTGAACCCATTTTGGCGACCTTGCTTTTGGGTCAGCCCAGCACTGGAAGCTGCCGCCAACGCCCATTGCAAGCTTTATGTTTGGCATGTTCGGAAGATTTTTTGCAATCCAGCGCTCCTGCTTGGGAACTCCGAGGGCGACATAGAGAATCTGTGCCCCAGACTGGTTTATCTTGGCAAACAAATCCTTTTCGGACACATCGTATCCGTGGTCAGAGCCAACAAAATCAATGTTGGTGTATATTTTTGAGAATCTCTCAAGGGCTGAGTCGGCAACACCTCTGGGTGCACCAAAGAAGAAAACCTTTGTCCCTTTTGGTGCAAGCTCAAGAATCTTTGGGCCAAGGTCGACGCCTGTTATCCTGTCTTGAGGCTTCAGGCCAAACTTCTTCAAAATCTTGATGGCTCCAACGCCGTCTGGAACGTGGAGGTCTGCTTTCCTACAAATTTCGGCAACGTCTTGCATGTGCATCGCCTGACCCATGATCTCCATGTTTGTAGTTATGATGTAATGCTGGCCTGGCTTTTCGAGTAACGAAAGGCTAAATCTTGCCGCATCTTCCGTGCTTGTCATGCACCAGTTCAACGAGTTCAGGAATTCCGAAACTTTCATGGGTATTCTGCCGTCAGCTGCTTTCCGTTGGTTTTTAGCACCCCGCCGAGGTTTTCAACAACGAATCTCAACGGAACAACAACAGACTGTCCGATTCGATAGGCCGGTGTCTTGCACTCGATGGATTTTCCGTCGAGCATGGCTTTGTTGTTGTTCAGGGTGAGGATCAGGGTTTTGCCTTCGAGGAGATAGTGGACTCTTGTTCCGTCGTATGTGACCGTTGCCCCCAGCCCTTCTCCGATGAACCTGAACGGGACAAAAATCACGTTGGTGCCTGACTGGGCAAATGGAGCCGGTGAAACGTTCATTGTTTTGGTCCCCATCTTGACCTTGTTCATTCCGACGGTCATTTCAACCTTTTTGACCTCGCCGGCAAAGAACCTGGCCTCAACTGGAATTGTCAAAATTCCGCCGTTGCTCTCTATTGTTATCGAACCTTCCCTGGTTCCTTCGCGACCTTTTGCACCGTCTGCGGTTATGGTTATCTCGATTTCATCCGAAAAAACCTCAGGTTTTGTTACAATCCACGGCTGGTCGCCCTTGATGCGTCCTTCGATGATGCCACCGCCGAGGTTTGAAATGGTCAGGAACAGTTCGCGTGATGACTTGAGCGGGACTTTTGTGAAAGAGAGCTGAGATGTTGAAACCTTGAGAATTGGAAGACCGCCGAAAAGTCGGAGTGGGATGCGCTGAATCCTTGAGTTTCCGGTATCGGAAACAAAAACGTTTGAATCGGTGGCAAAAATGCCTGTAGGATTGAAGAAATCTCCACGTTGTTCGACAAGGAACGGCGGATTTTCAATCGTGTTTGGGCCACCGGTTGCGCCGTACTGGGAGAGTTCGTAGCCGGCTACCGAGAAAATCCTTATTTTTCCAAGCTGGGAGTCGGTGATGAAAACCCTTCCGAAGCTATCTATAAAAATTGAACTCGGTCTTGAAAAATCAGCACCGGAGAGTGATTTGATGAACTGACCGCCGTTGCTGAAGATGAGCACTTCGCCAAGGGTTGCATCTGTGACCCAGATTCGCCCAAGGCTGTCCTGGGCACAGTCTGTAGGTTCCTCGAGCTTGTCTGTGATTGCGAAATCCCAGGTTCCACCCTGAGACAGGACGGCAACCCTTTTGTTGCCAGTGTCTGCGACGATTATTGAGCCGTCCTTTGTGCAGGTTAGTCCGGTTGGATTGTCGAGCTGGCCTGCGCCAGAACCCTGAGAGCAGAAGCTGACAAGATGCTCGCCCGACGTTGAATATATCTGGATTCTGCTGTTCCCGGTGTCGGAAACAACAAGGTCACCACGAGGCAGAAAAGCGCAGTCGCTTGGTCTAGAAAGCCCTGTCGCCGATGTTCCGGCCAGACCGATTGACGAAACAAAGAGTCCAGATTCAACATCGTAGACATTGACGAGGTTTGATGACTGTTCAGCAACGTAGATCAGACCGCCACTTTCAGTGAGTCCGCCTGGAACCATCGTTACAGAATCGGTGCCAAGCAGCATTGGTTCAGAACCCTTTTTCAACCTGACGATCCTGTTGTTCCCAGAGTCGGCAATCCAGGTCTGCCCTTTGCCGTCAATCTGGATACCAGTTGGGTAGTTGAATTCAGAATTACCGAATCCGCGTTTTCCGTTTTCTTCGGTTTTGTCGCCCTTCATGCTGAAGGTGACAACCCTGTGGTGGCCAGTGTCGGTTACGAGAATCGAGCTGCCATTTATAGAGATGCCCCAAGGATGAAGAAGTTCATTCTCACCGAAGGTTTTTGTGAAATTTCCATTCTTGTCGAACACAGAAATCCTGTTGTTTCCTGAGTCGACGATGTAGACACTGCCGTTTGGATCAAGAACTATGTCGGTTGGATTCAAAAGCTCGCCTTCCAGAGAGCCTTTTCTGCCAATTGAATAGAGGAATGTGCCACCACCCTCATAAACTTTCACCTGACAGTCGTTTGCATCAAGAATGAAGAATTTTCCGACTTTATCAACGGCAAGTGAAACTGGTTCTTTGACGGAAATCTGGGGGTCGTCCCCTGAAGAGAATTTTGAAAGGAACGTTCCTTTGCGGTCGAAGAAGAGGATAGTGTCATTTTTTGAGTCGCATACAATGATTCTTCTGCCAGTGTCACGGATGATCTTCGTTGGGTACATGTCGATGTCAGCACCGAAGGTGTCGATGAATTCACCGTCTGATAGGCACTGAAGAATCCTGCCGTGTCCAGAGTCGGCAACCACCATGTTGTTGGATTCGTTGTCCACGAAAACCGACATTGGGTATTTAAAATGGGTTTTTTCGGTAAGAATGCCGTATACGCCTATTTCAATTTTGGCCAATGCTGGAGTTGACAGCATCATAAGGATAAGCAGGACAACAAGGGCTGGTTTGAACTTCATCTGCTGACTACCACCACCTTTTGTTGCAACAGGCGCGTAATCAGCTGGATGGTTTTGACCGGGTTGAGGTTGGTTTCCTCAAGGATTTCCTTGAGCGTGCGTTTGCCATCGACAAGAATGAGGAAATTCCACTCGTTTGCGTCGAGCTGGAGTTTTTCGTTTGATTGTGAGTTTTCAGTGTTTAATCTAAGAATCGTGGTCATGGGTGGAAGGTTGAGCATGTCCTCGTTGATTTTTGAAGTGAGTTTGAGACCTGTCACAATTATCTCTGAATTTGTTTTTGATATTGAAGCCGGAGGCATGGCCACACCGTCATTGTAAATGATTCTGCCTTTTGACCATGAAAACAGCTCCCACATTGCGTCTTCGCCCTGTGCTCTCGGAGTGTGAGCATGGACGATCTGACCCTTGGCAAAGTAGATGGATGCACGTTCGTCCACGTCGGTTCTGACAATCTGAATCCTGCAGGATTTACCTGAAATCTCCACTGTCTGGATAAGCTCGGCCAAAGTTGTGTCGCTCAGGTTCGCAGGCAGATTCATCTCACCTCCACACGGGTTTTGTTTTCTCCAAAAACGCCTTCATGCCGATCTTTGCATTGCCTGACTCAAAGGAGCCGGCAAACAATTCGGCTTCGATGTCAACATTATAGTGATAATTTCCGCCTTTTACAGCCTGCTTGTTGAAAGTCACTGCCTGAGGGCATTTGGAGGCTATCGTGCCTGCAAGTTCGTAAACCGTCGACATGAGAGTCTCAGGTGGTACAACCTTGTCCACAAGCCCTATTTTCTCGGCTGTGACGGCATCGATAATATTTCCGGTCACAAGGAGTTCAATGGCTTTACCCTGGCCAACGAGCCTTGGAAGTCTCTGGGTTCCGCAAAAACCTGGGATAACGCCGAGGTTTACTTCCGGCTGGCCAAGCTTTGCCTTTTCGGATGCATAACGGATGTCGCAGGCCATTGCAAGCTCGCAGCCTCCGCCAAGGGCAAAACCGTTGATGGCTGCAATAACCGGCAGGTTTGAGTGTTCGATCCTGTTGAAAACAGACTGGCCAAACCTTGAGAATTTTCTGGCTTCGTCGGCTGTCATGTCGGCCATTGCTGAAATATCGGCTCCAGCAACAAAAGCCTTATCTGAGCCAGTGATTACAACGACCCTTGCGGTGCCGAGATTTTTGAAGACCTCATCAAGCTCTTCAAGCGCCAGCCTGTCCAGGGCATTGAGCTGGTCTGGTCTTGTGAAGGTGATTGTCAGAATGTCGTTTTCAAGTTTGGTTTCTAGCCTTTGAAATCCCATTTCGGTGGCTCCTCTCCAAGTTGTGGGTAAACCTTTGCCGGCTCCTCGCCGTCAAGTGCTCTGTATGCGCCTTCGACCAGTGCGTGAATCTCGTCCTCGCCAGGATAACGAAGGATTTTTCCGAGGAATGAGATGCGTTTTTCGATTGTCTCGCAGAAATGGTCAGAGTAGGCCAGTCCGCCGGTGAGGATGATTCCATCGAACTTTCCTTCAAGAACTGTCGCCTGCGCGCCGACTTCCTTGGCGATCTGGTAGACCATTGCCTCATAAACATCGGCTGCCAGCTTGTCGCCGTTTCGTGCGGCTTCCTCAACCTTCGAGGCTGCGTTTGTGCCGAGATATGCGACCATTCCACCTTTGCCGGTGATCATTTTCCTGATTTGGCCAAGCGTGTATTTGCCTGAGTAGCAAAGCTCTGCAAACTGCTGCATTGGAAGCGAACCGGAGCGTTCGGGTGTGAAGGGGCCTTCGCCCATTCCGTCGTTTCCATCGATGACTTTTCCGCCAACCATTGCGTTTACCGTCACACCGCCACCAAGATGGGCGACGATGAAGCGTGCCTCAGTGTAGGGTTTGCCAATATCCTTTGCAGCTTTTCTGGCGATTGCGTGAACGTTAAGGGCATGGTGGATTGAACGCCTGTTGATGAGCGGGTGGCCGGAATAGAAGGCAAGCCTGCCAAATTCACAAACTGAAGGCGGATCAACCATGTACGATTTGCAACCATACTCTTTCGCAATGTCTCGAGCCAGAACAGCTCCAAGGTTTGAAGCGTGCTCGCCTTGATAATTGTTTCTGGCGTCAGCTTCAAGTTCATCATTTACTTCGTAGGTGCCGGAGATGATTGGCTTCAAAAGTCCGCCCCTGCCGACAATGGCATCGAGTCTTGGCGGTTTTTGCGGGTGTTCCCTGAGTGCCTTCAAAATGACATTTTTCCTGAATTCATACTGATCCCAGATTGTTGGATACGGCGCCAGCTCATCTGCATCGTGCCTGAGAGTCTCTTCGTAAATCTTCTCAAGCCCCTTGTATAACCCAAGCTTTGTCGAGGTTGAGCCCGGATTGATGGCAAGGATGTAATAATCGTGCATCGTTTACCTCCAAAGTCCTCATTCTACAATCCAAAATGTTAATTGTCAAAGTGGCGCTTAAAGAAACAGTCGGGGGTTTTAGCCTTGACAACCCCTGCCCCTTGCAGTTAAGATTTCAGTCGAGGTGAAAAATGGCAACTGCGATTAAAGGAAAAGTAGAATTCATCGAATCTCGCTGCAAAGCATGCGGACTGTGCGTCGAAGTCTGCCCGACCAAGATACTTGCTCTTTCAGACAAGCTCAACGCCAACGGCTACCACCCGGTTTACTGCCTTGACATGGACAAGTGCATCGCCTGCAAGTCATGCGCAACCATCTGCCCGGACGTTGTGATTACGGTTTATAAGCTGTAAAAATTAGCTTGTTTCAATAGATATTGTCCAAACACATTTTGTGTTAGTAGTCATGTTATAGAATAATAGCCAGCGTAAGCTGGCTATTATTATTTCGATTTTGAGGTAATAGTTACTTTTTCAATGAATGTTTTAAATTCCCATTTTATTGGAAGATCAATGTTGCTTTCAGTGATTATGGTATCTTTATCGTGAAGTTTAAAATAAGTGAATTTTTTTAAAAAATCACTTATTCGATTCTCTAGATTATCTTTTTTATCAAATTTTTTGATAACCTTTAAAATATCTTTTCTCGGTATTGTATAAGTGTGATCCAATTTAATATCAGTATTTATATCTAATAAAAATAATAAAGACATTACATACACTTCGTTATTATTGATATAACTTAATATATTATTTATCTCAAAATATATAGATTCCATATACGACTTATACATTTTAAGATAATCCAAAATCGTTTTATTTTTTGTTGAATTACTATTACTTTTAAAAAGATGAATAATGCTTAAGAATAATAACTTTCCATATTCTGCGAATATTGTTTTGAATTTATCATTTTGATATTGCTTTATCAATATATCTAGAATAGAGATTAAATCGAAAAGATTCATGCTAGAAGTATCAGGGGAAAATTGCAAATAAAACGTAATGTTTGAAAGCAGTAGAGAATAGTACGTAACATTACAATTATCCAATGGTCTATTATCGATTAAACTATTAAAATGCCACGTCACATCTGTAACTTGTTCACTTATGAATTCCTCCATTTTTTCTTTGCTACATTTTGAAAAGATAGCGTTCATGATTGCATGGTTTTTAATCAATAATTCGGAACTACAATTGAAGCAAAGTTGAATTGGCAATAACCACAATAATTCGAATAAATTATTATAGAAATGCTTTTCAACATCTAGGTTTATAATTGGTCCCATTGATACGATATCGGTATGTAAATCCTTCAATGCTTGAAGATAGACATCTTTGTTTTTTATAAATATGATTGATTCAAAGGTTCTCTTACTACCATTTTTATAATTTGGATAAAGAGCATCCGTAAGAATTAATGCTTCAATGTACGTTGCTTCAATATTTAACGATAACTTGGAACTTCTCTTTGAGTCAAGTTCATTTTTATATTTTGATATTCTAAGAATATTATGAATGATATGTGATGAGTAATTAATAAGATGACCATAAATAGTAACTTTAATAGATACAAATATCCATAGATTATAACAAGAAATCACACCTAAAACTACTATGGGTAATGCTAATATAAATAACAGAAATACAGAGTAAGATTGATTTTGCCCTGTAACGTAGATCAACAATAAACCGATTATTGATAATAGGATTACTGCAAAACCAAAATAAACTGCATTAAGAAAATTATCGTCTCTCTTCAAAGCTTTAATGAGAACACTTGATCCAGGATTATTGTTTCTTTGTTGTATCTGTGGAATGATTGCGAAAACACCTGTTAGGACGATTGCAAGGATTGCACCCATTGTTTGGGCAACTGCTGAAAAGAAGTATAGCGCCGGTGTGGCAAAGTCGTTTCCCATGCAAACATTATACAAACACAAGCCTCAAATGCAAATGGAAAATGTTGGTTTTTTTGAACTATCTTTGTTATCCCCCTTAATAAGGGGGATAAAGGGGGATTATTTGAAATCCACTCAGCTCACATGAAATCATCTG
>CAZXEH010000021.1:31498-36044 GCA_964639885.1 uncultured Caldisericales bacterium | reverse complement strand
TACTGAAAGAGTTTCAAGGCCAGGCTTTGTCTGTCACAACCGGCAACGCCTTTACAGCTTACATAACCATAAAGTCAATCGTCGAAATAGCTGGCAAGCGGAAATGTGATTTGTCCAAAGAAACCATCGCCGTTCTCGGTGCTTCGGGTTCTGTCGGTGGAGCTGTTTCTGAACACTTCGGGCTAAACGGCTGCAACATGATTTTATGTGCAAGGAATGAGAGCAGGCTCAAAAATCTCAGGGACAGGATTGTCTCTGGCGGAGCAAGTCCTGAAAAAATAACCATCAGTACAGATATCGACGATATCAGGAAAGCAGGAATCGTAATCGTGACGACCAGCTCAAGCCAGGTGCTGATAAAGCCGGAACACGCAGCCCCAAACGCAATCATTTACGACGACACACAGCCCAGGAACACCAGCCAGGAGATGGGCGTTACCAGAAAAGATGTGCTCGTGGTGGACGGCGGGATTGTGGAAACGCCTTTCATCGACCTTGGACGCACCAGCATTGGATTGCCTCCCAAGCGGGCATACGCCTGTTTTTCGGAGACTTTGATACTTGCAAAGGCTGACTGTAGGGACAACTTCACCGGCAACGTAACGCTTGCGCAGATGGAAAAAGTCAGCAACATTGCCGAAAGGTTTTCGGATGAATTCTACCTGGCTCCTTTCACGAGCTTCGGGCAACCAGTTGACCTTGGAATCAACACAAGGAAAACCATAACATCACACGAATACATGATTTCTGAACTCATATCAAAAGAGCTGCTCGCTGATTTACGTAAAAAGTACATGGGAGAACAAAAAGATGATCAAACCTAAATTCTGGCGTTGGGATTCAAGCACAGGAAAGCTGACAGGACAGGAAAAATTGTCTTGCGGATTCAGTTTTGAAGGCGTGAAGTTTGAACGGAAACCATGGATTTCATGGTTCCAACTACCCATGCTATACACACTAACAGTATACGTATGGCTCAAAAAGAGATGGTGGCAGCGGTTCAAGGGCAAAAACCCGCCAGTTAATACAATGCTAGCCGATGGACTTGGTGAATTCACAAGGGTAGCAAAAGTAGGTCATGGTAATTGGTTATCAATTAAAGTGTTTTATAATTTTCCAAACAAAAATCCCGGAACTATAAGCTGGATTATCGATCGTATCGGTTATTTCAATTGTAATGCTCAAGCACTTCGAAATCGACTCGGAATAGCTAAATCTTTACTATCTCAGTTTGTCAAATCATGCAAAAACAAAAGCATCCTCTGTCTCGCCTGTGGTTCAGCTGAAAGCATCATGCCATCCCTCGAAGCCATCAAAGCCAACGGTCACCAACTGACGCTTGTCGATCACGACTGCCAAGTGGTTGAATACCTGGAAAACACTCACTCCTGTACAAAAAATGGATTCGCCTGCATCGAACGCCAGCACACAAGCGAATTTCTTTCAAGACCGGAGACACTGCGATCTTTCGATTTCATCGAGATGATCGGCGCTCTCGAGTATATGGATGACCCAACCGCAACAAAAACAATCCAGATGTGCATTGATGCCCTGAAGCCAGAGGGAATCCTTGTCACCAGCAATCTTCGACGCAACAACGAAAGCCCCTTCGTCAAGTGGGTCATCGATTGGGAAATGAAATACCGGACTCTTGAGCAGTTCCTTGGAATTTTCAAAGCCTGTAAAAATATTGAAGATTTCGAGATCATAACAGAACCGCTAGATATTCACAACATTGCTGTGATCAGGAAACCACGCCCCATTTGATCTGGGATGCAGCCGAAATGACGTATTTGTCTATCTGGTCACCCAGGGCGACGAGTTTGGCTTCAAATTTTGGATGGCAATAAACCCTGACAATTCCAGTCATTGAACCCCAGGTGTTGGAAATTACGTTTGCAACTGGTGAAATCTGGGTCAAACTGCGGTACTGGTTGCGACGAGGATAATAAACATTAATATCCGCCGTTTTTGATTTGATTGGTACAATGTCGGCAAGGATGGTCATCCTCGGCAAATCAAGCATTTTCTCGATCACCTGCGAAAGCCTGATGCCATCGACCGGCCCTGCAAAACCTTTCAACGACTCGAAAACCTCGGCCGAATCAGGGTCAAGAGGCGAGTAGGTTCTCACACGCTTGTAAAGGTCTCTGGTTCTCAAGCCTCTGACCAGTCCGGAAATGTCGGGGTCATCTACGACAAGTTCGGCCAACTCAGTCAAAGCGTCGTCATCGCCGCAATCATTCATGAGCTTGCCAAGGAAATCGTCCCAGCCATCAATGTTTTTGGCCTCCTGAAGCGCACGGATGAGCATGATTGAAGCCGATCTGACCGTGTGGTGCCAATAAACTTCGGTGAGCATTATATATCTTGAGAAAATAACGTACTCTGCTGACGATCTGCCCTTATCGGTCAAGGCAAGCCTGAAATCGTCAGAGATTGTAAGTGATCCGATCAGACGGTTCTTGTCATAGCTGTGACCGTATGTGACACCGCAATGAATGCTGTCCCGTTCGAGATAATCCATCTTGTCGGCATCAATTGGCGAATCTAGCAGGTCACGAAGAAACCTGAATGGCACGAGTTCGTTATCGGTCAATCCGCGCTCGTCACCGGAAATGAGCCTCCCAACCAGAGTCGGATCGACGTCGAAATGTTCAATGAGACCGGAAAGCAGGAGTCTGCTGACGATTTCCTGTCCACGCTCCTCGTGCTTGGGCATTCCTGGGATTAACCCCTCAACAATGTGACAAAACGGGTAATGGCCGATGTCATGCATCAGTGACGCCAAAATGACGGCCAGCACATGATCGGGTCTTACAACCTCTTTGAAAATCGGAATTCCCAGCATGTGGTTGAGGTATCGCCTGATCAGCTGATACACGCCGAGGCTGTGCTCAAACCTTGTGTGAGTGGCTCCGGGATAGACAAAATGTGTCAATGACAGCTGCTTCACCTTGCGAAGTTTTTGAAACTCTGAGCTGTCAACAATCTTTTCTATCCTGCGCGTTAGCGTGATATTCTCGGTTGTCGGAATGCGTACGACGAGACCGGATTCAAGCAGCTCTGGAATCCCATAAAAGTGAGTCATGGTGAGATAATATTGTTTAACCCTCTGTCTGTCAACAACGGCTAACATTTTACAAAAAGTGTTATAGCGGTTATATTATTGCCCATCGGAGGTGGCCAATGAATGGCTGAATGGTCAAGGACACCATGCTCGGTGAGCTGGAAACGATAAGGAAAAGTGTTGAAGAGATTAAGGCACAGCTGGCACAACTGGCTGAAAGCATGAAAAAATAGAGTAACAGGTTTTTTCTAAGTTTGATTTTTTCCGGTTCTGAAAAACCATAAACTTAGTATTGTCAAAAATTTGTGATAAGGAACAAAATGAGCCAGGATAACAAAAATACCAGAAGCAAATCGATTCTCACAATAAAATTTATGCTTTTCACAGCCTCAATCATCCCATCAATCCTGTCAGGGGCGATGTTTTGGAAGTTTGGCGTGATGAGATGGGCAGACTACCTGCTGATGTTTTTGGGCATATTCATCGCCCAGCTTGCCGGTGACTACCTTTATTACTACTTCACGCATTTCCACACCGATCCTCGCGATTCACACGTAAAACTTTTTGCTGGCTGGAGGCCATTTTTTGCCGATTCGTGGCTAGCAGGGAAAAGAACGCTTGTTGCTGGGCTGTTTTGTCTTGCAATTGATGCTGGCATTGGTCTTTATTTCGTGCTCAACATTGGCTGGCAGCTGGCTGTTTTTGTTGCAGCAGGAGGAGCAATCGCCCTCCTCTTCACACCGCTGATGCTCGTTGGCCTCAAAGAGATAACTGTTTTCCTGGCTTTCGGGCCATTGGCGATGTCTGGCATGGCATTTGTCATGACAGGCAGAATTGTACCAGAAACAGTGGCTGTTTCTATTCCAGTCGGGCTTTGGGTTGCAATCGTCGCCCATCTTAAATCTGCAAAGATAAAGTCGATGGACGA
This sequence comes from uncultured Caldisericales bacterium, assembly GCA_964639885.1. Taxonomy (GTDB): domain Bacteria; phylum Caldisericota; class Caldisericia; order JAAYUI01; family JAAYUI01; genus JAGNLA01. The sequence goes on along the minus strand of CAZXEH010000021.1, from coordinate 32,046 downwards.
AAAGTCTGGAATGGTGACGCTTTCAACGAGCAAGGCAATCGTCGTTTCAATGGCTGTTTTGTCCTACATCGCTTTGGCTCTGGGCGTGATCCTCGGATACCTCCCGACACTTGCACTTCTCGGTTTCCTGTCGCTGATTCCGATGTTTTTTGTGTTCAAAACGCTTCTTGAGTCCAACTCAACCGTCACAAATTATCTGAAAGCCGTCATCATTTCCATCATCGCTCTTGTTGTTGGCGGACTTTCAATTGCTGCTGCTTATCTTGTCTGAGGTGAATCCGTGAAAATCATCAATTGGCTAAAGGTTTGGTTCAAGGCTGCAAGGGCTCCTTTCCTGATTGTCAGCATCGTGCCCGGCACGCTTGCAGGAATCATGGCTTTAAAGGCTGGAATGTGGAACGGCCTGTATTTTGCGCTTGCTCTCATTGGCGCAGTTCTGGCGCATTCGGCAGGCGATTTCTTCGATGACTACTACGATTTCAAATCAAACACCCTCGGCCACAAGGAGCAGCAGTTTCACGACAGCCCGATCATTCACGGTCAGGTCA
>CAZXEH010000021.1:0-31398 GCA_964639885.1 uncultured Caldisericales bacterium | reverse complement strand
CTCGGCCACAAGGAGCAGCAGTTTCACGACAGCCCGATCATTCACGGTCAGGTCACCGCAAACCAGGTGCTTGGAGCCGGCATCGGTTGTGCCGTCATCGCTTTGGGAATCGGCGTATTTTTGCTCTTCAAAGTCGGTATGCCAATCGTTTACATTGCTGCAGCCACCGGTCTTATCGCCGTATTCTACACCGCTCCACCAATCAGGCTCAACTTCAGGGGCTTTGGCGAAACCGGCCTTTTCTTCGCATTCGGCCCACTCCTCACCCTTGGAATCTGGACTGCTGTCACTGGCCAGCTCAGCCTTGTTGCTGCTCTGATCGGCATTCCGATTGGATTACTGACCATGAACATCGGCCACATCAGCAACACTTTTGATGTTCCATCCGACATCGCCCAGAACAAAACAACCATCGCCGTCAGGCTTGGCCAGAAAAATTCGGTAATCCTGCTGGCAATCACGTTCGGCTTGGCTTACCTTGCAATTGGAATCTGTGTTTATCTCGACCTTTTCCCGAAATGGTCGCTGTTAACCCTCCTGACAATCCCGCTTGCAATCAGTGTTGTTGTCTCAACAAACAAATACAGACTTCCGGGCAACAACTACACGGCAGCGATGGGTCAGGCAATCGCTTTGACCACGGTTCTTTCGCTGCTATTTATTGTAGCTTATCTTTTTTAAGCGCCAGGAATGAAAAAAGCCGGACTCGCCAAGAGTCCGGCTTTTCTGTTTGGATTGAGTTTACTTTGTCACTGCCAGCTTGAGTTTGAGTGATTTCTGGCCACCACAATCGGATTTTACTGAAACATTCAGCTCCAGACTGTCTCTTTGATAGTTCTCCGGCACTTTGATGTTGATCTTAACAACGTTTAGCTTTCCGGCTTCGAGTTTGAATGTTGCTGGGTCAGCCTTTGCAAAATCTAGGCTTGTCCCAACCTTGAATTCGATAGTCTTTGAGCTCGTGTTCTTGACGTGGATGATGATCTGGCCATCTTTTCCCCTCTGCATCTTTTTGTTGTCCTGGCCAGGCGGAAGTGTCACTTCAAATTTGCAGTCTTTTTTGCTGTCATCCAAGTATTTTGTTTTGAACACAACCTCTTTGGTGGTTCCGCATGAGGATTTGATTGTGAACTTCCACGCAACGTAAGGATTGGTGCCTTTTTCAGGTTGTGTGACTGTGACTGTCAGTTTGTATGATTCGCCTTTGGCAATTGTGAAAGACGTTGCAGAGAACTTCATCTTTGGATTATCTGAAGCAACGGTGAGATCGAGGCTTTCAAGCGGATTCAGGTTTCTGATGATGAGAGTAAAAGTTCCATCCTTGCCTGGCTCCAGAACAACCGACGGTTCCTTCTCCCATTTGATGTCAAAGAGGCAGAATCCGGGATAAACGGCTCTAATGCTGAATTCCTTCTTCAATCCGCACTCGGCTGCCAGCTTGAAAAGCCAGACTGTTTTCCAGGAATCGCCCTTCTCCGGCTGGGTGATTTTCACCGTGAGCCTGAAGGTTTCACCTGCTTTGATTGTGAAAGATGTGGTTGAGAACTCAATGTTTTTGGCATCATAAACAACTTTGATGGCAACAGTATCAGTTCTTGAAGGGTTGCTTACGATGAGAACCTGTGTCCTGGTTTCACCGGGTTTGAGCGGTTCAAAGGTGTAATCTTTCTCCCATTTTGCATTGAAGAGGCAGAGCTTTCTGTTGTAATGGATTCCGAACTTCATTTCCTTTTTGTCGGAATCACCGGGCTTGATCCAGAATTTGAAGTTTGCTTTTTCGGAGTTGTTTGGATTTGGCGGCATTGTGACGGTCACTTTTATATTTGCTGACTGCTTTGCGGCAATCTCAACCGTTGCCGGATCGAATTTAACATAGCTGCCATCAGGGGTGAATTCAAACTTGCATGTTTTTTCCTTGTCGTTGTTTGAAACGATCAGTGTGAAAACCTGCACCTGACCTGGGTCAAGCCTGAATGTCTCAGGGTTTTTGTCCCATTTTGATGACCAGTTGCACTTCTTGTCATCCTTGTCGCCCGGCTTCTCATTTTTTGCGAACGTGAACGCCGAACCGGCAAGAACCAACGCGAGAGCCGTGAGAACCAATATGGTTTTCTTCATTGCCAAACCTCCTTGGTGTTTTCAAAATTTAATACGCCGTCACGGGGTTAAAAGTTTACAATTGCGCCAAATGCCGGCATTTTCAGTGTCTTATTGGTTGATTGGCAAAAGGATAGTTTTTATACTCTAGCCATGTCTGTTGCTTCCGAGAAAAAAACTATCAGGATAATGATCTCCCTTTACTGCAAGAAAGTGCACAAATCAAAAGGGTTGTGTTCTGATTGCGAAAAACTTCTTGATTACTCGGAAAAGCGGATCGACGCCTGCCCTCACAATCAGCCGAAACCGCCTTGCAACGCCTGCAAAATCCACTGCTACAAACCGGACATGAGGCAGGCGATGAAAACTGTGATGAGATTTTCAGGGCCAAGGATGACCTTCATTCATCCGGTCATCGCAATCAGGCACCTTGTGGCTTCGATCAGGGCAAAACGCAGGAATTGACTATTTCGAGGCCCATTCGGGCAAGCCTGACAACATCGACCGGGGCACCCATTCTTTCCGCCTCTTCAACGGTCACCCACGAAAACCCCTCTGAGAGCTCCTCTCTATCGCTGGTGGCCACATAAATCATGTCCACATGCTTGTGGTTTTCATCGATATTTTCAACAAGGATTGAGATTGGCAGAGGAACGGTTTCGATTCCGAGATCGGGCTGGCAACCGGTCACCAGCTTGCATGGAACACCGAGCTCTTCGAGCACTTCCCTGATTGCTGCATGGTGGGGAAGCTCATCCTCCTCGACATGTCCGCCGGGTGGAAGCCACTTCAAAACTTTTTTATGCCAATGAATGGCAAAGCGACCACCCTTGTAGACAAAAGTGGTCGCTGCAAGTTCGTACTTCATCCGGCCATCTTGAGGGTCGGAATGTTTGCAATTCTGATAAGGGGTGCTACCGCCGAAATGATGCCGACTCCAACCGAGATTGCAACGGCAATCAGGACAGTCGGGAGCGGAAGCTGTATAAGCTCTTCAGCTTTTGGTGCAGCGGTGATCAATGTTCCAAGGAGCTGTGAGAGCGGAACCCGCACGACAAAAGTCAGCAGGACTCCGATCAGGCCTCCCAGGAAGGTGAGGAGCGTTGATTCGAGCAGAATCGCCCAGCTGACCTGTGACGGGGTGGCGCCGATGGCCTTTAACATGCCGATCTGTTTTGTACGCTCGATCACTCCGATGATTGATGACCCGGAAACCACAACCGCTGAAGCGATGATGGCAACAAAGGTCACTGAAAGCATGAGTGTTCTTGCCGAATTGAGCAGGTCTGAAACCGTTTTGTTGACCTGATTGACCGAAACCGGCTGGGCATCGACAACCTTTTCAATTGCATCGGAAACGATTGTCATGTACTTCAGATCGCTCTGGTTCACCTTGACTAAAACGGCTGTGTAGCCTTTTCTGTCACCGATAACTTTTCTGGCATCTGAATCGGTCATGTAGACGAAGCTGTCCTCTGAACCGCCGGTTGTACCGAGCAGTCCAACCACAGAGAGTGTGACTCCGTTGAGAGTGATCGTATCGCCTATGTTTTTGCCAAGGTTTGAGGCTATGAGTGAGCCAAGCATCGTTTGATTGTCACCGGTCGGGTAGGCTCCGTCGATCTTCCATGCGCTCTTAAGTGCAGGGAAACCAGCTGTTGTTCCGTAAATGATTCTTGTTGAACCCATGTAATCCAGTTCGCCCATGACCACGGCCTCGGCCTGGTCGACACCCTCGACTTTTCTGATCTGGCCGAGTCCTTCAAGCGGAATTTCGTTTGGTATCTTTCCGCCGTGGAGGATGAGTGTGGTGGATGAATATGGACAACCTTTGGGAACAGCCATCACATGCACACCAAGATTTGAAAGCTCGTCTTGCATCGCCGAGTTATATCCGATGAAGAAGCCAAGAAGCGAGAGCAGGAGCATGATGCAAATGGCTACTGCAGAAATCGTCAGAACGGTTCGCAGCGGTTTTGACCTGATGTTGGAGAAAACCAGCTTTGTATATCCCATTTTACTTTACCAGCTCCATTCTTACTGCTGCCAGGATGTTCATCTTCACGTCCGCCTCAACGTGACCATAAAGATTTATCCTCTGACCTTCAATGCCCTGCGGGACAAGGAAGCGGTCTTTGAATTTGTCTATGTAAAGCTCGACGCTTGAGTCTGAACCATAATCTTTCACATAGAACCAGCAGCCTGCCGGACAAATTTTTGTGATCACAGCATCGACCACAACATCCTTGTCAAAATACTCATCGGTTGGGCTTGTGAGAATTCCGTCAACGGTTGCCTTCTCATATTTGGTTTTGTCTACTTCCGAACCAAACACTGTCTGATCGTTATTTCCGGTATTGCTGCCATTCCCGTTGTCTGTTGTTCCACACGCTCCAAGAATCGCAAGGGAACCCACCATAAGAACCAAAACAAGCACCATCTTCAAAGTTTTCACTGCTGTACCACCTTTCCATCCATCAGATGTATTATTCTGTCACATGTCTTTGCCAGATGTTCTGAGTGTGTTGCAACCAGAACCGTTTTGCCCTCGGATGAGAGCTTCCTTAAAAGATCAAACATCAGGTTTGCATTGCTGCTGTCAAGATTTCCGGTTGGCTCATCGGCGATGATCACTGGTGGATCGAGCACGAGGGCTCTGGCGATTGCCACCCTCTGCATCTCTCCGCCTGAGAGCTGGCCTGGTCTGTGGTTGATTCTTTCACCCATGCCAAGTTTTTTCATCAGCTCGATCACTTCGCTTCTCGGCTTCGATCTTCCGGCAAACGAGAGTGGGAGCATGACGTTTTCGAGGGCCGAAAGTGTCGGAATGAGGAAAAACCTCTGGAACACGAAACCCATCAGCTGTCTCCTTAGAACTGTCATTCCTGTCTCTGAGATTCCCTTGATTTGTCTGTCGTTGATTGTGATTGAGCCTGAACTCGGCTTTTCGAGGAGTCCGATGCATGAAAGGAGTGTTGTCTTTCCTGCACCTGACGCACCAGTGATGGCCACGAGCTGTCCTCTTGGCACTTCAAAACTGATTCCGTTGACAGCTCTGATCACTTCGGAGCCTCTTCTGAAGTCTTTTTCGAGGTTGTCCACTTTTATCATAATATCACTCATCTTGTGCCGCCTCCGTCGGTTTTGTGCCGGCAGCCGAGATCGCTGGAGCCAGTCCAGCCAGAACGGCGATTATCACTCCGGCAAGTATTGTAATGACGACGCCCTGCCATGACACGACCACGATTGATCCTGTGGGTGACTGTGGCAATTGCGCCTTTATAAGGTTGCTTGTAAGCGGTGCCAGCAGAACTCCGGCAATGACACCGACCAGCGCTCCGATAAAGCCTGTTATCATCGATTCAAATGCAGTGACGAGAATGACCTGGCCTGATGTGGCTCCGATGGCCCTCATCATTCCTATCTCCGCTTTTCTTGCTGCCACCGAGCTTGCCTGGGCCGTGAGGATGCCCATTCCGGCAATGACAAGGATGATAGCAAGCACTGACATGATTGCAATCTGTGCACCGGTTATGAAATCCTTGACCGTTGCCTGGAAATCATCCATCGTGACAACCTGAAGATCAGGGATGTTTGAAAGCGCTTTTGCAACTTCATCGGCTTTTGATGGATCATCAACAGCGATCATGATGGTTGAATAGTAGCCTTCAGCCTTCAACATCCTCCATGCAGTCTTGATGTCTACAACAACTGAAGTTTCGTTTGCTGTGTCAGTTTCAGGCAGGAAGTTAACGACCTTCTGTTTTTCGCCGTTAAGGAGAAGTTCATCACCGATATTGAACGGGATGTTCTTGTGCATGAAGTACCCAACAATGACTTCGCCTGGCTTCGGTGATTCCTTGATTCCAAGCTGCGGTCTCATCCTGAAGTAGTTCTCATCGACTCCAAGGGTGACGTGGCCTTTGTCGTGGCCATTGCCAAACACTTTTCTGACGCCCATGATCACACCCGAGGCTTCCTTGACGCCTGGTGTTTTCAAAACGGCATCAAATTTGTCCTTTGTGATCGTGTATTTCATATTTCCGCCGGCAAGAAGGACTCCGGTTGCTTCATACGGGCATCCTTTCGGGATTGCCAGTATGTTTGCGCCGATGTCTTTCACATTTGCCGAAAGCGCAGTGTCATAGCCTCCCCAGAAACCGACTGTCAGGAGCAGTATTGTTGTAGCCAGCATGATAGCAATGGCTGCAGCAATAAAGCCTGAAGGTCTCTGGCGAAGGTTTTTGAACGCGATGCTCAAAAGTCTCATTTCACCTCCGACTCTTTTTCCATTTCCACCAACGTTTGAAGGTCAACCCTTGCCTTCTGTCTGACCAGTATTCTACCATTGCCGTCAATGATCATGGCATCCGGAACCGTCTGGACTCCAAACTCTTTGCCCACAACGGAAGTTGGATCAAGCACAATCTTTACCGTTGGCGGTTCATCCAGAAGCGTCAGCATCTCGGCAAGGAGGCTGATGTCCTTGACCTTGTTGAGGTTCACAACAAGGATGTCAAGTTTTGACTGCCTTGCAAACTCCTGAACTGCCGTAAACTCTGGCAGGCAGGACGAACAGCCGTAAACCCAGAATGTAAGAAGGGTTTTTCTTTCAGGTTTCCAGGTTTCCGTGGTTCCATCCGGGTTTTCCCAGCTGAACGTTACAGCTTCTCCAACCTTTTCACCAACAGCAGACACAACCGGAAGATCAACAGTCTTCGGATTGATTGCAGGTAGCCCTGTTCCTCCGCATCCTGTGAGGATTATTGCTAACGTCAGACTCATGATGCAAGTTTTTTTCATTAAGCTCATGATACCCGCCTATGATTAAATTAAAACTAGATTCTGGTAATAATATACCTAATTAGAAAAACTTTGCAACAGTCGCAATTGTTAGTTAATCTGAAGTGAAAACACCCTCAACAAACGGTTGGTTGCTTAACCTGGCGACTTCCATCATGTAGTCGTTGGTTACCTTCTCCAGCAATTCCTTTGATCCTCTCACACTTGTGTCCCAGATGATTGGTTTGCCAACGTTGACAGTGAGATTGCCCCGCCTTGGCCACTTGCAGCCAAATGGCAAAATATCGAACGCTCCAATGATTCCCATCGGAATGATTGGCACTTTGTGGCGATGAGCAAACATGGCTGCCCCAAGGTGGTAATGACCGCTTATAAAACCTGTTTTTGAGCGTGTTCCTTCGGGATAGATAATGAAGCATTTGTTATGACTCAAGACAACATCGATGCCCTTGACCACTTTTTTGCTTGCCAGTCCACGTTCTACAGGAACCGCTCCGTAACCCCTCACACACCAGTTGATGACCGGAATCCTGAACAGTTCTGATTTTGCGAGGAAATACCCCATTCGCGGAAGGGCAAGTCCCAGAAAAAAGACATCAAAGATAGATGTGTGGTTTGCGACAACAATGGCTGAACCAAAGGATGGGACGTTTCCTTTCCCATAAACTTTTATGTTCCAAAAGTTTCTTGCGATGGTGTTACAGACCCAATAGGAAAACCCCCACCACCAGGTCAACTTCACCTTCAGCAACTCATCTTTGACCAGTTTGAAAATTCGTTTTACAACAATGTTTCTGCTCAGGTTTGTTGAATCAATTATGATTGCATCATCTGCCGGTTTTAAAGGAGCAACATCTCGGCCTGAATCCCTGGCATCACGTTTTTTGAGAGCTTCGAGGATCGATTCATAGGACTGCTTCTTTTTTACGTCAAGGTACCTTCGTTTAGCACGCTCTTCCACTGTTGCATCAAGGTAAATCTTGACCCTTGCCTCTGGAAGCACGACTGTTCCTATATCTCTTCCAGCAACAATTATCGATTCATTGATGGCAATCTCTTTTATGGTTTTGTTGACCCACTCACGAAGCCTTGGATCAACCGACAACTGTGAGGCAAGCTCACCTATTTCAACAGAATCAAGCTGACTGGTGACATCTTCACCATTTAGGATGAATCTGGATTTCTTCAGTTCGAGCCTTGTGGCGTCGAGCAATTCAGGGAGTTTTAGTCCGGTTTTCTGGCTGGAAAGAGCTGCAACACGGTAGAGTTTTCCTGAATCGAGAAAATTCATTCCAAGCTTTTTGGCAACGATTTGTCCGACAGTACTCTTTCCTGATGCTGCCGGCCCGTCGATGGCCACCGTTATGTGCCTGATCATGGAACTATTATTGTTCCTGCCTCTCCAACCAAAGCCTTTTTTATGTGTCCTGGATCGGTGATGATCGCCTTCTGGCCGCCATTTTTTATGAAATGGACAGCAGCCTCGACCTTCGGACCCATCGAGCCTTTGGCAAAATGACCTTCAGCCATGTACTTTTCAGCTGTTTCGAGATTGATGACGTCAAGCGCCATCTGATCCGGTTTTCCAAAGTTGATGTACACCTTCGGTACAGCTGTCGATATCAGGAGTATATCGGCTTTAACCTCAAGGGCAAGCACCGCCGACGCCCTGTCTTTGTCGATGACTGCCTCGATGCCTGCAAGTCCTTCGGCCGACTTGACTACTGGAATGCCGCCACCGCCGCAGGCGATGACTATGGCTTTGTTTTCAACCAGGAACTTTATTGCTTCAGCTTCAATGATTGATTTTGGCCATGGTGATGCGACCACTCTTCTCCAGCCCCTGCCTGAATCTTCAACGACATTCCAGCCCATCAGCTGCTTCATTTTCATGGCAGTGTCCTTATCCATGAAGCTGCCAATCGGCTTTGTCGGGTTTTTGAATCCCGGGTCGGAAGAGGAAACCTCGCACTGTGTGACAACCGTCAAAACCATCTCGTGAATTCCACGCTTGGCAAGTTCGTCCTGAAGCGCCTGCTGGAGCTGGTAGCCGATTCCACCTTGCGTTTCAGCCACGGCGTAATCAAGCGTTGTTTCTGCTATTTCAGGTTTCGCAAGTTCGGAGCGCCTCATGACAAGCCCCACCTGCGGGCCGTTGCCGTGGGATATGATAACCCTGTATCCATCAGCTGCGATTGATGCTACACTGAAAGCGGTTTCCCAGACAGCGTTTCTCTGGTTTGCCACCGTCATGTTCATGCCTGGAAGCAGGAGCGAGTTTCCACCGATTGCGATTACGATCTTTTCTTTTGAGCTCACTTGAAAACCATCCATTTTACAAAGATTTGTGTGATTTTTTGGTGTGTGGTCAGCTGGCGCTCACAGGAGCCACGCCTGATTGGACGAGGGTTGATTTTATGTGAACGGATGGTCGTTGCAACAAACAGGGGGTTAGGGGTAGGAATTAATTAATTTTTATATTGGTTTTGATATTTACATATTTATTTGTCTTTCTTTTCGGCAGGTTTTTCGGTTTTCTTTGGCAACAGTTGATCGAGACCATTGAAGAGAGCAGCGCCTGCCTTGACTTCAATGCTTGAGTCCTTGAAATCGTCTGCAGTCATGGGTTCAATCCTCCCACCAAGATGCTTGCCAAAGAATTCTTCAACAATTGCATAAAATGCTCTCTTATTTTCCGGTTTTTGAAACTGGTGACCCTCATCCGGGAAAACGCACAGGGTGACCGGGAGTTTCTTTGCCTGCATAGCTTTGACAATCGTCTCCGATTCGGAAACACTTACCCTGGAATCATTCGATCCATGGCCGATGAGAAGCGGTCTGACGATTTTATCTACGAAATTGATCGGTGACCTGGATTCAAGATATTTTTTGCCTTCCGGTGTATCTGGATCACCACCGATCTGTTTTTTGTAAGCATTGTACATGCTTTTGTAATAAGCTGGAATCGATTTCATATATGTGATTAAATTTGAAATACCGACAACATCGACACCGCAAACGAATTTTTCAGGAGTGGTCGTCAAAGCGGATAAAACACAGTAACCGCCAAAACTTCTGCCAAGAATTGCAATCTTATCGGGAATTGCTATTTTTTGGGCAATAGCCCAATCTGCTACATCAATGAAATCATCTTGTATTTTCCCACCCCATTCGCCGTTTCCCCTGTTCAGGAACTCTTTGCCAAAACCCCACGATCCCCTGTAGTTGACGCTGGCAACAGCATAACCTCGATTGGCAAAATATTGATGTGTAGGATCAAGCCCCCAGGAATCCCTGACATACGGGCCACCATGAATATTGAGAATCAAAGGCACAGGCTGATCTGGTACACCATCGTTGTCCGGGTCTGTCCAGGGAGGCAGGGTGACGAAACAAACCAGATCGAGTCCGTCTCTTGATTTTATCACCTGTGGCTTCATTCTCGCAAGTTTGAGATTGTCGAGATCCGGTCTGTTGGAGTAAAGATATTCAGCTTTACCTGCTTCTCGATTGTAGAGATAGTATTTGGCTGGGCCATTATCGCTCGCATAGCTGACAAGCCAGAACCTGTCGTCAGGCGAGGTATCGGTAACAGAGAAGTCGCCATCCTGAAAATTGGTCAGATAGTCAATATCTTTCTGGAACCTGTCGTCAATGACTTTCCAGTATTTCCTCTCATAATTGAATCCCACAGCCACATAGTTGCCAGTTTTGTTCTCGGAAATCCAATCAACTGAATCCGACTTCTCATCCTCGGCCACAAGCGTCTTCTCCCACGTCTCCAGATTGATTTTGTAGAGGGCGGATGTGTTTCTGCCAACGCTTGAATCCATGTACTGGTATTTCCCGGATTTGTCTATGGCTGAGAGACTGGTATTCATTTTATCTTCGAATGAAATTTTTTCTTTCAGCTCCCACTTGCCACCCTTGTAGAGATAAATCTCCGGTTCGCCATCTGCATTGTAACTGACGCCCGTTTTGATGTTAAGTTTGGAATCAAGATAAACTTGCATCCCATCATCGCCAGGATAGATCATGTCGGTCTTACCGCTGTCGACATTGATTTTGAGGATATCCATGAATTGTGGGTTTCTCTGATTGGTCAATATGGCTATTTCGTCAGGATTGTCGTAATTGAAACTGAAGAGAAACGCCCTGAAACCTTTGCCTGGAGTCAGGTCTTTTTCAACTCCTGTTTCTATGTCCACCATATTGACGTGATACAACTCATTGCCTCCTTCATCCTTAAGATAAAAAAGGCGGTTTTTGTTTGCACTCCAATAAAAACTGTTCACAGGACTGTCTTTTGATTTTGTGAAAGGCTTTGCCTCATCCAATTTCCCCACAGGTGCCACCCAGATATTCATCACGCCTTCGTAAGGTGCACTCCACGCAAGATGCTCACCGTCAGAACTTATCATAGGAGCAGCTTTCTCTGGATTGTCTGTAAAAACAGTTCTTGGGATAACAGGGAAATCTTTCTCGGTCAGCTTAACTTCTCCACATCCCGGAACAACAAGCATGAACACAATGAAAAGCATCAAATATTTATTCATTATACCTCCTAATATTATTCCAGTGATCCCGTTGAGCTATTCTTTATTTACACAATAATTATATCATGGCTGTCAATAGCTTTAATATTTAAATGTAATTGTTTTTGTCGATTTTTTTGTGAAACCCTGGCTACCCTGAGAGTAGCCAGGGTGATTGAGCATAAATTATCTTATTTTTCTTACAGCAGATCCGTCCATCAATTCCTTCAAACCATTTATCAGATCAACTCCTTCCTTCACCTCAAGGGTTGAGCCATCAAGGGTGTCTTTAGTTATCTCCTCGCATCTTCCACCCAGATTTTTGGCAAGGAAATTCTCGACAACAGCAAAAAATGATTGTGAATTCTGCCATCTTGAAAATCCATGACCTTCGTCAGGGTAATAGCAATAGATGACCGGGATGCCCTTCTTCTTCATCGATGCAACTATTTGCTCTGATTCTGCCACCTTGACCCTCGGATCATTGGCACCGTGACCGATGAGCAAAGGCTTTTGAATCATGTCTACGAAATTGATGGGTGACCTCGAATCCAGGAATATTTTGCCAACTTTTGTGTCTGGGTCACCACCCACTCGCTTTTTCTGGTCTTCATAAAACGGTTTCCAGTAGGACGGGGTCGACTTTAGGAATGACGATAGATTTGAAATGCCAACCAAATCAACTCCACATGCAAATTTGTCAGGAGTGAATGTCATTCCGACCAAGGCTGCATAACCTCCGTAACTGCCGCCATAAATAGCCACTTTCGCCGGTATGGCAACCTTCTGGGCGATGGCCCAGTCAACGGCATCGATGAGGTCGTTGTGCATTTTTCCGCCCCATTCGCCGTTTCCAAGATTGAGAAATTTTTTCCCAAAACCCATCGACCCTCTGAAGTTCACGCTGAGAACTGCATAACCTCTGTTTGCGAAGAACTGGTGCATCGAGTTAAAGCCCCATGAATCCCTTAAAGCCGGGCCTCCGTGAACGTCAAGAATCATCGGCAATGGCTGGTTTGGGATACCATCGTTATCGTCATCCATCCACGGCGGAAGCGACAAATAACAGACCAAATCAAGTCCATCTCTGGATTTTATGATCTCGGGGTGCATTTTGGCCAAATTTGCTTTGTCAAGTTCCGGTCTCATGCTGAACAAAGGTTTGGCTTCCCTGTGATATCTATTATAAAGGTAGAAAATTGGCGATTTATCATCTGCGTCACTGGCAACAATCCAGAAATTGTCACCATGATCCATGCTTGTGACTTTAAAATTTGCTTTCAACAGATTTTCAAGATAATCCAGATCGGGTTGGATTTCCGGATCCACAGCTTTCCATTTTTTTCTGTCATAATTGAACTCCACAGCCGCAACATCATTGGTGGAATACCATACAAGGCAATTGGAAAAATCAGATTTTTCATCCTCAGCAATCAGCTCCTTCTTCCACCCAAACAGGTCAATCTTGAACAATGCAGATGTGTTACGGTTTCTGCTGTCAACCATGTAGAAATATCGATCTGACCTGTTAAAGTCGAGCAAGTAAGTTGATCCGGAGTCTTCGAAGCCAATCTTCTCCATTGTCTCCCATTTCCCCAGATTCCGTTTCAACAGCTCCCTGCTTCCGTCAGGCAATGTTTTGTAGCCGGCACACAGATTGAAACTGGAATCGATGAGAAAGTCTACGAAATTTTCATCGTTTTTGAAAATCAAATCCGACTTGCCTGTCAAGATGTCTATCTTCTTGATGTCAAAAACCTTGGGATCCCTGTCATTGATTGTAACTACTATTTCATTCGGATAATTGAGTGATGTTTTGAACAACGATGCCTTGAATCCTTTTCCGGGAGTAAGATCGGTTTCCGTTCCGTTGTCAATGTCAGCCCTGCAAATGTGATAATTTTCATCACCGTTTTCATCTTTCGAGTAAAGGATGTTGCCTGTGTAGTCCCATTCAAAGTTGGTGATCGGTCTTTTTGACATTGTAACAGGTTTGGGTCTTGCATCAGACATATACAAATCCCAGACATAAACATTCAATACACTGTTGTATGGTGCCGTGAAGGCTATCCTGAGCCCGTTGTTCGGATCAACTTTTGGTGGAATCCCAACAGAACTTCCCAATATTGAAGTTCTTGGAATTATCGGAACATCTTTTTCGGTTATCGGCGGTTTCCCGCAACCTGGAGCCAGAAAGATCAAAATCAGAACAAAAGCCAGTAATTTTCTCATTGCACCTCCAAAATGGCTATAAGACATTAGACAGACAAACTGCCAGAATGTTTCTGTGAGATGGCACCATAACCAAAATGATCGGCTCGATAAAAAAATGATTCAACAAAAAATAATTGATTGGAGTTGGCCGGGATGTAAAATTCCATGTTCGGAAAGGCGGTAAGCATGGATAACAACTTTCTGGTAAAAAGAGGTTTGGCTGACATGCTCGTTGGCGGCGTCATCATGGACGTGGTTACGCCAGATCATGCAAAGATAGCGGAAGAAGCCGGAGCCGTTGCGGTTATGGCGTTGGAGCGCGTTCCTGCCGACATCAGGAAAGATGGCGGAGTGGCAAGGATGTCTGACCCACAGATGATTGAAGGCATCATGAAGGCCGTATCGATTCCTGTCATGGCAAAGTGCAGGATCGGCCACACGCTCGAGGCCAGAGTGCTTGAAGCAATCGGCATCGACTACATTGATGAATCGGAAGTTCTTACTCCTGCCGACGATGAGTTCCACGTCGACAAGTGGGCGTTCAAGGTTCCGTTCGTCTGTGGCTGCAGAAACCTTGGCGAGGCTCTCAGAAGGATAGCCGAAGGTTCAGCAATGATCAGAACCAAAGGCGAGGCCGGAACAGGCAACGTCGTTGAGGCAGTCAGACACCAGAGACAGGTTCAGCGCGACATCAGAAGGGTCGTCATGGCATCTGATGAAGAGCTGGTCACAATCGCAAAGGAACTTGGCGCACCGGTCGAACTCCTCCGCATCGTCAAAAAAGAGGGCAGACTTCCTGTCGTCAACTTCGCAGCAGGCGGAGTGGCAACACCGGCAGATGCAGCATTGATGATGTATCTTGGTTCAGACGGCGTTTTTGTCGGATCAGGTATCTTCAAGTCAGGCAACCCGGCAAAGCGTGCAAAAGCCATCGTTAATGCAGTCGCACACTGGCAGGAACCCGCAGTTATCGCCGAAGTCTCAAAGAACCTCGGTGAACCGATGGTTGGAATCAATCTCGACACCCTCAAGGACAGCGAGAGACTGGCTGGCAGAGGCTGGTGAGAGCAGGCGTTTTCGCTCTCCAGGGCGATGTCATCCAGCACGTCAGGGTTCTAAAATCTCTCGGTGCTGAAGTTATCGAGGTCCGAAACTCTGGCGATCTGAATCTTTGTGATGGTTTGGTCATCCCAGGCGGCGAATCCACAACCTTTGGAAAACTGGCATCCCGTTGCGGGCTTGATGTGGAAATCATCAAAAGGGTCAATGACGGCATGCCAATTTTCGGCACATGCGCCGGACTGATCATGATGGCAAAAGAACTTGACGGATACCCGGATCAGCCGACATGGAAGCTCATGGACGTCACTGTCAGGCGCAACGCCTACGGTCGACAGCTCCAGTCGTCGGTCGAGGAAATCGAAATCGAAGGCAATGGCAAGGTTGATGTTGCATTTATCAGGGCTCCTTTCATCACAAGGGTGGGGCAAAACGTCAGGGTACTTGCAAAAGACGGCCGGAACAATATAGTTTTTGTAGAAGAAGGCAACAAACTCGGTGCTGCATTCCATCCTGAAATGACGGGAAATCTGGCAGTACACCGGATGTTTCTTGAAAAAATAAGGAGGATGTAAATGTCAGGTCACAGCAAGTGGCACAATATTCAAGGCAAGAAGTCGGTAACCGACGCAAAGAGGGGCAAGATCTTCACAAAGATCGGCCGTGAAATCATCATCGCAGCACGCGACGGTGGTGGAAACCCGGAATCAAACTTCAAGCTCAGGGCAGCTCTTGACAAAGCTTCAACCGCTGCAATGCCAAAAGAAAACATCAAGAGAGCCATCCAGCGTGGAACAGGCGAAATTGAAGGCGCAATCTATGAAGAAGCCCTCTACGAAGGCATCGGCCCGGCAGGAACGGCAATCATAGTTGAAGCCCTCACAGACAGCAAGAACAGGACAATCTCCGAGTTCAAGAAGATTTTCAGCAAGCACGGCGGAAATCTTGGCGAACAGGGATGCGTTGCCTGGAACTTCCTCAGACAGGGCGAACTTATGATCGAAGGTGGCGGAAAGTCGCTCGATGACGTGTTCATGGTCGCTGCCGATGTTGGCGCAGAAGATGTTGCCGAAGACGGTGACGGATTCATCGTTACAACCCCATCAGACCAGCTTCACGCTGTTTCCGAAGCGCTCAAAAAGGCTGGCTACAAGGTTAAAGAAGAAGGCCTCGTCTACAACCCGAAGTCAACCATCAAAATTTCAGGCAATGACGCCGAAAAGCTCATGAAGCTCCAGAACGAACTTGAAGATCATGACGACGTTCAGAAGGTCTTTACAAACTCAGAGATCGACGACGCCGAAATGGAGCGCATCGCAGCCATCCTCGAATGAGGATACTGGCAGTCGATCCTGGCTTGGCCAGAGTCGGCTGGGCAGTGCTCGATAAAAGCGGTCAGACAATGCGTCTTGTCGACTGCGGACTCGTAGAAACACCGGCCGGTGGGGAGGTTCCTCACCGGCTTTGCATTATCCACGAGCAGCTGCTTGACATCGCAAAGAAATTCCAAGTCAACCAGATGGCTGTCGAGGAGCTGTTTTTTGCCAAGAACACAACAACGGCCATTCTTGTCGCCCAGGCCAGGGGTGTGATCCTGATGGTCGCCCACCACGTCGGAATCCCTGTCTTTGAATACAAGCCCAACGAGGTCAAGCTGGCCGTCACAAGCTACGGCGCTGCAGACAAGTCGCAGGTTGGGGCGATGGTTAGGATGATTCTTGGACTGGCCGATGTTCCCAGACCGGACGACGTCGCCGACGCCTGCGCCCTTGGCATTTGTCATTTGTTTAGCGTGAGGTGAAAACAAATTATTTAGAAAACCCTATTGAACATTTTTCATAATATGATAGTATTATTATCACTTCGCCGTCCGGCCTCTGCATGCAAGCCCAAAAGGACGGCTTTTTCATAGTATTGGGAGGAAGCATCTACGACAAACCTGCATTGACAATTGATGAGCAAATCTCAGAGCTTCTCAGGAGAGGTTTGACAATCGATGATCACAATCCCACAGCTCACAAATTGAACAATGTGAATTTCTACCGTTTGAGTTTGTATTTTCCTCCATTTCAGCAACAAAATTCAAACCTATTCGTTGTCGGGACAACATTTGAAAATATATGGGAAAGATACGTTTTTGACAGACAACTTCGTTTACTAACACTGGATCTGATAGAGAGATTTGAAATATCGCTCCGCACACAGATTATAAATTTACATAGCCTTGAATACAAAGCCACCGGCTACACGAAAATCAACAGTTTACCCAATATGAGCGCCAAGGATCACGCAAATTTTCTGTCAAAAATCCTGCAAAAACAGGCTAGCCAAGATGATTATGTAAAACAACACAAAGATGAATACCCGGATGAGGTTTTACTTCCTTTCTGGAAAGCGGGAGAATTGCTGGATTTTGGTAATCTGTCACGATTCTATGAAGGCATGGACTATATACTCTCAGAGAGAATTTCAAAATACTATGGTATACACAAAAAGATATTCCCAAACTGGATCAGATCGATTTCATACACACGGAATTTATGTGCCCATCACCAAAGACTGTGGAACAAGGTTTTATCAGTAAAACCTGAAATCCCCAGAGAGCAACTTTGGCAGTCTCCGGTCAAGATTAGAAACGAATATTATTTTGGTATCATCACCATACTCCGTTACCTTCAAAAAATCATTGCGCCACAAAGTTCCTGGAAAAAACGATTTCTAGAGTTGCTGAACAAATATCCTGCCGTTCCGAAAGACAGGATGGGTTTCCCTGACAACTGGCAGGAATCACCGATCTGGCAGGATTAACAAGCCAAGGTTCATCTTATTCAAGAAACACAACTTGATCCCTCAACTTCAAGATGATTCGACAGTGTATAAATATTCCCTAGTATTTAAAAACCCGCAGGGGTGAACAACCCCTGCGGCATTCCCTGAGATCCCCAATCCTACTTGCCCCTCTGCTGACTGTCGCGGATCATGCCTGCAAGAAGCACGTCCACGAGAGTGTTTCCGGTTCCACCTTCGCCGGATGATCCAGCCACGATGTCTGGCACCAGCTTGATCTTGTTGGAGGCAAGTGCCTGCGCAATCTGCACGGCTGCGTAGTTGTTCGACTCCATCGAATCGATTTTCTGCTTGATGACATCAGCCTCTGCTGTACCAACGGCTTTGGTCTTCTCAGCTTCTGCGTTTCCAACCGTCGTCAAAACCTTGGCGTCCGCTTCGGCGTTGATGGTCTTCGACTTTGCCTGACCTTCAGCCTCCTTGATGGCGGCCTCGGCATTGAATCCGGCAATGGTCACGCTCCTTTCAGAGTCTACAACCCTTGCCTGCGTCTGAGCCATGGCCTTTGCCTGTTCAAGCTCTTTCCTCGTTTCCTCGGCAAGCCTCTGGGTG
Organism: uncultured Caldisericales bacterium; assembly: GCA_964639885.1. Classification (GTDB taxonomy): domain Bacteria; phylum Caldisericota; class Caldisericia; order JAAYUI01; family JAAYUI01; genus JAGNLA01. The sequence goes on along the minus strand of CAZXEH010000021.1, from coordinate 13,291 downwards.
TCGTACGTCACCTTCTCCTGTTCGGCAATCTTCCTGTCCGTGAGGGTCTTCATCAGAGCCTCAGGAGGCGTGATGTCGCCAATCAGCGTGTCGATGGCATTGACGTTGTATTCCTTGAGAGCCTCGCGGATTGCAGTCTTTGCCTGATCCTGCCTCTCGCTCCTCTTGCGGAGGAACTCGATGACATCGGAAGTCTGTGCGGCATTCCTGAAGTAGTTGCCAATGGTCGGCTCAAGCACCTGCGTGACAAGGTTTACCATGGTTCCAAAGCGTGCGATGACCTTTGGAGCCTCGTTCCTTGGCACGTGGATGATCTGGCTGACGTCAAGGTTGAAGGTGAAGCCGTCGGACGACCTGACAGTGATTGTCGAAAGCCTCTCGTCAAGCTTGTGCGATTCGGTTTTGCCGGTCGCCCAGTTGAGGACGATGTTTGCCGTTGGCACCAGCTCAACCTTGTGGGTGTAAGGGTTGATCGGGTATTTGCCCGGGTCGAGCGGTTCAATCCATACGCCTCTCTTGCCCTTGTCCACCAGATTTCCGTGCTGGAAAGCATCGCCGGTCAAATCCTGTCCCTTTTCACCGACATAAGCGATCACGACGCCGACCTGTGCTATCGGAACTTCAGTGAGTGGCACCTGTTCAACAGTTGCAAACAACGGGTTGATGAAGTAGCGTCCAGCAAGGATGACCTGCTCCTGACGACCCTTGTATCCGCCGTTGTCGATGAAGGTCTGTGGATCCTGGAACATGTTGTGTCCTTGTACCTCACGGCCTGCAATCTCGCCGGTTTCAAGCGGTTTGCCTTCCTTTGTGGTCACGATGCCTACCATGTTGTTGGCAATCTCGATCACTTCTACTTCCTTGACCGAAAACAGTGCTTTGTTGATCCTGTAAGTTCCAGGAGGAATGATGGCAATCTGTGGGCCACGCTCTCCACCTTCCTCAAGGTACGCCCTTGCGTCCTGGAACGACTCGCATTCGACCTTTCTGCCAAGAATCCTTCCGCCTGTGAGCGGTTTTCCATCCTGGGACTCAACGATGCCAATCCTGTTGACGGCAATGGTTGTGAACGGCTCGAGCTTGATGTAATACTGCCACGGCCAAAGTCCGAAGTGGATTCCCGGCGCCAGCGTATCAGCCTGAACACCAGCTTCGCCATGCAAAGCGATGATCGCTCCATCTGGAAGAGTCCTGTGCCTTCCAAACAGCACAAACTTCTTTGTGACGATTCCGATCTGGTCTTTCGGAATGAACACCATTCCAAACAGCCTCAGTATCAGCCTCGAAAATATGAGCAGGAAAAGGATGCCCGCAATCGTCCAGAACCACCATGTGCCAAAAATTTCTTCCATCATTGAACTCCTTTCTCCGATATTTGACACGAGATGGTTTCCAAAGTTTTTACAAAAAGCCATCGATTTGGGCACATGGTTTTCACAATTGATTAAACTGGGGTTAGAAACTGTATAAACTATTGAAAAATACAGGGTTTATACGACTTCAAAAAACTGGAAACAGAAAAATTCAAGAAATATTCGATTTTTTACACCTGAAAATTTGTATAGGTAAGAATCAAAAGAATCTCAGACCACATTTCATTACAACACCCAATCAATTGTGTCAGGTAAAACTACCTTGGTAAAAAATTGGAAAACTTACGTCCAGACTTCATCGCTTCCAATCATTTATTTGGCTTCAACAACTGCTATACTCTGTAGCAAGAGGTGGCCATGATAGCGCATCTTTGCGGAACAGTCGAAACAATCGAGGATGAGTACATCGTTTTGGACGTCGGTGGCGTTGGCTACCAGGTTTTCATCGGGAAAATCCCCGACCTTTCCATTGGCGGAACAATAAAGCTCCACACAATTCAACAATTCAAGGAAGACGGCGTCACGCTTTTCGGCTTTGCCACACAGACAGAATGCAAGCTGATGCAGACAATAATGGCAAAAGTCTCGGGCGTTGGCGGCAAAACCGCTCTTGGCATCCTTCGCAACCTTTCACCCGGGCAGATCGCAGATGCCGTCATCTACGAAAAACCGCACGTTTTCCAGGCGGTTCCCGGAATAGGAGCAAAGCTTAGCCAGAGAATGGTTCTTGAACTCAAGGATGCCATGGGTCAGGTGCAAGTCCAGTCCAGAGCGCTGCCGGTTGGCGGTGACATGATGGACGAGGCCAGAGCAGCGTTGCGTGCCCTTGGATTCTCGATGGGCGAGGTTGAAAGGGCGCTTTCAGGCTTGGGCAAAACCGAAAAATCAGCCGAAGAAATCATTAAAGTAGCACTCGGAAAGTTATCAAGGTGACCTTCCAACACGGAGGAATAGTGAAGAAAACAATACTTGTTCTTTTGGCAGTCATCTTTATTCTGCCATTTCCAATATCTTTTGCAGTGCAAAAAACATATCTCAGGAAAATACTGCTTCTTGGTCAGATCAACGCAGAAACCCAGTCAGAATTACGCAAAAACACCGGTGCGTCACAGTTGCAGGTTGTTTCGCTCATTGAGCAGCTCAAAACAGCCGGCGAAGTCCAGTACTACAACGCTTTCTGGATTCAAAACGCAATTTCCATAGCAGCCACCAACTACGCCCTCTCAGAGATAACCAAAAATACAGGCGTGTCCTCCATCGATGACTATGTTATCAAGACTGAAACCAGATATGCCAAAAACGTTGATCCCGAATGGAACCTGAAAGCGATAGGCGCACCCGACATCTGGGCGACAGGAAACAAAGGGAAGGGTGTAACAATCGGCGTTCTTGACTCAGGTTGCGATCCAACACAGTCGGAGCTCAAAGGAAAGGTAAGCCAGTTCGCATATTTTGACGATTATGGCAGAAAAGGCGACCAGACAGTTCCTTTCGATGGCGATGGCCATGGAACCATGGTCAGTTCGATCATTGCCGGTGAGACGGTCGGCGTTGCACCTGAAGCAAAGCTCGTCGTGGGCTGCGTCCTTCCAGGTGGCAGCGGAAACCTGAGCCAGATTATAGCGGGTCTCCAATGGATCGCCGACCCTGACGATGACCCTGAAACCAAGGATTATCCAACGGCTGTCAACATGTCGTTTGGCATGCCGTCCGTTGAGGAGTATCTCAAACCGGGCATTCAAAATTTGATCAAGACAGGCATCTTGCCCATTGCATCCATAGGAAACGAAGGCGAAGGCTCAACTTCCAACCCGGGCAACCTACCGGAAGTCCTCTCTGTCGGATCAGTTGGGCACAACCTGAAGGCATCGAGCTTTTCTAGCGGTGACATGGTTGTCTGGGAAACATTCGATGATTTCGTTACTGTCACAAAGCCAGATGTTTGCGCACCCGGTGAGGGAGTGCGTGTCGCATCGTTGAGAAAAACCTACGACATCGCCGACGGAACAAGCTTCTCGGCTCCTCACGTTGCTGGACTGTGCGCTCTCATAGCCTCGCAAAATCCAGGAATAAACCTTGAAGACCTCAAGTCTTCCATCCTCGAAACCGCAACAGACCTGGGAAAACCAGGCAGAGACCGCAGGTATGGCGAAGGTCTTATCGATTCAAAAAAGGCGATTGCCCAGACACAAACCCGCATCAAAAGGAACATAAAAATCACAAGGCCAGGCAGCGCCAGACTTTACGGCAACATTAAGATAAAAACGTCGGACAGGACTTATGAAATCACTGAAGAGCTGGCAAAAAACTTTGATTTCCTTGCAAAGGACACCCAACCGGTTGAAATCAGCGCCTACGGCTTCAAAACAGTCGTTACGGGAGCCGATGAAGTCGAACTTGAACCGCTTCCGCTCTACAGGGTGACGCTGTCAACAATCTCTCCTTTGCTTGGAGATTTCGTCGAAAGTTCAATCGTAGTCAAGGACACCCCACTTGCCCAGCTTGATGCTCCAGACGGCACCATCGTTTTACCGCTGCCAGAAGGAAAATACACGTTCCTTATCTCGTCCTTCGGCCACAGCATGACCAGGGTTGAAAAGGAAATAACCGGCGATTCCGAGTTCACAATCACGCTTGAGCCGGCAAAACTTGGATTCATCGATGCCAGGAGATCCTACTTCGGGACAAGGCCGATCCCGATTCGCGGCAAACTCAAACCAGCTTTGGATGCAACAGGCATGTCGTGGTTTTACTGGTCACTCTCTTCAGGGAAAGTCACATCAAACCAGCTTTCGAGGTTCCCGTATCTGATCTGGAACGCAGGCGGTACGCTTGATCCAAAGGAAATATCGATTTTAAGCGACTATCTTGACGGCGGAGGCAAGCTAGTCCTCACCTCAACGTTCTTTGGAGCCAGCTATTTTGGCGAAACCGAAACAACACCTTTCCTGGCCTCATATTTTCACTGCACTGGCCTCGAAGATGGTGGAATGACAATCAAATGGTGGAACAAAGACAACTACAGGACACTTGCCCTGACCACCCTCTGGGGGTTTGCCTCATCATCAAAACTCATTCCAATCGACGATGTTGCCAAACCGTTCCTGAGTTACGCCGGCAACGAAGCCAGCACATATGCGGGACTCAGGGTTTCGACACCAAAAAAGCAAGGCATAATCCTTGGTTTTACCTTCCCCGACATCAGCAACATCGAGGATGCAAAGTGGCTGATGAAGACTTGCATTGATTCTTTTGACGACACGGTCAAATGGCAGGCAAAAATAACTGATCAGTCAGGTAAACCATTGAGTGGAACCGCAAAAATTTCTGATGAGAGCGTCAATTTCACCGATGGTGAACTTTTCATTCCACACATTCCTGCAAATGGCGCAAAAGTCAGCGTTTTCTCTTACGGATACAAGACTGCCGCAGTGAATCTCGTTGAAAACGGTCTACCAGAATCGCTTATGCTAGAAAAGGCCAGCATCGGCCAGCTGAAAGTATCGATAAACACCGCTTCATGGGCAATATTTTCAGACATGCCGATAGAACCGATCAAACTTCAGCCAAACTCAACAATTGACCTGCCTGAGGGTAATTATGAAATAACGCTGGCATCACAGTTCTTTAAACCGAAAAAAGTGAAAATAACGGTTCCTGGCTCACTCTCGGTTCAGCTGGACAAAAAAGAACCCGTAATCCTGACGTCAACGCCTCATCTCATGCTTTCGCAGGCGCTGGGCAATCTCCAGCTGCCTTTTGAAGCCCGTGATGAGATTTCCGCCGAAGATATCATCAGTTCACAGGCGTTCATCTACTCAAGTTCATCACTGCCAAATTCAAAAACGCTGAAACTGGCCGATTCAATCAGGACAGCCCTCAAGTGCGGAGCCAAAGTGATTCTGATGGGGCCGGGTCCGGTCATGTATTACGGCGATCCGGTTGTTGTTGATTCGGACACAACTCCTGTTCTTTCAGTTGTCGGTTCGGGCGTTCTGGACGGAATGCTTATTTCAACATCATTTCCACAGTCAGGTTTTCAGATTCAGGGCATCCCAGTCATATCTGGAGGTGCTCCGCTGGCAACTTTCATTGGAACGGGCGATGCAATTTGCAGATACGACAACCTTGTTGCCTGCTCGATGGCTTTCGAAATGATCGATCTTGACGTTGTTGGTGCTGAAATGCTCAGGAAAATTCTTGGTCTTTTCAACATCAAGGCTGCCGTGCCAAAAGGCAAAATCGTCGGAGGACTCGCACCCTCAAAAACACTAGATGTGACCTTTGCTGGTTTCGCAGTCCCGCTTTCAAGTGCCTTCATCGCAATTGATGGAACAGAAACACGGCTGACGCTTGACCCTGAAGGGTATTTCACAATCAGTATGCGATTAACTGAAGGAACACACAAGGTTGCCGTTGTCTCAAAGATTGATGGTCAGATTTCAATTTCGCAGGCAGAAACCTTGTACGTGGACACCGTTCCGCCAAAAGTCAAAATCTGGTGCCCAAGAGGCGGAAAGACCAGCCTTGAGGACTTTGAGCTGGTGGCAACGGTCGAGGGGGCGTCAACGGTCAGCGTGGATGGCGCAGCCCAGAAACCAGATGGAAAGCTGCTCAGGAAGAAACTTTCATCAGGTTCAGGATCATTCTTCATCCAAGCTCAGGATGATGCTGGAAACAAAACCGAAATGACAGCAAAACTCACCTTTGATCCATCAATTGCTGTTGATGCCAAAGGCAATTCGGCCGTCTTTGAAATCGACCAGATGCTTGCATCAGGCATCTGTGATGCAACAGGAAAATTTGAACCGAGCAGAAATATAACCCGTTACGAATGCGCAATCTGGACAGCCAACCTTCTTGGTTTACAACCTCTTTCGTCCAGCTCAGGATATACGGACACAAAAACAGGCACCAGGGAAGATGGCTATCTTGCAGCGCTTGTCAAAGCCGGTATTCTATCAGGCAAGGGGAAATTTGAGGGAAGCAAGACCGCAACAAGGGAATTTATCATTCAGATACTGGTTAATGCGATCAAGCCTACAAAACAAGCCTCTTCAATTAAATTCACAGACATTCCGGCATCAAATTATTATTACAGGGCAATTGCAAAAGCAGTCGGTTCGGGTATGATTAATCCAGACGAAAGACGTGTTTTTGCATCAGGCAAATTTGGTCTTGGTCAGCCTCTAACCCGCTCCAGCGCAGCCATCGTCTTCTACGGCTCCTTGCTGGTGCTTGCAAAAGGAGAGTGATAAATGGAAAAAACATTGGAACAGCTCAGACAGAACGGATTCCGTATCACAAAGCCAAGAAAGGCAGTTTTGAAGCTGCTCTTTGACCATAAAGACGAAAACCTTGAAGCACGGGAAGTTCAGGAAGAGCTTCAAAAGCAGGGGTTTCATATTGATATAGCAACAATCTATCGAATCCTGGAGATGTTGTTTGAGCAGAGAGTTGTACACAAAAGCAACTTCAGCCAGCAGCACGCTCATTTTGGCATCAGAAAACCGTTTGAAGTTCATGTGATTTGCAGGAATTGTGGAAATATCGATGACAAAGAAATTGACATAAATGGAAAACTCAGGCAGGAGCAAGTTCAGCAGATGGTTGGAGACTTTCAGGCCGAAGACATCTCAATAGAAATCTTCGGCCTTTGTAACAAGTGCAGGTCTAAAAACTAGAGAGCTCTTACGTTAGAGGCTTTGAGACCCTTTGGTCCCTGCTCGATATCAAACATCACCTTCTGGCCATTGTCCAGAGTCTTGTAACCGTCTTTTTCAATTGATGTGTAGTGAACGAAAACATCTTCCCCTGTATCAGTTCTTGTAACAAAACCGTAACCTTTTTTCTGATCGTACCACTTTACTGTTCCTTCTGGCATTTTGCTGTACTCCTTCTCTTATTCTGAAACAAAAGCCTCCCCCGGTGTTTCCAGGAAAGGCTTCTAGTTTCCGAAACTAATTCACTCCATTACAGAGTGTTGACTGAATCCGAGTTCGTCAGGCTGGCCTGACGTTTTCGGCTTTGAGACCCTTTGGTCCCTGGGCGATGTCGAATGTTACCTTCTGGCCATTGTCCAGAGTCTTGTAACCTTCCATGTTGATAGAGGCATAATGGACGAAGATATCTTCGCCTGCGTCTGTCGTAACAAATCCATAACCCTTTTTCTGGTCATACCACTTAACTGTTCCTGTTGCCATTTTGCATACTCCTTTTTTAATACTGAAACGAAAACTTCTTACGGTTAGCCGAAAAAAGGTTTCTAGTTTCCTTGTTTAACGTGCCCCTTTTGGGGCAACTTCCGCTTTCCCAGTCGTTTTTCAGGCTGGTCTGACGTTTTCAGCTTTGAGACCCTTTGGTCCCTGAGCGATGTCGAACGTCACCTTCTGGCCATTGTCCAGAGTCTTGTAACCATCTTTGTTGATGGCTGTGTAGTGAACGAAGACATCTTCTCCTGTGTCTGATCTTGTCAGAAATCCGTAACCCTTTTTCTGGTCATACCACTTAACTGTTCCTTCTGGCATTTTCACCCTCCTTCAAATAATAAAACCCCAAAGGACATGGTCCATCTGGGGTCTGTCAATTCCATCTGTAAATTTTGCTGATGAAGAACGCAAGGCTATGCTGCTTTCACTTACTTGCTGCTCAAGCTGGCTTTACGTTCTCGGCTTTTGCGCCGCGATCTGTTGCGATGATGTCGAACGTTACCCTCTGATTTGGTTCGAGGGATTTGAAACCGTCTTTTTGAATACCACTCCAGTGAACAAAAACATCTTCACTGGTGTCAGTTCTGGTTATAAAACCAAAACCTTTTTTTGCGTCATACCACTTTACTGTACCTTCTGGCACTTTTGAAATCCTTTCGCCCTCCAAGGAGGACTTTTTACTATATTTTGGATTATAACGTCAAATATATCATTTTCAAGTGACGAGGATGAGCGATTCTTTGTTTATGGTTAAATTCAGTAACATTCCGGTTATTTTATGGTCACTTTTCTGAATATTGATCTGGTTCCACCATAAGCGTCGACACATTTAACCGAGAAACTGTAATCACCTGGTTCGAGATTTTCCACAACAACTGCCGGAATTTCATCGCCATCTCTCTGGTCGCCAAGCATTGTGCTACCTTCGCCCCAATCAAAGTAAAGGTCGTATGGAGATGAACCACCTGTCACCTTGACGAGAATGAGTACAGGCGTACCAAGGTTGCCAACACCTGTCTGGGTGTCGATGCCAACCCATGTGGCGTTGAGGACGAGCGGGTCTGGGGCTTTTGGTCTGCAAATGCTGAATGTACAAGAAGTTTTAGAAATCACCGCACCAGTTTGAGCGACAGCATCATTGATCAGTGTCAGGCAATCGTTGACTGAAACTCCTCTGTTAAGATTGAAACTGATTTTTACTGTCTCTGTTTCTCCAGGGTCTAGCGTTCCAAGCGAAAACCTGACCGACGAAACACCTGCCTGACCCGAAGGTTGTGATGAGATGAAACTTAGTTCCCTTGGAAAGACGTCAGTCAATGAAACGTCTGAAAGACTCTCCAAACCGGTATTGGTCACAGAAATCGTGAACTCAAGTTCATCGTTGACATTATAGCTGAAACTTTTTGATGTTTTTGTGATTTTCAATCCATTGCCAACGATCGTTTCGCTACCCTTGAGCCCAAGCGTCACCGTATCGCTTCGGAGCGATTGGCCACCATCAAGGGAATGTGCAAACGAGGCAATGTTTTGAATGGTTGATATGCCCGGATTGATCGGGCTGTCAACGACAACAGAAAACTTCAAAGACCTCGTCTGGGAAAGTGGTGAAAATCTGATCAATGAAACAGCGTAATAGTCAGGGGTCTGTGTGTACCAGGAGATGTAGGGAAGATCGTTTATGTCGTGACCGATTGAGACTGTGGTTGCGAAATTGGTGTAGATACACTGCATGCCGGCTCTCGTCCAGCCATTTTGACCGGTGATGCTGTCAAATGGCTTCCCGTTTGCACCGAACCATACCGAAGCGGCACTTGTCGTTTGTATGAAATATACACCTTTGTTACCGGCCATTTCACACCAGAAGGTGAGAAGAATGTCATCGTTGCCGTCAAAAACAACTGATGTCATCTTGGATGACATCTTGCTGGAGGTTGTACCGTTCGGAATAAACGCTGATCTGGCTACAATTCCGTTTGCTCCGGTAACGCTGTTGAAAGGCAATCCGTTCCCGCCAACCCAAGCCAATCCGTTCCACCTGACACACATGATGTCTGTGCCGGCACCGTAAGAATAGTCATGCCAGGAGATGCATGGGTTGCCGTTCGAATCCAGATCCATTGCAGGATAGCCAGACATTCCAGGGTTCATGCTGACGTTGCCGTTTGCGCCAGTTCCAGGGTTGTAGGGCAAACCGTTTGCACCGACCCATTGAACACCATCCCACCTGACAAACATTACATCATAACCACCAAAGGATCCTTCTGACCAGGTGACGCAGGGCAAATCATTTTGATCCAGCCTCAGACACGGAAACTCCGAGCTGCTCGTGGTGTTGCTGACTTTGGCGTTTGAACCGTCATAAATAGCACCGGAAACATTGACCCACGAACTCCCGTTCCATTTTACAAAATAGATGTCAAAGCTAAGGGATGCTCCGGTGTAGTCATACCAGACAAGGTTTGGAAATCCATTTGAGTCAATGGCCAGCGACACTCCATACGAGGTGCTGGGCGTATTGCTGACTATGCCATTCAATCCACTCAGGGCATCACCCTGGACGTTCACCCACTTGGAGCCGTTCCATCTTGCAAAGAAAATCTCCCAGCTGGTTATGACTGCAGGATCAATCCTCTCGCCCCATGCAACACACGGCCTGTTATTCTGGTCGAACGCCAGTGATGCCCCATCGCTCTCGGAGGCTTCCGGATTCACGGTTCCGTTATCAGCATTTTCGTGGTTGTAGGGGAAAGCGTTTGCTCCAACCCACTGCGATCCGTTCCATGTTGTGTTGACGATATCATATTCATCATACGTCCTTGCAAAATCCGAAAAGGCCAGGGATGGCTTGTCCGTCTTGTTGAAGACCAGAGCCGGCTGTGCAGATGACTCACTCACATGAGCGTTTTCTGTCGCAGGGTCGTACGGCTTGCCATCGATTGTTGACCAATAAGGCTCGGTTACATTCCAGCGTAGTTTCGTTCCGGCAGGAGCACCGTTTGGTGGTTCACCCGGATTCCATGTCAAACCGCCATCAAGCGAATGTTCGAGGTTGTAATTGGATGCAAAGCCAGCAAGATATGTTGTTCCAACTGGCACCTGATCGGTGACGTAAGCCTGATCAAGCGGATCAGCACCAGAAACAAAATTCCAGTCAAGATTGAAACTCAGTCTGTCGCCGGAATCTACCTTCTTGCCATTGTCGATATAGATACCATCTCCATTTGCATCTACTGATTTTGAAAAGTTAAAGGTTCCGTCGAAATTTGACGTTTTAATATTGTTGTTATTCAGTTTACCGGAATCGTCGTTGTGATTGGCCAGTGTCGTTTCTGACTGGTTTGATGGTGATTTTTTTGGTGTTTCATCAATTGTTTTTTTGGAAACCGACATTTTCGAATCTTGAAATCCAAGACATATGCGTGAATAATTTACTATCGATATTTCTGGTATTAAAAGTATAACAAGAATGATAGTTATTACAAAGTATAAACCCCTCATATCCATCTCCTGGTTCAATCTTATGCCATCAACATGATAGGCAGAAGATTCGGAATTTTGGTAAGTCCAGGTTAAGTAAATGAGGGGTTTATTTCAGGAATGATAATTTATTCTAAAACTGATCATTTGAAGCGGAAGTTCGCAAGCTTTCCCCTGTTCACCCATGCGAAGTCAGCTCCGAGAGCCACACCAACGGCTTTAACAGGCACAAACGTTGAAGAAGTTCCAGCCTTGATTTCCGGAGCTGTGATCAGGTCATACTTCTTTCCTGGAGGAATTTCACCGTATCTTTTGCCAATCCACATCTTGCCCATGAGCTTTGAACCCTTGTAGATGTCTATTCTTTTTTCCTTTGCATCGTACTTGACCGTTCCGCCAAGCTGCTCGATGCCAACACGAAGCGGGGCCATCATCTTGCCACCCTTGATGTAGCAGGCACCACCCTGTTTGGTCATATCAAACAAGGTGCCGTTGACAATACAGTACATGACCGGAGCTTTTTTGAAGCTGTCTTTCGTACCGACAAACGTCACACACTTGCTGTATTTTGCTGCACCCGGATGATCATTGAAGAATCCTGGCCAGGTTCCAGCCTTGATTTCATCGATGTTTGAGTAGCCATCGCCATCGGCATCATCTTTTTCAATGCCTTCGAAATCATCGTCGATTTCACCATCATTTTCATACATAATGCCGTACGCGTTGCGTTCGCCGGAACCATCAGCTTTGAAATGGCACGGTTTGCAGTCTTTTGCAAGTTTTGTTTTCTTTGCCGCCTCATAGTTTACAAAAAAAGAGTCATTGTAAGCCTGTTGAGCAAGCACAAGCCCTGTAATTCCAGCAACCATAACAATCGCAATCACCAACGTTACCAGTTTTCTCATCTTTTAAGAAAAACCTCCTTTAAAAATATAATACGCCACCGGACGCACCGGTGGCGTATTATTGAACACTTATATGTACTGTGGTCGTCAGGTGTCAAAGTCTGATATGACCTATCTTTCCTCTTTTGATGTAGACGTACTTGGCATTGAAGATGAGTTCAAGGGTCTTGGTTGGCACATGAACAATTGTTGTGCCGGTCTTGTTTTCCGGAGCTGCAGGAAGCGTGACTGCCTTGCCGTTGATCTTTCCGGCTGTCTTGCCAAGAGTGAGCTCCGCAACAGTCTTTTTACCCTTTGTAATTGTGATGGTTTTCTTTTTTGAATCGTACTTGTATGCTGCGCCAAGCTTTTCAACAGAAATCTTGCATGGAACCATCATGCTTGTGCCCTTGAAGTAGACTCCGTTGCCATCCTTTGTGAGCGTGACCATCTTGCCGTTGAAGATCATGTAGTCGCAAAGTTTCTTTTTGAAGGTGTCCTTGCCGGCGAAGAAGGTGAGGCAGGTTTTGAATTTCTTTGCACCCGGTGTGTCGGTGAAATCGCCCGGGTAGGTTACTCCCTTGATTTCCTGGCCTGTTGTGTATCCATCGCCATCAGCATCAATGGTTTCGAGCGTGTCATAATCATCATCGATTTCGTTCTCGTTTTCATAATTGACGCCATACGGGTTTCTCTCGCCTGAGCCTGTCGGGTTGATGTGGCATGCAAGACAGTCTTTTGCAAGTTTTGACTTGCCAAGCTGTGGGTAGTTGGCTTTGAATGAGTCCATGTATGCCTGCTGAGCATGGGCGATCATGGTCACACCGAGCACGAGGGCGACAATTGCTATAAAAGCGATGACTGACTTCTTCATTAAGAGCCTCCATGAAATATCTAACTGCAGATAATATTTGGCGTAAACAGGCAGGAAACAAAACAAGAGTAAAACTACATCTTGTCGTTAGTTAAAACAAAGTTAATCGGGACTGTCGGGTTTGGCCTGACCCCACAGATAGCGTGTAATGAGGTCAGCCTCTTTTGGACTGATCCACGCTGGATCCTTGGCCATCATCCGCTGGACAATCGGTGTCCATTCTGATCTGTACTTCACGTCCGGCACAGGTGGCTGGTGGCACCTTGCACACTTGGTTTCATAAAGGTTTTTGCCCAAATCCGGCTGGGGCATCATCTGCCACGGAAGCAGTTTCGGGCTTACAAAGAAGAGGGTATCACCCGAAACGTTAACCGAAACATCTGACAAAACCTCGAAAAAATCAACCGGTACAATCATTCTTCCTTTTGAAAGGTTGATCCTGTAAGTCTGAGGCTGCATAACCCCATTGACGGC
>CAZXEH010000020.1:1162-36382 GCA_964639885.1 uncultured Caldisericales bacterium | reverse complement strand
GTGACTTTTCTTCCGTACTCTGAGAGGGCGACTGTTGCTTTGGTCTTTGCGTCCCTCATTGCCAGCTTGAGCGCTTCCTGCCTGACGCTGTCAAGAGTCTTTGCTTCGTAGCTGATTCCACCGATGTTGTTGACGCCGTTGCTTGTACCAAGGTCAATGATCTCGCCCATCTTCTTGAGATCGTAGACTGTCACTTTGAGGCTGTAGTTGGCCGTGTAGCCGTCAAGCTCGTTGGTGTTGTTTCTTGGATCCCATGTGTAGTGTGGATAGAGGCTGTAGTCCGATGTCACAAGGTCTTTCCTTGCAACTCCCGCTTTTGTAAGTGCGTCGATTAGGGCGTTGGCCTTCTTGTCGTTCTGCTGCTGGGCTTCCCTTGCTGACTTGTCAAGGGTCTGGAGAGTCATGACAACAGAGAATTTGTCGGCTGACACTTTAATCAGGCCCATGCCGGTGACTGTGAGTTCATTTTTTGGGTCAGCAGGATCAGCAGCGCTTGCCTTTCCAAAAAGAGTGAATGCCCCGACGGCCACTGCAAGGATCATGATTGCCACGGTTGCGATCTTTACGTTCTTTTTCATTTGTTACCTCCTTCGATAACCACCTTCATTACACTGCAACCCCCAAACGGGGTTCATCTGACTTTTAACCATCAACGATCGTAATAGATGGAAACAAAGTTTGAAAGAGGAAAAGGAGGCACAAGATGAAGAAAATGATAACACTCTCGGTTGTTTTGCTCATGATTGCAGGGACAACCGTTGCAATGGGTCTTGAAAAACCAGCTCCAGTCAAAGGAATTGTCTCTTCGGTCAATGACACTGACAAAACTTTTGAAATGAAGGTTGAAGATGAGCTTTTCACGGTCATAACTTTTGAAAAAACCAAATTCCTTTCAGACATGAAGCAGGCAGATTTCGGAATTGTGCAGGCAGATGCTGAGCTCAACGTCATTGGCAAGGTTGACAAAAAGGCAAAGACCATCGATGCAATCATTGTTGCTTCAGGAACAATTGAACCACCGCCAGATGCGCCAAAACCAAACTTCATGGCTGTAGGTTCCGTGAAAGATGTAGGCGACAACTCGTTCACATTCACAAACGACAAGGGTGGGGTGAAAGTCGTTATCAACGAAAAAACCAGGTATGTTTCAAAAGAAGGCCAAAAATCCTTCGCTGACATCGTGGCAAATCTTGAGCTCACCATCACCGGATCGTTGGACAAAGAAACAAAGGAAGTTACAGCCATTGTAATTCTTTGGGGCAAGAAGGAAAAGCAGGAGCCAAAGCCTGAACCGGTGGTTGGCAAGGCTTCAAACATAAACTCGCAGACAAACACTTTCACACTCACGACAAAAAAAGGTGTTCTGCTGGTGACAGTCAACGAAAACACAAAGTTCATGCCAAAAGACAAGACATTTGCTGACATTAAGGATGGCGACACTGTCTCGGTTCTTGGCAAGGTTGACAAGGACGCAGGAACAATTGAGGCTCAGGCGATCATGATTGGCAAACCCGAGAAAAACGAAGGTCCAAAGCCTGTTTTAGGCGTTGTCAGCGATATTGATCGTGACGCAGGCTCGTTCATTTTGTCAGCCGAGGACGGCAAGACCGTGAAGGTTGTCTGGTCGGACAAAACCAGATTTTTCCTTGGCAAAGAGCCAAAAACCCCACAGGAACTGACCGATGGCGCAACCATCGCTGTTGTTGGGAAAATCGATGGTGACACCTTGAACGCAATCCTTGTCAGCCTCGATGGCAAACTGCCAAAGAAGCCCTGAAAAACAGCGTTCCCAGCCGACCCCCGATTTAACATCGGGGGTTATTTATTTTCCTGCAGAAACTTCGGTCACGCTGATCCAAAGTTCACTTTCCCGATTGGTGGTGAGGTTGAAATAATGGCCAGCTCAGGAGTAACCAAGCTCACTATCAAAAAACACTGATTTTTAAAGCCGACACCTTTCAAGCTTCAGCGTGTTTATCTTGTTGTTTACACTCGGGTTAGCTCCTGTCTTGAATTTGATCCAGATGTCGCCGTTTTTCGTGTTGTAGGAATATTTGGCGCCAAGCATCGCAACCACCGAGACTGGAACGTACAGCTCACCAAAATATGTTGGACTGACCAAAGCGTTTGCCTTGTCAATGGCTACGGGCTGGCCATCAACAAAGGCTATCGACTGACCTTCGGTGAGAAGAACCTTTTTGTCTCCGAATGCCAGCATGATGTAGGTGTTGCCTTCATCTCCATAGGTTGAGCAGGTTCCGCCTGACATCCAAAGCAGCGTCGCCATGTCTGATGCGCTGATAAATGGAGATTTGAACGCAACTTTTACAGGCTGGCTGATCCAGTCGGACACGTCGAGTTTGTTGACCGTCACCGCCGAGGACTGGGTTTTGAGGTTGATGGCTATTTCAGGGGAGAGCAGGAAGCGGTTGAAGTTGTAGTGGATTGACGACCAATCATCCGAGAAAGCCTCGATGTTTATGGTCAGCTGTTGTGGGTCAAGCTCGAACATGCCCTTGAAGGAAGCGTCAGTTTCAACGTGGATCGCTTCATCACCGACACGTACATATTTTGCACCCGGTGCTATCCCGTTGATTTTGAAGATATTGCCCGATTGAGGAGCAATGCTGTCTATGTCGAGGTTTGGCAGGCTCGTGTCCTTCCAAGCGAAGTCTGCCTTTCCAAAAACACCCCTTGCAAGATAGGAGTCGCGTCTGCTGTCCTTGGAAAGCTCGTTGTAAACTACATAATCACTCCCCATGCTTTCAAAATCCACCATCAGGCAGCCATCAAGGGCGTTGGCGCTGTTTCCTGCAAAAACCGTCAGATATTTTGAGGTGTTGTAGCATTTGTTGATGTAGCAATAGATGATGCCTTCGTCAGGTTTTGAGAATGTCTGGCCACCGACAGAGAACCTTCCGTCGCCGAACTGAACAGGGAAGCAGTCGGAAATGTCGGCTGTGACAGAATTCACGGATGGATCACCAAACAGGTAGACGTCAGCCTGAGCCAGCATTTCGTCAGACACATCCGTGTCTGGAAGAAGGTCAACGCCGTACGAGTTTGTGGATTGGATATAACGGTAGAAAAGCCTTGCCCAGTATTTTGAAACCATTATCTGAGCCATGTCTCCGCCCTGTGTGCCGTAGACAACAATCGAGTACCGACCACGATTGATGCAGTCTGAGAGAGGGCCGGTTGGCGGAAGGTTTGACCTTGACGGGAACCATACCCTTGGATCGATAACAATGTCGGTTATTGGCGAGGGTGTTTCAACGGTCTCGGTATAATCGTTGATTATTACACGCTTGGATGTATCCTCGCCGTCTTCCTTGTAGTAGATGTCTGCTTCAATGTCGACCCAGGTTGCACCGCCCCTTGCACCAAACGAAATGTCGGTTGAATACGTGCCGTCATCGTTGTGGGTCTCCTTCATGCCTGACACCCAGACATCAAGATGGGAAGCTCGTGCAAGCCAGTCAAGGAAGAAATTGTCGGGGATGTCCTCGCCGAAATTTTCCACGCAGTAATCCCAGAAATCGTAGGCGTCTGCCCGCTTGCCTTTGTAGGTGTCGACAAACCCGGATATAAGGGACGTGAACTTTGAATCATCGAGGAAATATCTGAGCATGTGATAGATCCAGGGGCCTTTGTTGTAGGCGATGTGGGTTCTGATGTCAGAGTTGGCGTTTGTAAGATAAAGCAGTGGCGTGTCGCCGTTTCGGTCGATGTAGGAGAAATAGTTGCCGATGTCCTGGGTCATCATCTCGATCATCTTGTAGCGGCCTTCAACCGATTCGTTGTAGAGGTATGAAATGTAGGATACGAGGCATTCAGTTGTCAACACAGCCGAGTTGTCGTTGCCCATATAAGTGAGGATGGTTCCTGGAGTCCAGCAGTGACCGATCTCGTGGGCAAGAAGATTTCTCTGCCTTCCTTCCAGTGGCTGGTTGAGCGATGACGAATAGATGAGAGTCATTCCGGCCGGCCCCATGCCACCGTTGATGTAATCGCTGACCTCAACGAGCTGATATCTGGTTTGTGGGAACAGCCCAAGATATTTTTCGTGGTGTTCGATTATTGCTTGGATTTCTTCAACATATTGCTTGCCAAGCTGGATGTGGTTCTGGAAGAAATAGACCTTTATCGGAGTTGCGTTGTAAAAGCCATCAACGGTTTTGTATGGCCCGGCTCCACAGGTGAGGTACTGGCTCTGATAGTCGAGTTTGTAGGTTGTCGTGCCGTTTGATGACGACATTTCCTTGCCGATGCAGTAAGTTTTCCATTCTGCCGGGGCTTTTATGGACAAAGTCGTGTTCTTGGGTAGCCAGTAGTTTTGTTCGGGAATTTCCGGGAGCCAACCGTATACGAAATGTGCCATGTCCTCACCGACATATACAGCATTCATCTGCCTCGGGTCGCCTGGGGCGTAACCGTCATACTCGATGTGGAGCTTGTGGGTCTCATCCTCTTTTGCAGGTGTGAAGATGTCGATGATTCCATAGCTGAAGTAGGCTGGAACCTGTTTGTCGTCGAGGGTCAGTGCGGTTATTTCGTAGGAAGGATCAAGCTCAAGCTCGAATTCCAACACGTCTTCATAAGGTGTCAGATCGATGTCGGCTTTAACGGAAAACCCGTATGATTCCGGTGAAATTTCGAGGTTGACATTCATTTTTGACATGAGCACCGGCACCCTGTGAAGCGCCTGTGCGTCGCGGGTTATGACCACCATTGAACAAATCATGATGACAACGGTTGTGAAAATGAGCAGTCTGCGCATAAGACCTCCTGAAACCATTATGCCAAATTTTCCCAAAAATGGCAAATTTTTTGTTCTGGCTAACCCAGATTTTATTGCCAATATTGTCAAATAATTAACAAAAAACTCCAAATCGTCGCCTTTCCTTGGATTTGGGTTACACTAATAAAAGCTAAGGATTATATAAGGATTGCATTTCATGACCATAGGTGTAAAATTGAACCCGATAATAGCATCATGGAGGAATGTATGAAAAAAGCGTTCGCTTTTGCTATTGTAGCTATGCTCGTCTTCTCGGTTTTTGTTCCAATGAAGAAAACTCATGCCATGGACAAGATTGATTTCGCAATCATGAAGATGGACATTTCTAAAAGTAATATAATTCCGGTAGTGGTGGAGCTCGAAGGCAGAACCGTCGTTGATGCTCTCACTTTCGATGGAATGAAGCCATTCTCCAACTTTGAAATAATGCGTACAGACAACCACATGGCTTCGTTCACATACAACAGGCTCAAAGCAACACAACGATCAGCTATCGCCGCCACAAGAAAGATTTCCTCCGATATTACCATCGGCTCATCATACCAGTATGTGCTCAATGGCTTTTATGCAGAGATGCCAGCCAACAAAGTGGTTGAGCTTGCCGACATGCCGTTTGTAAAAAGCATCAACTACGCACAACCGCAGTATCCTGACCGCACCAGATCAAGAGTTTTCCTTGGTGCAGAAAAAACGTGGAATACGGTTGTAGACCCACAGGGCAGAGCTGTAAATGGCAATGGAATCCTGTGTGGAATAACAGACTCAGGCCTTGACTACACGCATATTGATTTTGGAAACCAGTCAACACCGATCGGGACCAAGGTTGTTATAAGCCGTGATCTTGCCTATAAAGACAAAGACTGCATGGAAGAGGATAAATCGTATCACGGAACATGCTGTTCGGGCATTGTTGCCGGAGATGGGCCGGCCAATGTAAGAACAAAAGTGAAAGAACTTGGTATTGCACCGAAAGCAAAACTGGCCGGATTCAAGATTGGTCTCAAAGAATCAGAAAGTGCCTCACTTTCAACTGATGGTACAATCGCATCATTTGAATATAATGTCACGGATAAAATCCAGGTTTCAAACAATTCCTATGGTGCACCCAGTGGAAGATCGTTCTGTGAAGGTGCACAGAACAGAGCCGTGCTCGCTGGGGTATGCGTAGTAGCTTCCCAAGGCAACACGGGTACGCCTGGCCAGTACATTCCAATAGTCAGTGGCTCAATGGCTTCTCCTGTCAATGTCATTGGTGTTGGTGCTCTTGACGACAGGGATTCTGCAAGGGTGAACATTCTCAACTCGCCAGATGAAACAATCAACAGCAAGAACAATATGGCGTTCCTTGGCGAAAATGGCAAATATTTCCCGAGCCCTTCAAAGCAGACGTTTGCAGTAATCGATTGTGGATGGGGAAGGGCAGATGATTTCAAAGGGATAGACGTAAAAGGCAAAGTTGCGTTGATCCAGAGAGGTCCGAGCCCCGATCTTGGTGGCCAGTTCGGTCCACCGATTGCTTTCAAGGACAAGTGCATCAATGCTGCAACCGCCGGAGCTTCCGCAATGATTCTTTATAACTATACCCCAGGTGCAGTAAGGGGTATGTATTTCGATCCGTCCAAGAGTGAAACCCCAGAAATGTTCAAGTTTATACCAAGCATTGAGCTATTTGATTCAAGCGTCGGCATGGCTCTCAGGGATGCCCTGCACAAGGACAAGTCATACACACTTGGAACACCGACAAAAGATCAGAACAGTATCAATGTTGCGATAGATGTAACGATGACAGGCAATCTGGCCACTTTCACCTCCATCGGCCCATCATTCAGGGGATACCTGAAGCCGGATGTTTCAGCTCCTGGAGAAGGCATTCATACTTGTATAGCCTCGACATCCGAGGATGCCAAAGGTAGAAATGATGTATACACTGAATCTTTTGGTGGTACATCTGCAGCAGGTCCGTTTGTTGCCGGTTGCGCCGCCCTTGTAAGACAGGCCAGACCAGACTGGAACGCCTTTGAAGTCAAAAGAGCGTTGATGAACACTGCACAACCCCTGAGAAGATACTCAAACGACTACTATATACCCATGATTGGTCAGGGCCAGGGAAGGGTCAACGCAAATCTTGCAGCCACATCTCCAATCCTGTTTGCCCCTGCCTCTGCATTGATTATTGCAGACGGTGGAAGAACAAACATAACCGATCCGCCTGAAGAGCTGTTTGACACCCAGGTGGTATCCACATTACCCAGCGATGTTGTTGGTTCAAGAATTCCTGTAAAAGTGACGAACTATTCAGAAAAGCAGATGAAAGTAAGCCTGAGCTTCGAAGTTAACTCGGCAAATCCAGAGCAGTTCAATGTAAGTCTGACCACAACCGAACTCACGATTCCTCCAAGAAGCAAAACCGGAGTTGTCGGTTCGGCGTGGTTCGGTCTGGATATTGACCTGCCACCAGGGAAGGTCAAAGGCTATCTCAATGACATCTATGTCTGGGCCACTGACAAGACTACAAACAAAAAGTGGCATATTGGCGTTTGTGTCTACAACAATGATCCAACAATCCAGGGAGCAAACTCAACGTATGTCAGCAATTTTGAATTTGAAAACACAACAATCACACCAAACGGAGATGGAGACAATGATTCTCTGAGCGTAAAATATGAAGTGATTGGCGGATCCGTTGAGTATGGATCATATTACAGTGATTATCTCTACAACCTCAAACTCTATGTAATCGACCAGAATTCAGAAAAATGGGTGTTGATTAAGAAGGAACCATTCCTTGAGCTTGGCCCTCAGAGTTTTGTATGGGATGGCAAGGACGCTGATGGCAACTATATTTTACCTGATGGCGACTGGAGTTTGTCAATGACATGTCAGGCCCAGTTCATCGACTATAACCGAAGAATGCTGGTCAACGTTGAAGACTGGCCAGGAGGCATGTTCGATCTTGGCAACACATCATTCTCGATTGAAAAAAGTGTTGTTCCGCCTCTACCCACTCTTTATGCATATGTAAAACCGACCGAACCCGGTGTAGGCCAGGTGTTTGAAGTTGGTGTATATGTCAAGAATGCCACAAACATGAAAAGTATGCAGTTCAAAATAAAAATGCCGGGTGCCAGCGACGTTGCTCAGTACATGGGCTACTCAAAGGGCGATTTCATGACAAAAGACGAACCGCTGACGCTTTTCTCAAGCGAATATGACAAAGATAAAGAGCAGATCACTGTTGATGTCCAGAGACCGCTTGATGGTGTTACGGGTGAAGGCTGGGTCTTGAACCTTAAGTTCATGGCTAAGGAAATGAATTACTTTGATATCCAGTTCTCTGACGTTAACCTCTCAATGGTTAACGACACGATGAAGGAGGTCAAGGCAAAGGCATTCTTCAAAAATGCGGAGATTTCAATCTTCAAGGATGCATTTGATGTCGCAGACTTCAACCATGACATGAAGGTAAACGAGGAGGATTTGAAAATCCTTCTAGACTGCATGGGCTCCAGGGACGGTGACGGCAAATACAACTGGCGTTGCGACCTGAACTACGATTTGAAGATTGATATGGAGGATTACGCAATATTCTCCAAGTCATACAGCAAGCGCTAGCAGAATATAAAAGTTCGACAATTGAACATTAAGCCGGTCAATATTTTGATCGGCTTAATTTCGGTTGCGATTTATTGTTTTTAATAGACAGGTTGCTACAATCGAAAGAAATTTTTCTTTCCCTGGAGGAAGTGTGAAAAATATTGTAGCAACAGTTTGTTCAATAGCCATGATCATGGCTATTGCTACACCCATCAAGTCAGCAAGTGCAATCGACAAGATAGATTCAAAGCTTGTTGCAATGGGTCTTGCAAGCTCAGAAAAGGTTGATGTAATTGTTGAACTTAACGACCTTACGGTTGTCAGTGCTTCGACATTTGACAAAAACATTGTTTATTCCTCAAAAGAGCTCATGAGACCAGAGAACATCGTCACGAAGTTTCTGGAAAAGAAGCTCGACAGGATTCAGAGATCCAACATTGACATTGTGAAGAGTTTTTCACCCGAGATCAAAATTGGAATGCAGTTCCAGTATGCTCTCAATGGATACTTTGCCACAGTGCCGGTCAATCAGATTGAAAAGATTGCTTCGCTTCCGGACGTCAGGTATGTCTATTACTGTGAGCCAATGAATTTCTACAGAACGAGGGCAAGGGTTGCTCTCGGTTGTGAAAAAATTTGGTCAACACTAAAGGATCAGTTCGGCAGACCAGTTGATGGAAGCGGAATGCTTGTTGGGGTAACAGACTCAGGACTTGACTACACACATGTGGATTTCGGAGCCCAGAGCTCACCGGTCGGTCCGAAAGTCAAGATCAGTCGTGACCTTGCCTACAAGGACAACGACTGCCAGGAAGAAGAAAACGTACAGACAGTCGGACATGGAACCGCATGCGCCGGAATTATTGCAGCTGATGGCCCGTTCAACAAGACAACCAATGTCTGGGAAAAGGGACTTGCCCCAAAAGCCTCACTTGCCGCATACAAGCTTGGAACAAAGGATCAGATGGGTCTCAGCGGTGAAGGCATCATGGCTTCGTGGGAATGGAACATCAAGGATAAGGTAGATGTCTCCAACAATTCGTACGGTGGTATCGGTGGCAGGTCGTTCACTGACAGAGCTCAGGAAAACTGCATCAGAGCAGGTTGTGTTGTGCTTGCTGCACAGGGCAACGAAGGTTCTCCTGGATGGCTTCTTCCAATTCCGTGCGGAACCACATCAGCGCCAATCAATGTTATCGCCTGCGCAGCTCTCGATGATACAGATGCTGCAAAGATTGAAGTGGTTGACGCCACTGATGAAATCTTCAAGGACAATATCTATCTCTCATCTGTTGGTAGCACTGGAGTTCAGTTTACATCTCTCCTCAAGCAGTTTGACCTTGTCGATTGTGCATGGGGAAGAACTTCCGATTTCACTGGACTCGATCTCAACGGAAAAGTTGCACTTGTCCAGCGTGGTCCAAGCGCAAGTTTGAAAGCGCAGTTTGGCGAACCGATCACGTTCAAGGAAAAGTGTGAAAATGCTGCAAAAGCTGGTGCAAAAGCCATGCTTCTCTACAACTATGAAGGTGGAGAAATCAGAGCCCAGTACTGGGATCCGGCCAAGGATGACCCAAAGAAGCTCAAACTTGTCCCGACATTCCAGATGACCAATTATGTCCAGGGGCTTGCACTGAGGGACGCACTCCATGCCGGTCATGACTGGCAGCTTGGAACAGTGGACGCGAATCAGAACAAGTTCTCAATACAGGTCAAGGAAATCGGTCGCAAGGGCATGGTTTCAACCTACTCATCTTCAGGTCCGAGCGCATATGGCTACCTGAAGCCGGACGTTGCTGCACCAGCCGATGACACTCACACTACTGCAGCATATTTCATGAAGAAGTATTTCAAGAGTGACTATTGGGAAGTCTTCAATGGAACTTCAGCGGCAACACCGATGGTTTCTGGTTGTGCAACACTCATCAAGCAGGGCAGACCGGAATGGTCACCGTACGAAATCAAGAGAGCCCTCATGAACACGGCTGAACCGCTCAAGAGGCTTTCAGGCGATTATTACATTCCGATGACAGTGCAGGGAATGGGCAGAGTCAACGCCCAGTCGGCCATCCTCACAAACCTCCTTTTCCAGCCTGCATCAACACTTATTCTCAGCAGCAATGGCAGAACGAACATGACTGACCCGGCACCGGAGCTTTACGATGACGCAGCAAAGGCATCAATCCCAGCCGACGTGCTTGGATCAAGAATTCCAGTCAAGATCACCAATTATTCAAACAAGCCGTCAAAGATCGGCCTCAGCTTTGAAATCAACTCGGCAAGACCGGAGCAGATCGGTGTAAACCTTTCAACAACAGAAGTGACAGTCCCGCCGGCAGATGCAAAGGGAAACCCCGGATTTGCATGGTTTGGCGTTGATGTTACACTTCCGGAAATGGTAAAGGGCAGACTCAACGACATTTACATCTGGGCGACAGACAAGGCACAGAACAAGAAGTGGCATATCGGAATCTGTGTGTACAATCAGGATCCAACCGTTCAGGGAGCAGACAATGCTTTCATCAATGAAGTCGATATAAAGAAGCCATACATCTCACCAAATGGTGATGGCGAAGACGATGTTCTTGAGGTTAATGCCGAAGTAAGCTGCGGCAACTTCTACGCCATGTCATTTGACAACTATCTTACTGGCGCTGAAATCTGGGTTACAGACCAGAATCAGGAAAGATGGATCAAGATTAAAGACGAACCATTCCTTGAACTGGGACCATTCTCATTCAAATGGGATGGCAAGGATGAGAACGGCAATTATGTCCTGCCTGACGGAGACTGGTCGTTGCAAGTCTGGGTTCCGTGTACAACCTACAACGGCAATGATATTGTCGGAGTGTGGGGTGGTGCTGATCTGATGAACTCTGATTTCACGATTGAAAAGAGTAGCGTACCACCACTTCCAACTTTGACGGCACAGGTTCTTCCGCTTGAGCCTGGCATTGGGCAGGTGTTTGAAGTTGGCCTGTATCTGAGCCATGCGACAGATGTAAAGAGCATCCAGTTCAAGATCAACATCCCGGGTGGATCGAACATCGTTCAGTACATGGGCTATGAAAAGGGCGATTTCCTCATCAAGGACGAACCGCTTGCCCTGTTCACAACTGAATACGACAAGGACAAAGAAATCTTTGACGTAAGCATTCAGAGACCACTTGACGGTGTGTCCGGAGACGGTTACATACTCAAGCTGAAATTCATGGCCAAGGATTCAAACTACTTTGACATCAGGTTCTCAGACCTCATCCTTTCCATGGTTGGCGACAATGGAAAAGAAACCAAAACAAAGGCCTTCTACAAGAACGGCGAGATTTCGATTCTGAACAAGGCGTACGATCCAGCCGATTTCAACAGGGATGAAAAAGTTGATGACAAGGACATGAAGATACTCCAGGCCTGTATTGATGCCAAGGACGGTGACTCAAACTACAACTGGAGATGCGACCTCAACTACGACAGGGTCATCAATGTAGACGACTACACTATCTTTGCAAAATCCTACAGCAAAAGATAAAAGCATTTAGTATCATTACCTATAGATGCCAGGCTGAAATCAGCCTGGCATCTGCATTTTTTTAGGGTGTTGCCCAGCAAAAAAAATCTGCTAGACTTTGTATAAAGTAGTGCAAATTGTTTGGAGGGCAGCATGAAATCCTGGGTATCAATTCTGTGTGTAACGGCCATAATTTTTTCGTTGTTTATCCCCATTAAAAACAGCAATGCGCTTGAGAAAATTGACGAAAATCTTATCTCAAAAGGACTTGGCTCATCAGAAACCGTCGAAATTTTTGTTGAGTTGACGGAACCAACGGTTGTTGAATCCGCAACTTTCAAAACCAATAAAATCTTCACCGCAAGAGAGATCATGAATCCTGCGAACACAATGACCAGGTTCATGTCATCAAAACTGTTGAAAATGCAGGATGTCTCAATTGGCAGAATAAATTCAATTGCACCCGGATTTCTGGCGTTGGATAAATTCCAGTTCGCCATAAATGGCATTTTTGCAAAGACTGGTTTGGATACAATCGAGAAAATCGCTTCACTCCCTGAGGTCAAGTTTGTTTGGGGCAATGAAACTCTTTATCCTGACAGGACAAGAGCAAGGGTGGCTCTCGGTTGCGAGAAGATTTGGGAAACCATAAAAGACCCGAAAGGGAGACCGGTTGATGGCTCAGGCATGCTCGTCTCTGTCACTGATTCTGGTTTGGACTACACTCACTCGGATTTTGGGGCACAAAAGAAGCCGGTTGGCAACAAGATCAAAATCAGCCGTGACTTCGCATACAACGACGATGACTGCCAGGAAGAATCAAACCTCAATACCGTAGGTCATGGAACTGCATGCGCCGGCATCATCGCAGCCGATGGCGACAAGAACAAGACAACAGGTGTTATGGAAAAGGGCCTTGCACCGAAGGCATCGCTTGCCGGATACAAGATGGGTTACAGGGATGAAGCGGGATTCACAACAGCTGCATCATTGAAAGCTTTTGAATCAATGATCAAGGATAAAGTTGATGTTTCCAACAACTCTTTTGGTGCACCCACTGGCAGATCGCCCAATCAGGTTGCAGAAGAGAACAGCGTGAAGGCTGGAATTGTAGTGGTAGCATCCCAGGGCAATGAGGGAACTCCGGGTCAATTTCTGAAAATCACTTCGGGCAATGTTTCCTCTCCACCAAGCGTTCTTTCTGTAGGAGCGCTCGATGACACTGAAGCCGCCAAACTTGAGATTCTCGATACGGATGATCCGCACATGGCAGGTGATGTGATGCCTCTTCTGGTTGGAAATACGGGCGTAAAATTCACTTCAGTTGATGCTCCGTTTGAAATTGTCGATTGTGGGTGGGGAAGGATTGAGGATTTCAAAGGTCTGGATGTGAAGGGGAAGTTTGTTCTCATGCAAAGAGGTCCCCACTCGTCAGAAAAAGAGGGATCTGAAGTTGATTACAGGGAAAAGTGCATCAATGCTTCAAAAAATGGAGCAAGAGCTGCAATCATTTACAACTACAACACGTTCCAGCTCAGGCCACAGTACTTCGACCCAGCAAAGGATGACCCGAAAAAAATTGGTCTGATTCCAGCGTTCCAACTGGTTGGCTATGGCCAGGGAATGCAGATCAGATCAGCTCTCCACAGAGGCAACAAATGGCAGAAGGGTATGGTTGACACCAATCAGCACGTGGTAAAGGTCAAGATCAGGGATATAGGACGAAGAGGAGCCCTTTCGACATATTCTTCGCAAGGCCCGAGCTATTTTGGTTTCCTCAAACCTGATGTATCCGCGCCGGCTGATGAAACGCATACAACCGCAGCATCCTTCATGAAAAAGTATCTTGGTGACTATTGGGAGGATTTCAATGGAACCTCTGCTGCTGGCCCAATGGTTGCCGGATGTGCCACTCTTATAAAACAGGGCAGACCCGAGTGGACTGCATACGAAATCAAGAGAGCGCTGATGAACACGGCTGAACCTCTCAAACGAATTTCAGGTGATTACTATCTTCCGATGACTTCCCAGGGCATGGGCAGAGTCAACGCCCAGCTTGCCATCACTTCAAACCTGCTTATCCAGCCAGCCTCGACGATAATTCTTACAAAAAACGGAACGGTCAACATGACCGATCCATCCGATGATCTTTATGATGCCGACAAATTCCAGTTGCTTCCAGATGAAGTGAAGACCTCTAAAGTCCCGCTCAAGCTCACCAACTATTCTAACAAGGAAATGACGGTTGATTTGAGCTATGAAGTGAACTCGCTTCATCCGGAGAGGGTTTCTGTCAACATATCATCATCAAGTGTCAAAATTCCCGCATCAGACGGGAAAGGAAATCCTGGAACTGCGTGGATCGGAGTCAATGTAAACTACGATCAGAGCAATAAATCAAGACTCAATGACATCTACATCTGGGCAGTCGACAAGGCTTCAAACAGGAAATGGCATGTCGGCATCTGCCTCTATTGCCAGAACCCGACAGCCCCGGGTGTTGAAAATACATATGTGAACGCCCTTGAGATATCCAACCCTGTCATTTCGCCAAACGGCGACGATGTGGACGAGACGCTTGAAGGAACCTTTGAGGTTTCGTGCGGCAACTATGAGTATGAAAACTTTGACAACTATCTCCAGAGAGCCGAGATCTGGGCGATAGACATCAACCAGGACGAGTGGGTGCTCATCAGGGAAGAGCCGTTCCTCGAGCTTGGACCGCACAAATTCACCTGGGATGGCAGGAATTCCAGAGGAAATTATGTCCTTCCCGATGGTGACTGGACTATCAAAATCTTTGTACCAGCCCACGTTGTATCTGGCGGGAAGTCTGTATCAGGCTACTATTCCAGCCTTATAGATGATTCAAGATTTACGGTTGAAAAAAGTACTGTTCCAGCCCCGCCTCTTTTGTCAACAGTCATTAATCCGTTTGAACCGGGTGTCGGGCAGACCTTTGAAGTGACAATATGCCTAACCGGAGCCAAGGATGTAAAGAATGTTGAATTCTATTTGACCATTCCGTCATCCTCCCAGCTTGCAACCTATATGGGTTATGAAAAAGGCGATTTCATGCTAAAGGATGACCCAAAAGCCTCCTTCTCGGTAAATTATGACAAGGACAAGGAAACAGTTTATGTCAGCATTCAAAGGGTGCTTGACGGTGTTTCGGGTGACGGATGCCTCGTGAAACTCAAATTTGTGGCGCTGGAACCCAACTATTTTGATGCAAAGTTCTCAGACATCAAACTGACAAAGACCGATGAGAGTGGAAAAGATATCGAGATCAAATGCTTCTATAAGGATGGCGAAATATCAATCAATCCAAAGGCGTACTCAGTGGCTGACTTTAACAAGGACGAAGCAATTGACGGCAAGGATTTCAAGATACTTCTCGCCTGTGTTGGCGCAAAGGATGGCGATCAGAACTACAACTGGAGATGCGACCTCAACTTTGACAGGGTCATCGACATCAATGATGTATCCATATTCTCGACGTACTATAAGAAATAAACCCTAACCATTCCTAAACGACCGCCATTTTGCCATGGCGGTCGTTTTCATTTATAATAGGTGGCAATGGATGGTGTAAAAAAGATGATGAAAAAGATTGCTCTTCTGGTTTCCACCATGATCATCCTTCATCCTCGGAAAGTGGTTTAGAGCAGTGAGAAAGACAACGACAGAATGTCAGGAAGAGGCGATTAAGTTTCACGGATCCGCTTATGCCTCAATTGCTGCAGGTAAAGAAGAGAAAATAAAGATTTTATCTCGAGATTTAGAATTTGCCATTGAGAAGATCGCCTTCAGCCCAGCAGACTTCAACAAAGATGGCAAGGTTGACAACGCCGATCTGGAGTTGATCACCAGTCTGCTCGGAGTCAAAAGAGGTGGTCAAAACTACAATTTCAGATGTGACATGGACAGAAATGGTGCCATAGACACAACCGATCTGACCATGTTTGCCAAATACCTGAATATGCCGTGAGGAGTCGAGTTTGAAATGTTGACCCTGAAGCAGGATTTCATTGAATTTAGCAGGCAGCGCCAGCTGTTTGTCCAAGGTGACAGAGTGTTGGTTGCTTGTTCAGGTGGTTCGGACTCTGTGGCTTTGCTCAGGCTGCTGGAGTCGACAAAAAACCTTTTTGGAATCAGTATTTTCTGCGGTCATGTCGATCATTGCCTGAGGCCTGGTTCACACAATGATGCTGAATTTGTCAGGGCTGTATGCGACAAGCTCTCAATCCCGTTTTCTTTCGAGAGGATTTCTGACACTCCCGCCGGAAATCTCGAAGATTGGGCGAGAACCTGGCGACGAAAATTGCTCGAAAAAATGGCGTCAGAATTCGGCTGCAACAAAATAGCGATCGCCCACAACGCAAACGACAAGGCAGAAACGCTCATTCACAATCTTGCCAGAGGCTCTGGGCTTTACGGAGCTGCCAACATGCGCTCAAAACATGGAAATATCATCCGCCCGCTCTTGTTTGCCGGCAAAAGGGCAATTCTGTACTACCTTGGTGAACTCGGACAAGGGTATGTGACTGACGAAACCAATGCTGATCCAAGGTTTTCGCGCAACATGATAAGAGCCAGGGTGATCCCCGAACTCGAATCGATTTTTCCTGAAACTGTGGCCAATATTTCAAGGTTTTCCGAGCTTGCCTGCGATGAATCCAGTTTCCTTGATGATCTGGCCCGAGACTTCATGAAATCAGTATTATCCGGCAATTCCCTGAGTGTTTCAAAATTTTCAATTGTCCCCCAGGTTTTAAAGCCAAGAATTGTAAGGTTGATTGTGGACGCCGAACATCCACCGTCTCTTTCTGCCTGTACCAACGCTGTCGAATTCATTGAAACTTCTGAAACCGGAAAACATCTGGCTGTTTGTGGAGTGTCATTTAACAAGATTTCAAAAAATATTGTCAATATTCTTTCCTTGCATGACACCGACCAAAGGTTATAATCCACCTCGTCAATGGAACTCACGCTTGGCGATGTTTTGATCCCTTCACGGGAGATCGGTTCAAAGGTTTCTTTCCTGGCTGGCAGGATTGCCGAGGAATATGGCCGTGAACTGCCGGTTTTTGTTGCGCTTCTGACTGGCTCGTTCATCTTCTGTGCCGATCTTGTCAGGCAATTCAACCAGTCAGTGCAGGTCAGTTTCATCAAGGCCAGCTCCTACAATGGAACTTGCACAACCGGAAAGGTGACGGTCACAGGTCTTGACGGACTGAACCTCAAGGATCAGAGGGTGCTCATTGTTGAGGACATCGTTGACACAGGACTGACGTTAAATTCAGTCGTGGAAAGCATAAAACAAAAATCTCCAAAGGATGTCAAAGTAGTGTCGCTGCTTGACAAGCCGTCACGGAGGAAGGTTGATTTCACGCCAGACTTCGTGGGTTTTTCAATCCCTGATTATTTCGTGGTTGGATACGGGCTTGACTGCAACGAACAATACAGGAACCTTCCTGACATACACCAGATGAGGATCGGATGAAACAGAACAAACAGGACGCTTTCAGACCATACTTGCCATTCATTATCATTGTTGGCATTGCAGTATTGCTTTACTTCGCATTCAGCTTTATGGGCAAGCCGCAGGTAGACACGATTTCATACAGCGACTTCATGACAGCCTTGAGTGGGAACAAGGTCAAATCGGTCAACATTGACCCTTCAAACTACGCTGTAACAGGTGAGTACACCTCCGACACCGGAAAGACCGGCTTCGAAGTCGTCATTCCGCCTGAACTTGTTGAAAAAGTGACAAAAGACCTCGAAACAAGGGCGATAAAAATCAGCTTTGAGGCTCCAAGTGAAAACTTCTTCCTCATATTGCTGACAAACATCGGCCCATTCATCCTCATTCTCGTCTTCTGGTTCTTCATGATGAGATCAATGCAAGGCTCCGGAAACCAGGTGTTTAACTTTGGCAAGTCCAAAGCCAGGCTGTTCCTTGACGACCGTCCAAGAATAACCTTCAAGGACGTTGCCGGCATTCCGGAGGTCAAGGAGGAGCTCAAGGAAGTCATTGATTTCCTCAGGGAACCTAAGCGTTTCACCGCAATGGGCGCAAAGGTTCCAAGGGGCGTTCTGCTTGTTGGCCCTCCAGGTTGTGGAAAAACCTACATCAGCCGAGCCGTTGCAGGTGAGGCGAAGGTTCCGTTCTTCTCAGTGTCTGGCTCCGAGTTTGTTGAAATGTTCGTTGGTGTTGGCGCATCCAGAGTCCGTGACCTTTTCGACCAGGCAAAGCGCTATGCTCCCGCACTCATCTTCATCGATGAGATCGATGCTGTCGGAAGACAGCGTGGAGCAGGTCTTGGCGGTGGCCACGATGAGCGTGAGCAGACCCTCAACCAGCTGCTTGTCGAAATGGACGGATTTGAACCGAACACCGGAGTCATAATCATTGCTGCAACCAACAGACCTGACATTCTGGATACTGCGCTGCTCAGACCGGGAAGGTTTGACAGACGAGTTGTAATCGACATGCCAACCCAGATGGAGCGTGAGGCGATTCTCAAATATCACTCAAGGAACAAGCCAATGGCAGATGATTTTGAGATCGAAACCATCGCCAAGCGTACAGCCGGTTTCTCCGGTGCCGACCTTGAAAACCTGCTCAACGAAGCGGCAATCATAGCCACCAGAAGGCAGAAAAAAAGAATCGAGCACGACGACGTTGAAGAAGCAATCGACCGTATTCTTGCCGGTCCGCAGAAGAGGACTAGAGTCCTGGGAGCTGTCGAAAAGCAGAAGGTTGCCTACCACGAGGCCGGTCACGCTGTGATCATGCACGTCCTCGGCCCTGAACCGGTGCACAGAATCTCAATCGTTTCAAGGGGTATGGCTCTCGGCTACACAACCCCGCTTCAGACCGAAGACAAATACCTCAGAACCCAGGATGACCTTTCAAACACCATCTCTGGGCTCATGGGTGGTATGTGCGCTGAAAAGATCGTTTTCGGCGAGATTTCAACCGGCGCCAGCAACGACATCAGAAAAGCAACCGACCTTGCCAAGAAGATGGTTATGGAATTCGGCATGAGCAAGCTTGGGCCTGTGGCTTTCGGCAATCCACCCGAAACGGTCTTCCTTGGACGTGATTTCATGGGTCAGGCAGACCACTCTGAAGAAACAGGCAAGCTCATTGACGCTGAGGTGATGAGAATCATCAACACTGCATCGGAAAGAGCCGCCCAGGCCATCACAAAAAATCGTGCAATATTGGATGAACTGGTCACAAAGCTGCTCGAACAGGAAACGCTTGACGAGGATAAGCTGAACGAAATCCTCTCAAAGGCTCAATGAACTGGCTCTACTTAAACCAGGGAGCTTTGAGCGGTGCCATGAACATGGCCATCGACGAGGCTTTGCTTGAGCTTGCAGAGCCAGGTTCGGTCATCTTCAGGACATACACATGGAATCCGGCAACACTTTCGCTTGGAGTTTTCCAGAAAATTTCGGATGTCAACCAGGAAGAACTTGATAAACGCGGGTTTGGACTGGTAAGAAGGGCAACCGGTGGACGAGCCGTGCTCCACGACAAGGAGCTGACTTATTCAATCATAATCAAGACCCCTCATCCATTGATCGAAAAAAATGTACTTGAATCCTACTACTATTTGTGTCAAGGGCTGGTTGAGGGCCTGAGAATGCTTGGAGTTGACGCAGCCCTTAAAAAATCAGACGATCCATCGCTGTCCACGCCGTCTTGTTTTGCTGCACCCACTTTCAACGACATCGAGGCGTCAGGCAAAAAACTTGTCGGTTCAGCGCAGATGAGAAACAGGCTTGGACTGCTCCAGCATGGATCAATTCTCATCGATGTGGATTTAAATGACTTGTTTGCTGTGATAACCAAAGATGAAGCTTCGGCTAAAAGACTTGCTGACGCCGCAAAATCCAAGATCACATGCATAAACTCTGAGGCCGGCAATCGGGTCAGTCTTGAAGAAGTACGCCATGCCATCATTTCTGGCTTTGAAAAGTCATTAAACGTCAGTTTTTCGCCTATTGTATTTGAAGGAGAAATGGTTAATCTTTCAAATGAACTCTGTAAAAACAAGTACGGTTCCGACACCTGGACTGTGCGATAAGGGGGAGTTATGAAGAAAGTTGCGCTTTTACTCGCCGTGGCATTGATTCTTTCGGGAGTCCAGTTCGCCTCTGCTTCAAACGATGACAGGCTTGACTGGTACTGCTTCCAGAAAGACCCGTTCAGGAAAGGCATGTCGTTTGCCGATGAAAGTATCATCACGCCTCTCTCGGTGGGCTGGGAGATTCAGCACGGACAAAAACCGGTCGGTACAGTTCTCATCACCAGATCAATGGCGATAGTGACAGGTGAAAAAGGTCTTATCGGCGCCTACTCAATTGCCGACGGCTCACCAATCTGGAAACGTGATTTCGGTGTTGGACTCACCACCGAGGGAACCATCATGGAAGATGTCATGATTGTCTGTCTGCCTGGCGGAAAAATCGTCGGCCTTGACACAGGAACCGGAGGATCACTCTGGGAAACTGCTGTCATTGGTGACGTCATCTCCCCGCCAATCCCATATCTCTCAAACTTCTACATCACAACAAGCGAAAAAAAGTTTGCAACAATCTCATGCGTAAGCGGTTTTGTCTACAGCCAGATTGATGCAACCGAGAAACTTGCAACTCCCCTGACCATCCAGATGCAGGGCGACTACAGCATCAGCCTTTTCGGCGTTTCAGAGAGCAACCAGCTTGTAAAGTGGGAGTTCTTCGGTTCGAAGGTCGAACCTGTAAACAAACTTGAAGGCAGCTACAAGCTCCCGCTCATTGCCAATTCCGAAACACTCCTGATCCCGGACATGAAGGGCTCCATCAGATGCATGGACTACATGGGACAGAAGCAGTACTGGGCAGTTGACATGGGTGGCGAGATTGCTGCAGCTCCCTGCACGATGGAATCAGGAATCTACGTTGCAGCAGCCAATAAATCAGGCGGAATCAAGGCAATACAGATTGGCAACGGAAAGTCGGTCTGGGAAGTCAAAGCTCCAGGCCCAATCACACAGCCCCTCATCTCAGTAGGAAGAAACGTCATTGCATTCACGGACACCGGCCACCTCATCGCCCTTTCCAACTTCGACGGCACAATCGTTTCAGATACAAATATAAGCGAACCGGCCGTAACGCCGATGTCTTACAGCACATCCTCGATCTTCTTCGGCACAAAGAGCGGAAAGATTATGTGTGTCAGGTCTTCAACCGGTGGATACAAGTTCACCCTTGGCACAAAGATTGTTGTCGCCGCACCAGGTACCGACAAGACAGTCGACCTCAAGCTTGAAGGCAATGGCCCTGACCAGTTCTACATCCAGGCCTACGGCTTCCCCTGCCGTTGCAAGATCAACAGAACATTCCTCCCGGACACAACAATAAAGCCGGGCGCAGCAAGCACCATGAAGCTGACAATCGATCCAACCGCACCGTCAGCCGTTTACGAAGTTCAGCTTGAGGTACGCTCGATGCAGAGTTCTTCAATAATTCTGCGCCAGAGCCTCACAATCATCATTTCTAAGCCTGAAGAGATGCTAAAGCCACAGCTTGCAGTATCTTTGCCAGGCGACAACAAGGTTATGCTCAAGATTGGCTACCAGAACGCAAAATTTGGGCGTTCTTTTGCCGGCATCATAAATTTCAAACCTGAACTCATAAAGTTCCAGTCGCTTGCCGTTGATACTTCGATTGCAAAGCTTCTGGACACCAAGATTTCAACCTACAGCTTCGATGCCTCGATCCCAGGCAAGCTCATTGTTTTCTACTCAAGCAAGGACACAATTCCGGAATCAAACCCTGTATTTGAAGCGCTGTTCTCGGTGGTTTCATCGGGTGCGGACAAATTCTCATTCACATCAGCCTCAAGAACGACGAATGGGCAGCCAATTCCGGCCGACATGATGGAAGTTCCGTATGAAGTCAAAATGATCCAGACAGAGCATGTCGTGAAGCTCCAGATTGGAAACATGAAGGCAACGGTCGATGGCAAGGAAGTGGTTTTGAAGGTCGCTCCATATGTCAACGCCGGCAAGACGATGGTTCCGCTCAGATTCATCGGCGATGCTCTCGGCGCAGAAGTTATCTGGAATGCAACCGACAAGTCAATCGTCTACAAGAATTCACTGCCGACTGGCGCAAGAGAAATCAAGATGTGGCTTGGAAAGACCAAAGCCCTCGTTGACGGCAAGGAAGTCGAAGTCAAGCCAGCACCAGAATCAAAAGCTGGAAACACCTGCGTCGGTCTCTCATTCGTCTCAGCCAACTTTGGCTGCAAGACCGAGTGGGATTCAAAAACAAAGACGGTAACAATAAAGTTTTCAAAGTAACAAATCACTAAGTTGAAATTTGGGAAAAGGCGCTGACATCAAGTTGGCGCCTTTTATTTTTTGTCAACGAAAAATTATCAACTTCTCACCGGAATTTCGATTGTCAAGCTCTAAAAAATCAGTCCCCACTTGCGTTTTTAATGACCGAAAATTATACTTTAAAATCAATCATTCATAAACGGAAGGTGGACCATGAGCAATACTAGCCCTGCAAAAGGGTCATTGATTCGCAACTGGTTGTGGATTCCGGTGGGTGCCATCTGTATTTTCGCCATCATCTGGGGCGTTGTGGGCACACATTGGGTAGTCGTCGAACCAACGCTTGACAACTCCAGCAACAAAACGGGAACCGTCTCAAAGTATGACGGAACAGCATTGTCTTTCACCCTCACTACCGAAAAGGGAGAGGAGTGGGCTGTAACATTCAAGGACAGCGCAAAGCTCAAGATCATCGAAGAAAAAGACGGGAAAAAAGTCAAAAACGACTACAAGTTCATTGATAAAACCGATCTTGTAAAAGACGGAATCAAAATCACGGCAACCGGTAAACAGGACAAGGGAGCCAAGACCATCAAGGCAACCGTCCTTCACGTCGGTGGCGCAGAGAACATTCCGGAACTGATCACCAACTATGAGAACATGTACATCTACGGCACCGCTGATAAGCTGTGCATCGCATGTGTAGGTCTCGGCGACTCAGACCTCAACAGGCTCTGGCAGATGGCAATCATCCTTTCGGTATTCTTGTTGATTTATGTTCTCATCACCATTTTCACAAAGAGAAGAGGTGTGGCATGACAGACGCAACCACTACAGCTCCGGCACCGGCAGCAACACCGAAAAAGAAAAAACTCACTCCAGGAGAGATGAGAATTCAGATCAGAATCTGGGTTCAGTGGGCATTCCTTGCCATTGCGGCAGGCCCTCTGTTCATCCTGGCCCCTGTAATCAAGCAGATACCGGCTCCGTGGTATGTCTGCTGGTCTTGCCCGACGGCAATTGCTGCATGTCCGCTCGGAACCCTCCAGCACTTCACCGCAACCGGCGCAATCTCGACCTTTGCCCTTGGTATCCTGATCCTCATCGGTGTTCTCATGGGTCGCCAGACCTGTGGCTGGACATGCCCGATGGGTTTCATCCAGGAAATGCTTTACAAAGGCAAGAAATATGTCAGCTACATCATGGGCGTGCTCGTTTTCGGAACCACACTGTTCCTTGCCTGGTACACCCCGTTCATGGGTCAGATCATGCCAAAGTCAGGCGAACTCTATGGTCTCAGCTATCTGCTTGAATCCGGCGACATGAACAGGTTCATCATGTGGGGTATCGCTTATCTCGTGGTTGCCATTGTCTTTGGCGGAATCTTCTTTATTCCGGTCAAGAAATTCAGCATCCCGAACAACTTTGCCAACATCACCAGATGGTTCTTCTTCCTCATCCCATTCATCCTCTTCGTCATCATCACGAGAATGGCTCCTGCTGCCGACGGTTCTGTTAAGTGGCTCGAAGGTGAAGTGTGGTGGTGCAAGATTTGTCCGGTTGGAACGTTTACAGCCGGCTTCCCGCAGATGTACCTCCAGCTCATCCCGGACAAGGCTTATCCAGTCTTTGGCCTCACTTCAACAGCCTTCATAGGCATCTCCTCGTACCAGGGCATTTTCGGTGAAGCCAGAATCATGTACTTCATCAAGTGGACAATGTCGGTTGGACTCCTCTGGACGATGATCAGGACAGCAAGACCGTTCTGCAAGGCAATATGCCCGCTTGGAATGATTTTCTCGTTCACAAACTGGATTTCTGGCACACGCATGGTTGTCGACCAGGCAAACTGCCGTGGAAAATCATGCAACTGGTGCCTCAAGCACTGCCCGATGGACATCGCCATTTACGATGTCACGGCTCAGTGGCACTGCATCCGCTGCCTTGACTGCCTTGGCTGTCCATTTGGTGTGGTCAAGCACGAGCTTCCGCCGCTCTACTCATGGCTTGTGAAAAAGGAAGAGAGAAAAGTTGTTCCTCTCAAGACTCCAAATCCGCCAGTGAAGCCATCGTTCATGGACTGGGCAGGACTCACAAACTACAAACCGCCACAGGCATAAACTCCATTTCAAAACAAACTCCCCGGTTTGTTCCGGGGAGTTTTTGTTTTTTTAAAGCAGTTGATTTTCACGCAGGTTTAGCCATGATTATCCTTATGGAGGCCGGAATATGAAAAGGCTTTTTGTATCGACTCTTCTTGCAGCGATCGTTTTGGTGGCGTTCGCCTCGTGCGGAACTCCGCATGAAATTGACCTGAACCAGTCGAAATCACCGAAACCAGATGAAACAAAGGTAGCTGAAAAGGCAGCCACTGAAGGGTTCAAACTGACCGATGCCAGAAGAATCGACACCGACCCTCCGTTTGTTTTTGCCGGATATGGTGATGGCCAGTCCAAGCTCCAGCTGAAAATTTTCCAGTTTGATGGTTCGAGGTTGGTTAAAACTCTTGAATTGCCAATCTTTGAAGGCGAACAGATAAACTTCAATGCAGAGGTTGCAGAAAATCCATGGGGCAAAACGGTTGACGGCCTCATAATGCTGCCGGTTTCAATCTACATGGGTGGAAACGACTGGTCGAGAAACTACAACAAGATTTTTACGGTCAAGGATGGAGCAGTTGTGGAACTGCCGGTAAAATGCGAACCCGGAACGGTCGCCGGTGCAATGCTTACCGACGAAAACAGGCTTGTGCTTCCGGTTTACGATTGCAGATTCCAGTTTTTCAACGATTTCGTGCACGCCATTTCCCCCTCCAGGGTCTACATTTTTGATCTTGATGAGCAAAAGGATGCTTTTGTAAACGTTACTCCAACTCACACAGCCTACATCAAAAAAGTTATCGACGAGGTAAAGAAGGAAGCCGATGACAACAAAACTGACCCACAGATTCAGGCCTCTTCGATGGTTTCAATATATGCCCAGGCCGAGGCTGGCCTTGTTGCTGATGCTTACATGCCAACAGTAAAAGAGCTTATGGAACGATTTCCCGATGATGAAACAGTGAAGAAGACATGGAGCCAGATTCAGGATTCGTTTGTGAACAAAAAACCGTTCTCAACCTTTGCTCCCTGGGGTGACGAAATGGACTACAGGTGGAAACCGTTTGAGATGAAAGAGCTGGATAAATAATGAAGAAGCTGGCGATATTTCTGACTTTTGCGCTTCTGGTGTCATGCGGAGGCGATACAGGTTCTGGAAAACTTCAGGACAACGGTGAAAAACTGGCAACCACAGCAAACGATTGCTCAAAATTTGTGCCGGAGGGTTTTACTCTTGAAAAGCAGCTTGACGGTTGTGGATTTTCGATGGCAACGGCCAAAAATGGCGACGGAATATGTCCGAGGGTGTTGATCATCGTAAAGGACGACAAACTGGTCAGAATCTCAAAGGAAATCAAGTGCAAGTCCATTGTCTTCGGGGGCGAGGATCTGGTTTGCTCAAAACTCAGTGAAGACGTGCATGGCGTGCCGGTTGAGTTTGAGATGGGCGGAAACAGCATTGACGACACGTTCATCAAGATCATCGATGACAAAACATTCAAGGATGTGCCCGTTGATCTTGGTGCAGGATTTGTTGCAAGGGATTTTGCCGACTCCAACTACGACGGCTATTATGAGCTGATTGTTGTCGACAACCGATGGAATGGACTGAAGATTTTTGAAAAGGTGCAGTATCCGTTCACACAAAAGATCGCTGTGTACAAAGGTGGAAAGTTTGTCGATGAGACCAGCAGGTTTGTTAATCATCTCGATGCGGGCATCAACGCCTGGTCGAAGCAAATGACCGATACAACAAACGAGATTGAATCAGCAAAAGCTGCGGTTGTTCTCGCTCTCATCTACAAAGATAAAGGACAGATGAACGAAGGGGTCTCACTGATGGAAAAAATCATTAACGGAACCTCGTCCCAAATTCTAAAGGAGTCAATTGAATATTTCCTCAGGGAATACAAAAAAGGCGGAAACCCGGACTGGTTTTACCCGGCAAGAAAGCAAGCCTGGGAGCTACTCCCATGGCAACCACCTAATTCTCCTTGACAGTTAAGCCATTAAACATAAAATGTGTAACGCACTGGCTGATGGTGTAATTGGTAACACGTCTGCCTCTGGAGCAGAAGACTCTAGGTTCGAGTCCTAGTCGGCCAGCCAGATTTTGAAAGTCC
The DNA here is from genome assembly GCA_964639885.1 of uncultured Caldisericales bacterium. GTDB lineage: Bacteria > Caldisericota > Caldisericia > JAAYUI01 > JAAYUI01 > JAGNLA01. The sequence goes on along the minus strand of CAZXEH010000020.1, from coordinate 9,911 downwards.
CGTCACGGCGCCATCGTATAACGGTTAGTACGAGGGGCTCTCAATCCCTAAGCAGGGGTCCGACTCCCCTTGGCGCTACCAAGCCTCAACAAGATTCCTCACTTTCTTTTTAGCCCTCAGGATTGCACATACAACAGGCAGTCTGAGCTGCCTGGAATCCCTAAGCAGGGGTCCGACTCCCCTTGGCGCTACCAAGCAGCTCCGCTGAAATTTACTACGGCTTTCGCCGAAACACATTATTACCAGAATTTTTTCTCTGAACACGTTATCTTGAAATCGGTGGCCAAGCGACACGATTTCTTTGATTCTGAGTGGAGTTAAGAAAAAAGATAAGAATGATATTATCCTTCGCCTGCGTAAGCGGGAGAAGGTGGCTGTAAGCCGGATGAGGGAGTTTTAATGGCTCCGCCAATAAAAACTAACCCATTTGATCATTTTTATATTGATATCACTGGTAAAGCCAGATGATTTCGTTGATTCTGAGTGCAATAACCTAAAAAGATAAGAAAAATCAATATCTTTTCCTCCCTTATCAAGGGTGGTGGCTCGAAGAGCCGGTGGGTTTATTAATACCCCAAATTTCGTTTGGGAACCCCACCCCTTGATCGAACTTTATTTTGTTTTTCTCGAATTTACTTCGAGAAATCACTAAAACATCAATCAAAGGGATAAATTATAAATCCTCGATGAAGTCGTGGCTAAAATCCTTCGCCTGACTTAACATTCAAGAAATTGATAAATAGTCAATCACCGGTGTTTTCGTTAGAGCTGATTTTTTCTGTATAGGCAAAAAAAATACCGTATGATTTATCCCCGTGACGAAAAACAAAACACTGCTTGGTTACATCGCTGTCGTACTGGCCATGGTCATCTGGTCGTGCACGTTCATCTGGACAAAGGAAATTCTTGAAGCAAAAGCCTGCACGCCTCTGACAATACTGACTATAAGGCTGACGATTTCAGTTTTGTTGATGTTCGTCTATGCGCTGATTTTCAGAAAATTTGAAAAAATTGAAAAAAAGGACTGGCTTTGGTTCGTCTTCCTGGGTTTCTTCCAGCCATTCCTCTATTTCATCGGTGAAACATTCGGCCAGGCAAGGGTTTCTTCAACAGTAACCTCGGTTGTCATCTCAACGATTCCGCTTTTCACACCTTTTGCCGTGGCTGCATTTTTCAGGGAAAAGGTGAAGGCCTCAAATATCCTTGGCATCGTCATCTCTCTCGTTGGTGTCTACCTTCTGCTGATAAAAGACAGTTTTGAGATTGTCATAGATCCGATTGGAATCGGCCTCCTTTTCTTTGCCGTTTTCAACGCCGTTGCCTATTCGGTCATCATTCACAGGCTGGCAAACAAGTACAAGCCGCTCACCATCATCATGTGGCAGAATGCTGTCGGACTGGCTTTCTACATACCGTGGTTTGCAGCAACTGATTTACCGAAGGTTCTTTCTACCGGCATTCCGGTTTCGGCAATCGACAACCTCCTGCTTCTGGGAATTCTCGGCTCAACCGTTGCTTATTTGATGTTCATCTATTCGGTTCAGGCGATCACGATCTGGATGGTCAACGCGTTTACAAACCTCATTCCCGTGCTCACTGCGCTTCTGTCCTTCATTGTCCTCGGAGAAATCCTGCTTCCTCTCAATATTGTCGGAATCGCTGTTGCAATCGGTGGCCTGTTCATCTCGCAGATCAAACAGAACGCCAAAATCGAGGTAACGGAAAATTTCTGACTTGACCTACAAAATGGGTGCTTGATTGACTGAACAATCCTTTCATGTACCTTGTTTTCCTGGAGTTAATGTAACCCAAATGGATTATAAGGGTCAAAGTCTATATATGAGCTCACAACTGAAAAGTATGCTCGTGACGGTGAAGCCTCCTGATCACTTCAGGAAAGCCGTCATGAACGCATGGATGAAGAGAAAGGAAACCGACAAACTTGCCAGGGAAACCGTGCAGGTTGGGATGGTTGCCTTTTTCACCGCCATTGCAGGACTTGCCCTGATGATCGCAACCAGGAGGTCCCATGGAGCTTAGCAACGTCGAAATCAGAAAGATCATTCCACACAGGTTCCCGTTTCTTCTCATCGACAGGGTTTTGGACGTTTCTCCAGGGAAATACTGCATTGCAGTCAAGAATGTGACCTCCAACGAACCACAGTTCACCGGTCATTTTCCAGACCAGCCGATCATGCCGGGCGTCCTCGTCGTTGAAGCACTTGCCCAGGCAGGCGCAGTTTGTGCCCTCTCCATGCCGGAGAACAAGGACAAACTAGCCCTGTTTGTTGGAATCGACGAGTTCCGCTTCAAGCGTCAGGTGGTTCCTGGCGACCAGATCAGGCTGGAGGTAAATGTGGAGTCAATAAAGATGGGCATTTTCAAATGTCATGGCAAAGCAACCGTTGGAGATGACATTGTTGCAGAAGGCAGGCTTATGGCTGCCGTAAGATCGGTGGATTCATGAGAGCAGGAATCAAAGGTTTGGGCACGTATCTGCCTGAACACATAATGACAAATGCTGATTTTGAGAAGATCGTCGACACAACAGACGAATGGATTGTCTCCAGATCAGGCATCCATGAAAGAAGAATCGCAAGCAAAGAACAGGCTTGTTCTGATCTTTCAGTGATTGCGGCGCAAAGGGCTATTGCAGATGCCGGCCTTGTGAAGGAAGACATCGACATGTTTATCGTAGCAACAGCATCTGGTGACATGCTGTTCCCGTCAACGTCATGTCTGGTTACAGAAAAACTCGGATTCAAAGGCCTTGAAGGCCCGGCTGCCATGGACATCACAGCCGGTTGTACAGGATTTATCTATGCTCTGGTTACAGCAAAAGCTTACATAGAATCAGGTTTGGCAAAGAATATCTGCGTTATTGGCGCAGAAGCGCTGACCAAGCTCATGGACATGACCGACAGGGCAACCTGCGTTCTTTTTGGAGATGGAGCCGGTGCAGTTGTCGTCGGTGCCGTTGAAGGACAGGGTGTTATCTCGACGTTCCTTTCCAGCTCGGGCGAAGGCCACATGCACATAACTCTTCCTGGCGGAGGTTCAAGAAACCCGGCCACACACCAGACAATTGACAACCACGATCATTTCATCCACATGAATGGCTCGGACGTGTTCAAGTTCGCTGTCAGGGCCATGGACCTTGGCTCAATGAAGGTGCTTGAAAAAGCAGGACTTCAGCCGGAGGACATTGACTGGTTTGTGCCACATCAGGCAAACATCAGAATCATTGAATCGGCAGCAAAGCGCATGAAGCTCCCGATGGAAAAGGTTCTCATCACTTTGGACAAAACCGGCAACACTTCTGCAGCCACCATTCCGATAGCACTGGATATGGCAAGGGCGGAAGGAAAGCTCAAAAAAGGAAACAAACTTCTCATGGTGGCCTTTGGCGCAGGACTCACGTGGGGATCGGCGGTGATTGAATGGTGACCCTCGAAGGAAAAACAGCGCTTGTTACCGGCTCCTCAAGAGGCATTGGAAGAGACATTGCGGTTGAACTGGCAAGAGCCGGAGCCGATGTCGCGGTCAACTACCCGTTTGAAGCCGAACTTGAAAACGCAAAGGAAACGGTCAGACAGATCGAGGCCCTTGGCAGGAAAGCCGTTCTCATAGAAGCAGACGTTTCAAGTCCGCAGTCATGTGAGGAAATGATTTCAAAAACAACTACAACGTTTGGCAAACTTGACATTCTGATCAACAATGCCGGTGTGACCGCAGACACACTGATGCTTCGCATGAAAGAATCAGATTGGGACAGGGTAATCGACATCAATCTCAAGGGCACATTCAACTGCATCAAGGCAAGCCTGAGAGAAATGATGAAAAATAAGGGCAGAATCATCAACATTTCATCAGTGATCGGCATTATGGGCAACGCCGGTCAGGCAAACTACGCAGCCTCAAAGGCTGGAATCATCGCCCTAACGAAATCTGTGGCCAAGGAGATGGGAAGCAGGGGCATCTGCTGCAACGCAATTGCACCTGGCTTCATCGAAACTCCCATGACACAGGCTCTTTCAGAGGAAATGCGAAAAGATTATTTTACACGCATTCCGCTTGGAAGGTTTGGAACATCACAGGATGTTGCGAACGCCGTTGTTTTCCTGGCTGGCCCAGGAGCTTCTTACATCAATGGAACCACCATCGTTGTCGATGGCGGACTTCTATAAGATTATTAAACCCAAAGAGGTGAAGGAAATGACAAAAGAAGAAATTTTGGTCTCAATGAAGCAGATTGTTACAGAGAAGCTCGGTGTCGAAGCAAACAAAGTCACTCTTGAAGCCCGTTTTATGGAAGATCTCGGCGCAGACTCACTTGGCCTCGTCGATGTCACGATGGAGCTCGAAGAGAAGTTTGGCGTGTCAATCCCGGACGAAGACCTTCCGAAGATCACAACAGTAGGTTCAGCCATTGACTACGTCATGGGCAAGATGAGCTGAAAATGAGGAGAGTCGTTGTAACCGGCCTTGGGCTGGTCACACCCATAGGCATTGGAAAACAGGCCTTCTGGGACTCACTCTCAAACGGCAGGTCAGGCGTAGCAAAACTCAAGAACTACAACTACTCCGAAATCTCCGTCTGCATAGGCGCCGAAGTCAAGGACTTCAAGCCTGAAGAGTGGATAGAGCCGAAAGAGCTTCCCAGAACCGACCAGTTTGTCCAGTTCGCCATTGCTGCCTCGCAGCTTGCTGTGCAGGACGGTGCTCTGGATTGGTCGAAAATCGACACTGACAGGGTTGGAACACTGATCTCAAGTGGTATCGGTGGACTCCAGACCTTGGATAAGAACATCAAGATAACGGTGGAAAAAGGATACAGAAGAGTTTCCCCGCTGTTCATCCCGATGATGATCGGAAACATGGCTTCAGCCATGGTTTCAATGAAGTATAAGCTTAGAGGTCCAAGCTCAAACATCGTCACAGCATGCGCAACATCGAATTACGCAATCGGTGAGGCAGCAGAGCTGATCAAGCGCGACGATGCCGACATGATGTTTGCCGGTGGCGTTGAAGCCTCTCTTATTCCGCTTGGAATTGCAGGTTTTGCAAACATGAAGGCGCTGTCAACCCGAAACGATGATCCTGAAAAGGCATCACGCCCGTTCGACAAGGACAGGGACGGATTTGTAATGGGTGAAGGTGGCGTGGTTCTGGTTCTTGAAGAGCTTGAGCATGCCAAGAAGCGTGGAGCAAACATCTATTGCGAAGTGCTATCAATCGGTTACTCTTCTGATGCGTATCACATGACCGCTCCAGACCCGGAAGCATGGGGTATGAAGAAATGTATGGAGAATGCAGTCAGGAAAGCCGGACTGAAGCCTGAGCAGATCGATTACATCAACGCCCATGGCACCTCAACCCCGCTCAACGACCAGATCGAGTCGAAGGCAATCAGCGAATTCTTCGGCGCACACACCAAAGATATCTACGTCAACTCGACAAAATCCATGGTTGGCCATCTTCTTGGTGCTGCCGGTGCGGTTGAAGCGGCAGCCATCTCACTCCAGATCAATAACAATCTCGTTCACCCATCACTAAACTTCAGTGAAGGTGACGAGGGCTTCTGCCTCAACATAGCAAAAACAGCGACAAAGCATGAAATCAATTATGCTCTGAGCAATTCATTCGGCTTTGGCGGACATAACTCCTGCCTCTGCTTTGGAAGGTTCAAATGAGCGAAGACAAAGGAATCAAGTGCGAAGGTTGCGGCAAGACCTTCTCTACGACCGAGTTTGAGGCGAACCTCTACGTTTGCCCGAAGTGCGGTTCACACGAGAAGATGCCTGCCAGAAAACGCATTGAGACTACTGTTGACGAAGGCTCGTTTGTCGAAATGTGGGGCGATCTAGTCTCAAACGACATCCTTGAGTTCACCGACAGCAAGCCCTACAAGGACAGAATCGTAGAATCCATCACAAAGCTTGGTGAAAAGGACTCGATCATAACCGGTGCCGCAAAGATTTACGGACAGAATGTGGCTCTCGGTGTGCAGGTGTTCGATTTCATCGGTGGATCGATGGGAATCATCCTGGGTGAAAAAATCAGACGCCTTGCCGAATATGCAAATGAAAAAAAGATTCCTCTGGTCATCTTCTGCCAGTCAGGCGGAGCAAGAATGCAGGAATCTGTGTTCGCGCTCATGAGTCTTGCAAGACTTTCATCGGCCATCAACAAGTTCCAGAAGAACGGCGGAGTTTATATCCCTGTCCTCCTCAACCCTTGCTATGGTGGAGCCTCGGCTTCATACGCTTTCCAGGGTGACATCGAACTTGCCGAACCTGGTGCGATGGTCGGTTTTGCTGGCCCAAGGGTCATCGAACAAACCATCAAGCAGAAGCTTCCAAAAGGTTTCCAGACAGCAGAATTTTTCCTTGAAAAGGGCTATGTCGACAAGGTTGTCGAGAGGAAGAACATGCGCTGGATGTTAGGAAAGCTCATCTCAATGCTTAACGGCGTGGAATTCGGAGGCAAGGCATGATCTTTCTTGATTTCGAAAAACCGGTTGTTGAGCTTGAGAAAAAACTTGAAGATTTCAGGCTTCAGGCCATTGCAAAATCGCTTGACCTGACAGAATCGATCAAACAGGTTCAGCTCGAAATCGAACAAAAGCTTGATGAAATCTACAACAATCTAACAAGATACCAGATCGTCCAGGTTGCACGCCATACCTCGAGACCGAAAGCAATAGACTATGTCAGGTACCTTACCCCTGACTACATCACGCTTCACGGCGACAGGGAGCTTGGCGATGACAATGCGATGCTCACAACTGTTGGCACCATGGACGGCCAGACCGTTTTCATCATCGGCCACAATAAGGGACGCAACGTCAAAGAGAACATCAAGGGCAACTTTGGCTCTGCAAATCCGGAAGGATACCGCAAGGCCATGAGGATGATGAGACTGGCAGAGAAGTTCAATGCACCAGTCATCACCCTTCTTGACACACCTGGCGCTTACCCTGGACTTTCAGCTGAAGAGCATGGTCAGGCGGAAGCAATTGCCTGCAACATCCGTGACATGTTTGATGTTAAGGTGCCAATTGTAACTGTAGTTATAGGCGAGGGCGGATCAGGCGGAGCGCTTGGAATCGGAGTTGGCGACAGGGTTATGATGATGAAGTACTCGATGTACAGTGTCATCTCGCCTGAAGGATGCGCTTCGATCCTGTTCAGGGATGGAACACGATTCAGGGAAACATCACAGATGCTCAAGCCGACAGCCAAAGACCTCTTTGATTTCGGTTTAATTGACGAGATCATTGATGAGCCGGTCGGTGGTGCCCATCGTTCACCGGTTGCGGCGATGGAGTATGTCAAGCAGGCGCTGAAACGCAACATTTCAGAGCTTCAAAAGCTGGATATTCCAATAACAGAGCATAGATACAACAGGTATGTGAACCTCCCTCCAAGGCTTCCGTAATATTCTTGCACACCAAAAAGTCCTGATATTATCAGGGCTTTTTTATTTATATCCGATCAAACCATAATATTAGTTTGTGCTTATATTGTATATTTAACGAAGACCATTTAGCCTATGTTTTGCTAAAACTTCCCAGAGGTTGTAATTTCTTTTCCCTATTTTTTGGAACATTCCTGCACATTTATGGTTTTTATTCGGTATTGAAAAATGTAGAAATGTGCTTGTTTTTCACGGTTACACAAATGTATATATGTGTTTATTATCGTGAATTAGACAAAATGAATCAAATGTTTAAAAATACGTTATCCTTTTCGATATGTCTGACGCCTGCACATTGCAGTATTTAATTAAATATAGAATTTATCAATATAAATTGCCTTTTTTGTTTGATTTCGAGATCAGCATGAAGAGGAAATTAACTATACATATATCGTTAAAACTATCAATATATATTAATTAGTATCATAAATAACATTTATGACTTAATATGTGGTCAAATATACCTATCATTATAATAATAAAGAGCGTGAAACATTTACTCAATTCAATGACTACAAAACAACGTAGAATTCATGGTATTTTAATTATAAAAACATTTGTGGAACAAATAAAAATGACTATTCAAAAGATCGAATAAATACCGTATTTATCTACGTTGTGTGCCGTTATTGCCCGTCTTGAAGTGTGATGATTTTTCACAAAGTTGATTTTTGGCTATTGACAACTTATTTTTTATTTGCTAGAATGCCAGCGATTAAGAATATCACAGATTTCTGCAGATGCAGGAAGGAAGAATGGCAGCAAAAAAGCACACAATTTTGATAGCAGACGATGAAGAAGGGATAAGGGAACTCCTGAAAGAGATCTGCGAAGATGAAGGTTGGAACACCATCTTCGCCAGTGACGGCAAGGAAGCTCTCGAAAAAGCAAAAAAATCCCTCCCTGATTGCATCGTCATGGATGTGCGCATGCCGGTTCTCGATGGGATCAAAACCTTCCGAAAGATGAAAGAAACTGGCATTGATGTTCCGGTAATTTTAATGACAGCATACGGCTCCTCGGAAATCGCCATCGAAGCGATGAAGGAAGGCGCCTACGACTATATAACAAAACCATTCGACATAGAAGAAATCCGTATACAGATCAAGAAAGCCCTTCAGCTTCGTGAATTGACAGCTGAAGTGTTCACGCTCAAAACAGGCCTGACCGCAAACTACAGACTCGAGGAACTCGTCGGAAGCTCGATGGCCATGCAGCAGGTCTACAAGTCAATCGGCAGAATTGCCGAATCGGATGCCACCGTTTTGAT
>CAZXEH010000020.1:0-1062 GCA_964639885.1 uncultured Caldisericales bacterium | reverse complement strand
CTTCAGGCCAAAATTCTCCGTGTTCTTCAGGATAAAACATTCGAACGTGTCGGTGGCAAGGAAGTGCTCTCAACCGAAGCAAGGATCATCGCCGCCACCAACCAGGACCTTGAAACCCTCACCAGAGAAAGACGTTTCAGGGAAGACCTTTACTACAGGTTAAATGTTGTGACCATCACCCTTCCTCCTCTCCGGGAAAGAAAAGACGACATTGACGAGTTGGTTGACCACTTCATCAAGAAATACTGCCAGAAATACAACAAGGTCATCGCCGGTGTTTCGCCTCAGTCCAGAAAGCTCTTGTCCGACTACGACTGGCCAGGAAACGTCAGGGAACTCGAAAACGCAATAGCAAGGGCTGTAATCATCGCAAACTCTCCTTTGATACTGCCCGAATATCTCCCGCACACCATCACTTCATACAGAGCACGAGAACCGATGTTTGTCGCCAAAGGCTCCATCCCCAAAATGCACGAAGCTGTCGAGGAGCTTGAGGCTGGATTGATAAGGCGGGCCTTGAAGGAAACAAAAGGTAACCGCACGAAAGCCGCTGATTTATTGGGAATACCGAGAAGGTCTCTGTACACAAAAATACAGGACTACGGGATTGATTTGGATGAAGTTGAACCTAAGGATGAAATATAAAGTAATGGAAAACGTAAGCGTTAGGAAAGGAGCAATTCTTATGAAGAGAATGCTTTCAATAATTCTTATTGCGGCCATGGTTTTTACGGCTCTCGCAATTCCACAGACATCAACCGGCGATGCCAGGGGAATCAAGGTAATTCCTTATCCCAAGACTGCAGGACAGATGGCAAGCTACAAAATCAGCTTCAATGTGACCAGACCCCTGTCAGCAAACCAGGACTCGATCACAGTCACTCTTCCGAAGGAGACGGTTGTTCCGGATTACATCAGCTCATCTGTAATCTCGATCAACCCGAAGAAACTCATCGGAACAGATTATCGTCTCAACTTCGCAACCGGCGGAATCACCTTCACAAACCCGCTTCGCGAGGGCGACATGATCAAAGCATCGTATACCTATGAAGCCTCCGAAGA
>CAZXEH010000019.1:29514-37757 GCA_964639885.1 uncultured Caldisericales bacterium | reverse complement strand
TGCGTCGTCGGGTGTTATTTCGCCTTTCTTCAAGGCTTCGTCAACATTTTTGAGCATCTCTATGTTTTCCTGTTGCCGTTTCGGATCACGTCTGGCATAAACAATCGTGAACCACAAAGCTGCGGCCGCAATGACCACTGACGGAACCAGAATGAGAATCCAGGTTTCAATATTCATGGAACCATTCTACCTGTTTGGAGGAAAAAGAAAAAGCCGTGCCACAAGGACACGGCTTGATTGATGTTTTTTCGAGGACTACTTGTGATCGTTTGCCCAGCCGATGAAGGATGTGAAAAGAAGGAAACCCACAAGCGGAAGGTAAACCCCCGTATCCCATTTAAACATTTCTGCAAATGATGGATAGTTGAAGAAGTAAATCACTCCGTTTGCAAGGGGGTTTTTTAGAAGAATCACAACAATAATGTTTACAACAATAAACACTACTGCGTAAATGATTCCTGCAATCAGACCATGCATCCACCCCTTACCGTTGATTGCGTAGAACAAGAGACCAAACAAGAATGTAAAAAACAGGATAGTTGTAATCCATCCGCCAAGTTGACCGAGCATGCCAAGCAGCCATGTAACAAGCCACCAGCCAACTGAAATAACAAGCGCCCAAATGATGTGTCTAGTAATGTCCTTAGATTCCATTTTTAACCTCCTATTAATTTAACCTTTTTGCTTCACCAGAGCCTTTTGCTTTGGTAACCTATATGACAACCCAAACGAAAAAAAGTTACAAGTTGTGAAAGCGACATTTTGATGCTTGGTTTTCATGTCCTCTTGAACTGAAGGTGTCTTGTGTGCTATCATTTTCAACCGTTACATGAAAAAGACACTACTTGCACTTGTCATTACCGTCATACTCTCTGGCTGCACATCAGGAAAACCTGAAACCGGCAATCCTGAGCCGAGTGGAATCGAGCCTGTTTCAAGCAAAGGCTTCTCCCTCGGCTGGTATTCCTCTCTGAAAACCGATGATCTCGAAGGCATCAAACAAACCGGCGGCAATTTTGCAATAACCTACATCCTTTCGGGGAGACTGGAAGATTCCGAAATCCAGACTTACCTTGACGAGGCCAACAAGCGCGGAATCAAGGTGCTGCTCGATGTCACGGCTGACTGGAAATGGTTTGACAATGACATGCCAAAGCCTGCGTTCACAATCGGTGACTGGCAGTGGTCTTTTGATTATGCTTATCAAAATGTGAACATCCCACAGATAACCGACAAAAAACAGGCAAGTCATCACGGTGGGTGGGATAAAAAGGGCATAAACCAGCACGGTTTCTACATGGATTACACCGGCTATCCGGTGCTCAACATCCAGCCACACGATGTTTTTGAGGTCATGGTCTACATCACATCAGACTCAACCGTCAAAGAGCTGATGCTTGAGTTTTATGGAGCCAAGAAGGATGAGAGTGCTTTCGCCTGGAAATACCGTGTTTACTGGGGTGAAGACCTGTTTCCGAGAAAAGAGTATGAAAAAAGCATCCCGGCAATCCGTGCAGGCAACATTCCAAAAGAGCGCGACCAGTGGGTGAAAATATCCTTCAATGTCGACGATATCGATCTTGATGAAACAGTTGTGAGGGGAATAAACTTCGTCAACGCCGGTTCCCAGGTTTACTGGGATCTCCCGACGCGACGCACAAGTCGCGAAAGGTTTGCCGAAAGAATCCGAAAATTCTCAAATCATCCCGCCCTTTACGGCTGGTACCTGTGCGATGAACCAGAACTTAGAAACATCGATCCAGACAGACTCAAAGACATTCATGACATCGTCAGGGAGTTTGACCCGAACCCTGAACACAAGCTCGAAGCAGTCTTCCAGGACTGGAAGGTGCTGCAGGTTTACTCGAAAGCCTGCGACGAAATCTTCATCGACTGCTACCCGGTCGAGGTAACAAGAAGAAACCTCAACTGGATGACGCAATGGGTTTCAAAGGCCGTAAAAATTGCCAGAAACCAGCAGAAAAACTTCATCTTTGTTCCCCAGGCATTCGGAGACATCAAAGCCTACCCAACGTGGACAACCCCGACAGAATATGAGTTCCGCTGGATGACATGGACGCCGATAATCATGGGTGCAAGAGGCATCTGCTACTGGGCATATTACGTTGCACCCCAAAAACTCATCGACGAGAGCAAAAAACTTTTTGCCGAGATCAAAAAGTATGAACCTTATTTTTTTGAAGGCGTACCAGTAACCGGACTAAACTGTAACATTCAAACCGACTCAGACAATGACACCAACCCGGACGTGATCTATTCGGCCTTTGATTTCAAGGGAAAGCGTCTGATCCTGCTTTCCAACACGACCGGCAAACAGATTAAGGACGTGAAGGTTACCGGATCGGAGTTTGTGTATCAAATAAATATGGATGCTTATGAAGTGGTCATCGCCGAAGTCGGACTTTAAAGGAGGAGCATGATTCGCTGGGCTCTGAGAGTAGCCGCCGTCATCTTCATGGCAGGTGGAATTCTTGCAATAGCAGTCAAGGACGCAAACGGACATCCAATCGGTCTCCCGCTAGATTGGACACCGTGGTTTTCATGGGTTATCATCATCGCCGGATCAGCATTCCTCCTCATCTCATTTTTCAAGGAGAAGTAGTTGGACGAACTGGAAATGATCGAGCTTGCCAAGAAAGGCGACGAAAAGGCCTTTGACGAGCTCGTGGAAAAATTCGGGGACAAGGTCTTCACCGAATCTTATTACCTGATGGGCAACCGTGAAGACGCAATGGACGTGTCCCAGCTTGTGTTCCTTAGGATTTTCCTCGGCATCAAGCATTTCAAGGGCGAGTCAAAGCTTTCCACATGGATTTACAGGATCACCATCAACACCGCTCTTCGCGAGATCAAGAAGCGTTCAAGAAGACCGCCCATTGAAGACCCTGAGGATGTTGACCCCCAGGACGAAGTGATCAGGCATGACGAACAGGGCATAGCAATGATAGCCCTCAACGAGCTTCCGGAGCAGTACAGGGCGATAATCATCATGCGTGAACTCAATGACATGTCGTTCAAAGACATCGCAGATTCGCTTGGTATCTCGGTAAACCTTGCAAAAGTCAGGGCTTTCAGGGCCAAGCAAAAGTTCAAAACCATCATAGAGGAGATTGAAAATGGCAAATAGAGCATTTCTCATGCCCGGACAGGGTTCGCAGTACGTCGGAATGATAAACAAGGTTGCAGCATTTGCTGAGGGAAAGGCAGTCCTGGACAAAATAAACGGCATCCTTGGCTTCGACCTTCTGAAGCTCATGAACGAAGGCCCGCTCGAAGAGCTGACCCAGACAGAAAACACCCAGCCGGCGCTCCTTGCCTGTTCAGCAGCCTGGATCGAATTCCTCAAGGCAAAAGGAATGACTTGCTCCTACGCACTCGGCCACAGCCTTGGCGAATACTCAGCCCTTTACGCAGCTGGCGCAATCGACCTTACAACCGCCCTCAAACTCGTCAGGCGCAGAGGCGAACTCATGCGCGACGCAACTGCAAAAATTCCGGGCACGATGGGCGCAATCATCGGCCTTCCGATCGAAAAGGTCAAGGAAGTCTGCCAGAACGCATCAGACCTTGGCGTCTGCGAACCGGCAAACTTCAACTCCTCGTCGCAGATAGTCGTCTCTGGTCAGACCGAAGCAGTGAAAAAGGCTATGGAGCTTGCAAAGGCAGAAAAGGCAAGACTGGCCAAGCTCCTCAACGTTTCTGCCCCGTTCCACTCGTCGTTGATGGATCCTGTAGCTCGAGAGTTTGCAAAAGACCTCGACGCAGCCGACATAAAAGACGCACAGTTCCCGGTCATCGCAAACGTCAACGCCCAGCCGATGAAGACAGCTGCAGAAATCAGGACAAACCTGACAAAGCAGATCAACTCGCCGGTTTTCTGGGAGAAGTCGATTCTTCAGGCGATGGCACTTGGTGTCGATGATTTCGTCGAAGTCGGCGCAAAGAACGTCCTCACCGGCCTCAATGGACAGATCGTACCGAATCTCACAACAACAAATGTGGAGGTGATGTTCCAATAGAAAATTCAACACATAAAACAATTCTTGCTGTATTGGCAAAAAGGTTTGCAAAACAGAAAGAGAATTTAGCTACTGCTGGGTTGCATTGTTTGTTAAAATCTTCGGAACAGATAAATCAGTGTTTTCATTTATTATTACATCAATTTGGTTTACCTCAAGATGTTGAATTGAATTTTAAATCACAATTTAGTCCTGATAGCTTAGATATATTAGATATCGTTGGGTATGTTAATGATCCAAACAAACCTAGACTAATAGTCGAGTGTAAACTTGATGCATTGATTTCAGAGAAAGAGCAAGTTTATTTCAATCATCTCTCTAAAGAGCCATCATTGTATTTATTCGTAGTATCTCACTCAGATATGCAAATAAGTTGGAAAAAAGTTGAAAAATTATTTGAAAAACATATCAAGAATGTCGATAAAACAAACAACAATTATTATAAAGCAAGCGTTGGACAGCATTTCGTAGTTTTAACATCATGGAGTCACATATTCCTTAGTATAATCGATCATCTCCATAATGGAATAATTGAAATTGATAAAGATGATAACAAAAAGCAAGAATTGGAGGAGTATATGTCGGATGCAAAACAAATATTGGGGCTGTGTAACGAAATGGATAGAATTGAGTTCATTCATTTCAATGACGATGATTCGACAAAATCAATACCAAAAAGATTATTATCATTTATTAACATTATTGATGATGTTTGCGAATTATTGGATAATGAATTAGATTACATCAATATCAACAGACATGGGTACAAAATTCAGCATGGTAGAGCATCTTCATACAGAAAAATGGCAATTCATATTAATAATGGAGCATTATTAATATATGATTGCGAGCTTTGGTCTGAAAGCAAATCAAATAACCCATTATGGTTGAAAATTCAATATAGAACTAGCAAGGACACTTGGCTAGAATATACTGATGAGCAAAAAAAGTTAGTTTTAAGCTACAACAAGGATGCATATGTGGATAGAGGTTGGATTTATGTTCCTTTAATAATTAAAAGAAACTGTGGGTTTCACGAAGTTGTTAATGATTTAAAGGAGCAAATAGTTAAAATTGCTGACATCCTTCCAAAAAAACATTAGCCCTCCCTCTCCCAGACTTCGTCCGGGCGAGGGAAACCGGCAAAATCCTTCGCCCGACCGAAAGGATGGGAGAAGGTGGCTGAAAGCCGGATGAGGGAGTTTTTATCTTTTTTCGGAAATCACTGGTAAAGCCAGATGATTTCATGGACTCTGAGCGATTATTAGAAAAGAAAAAGCCCGTCGGTGAAGACGGGCTTTGTAAGTTCTGAATTGGTTGATTAATACTTCTTCATCAACTCCGAAATCTGTTTTGAAAGCTCGAGAGCCTTGTCCATCGGGCGCTGCCACATGTTGCGGCCGAAGATGAAGCCCATGCATCCGCCTTCAAGCGAGGTTGTGACCTTCTTGATCACATCCTGGTCGTCCATTTTTGAACCACCAGAGATGATGACTCCTGCCCTGCCTGCCGATTTGACCACGCGTCTGACCGCCGTCAGCTCGTCCTCTGAGAGGGTGTTGTACGGCTTCGGCTGGTTGGGATCGCCGACTTTGGGGAAGTTGAGCTTGATCACGTCCACGCCCATTTCAAGGGCTGTTCTTGCCGCGTAATCGATTGCGTAGAGTGAATCCTTGCCGCCCTTCGCATCGATGAATTTGCCCCTTGGATAAGACCACACGACCAAAGGCATTCCGAACCTCTCGCACTCCTGTCGAACCCAGCGGAGCTGGTTGAAATCCTCTGCCTGCTTTGGCGAACCAACAAAAAGCGTGTAACCGACAGCGTCGGCACCAAGCCTGACAGCGTCTTCAACCGTTGAAGTCAGAGCTGAAAGGGCTTCCTCTTCCGACGGGATGTTGGTTTTGCCGTTGAGCTTGAGGAGAAGCGGGACTTTGCCAGCGTAATCGTGCATGTACTTTTCAGCAAGGCCGATGTGGAGGGCAATTGCCGAGTATCCACCCTTGAGGGCGAGTTCCCACTCGAACTTTGGATCGACCGCTTCCGGATTTGGGAAGAAGTCGACCGGGCCATGTTCAAGTCCCTGATCGATTGGGAGGATCATGAGCTTGCCGTTGCCCGGGCCGTGCTCGTAGCACATGCGAACCATGCGTGTTCTTTTGCCGATTGAGAGAATCGAGAGATCCATCATTACACTCCCGTACCGAGGAATTGCAAGACGATGATTGCGATTGAGCCAACAAGAACGAGTATGCTGCCAATGAAGCTGTACGTCTCATCCTTTGGCGTTAGTTTTTTTGTGAGCGTTGTGAGGCTGAAAACAAACCAGATGGCTGTGAAGATGACCATTGGAATCCAGATGTAGAGCGGTTCCCAGTTGGCAATTTGGATAGCAAGAATCACAACCAGAAGAACGAACTTCAGGATACCAAAAACGAGAATCTTGGAATCGATCTTGTAGTGGTCTTCAAAACCGACGGTTTTTGCCTGCTGGAGGACAAACCAGTGATAGAACAGCGATAGGACGACAACGCAGATGAAGCCGACTAAATTCAACATGCTACATCAACCTCAGCGCTGTCCAGCTCATAAGCAGTTCTGGCGCAACGAAGTAGAAAATTGCTATTGCTGCTGCTGCAACAATGAGTGGGAGCAGGGCGGCGATGATGGCTTTGAACCAGTTGTGGCCGTAGAGATACTTGCAAACGAAGAACCAGCTGACAAACATTGCGATTACACCAATGATCGGGTTCTTGTACATGAACGGTAGAACGCTCTTCCAAGCTGAGAGAATCGAGAAGAAAATGTGTATTCCCAAAAGAAGCAGGGCGCCCATGAAGATTCTTCCCCAGTCCTTGTGTTCCGGGTTGAGGAACTTTGCCGAAATCCAGTTTCCAAAAACGAAACAAAGCCAGACCAATGCGTAGAAAACAACCAATGTCCAATGCAACTTATCAACAAGATTGTAATTAAACATAAAGCACCTTCCTTCCTTTGATTACAAATTTTATTTGACACGCTAAATCGGTCAAGCCTTGAAATGTACTTGACAAAAAAATATAAAAACAAACATGGAAAGAAAAACATTCAGCTACTACGCAAATGTCGACTGGGAAAAGGAAAAACAGGGTTTTCTCAAAGGCGGATTCAGAGATATTCAGGTTGCATGTCCTCCCGAATTTGGTGGGCCAGGCGGGATAATCAGCCCTGAAGACCTTTTTGTGGCCTCAATCGCCGTCTGCCTGATGGCTACTTTTGTCAACAGATGCGCAAGGCATGGAATCGAACTTGTCTCGTATGAATCAAAAAATGAAGGATTCATGGAGTTCGATGGTGAAGCCTACCAGATCACAAAAATCTGGCTCAGACCGACCATCAAAATCGGAGACAAGTCAAAGCTGGAACTGGCAAAAAAGCTGCTTCAGGAAGCCGAAAGAGTCTGTCCGGTGGGCAGATCGGTCAAATCTGAAATCATCCTGGAAGACACCTTTATCTGAGCAGAAAATACAGCCCAAATCCGACCCCAAGCATGACCAGACAGGGAATAACCAGCCACTTGTAAATCTGACTCAGGTGGCAGCAGAAATATTCCCTTGTCAAAACGATGCACACATGAACCGGAGAGAACAGGGATCCAATCTGGCCAGCAGTGAAAGCAAGTGCGAAAATCCCGTAGGTTGCTCCTCCTGTTAAAGCTATGAGAACCGAGAAACCGATTGCAACGCTTGCCTGCGTAATTCCTACAAGCAAGCCGACAATCAACGGGAGAATTATTGCCACAATGATAGGGTCGATGTGGGCGCCACTGAAGAAGGCCTGAAGCTGGGTTCTCACAATTTCCTGACTCAATATTTCCTTGAATGCAATTGAACCGACTACTAGCAGGATATAATTTATTTTTACTGATTCCTTAAGAATAGCCTTTGTGGTCTTGACGTCAGGTCTTTTAACCAGCATGAAAAGGATGACCGAGATGACCATCGCACAAAGGGTAGTTATCGATGCCCATTCCTTTGGTGCAGGTATGGCGATCGAGCTTGCTATAACCAGAATGACCGTGAAAAGAATCGGCCATGTTGTCTTGAGAAAATCAACAACTTTGGGCATCATCGGGCCGTTTCCGCCCTCAAACCTTTTTGTGTTCCAGAAACCGACTATGTAACCTGTGATCGCACCCGTGATGGTCAAAGCGCACTGGTACAT
>CAZXEH010000019.1:25090-29414 GCA_964639885.1 uncultured Caldisericales bacterium | reverse complement strand
AACCGACTATGTAACCTGTGATCGCACCCGTGATGGTCAAAGCGCACTGGTACATGACTATTCTGCCGATTGAAAACCCTGAGGCAACCGAGGCCATGATAATGCACGGGTAAAGCGGAACCGACGATTCCCAGATATGGCGGAACCAGTAATTGATGAAGGTTTTTCTGACTGGAGAGAAATCCATGCCCTGTGAGGTTTGCTCGACGAGTGGAGCTGAGATGTAGGCACCACCGACAGTTGGCATGAAACCGATAACGGTCGGGAGAAGGGCTGTGGCCAGTCGCTTGTCTTTGAAAAGATTTACTGCAGAATCAGCCATTTTCTGAAGCATTCCGGTTTTTCTCATGGTGGATTCCAGAATTATGACTGTCCACATGATGCCGACAAACGCGTACGTTTCGGGGAGTTTGATGATGTCGAGGACGGTTTTGCCTGCCTGGTCAAAGGGTATGAAAACGAAGATCGACAGTATCGATCCACCAAAAAGTGTTACCGCTATTGGAACTTTCAGCGATGTGACGATGAGCACGAGGGCAAGGAGCGCCACCAGACCAACAAAGTACCAGACTGGGGCGAGACCGAGATATGGAATCATGGGAGCTTTCCAAGTGCCTGGTCAAGGTCGGTGAGGAGGTCAATCTCTTCTTCAATACCGACAGAGAGTCTGAGCAATCCTGGAGATATGCCGGCTTCAATCTGCTCCTGTGGCGAAAGGGCATGGTGTGACATAACCGATGGAATCGAGATGTTGGATTCTACTCCACCAAGGCTGCCGGCTCTTCTTATCAACTGCACCTCATCAAATATCTTTGCGGCGCCATCGATTCCACCTTCGACTTCGAACGAAACCATCGCTCCAAATCCGCTCATCTGTGATGCTGCAAGCGCATGGTCGGGATCGTTGTAAAGTCCTGGATAGAAAACCTTTGTGACCTTCTTGTGATCGGCAAGGTATCGGGCTACTTTCATCGTGTTGCTCTGGGCTTTTTGCATTCTGAGCGATAGAGTCTTGATGCCTCGCATCAAAAGGTAGGAAGAGAACGGGTCAAGGACACAACCCATGCAAACCTGCCATTTCCTGCACTCTTCAACCAGCTCCCTTGATCCGCAAATCACTCCACCTAAAACATCAGAATGCCCGCCAAGATATTTTGTTGCTGAATGAATGACCAGATCGGCTCCAAGGGCAAGAGGGTGCTGAAAGCACGGAGAAGCGAAGGTGTTGTCGACAAGAACCTTCAGGCCTCTTGCGTGAGCCTGTTCAACGACTCTTCTGATGTCCGTGATTCTCAGGGTTGGGTTTGATGGGGTTTCGATGTAAACCAGACCAGCATTTTCAGGTGCCCAGGAGAGGTCATAGAGCTTCTCGGAGTCCACTTGAACCCAGTCAATCCATAGCTTCGGGAAAAAGTCACGCATCAGCTCGACGGCATTGCCATAAAGATTCCTTTGGGCGATGATGGTTTGACCGGAAGCAATCTGGGAGAGAAGGGCGACGGTGATGGCTGACATGCCGGATGAAAGGGCAATTGCCATTTCTGCATTCTCAAGGCTTGCAAGTTTTTCTTCGAGACAGGCGCGTGTCGGATTCATGCCTCTGGTGTATACAAATCCTTCGCCTGTTTCCATGTGTTTTTTGTAGTGGGCAAAGCTCTCGAATTCGAAGATGGTTGCCAGAGAGATATCGGGTACAACAGCGAAATTGAACATCTCGGGATGTTCGCCCGTGTGGATCGCGTCTGTTGAAATATGCCTTTTCATATCCACGCCTTCCTGATCTTTATTTCTTGTTGATATTCTGGCAACATTGACAGCCAATTCAATAAAACCAGAAAAACACCGACGTTACAGACAGTTTACAAAAGAGGCTTGAAAGAAAACCGGTGTTAGATAGAATCTCTTGTAACACAAGGAGGTTTTGATGGACGAAGTTGAACCAAAAGTCGAGTGGGGTCTAACCTTTGACGACGTATTGTTGGTTCCGCAATATGCTGACATCATCCCCAATGAAACCGATGTGAGAACTGTTCTCGGCGGGATAAACCTAAACATTCCGATGATGTCGTCTGCTATGGACACAGTCACCGAAGTTGAACTTGCTATCGCACTTGCAAGGGAAGGCGGAATCGGCATCATCCACAAAAACATGAGCATTGAGGAACAGGCTGATCAGGTTGACAGGGTCAAGCGTTCAGAGTCAGGCATGATCAGCAAGCCAATCACCATTGCCCCAGAAAAAACCCTTGCCGAAGCCCACGCCATAATGAAAAAGTACTCAATCTCGGGTATCCCGGTAACCAATCCGGACGGCAAGCTCATCGGCATCGTCACAAACCGAGACCTACAGTTTGAAGAAAACATGGATATGCCAATCAAAGATGTCATGACCAGCCAAAACCTCATCACAGCCCCTGTTGGCACAAATCTTGACGAAGCACTTAAAATTCTACACAAACACAGGATCGAGAAGCTCCCGATTGTTGACGAAAGTTTTATGCTCAAAGGGCTCATAACCATCAAGGACATAAACAAGCGCAGAACGTACGGCTATTCGGCAAAAGACAGCAAAGGCAGGCTGGTTGTGGGTGCTGCAATTGGAGCAACCGGCGACTTCATGGACAGGGCAGCACAACTCATCCACGCTGACGCAGACATGATAGTCATCGACACAGCCCACGGCAACTCACAAAATGTCGTAACGGCCGTTAAAAGGGTCAAGTCGCTCTCGTCGAAGGTCACAATCTGCGCAGGAAACGTTGCAACTGCCGATGGCGTCAAGGTTCTGGCAGATGCTGGAGCAAACGTCGTGAAGGTTGGAATCGGCCCTGGCTCAATCTGCACAACTAGAGTCATCGCAGGTGTCGGAGTTCCACAGCTTTCAGCCGTCTGGAACTGCGCCAATGAGGCAGCAAAGCATGGGATTCAGACGATTGCTGACGGAGGCATAAAGTATTCAGGCGACATCGTCAAGGCAATCGCCGGTGGAGCCGACGCAATAATGATCGGTTCGCTCTTTGCAGGCGCAAAGGAGTCTCCGGGCGAATCAGTGCTCTACGAAGGCAGAAGATACGTTGTCTACAGAGGCATGGGTTCACTGAGCGCCATGGCCAGGGGTTCAAAAGACCGATAT
Source organism: uncultured Caldisericales bacterium (assembly GCA_964639885.1). Lineage (GTDB taxonomy): Bacteria > Caldisericota > Caldisericia > JAAYUI01 > JAAYUI01 > JAGNLA01. The sequence continues at coordinate 26,281 of CAZXEH010000019.1, read as the reverse complement.
TTCCAGGGCGACGTGAAAGACATGAACAAGCTGGTACCCGAGGGAATTGAAGGAAGAGTTCCATACAAAGGCCCTCTTTCAGACATTGTTTATCAGCTCATCGGAGGTCTGAGGTCAGGAATGGGCTACTGTGGCGCTGCAAACCTGAAACAGCTTCGCAAAAACGCCAAATTTGTCAGGATTACAACCGCAGGCCTCAAAGAGTCCCACCCTCACGACGTGCAGATAACAAAAGAAGCACCAAACTACGAGGTTCCAAGATAATGCCAGGATACAACACCAATTTTGATTTTGCACCGTCAAACGGCAAGCCAAGAAAGAAACGCATTACAAAGGACTCTGACGATGGAGGACTCCCACCGTTTGAAGAATTCAGAATGCCGCAGCGCCAGGAAGAGATAGTCAACGCCATCGTTAATCTCCTCAAGAACGAAAGACAGGTTAAATCGTGCTTCCTTCTCGGGTCTCTTGCAAGAGAGATGGGCGACCAGCTCAGCGACATAGACATGACAATCGTTGTTGCAGACGGCAAGGGCGACAAGTGGTTCGCGTCATTGAAAACGTTGATCGAAGGCATCAGCCCAACGATGATCTCAATCAGGACAGACGTATCAAAACGTTCAGCTGTGTTTGTGTTTCACGACCTTATTGAGCTTGACATCGTGGTCACTGAAGAATCTGAACTCAACCCTTCGCCGGTTTACACCGACATCAGACCGGTCTATGACCCTGAAAACATCGCACTGTACACAAAGGACAAATCCGGCAGACTTCCAAAGAAGGCAAAAGTTGAAGCAATCATCAGCACAGAATCACTGTTCTTCTGGGGAGTGCTCGCCGTCAGAAAAAGACTCCTGCGCGACAACGTCTGGGACGCAAGGGACGCCCTCGAAAAGTTGAGGTACCTGATCGTCAGGATGATGGATCTTGGTGAAGGAACGCTTAACGGCTACAAGGGAATCGAACGCAGGCTGGACAGCAAAACGCTTCTGAGGCTTTCAAAAACCGCCCCACCATACGACAAGGATGCGGTTCTTTCCTCGCTCTCAGCCATTTATGACCTCTTTATCGAAATCAGAGACAACGTCTTTGACCAGTACCAGCTTATCCCTAACAAGGAAGCAACCAGACAGATCCAGGATTTGTTAAGATCGTTCAGATAACCGTATCACTTTGGGCTGAAGATCACGG
>CAZXEH010000019.1:0-24990 GCA_964639885.1 uncultured Caldisericales bacterium | reverse complement strand
CAGGATTTGTTAAGATCGTTCAGATAACCGTATCACTTTGGGCTGAAGATCACGGCTGTCTTTGATTCAGGCAGCCACTTGATTCCAGCGTTGATGGAATCACCGACGAATCTTAGAGGAACATAGGTTGTGCCGTTTCTAACTGTTGGTGGAACCTGCATCGTCATCTGCTTTCCGTTAACTGAGGCGTTCTTTTGGCCAACAGTCATGACAATCGATGTCCCGTTTTTGTTTGCTGTAATCTTTTTTGTTACTGCGTCGTAACCGACGGTAAAACCCAGTTGTTCCGAAATATATCGCCACGGAACCATCGTTGACCCACTGATCATTAATGGTTCACTGTTCAGCTTGTCCGAGCAGTTGCCGTTGTTCCAGACATTTTTACTTCCGATAACAAACGCAAGCTCTTTTCGTAAAGGCCAGATCACCAGTTTCCTGACAATGACCACCCTGTCCAGAACTAAAGCTCCATCGACTGGGTTCACGCTCTGGTTGTTGACCATTACAATGAAATCATTTTTGAAGCGGGTGAGATTGACAGTTTTGGAGAATTTCCCATCTGATGCAATGGTCACAAGCTGCCCATCAATTGTCAGTTGCTGGTTTGGCGTGGTTGTGCCGTAAATGGTTGCCTGTCTGTCATTGCCAGGGTTTGGTTTTGAACTCACAGATAACGACAATCCTTGTGGGTGAACCTTGACCCTCGTAGCAGGATTGCCTGTGATTATTTGGCTTTTGTTGGCTGGCGTCTTTATGTCAAAGGAGAGTCCATAAATGTCGGACGCCGACTCCTTTTTCCCCCTGAAACACAATGAAATTGCCACATCCGTACTTGTGGCTCCAACTCCGCTGTTTCTGAAAAATGAGAACGAAATCTGGTTCTGGTAAGGAAGGTCAACCACCTGCCATTCTGGGCAAAGATAGTCAAACGTGGCAAAGTCACCAAGTCTTTTGTCTACAAGCTCAAGCAGAGTCGAGTCATAGAATATTTTTCCACTCATCGACCGGACGGGCTGGGTAGGTTTGATGATGATGTCCACCCAGAATTCCTGTTTGGGGGCGGCGTAGACATATTCTGGCTGCATGACGATTTCTGTCGGCCCAGACTCGGGAGGTAATACCTTGACACCAAAAGATGATTTGCCCTTGTGAGAGGAGGAATCGCATGAAATCTCGATTTCATAGTTGCCGGGGATCATCGATCTGGGAACAGAAACAATCACGTTCACCGTTTGGCCGGGGAGTGGGGTTATGACCGAAAACGTAACTGAAAAGGCTGAATTTGCCTTGAACGACAGGTTAAGTTCGTTTCTTGATGACTGTATGCCAAAGCTGAGTTTGACCTGATCCTTTTCACCGGCGGGAATCGTCAGTGAGGGAGGGTCAAAGCTCATTGGCATGTTCATCTTCGGCTGGATCGGTTCAAGCCTCATGGCCGGGTCGCCAAGCAACATGAACGAGTAGACGTTCTGCGCCCATTTGTCAGCCCACTGCTGCCTGGTGGAAAATGAACTATAGAACTCTTTCATGGTTCTTGCCAAAGACCATCCAAGCGACTCGCCGTTGCAATAGTGTTTTGTGAGGTTGTATGTGATTGTCTGGTTTCCACCGTCTTCCGGTTCCTTCCATGATGGCGTGAAGTAGTTCATTGCTGTTGCGCCGATGAAAGCGCTTGCACCCTGCCTCATGAAAGCAGTTCCCAGTGATTCGGTTCCTCCAGAGATGTTGCCGGTTGAACAGGCAGTCGAGATAACCACTGATGTTCTGACAGTTTTGCCAATGATCTGGTCTGCCGAGAGCAGCTCAGGCATCTTTATTTCATTTTTGTCGGGTATTCCGTTGTTGTTCTCGTCGTTGTACCAGACCTTGCGGTTGACACGGTCAGTTTCTCCGTGGGCAAGGATGTTGAGCATGCCGAAATCCTGATTGGTGATCATGTCGATTAGATTCTGAGAGTCCAGTGACCTGTCATGTTTTGGCAAAGGCTTGCTCGTTGGTCGTAAGCCATCTTCTTCATAGAGCGTTTTTCTTAAGAATTTTGCCCTCAAAAGAACATCATCCCAAATTTTTTCCATCATGTCGGAACCATCTGTGAAAGTGCTGTAAGGATCTCCAAGCTCTTTGTCGTAAAGGTACATTGAACCGGCTTGCACAATCGATCTTCTGTATGGCGAGGTGTCATAGCCAACGATTGCCTGGCAAATCCTGTCGATGAGGACTGGTTCGGAGAAAGGGATTCGACCAACAGATATTGTTGGATTGATAACCATAGAGTCATTTTTTGGTTCACCCAACCTGCCATCCTTGTCCTTGTCCCAGTCGATACCCAGGCATTGATAATAAAAGTCTGAATAAAGCGGATGCGGATCGGTAGGTGAATAGTTGTCCTGGTTGTCTGCCGGGTAAAGCTTGGGCATTGGGATGTCGGTGTCGTTGCCAACCAACAAACAATAATCAAGCTCCATTTCCTTGTAGTTGTTGTTTAAGTAGTCCCAGATTTTTTTGTATGAAGGAGTGTTTTTCGGCAAGCCGGATTGACTTATGATGTCATTAACCTTAACGACTTTTACTGATTCACCCTGATTTTGACGGTGCTTAACCAAATCAGAAACGGCCGTATCACAGTTTGGTGCTGCAATAACCAGCCAGGTCACCTTTTCCTGTCCAGCGGTTCTTCCGGGTAAAGCAGCAGCTGCCAGCACTATCGCTGCTACGATTGCAAGTAGTTGTTTTGACCGCATCCTATTCATTTTAATAAAAAATCCCCGCCGGCTCAAGACCGACGGGGATTTGGAGTGTCGCACTAGTAAGACTTGCGAGTTATAAGTATTGACTTGTCTTCAGCTTTGAAAGTGACGCTTGCGCCGAAGTTCTCGGCGATGAAACGGAGTGGAACAAAGGTCTTTCCGTTCTTGATTTCCGGCGGAGCATCGAGACTGACCGGTTCCTGATTTACATAGGCTGTTTTGGAACCTACGCGCATGAGAATGAAGACCATTCCCCTGCCATCGTTGAGGGTTATCGAAACGCTCTTGTCTTCCGGCAGCCATTCAACCTTCGCCTTGAAAGCCTCGGAGATTGCCCTGATCGGAACCATGGTTCTTCCACCTGAAATGTACGGCGGTTCTGTGAGTTCAGAAATCACGCCATCAACAATCATCGCCCTGTTTCCAACAAGCATCTGCATGTTGGTCTGATGCCAGTTTACAACATCAATCTTTGTCTGTGCAGTGTTGCCGACCTTGTCGGTTGCTATAATTGTGACAGTATTCTTGCCAATAATGACCGGCACTTCAGCTTCAAACACGTCGTTGACAACAGTTGCTTCAACCTGGTTGATCATCACTCTTGAACCGGGTTCGACCCTGCCTGTCACTCTCGCATCCATCTGGTCAACAAGCTCGGGAATTGCATCGATCATGATTACCGGTGGAACATTGTCCATCTCGATTGAAACGGTCTTCTCTGTCTTGTTTCCGGCGTCATCGGTTGAAACAACTTTGATCAGGTTCTTGCCAAGAACGAGCTTGACGAGGATTCTGAATCTTCCGCTTGGGTCAACCGGTGCAGTCTGCCCGCCAACCATGACGTAGGCGTTTGGTTCGGTGGTGCCTGTGATGATAACGGTTTCTTCCTTGGTCACGTCTGGCAGCCTGTCGATGTCGAGTGCGGGGGGGATGTTGTCCTTGCCAACCTTGAAGGTTGTGTAGCCTTCCTTGTAACCAGTCTTGACAACCGTCACATCAACAGTGCCTTCTTCTGTAAAGTTGCATTGCACCTTTGCAACACCCTTGTAATCGGTCGTTGCTGACGTATCAAGGCCACCGCCTTTGATTTTTACTACAGCTTCAGGAACCGGTTCGGAAGTGCCCATGATCTTGCAGATCAGGTTTGCCGTTGACGGGATGCCAACCTGTGGCTGCTGATCCCAGTCGACCGTCACTTCAAGACCCTTGTAGACGTCCATCCACATGAGCTTCTGGAATTCATAGTTGTACGGTGAGCCGTCGGTTCCGTACGAGAACAGTTTGTTTTTGACAATCCATCTGACCTCGATGGTTTCGAGGCCGGTGCCGGTTGGCGTGAAGTGGATCGTGGTCTCAGTGTCATTGTATGTGTCATTGTAGTCGAGTCTGCCGTAGATTGCTGCCTCATGCTGGTTTCCAACCAATCCAACCTGACCATCCGAGCGCATTGGAAGGTCTCTTGAATCAGCCGGTGAAACAACAGCCACAACATGGTTTGCAACCGAGTAGACAAGGTCATAGTTGTTCGGGTTCAGATACTGCTTGCCAATCTCCTCTCTGGTTTCAGCCCAGAGGAACTTGATTGTTGGCGGTGCGATCTTTGCGAGGTTCTGTGGGACGGCATCGAAGTCGAGGAAGTAGACACCATCACCTCTGTAACGGGTTGAGATTCTCTTTGGTGAGTTCTTGTCCAGTGGCGGTCTTCCTGCGATGTCGTATTCGCCAAGGTAGCTGTTGCCGACGAGTCCACCAAGGAAGCAGGCATCTTCTGCAAAGATGTAGAACGATGTCTGGCCCTTCACGTCAAGATTGAGTGAATCCCTGTAGTCAATCCTTGGGTTTTCATCGAAGTTTGCAAACAGCCATCCGTCAAAGTACGGCTTGTTGTATATCGATCCAAGGCCCCATCCGCCATGATCTGTCGGCGGGAGGTCAAAGAACGGGTTTGTGTCAAAGGTTCCGTCGGTGTACATGTAGTTGATGGTGTTGTAGTAGGTGTAATATGATGTCCACTTCTTGTTGGTCACGTCGTAGACAAACTGTGGGCTGAACTTGAACAGCTCCTTATTCGTCCACTCTAGCTGGCCGTTGTTGTTGAGGTCAAGTCCGATATGGAGATCATATCTTGCGCCGGTGTTTAACAGATAATAGTTGGTTCCGCTGCCGTAAACGCTCTGTGTCCAGTTCTGTTCTGGCTTTGTCGACCATTCGTAGTTGGCTGGCCTGGTGATGAACGGTGTGAACCTTGCTGTCCTCTGCATTCCACTGCACAGACTCACACCCTGGGTTACGCCTTTGATGATGTTGCCATTGGCATCATAGCAGGTTACTTTCACGTTATAGACCCTGTTGTCGCCAGCGGTCATGATAAAATCAGGATCACCTGGCGAGTCAAAAACCTTTGCTTCGGGGTCATCGATGTTTCTGATTGTGTAGGTTACCTGTGGGAGTTTGACCGGAATCTTGATCGAACCAGCCACACGCCTGTCAGGAGTAACGACCCTTATGACCAGATCGCCGGCATCATTGGCTACGAACCCCTTGAAGGAGTAGATGCCGTTTGCAGCCTGCGAGAAGTCGATTTCGATTATGTCCTTGCCAAAAAGGATTCTGTTGCAGGTTTCGGTGCCATCGTCATTGTGAAGATCGGTTCTTGTCCAATAATACCGGGGAAGCTGGGCGTTGTAGCCATAAAGCTGAACATTGTCAGGATGCGGATCGGTGAAACAGTTGTTCCAGACAATTTTGTTGTCGATTCTCGTCCCATCGGAAGCCCTTGTCAGATCGACTGGATTTCCGTTTGCATCAGTCACCCTCAGCTGTAGTGGCGCTCCGCCTTCCATCAGCTCTGTGGCAACGCCTGCAGTCAGCACTGCCGGAGTCGAGATGACAACCAGTGTGCTTGCTGCCATTGCCGGTTTCTGCGCAATCTTTGCCGGAATTATTCCCAGTACCGAGAGCGCCATCAGAATTGCTACCATTGTCTTCAGTGTTTTCATGGACACATCCTCCATGTTTGAGTATTTGATAACAATACCAGAAGGTTTGTTCCAAAGTTCAAAAAAATGCTTAACATGGATGCGGAAGGTGAAAAATGACAAACGAAGGAATGGAATTCATCAAGGTTTCATCGTACACAAAAGCCGGTGGATCAGGCGCAATCGATGAAGGAAAGGCTCCTGACAGGGAAGTGCTTTCGAAAATCACCCTGCCGGAACACAAACAAGACTCCGAGCTTGCGAAACTCATCGCAAAACGCAGATCAAAAAGGCTTTTCGACGACAGGGCCATAACAATGGAAACCCTCTCATACCTGCTGTGGTCAGTGCAAGGCATTACCGGCGAAAGAGGCGCAATGAAGATGAGGGCTGTTGCCTCCGCAGGAAACAGACATTGCTTCAACACCTACATTGTTGCCAACAGGGTGGATGGCTTGAAACAGGGTCTCTATCTCTACGATCCGGAAGCCATCACACTCGGGCTTATAAGATCAGGTGACCTTTCGGCGGAGATACTTGCTGCCAGCTTCAACCAGAAAATGACGGCTGACTGCTCAGTCTGTTTTATCTGGACTGCTGTTACACCAAGAATGACAAGCACTTATGGGCTTCGCGGCTACAGATACATGTTCCTCGATGCCGGTCATGTTGGTGCCCAGCTCCAGCTAGCCTGTGAGGATGTCGGGCTTGGATCATGCAACGTTGCAGCCTACATGGATGATCTTGTGACCGAGTTTCTTGGAATCTCTTCCGAGCTGGAATTCCCCATATACATGGCTCCGGTCGGATGGCCGAAATAAGAAAAAGTCTCCCTTAAAGGGAGGCTTTTTTGTTGGTTCTGTTGTCTAGTGAATCTTAGAAACGGCCATCTTTGTGATTTGCTTCAGGGTTTCCCTGACTCCGATGCCTTCCGTTGCAACGGCTTCAAAGTAGATGTACTTGTTTTCGGGATTGAGTGTGTCCTGGAGGACTTCAAGCGGAATGGCATTAGGGAGATCACGCTTGTTGTACTGGAGAATGATTGGCACACGGTCGAGATCCATACCGTATTCCCTTAGGTTGTCGCACATGTCCTGGTAGTTGTCGATGTTTGCTTCTAGCTTATCTGGATCAGAATCAGCGACAAAAACAACCGCATCAACTGACTTCAGGATTGATTTTCTTGTAAGGCCATAGATTGCCTGACCCGGAACTGTATAAACACCGAGTCTGAGCTGGAAGCCCCTGACTTCACCGAGGTCAAGAGGAAGGAAGTCAAAGAAAAGGGTTCTCTCTGTTGCTGTAGCAATCGATGTGAACTGACCCTTCACCTCTGCCGGGACAAGGTCATAAATTATCTGCAGATTTGTCGTCTTTCCCGAAAGTGCCGGGCCGTAGTAGACAATCTTTACATTAATTTCTTTTGTTGCGAAGTTTACAAGCGCCATCTATCGAGCCCCCAAGACCTAGAGGATGTTGTCGAGGTTGATGTCTGTGTCGAAATCTTCCCCTCCGAACTCTGTTGGAACCTGCTGGGCCATTCTCTCCATTACCGGCTCGAGCGCCGATGAAATCTTCTTTGCCCAGAACCTGATGGCTCCGATTGGTGCACGGTTGTCAAAGATCATGATCAGAAGTGCTTCGGGTGAGAGCAATGAAATGTGGATGTTGTTCTCGGAACCCTGGTGGAAGGTGATTGTGAACTCGGATTCGCCAATTTGTCTGGCAAGTTCGTTTGTTGCAGCATAAACGCCGGCTGAGAGTGCAGCGATTGCTGAAGCCGACTGCCTTGTGGCTGGCCCATGCTTGCTGATGAGCTGCCCTGACTTGTCTACAAGGAAAATGTGTTTTGCTTGTGAATCTATGAGCGTTTTGGCGAGATATTCATCTATCTCCCTGAGTTCGTTCTCAGATATGACCAGGTTGGTGAGTCTGTCTGCCATGGTTTTACTCTCCTTCTTTTGCTGTACTAATCATAACATTGATTCAATCGTTGTCAACTTGAACAGGCATGAAGAAAAGGTTTAACCTGCCATTCACCGCAGTCAACAACCCAATGGAGGATTTGTGTTGTTTAGGCTTATGAAAAAGACAAGGCGAAAAAAACCGAAAACATTAAAGGGTTGTGTCAAAAAGAAGTTGACTGGAAACAAAAGCAATGTACATTGAAAACATTGACAAGGAGGACGTGATGACAATGAAGAAATTTATGTCGATGTTCCTGGCGATCATAATGATGGCCTCGCTCACATTCGCACTTGCAGCTTGCGGTGATAACGGCGGAGAGCAGAAACCACCAGAAACCAATGGCGAACAGCAGCCACCAGCAGATAACGGGCAGCAGAAGCCACCGGAAGACAATGGAACAACAAACGCAAACACCGGCGCAGAACAGCCGGAAGACGAACTTGTGGTTCCAGGCATGGAATCAAGCGTCAAGCTCAAAGTCGGCGACGAAGTTCCAGACCTTCCGTTCAAGATTCACCCGGTTTCAGCCGGTGCAGAATCATCACTTTGGAAGTACATGGAAGAAGAAGGCGCAGAAGCCCTCATTCTCGATTTCTGGGCAGTATGGTGCGAACCATGCAAGGCTGAGCTTCCATACCTCGAAGTAATGTACAGAAAGTACCACGACAAAGGTCTCAGGGTGCTCGGAACAACAATTGACCCGGACGACATGAACACCGAAGGCAAGATTCAGGAAATTCTCGAATACGACAAGAGGATGAACGAATCCTGGAAGAAGCTTGGCGAATACGAAAAGGCAGAGGGCGACATCTATCTCTCATACCCGGTGCCGGTTGACGGAACACGCGAAATGTCAAAGGCTCTTGGTGTAACCTCAATTCCAAGAACAATCCTCATCACAAAGGACCACAAGATTTATTACCAGCACGTCGGCTTCGACGAAGGCAAGGTAAAGGATCTTGAAGAAAAGGTCAAAGAATACCTCAAGATTCAGGAATAAACTAACTTAACTGACTCTTCAAAACGCCCTCCCAAAAGAGGGCGTTTTTTGTTATAATCAATACAACATTTTGTAATCTTCGCTTTGAAATGGGGTCAACTTCAAAGACTTGCAAGGAGGATCAAATGAAGTTCAGGAAAATCCTGCTTTCAGCTCTTTCTGTCATATTAGCATTTTCGCTGTCGTCAACGTTTATAGGCTGCAGGAAGAAAACCGTTGATAGACCGATTGTCAAAAAACAGGAAGAGAAGAGACATCCACCAGAGAAAGAGTTACCAGAGCAGTTTGTTGTCCCGGACTCATCCTTCGACAGGTCTCCACCCAGGGGCGGAGCAGTTATCCAGATTCCCAATTGCATGTTCGATAAAGACGGAAGACCATTGAACCCCGATGACTATCCCAACAACTTTGATGAGTTTTATCTGCAAAAGGTTCCCAACCCGGAGTTCTTGCTTCACCCTGCGTCAAAGGGTGAGAAATCGAGTATTGTCTATTTAATGCTTGGTGAGAAGGCTGACCTTCTGATAATTGAATTCTGGAGCATGGAAAATGAAGAGTCAAAAAGGGAGCTGCCTTATCTCGAATCATTGAGTAGCACATTCAGGGATTCAATAAAGGTTCTTGGCGTTTCGATTGACGCTGGAGATGTCAGTACTCAGAAAAAATTGGATGCAGTTTTGAAAAACGACAAGAGCATGGAACAATCGTGGTCTGAATTGGGAAAGTATCCAAAAATAGGCGATTCCTATCTTACGTTCCCGATTGCGGTAGACGGAGCTGAAATGGCAAAGCAATTTTCGATAACAACATACCCCACAACATTGGTAGTAACAAAAGACCTGAGACTCTACCACAAATTTGAGGGGTTTAGTATTGACAAGATGAATAAACTGCAGGGCAAAATCATGAAATATCTAAGAAGAAATGGCTCGCTCGATTAAAAAAACCTGAGAACCTTAAGCAAAATGAGTTGTTAGGAAAGCAAATGAAAAACCGCAAGGAGGACAGGATGAAAAGATGGAGAACCCTTACAGCGATAATGGCAATAGTGGTTTTGGCAACAGCTGTCTCGTTTACTGCCTGCGACCAGACAGGTGGAGATGATACGCTAGACATACCGGGGATGGATTCCAAAGTGAAACTTAAAGTCGGCGACGAGGTGCCAAACCTGCCGTTCAAGATTCATCCCGTCTCTTCCGGTGATTCGTCATCTATCTGGAAGTACATGGAAGATGAGAAGGCTGAAGCCCTCATTCTCGATTTCTGGGCAGTATGGTGCGAACCATGCAAGGCTGAACTTCCATACCTTGAAATGATGTACAGAAAGTACAAAGACAAAGGCCTCAGGGTCCTTGGCACAACAATCGACCCCGATGACATGAACACCGAAGGCAAGATTCAGGAAATCCTCGAATACGACAAGAGGATGAACGAATCCTGGAAGAAGCTTGGCGAGTACGAAAAATCTTCCGAGGACACATATCTTTCGTTTCCGGTTCCTGTCGATGGTTCAAGAGAGATGTCAAAGGCTCTTGGCGTAACCTCGATTCCAAGAACTATCCTCATCACAAAAGACCACAAGATTTACTATCAACATGTGGGCTTTGATGAGGGCAAAGTGAAAGACCTTGAAGAAAAGGTCAAAGAATACCTCAAGATTGCCGAATAGGTAAAAACCCTCCCAAAACGCCCTCACACTCGGGGGCGTTTTTTGCTATACTGAAATTTATGCAACGCGGTAACAAAGACCGAATGAAGCTCCGGATAGTCGGCGGAACCCACAAGGGGAGACAAGTTATGCTCCCACAGGGATTTCCAGGCAGACCGACCCGTGACATGGTGAAAGAGGCCCTGTTCGACATCATCCAGGACATTATCCCAAAATCAAGGTTTCTCGACCTTTTCGCCGGCTCAGGGACAATCGGCATGGAAGCAGTTTCAAGAGGTGCAACACACGCCTGGTGTGTGGACAAACATCCGATGGCGATAAAAATCATTGCCCAGACCCTCAAGGTTTTCTGTCTTGATGACAAGGTAACGCTTGAGCGAATGGATGCCCAGAGGTTCATGCGTGAGGCAATGATGAAAAAGCTCCAGTTCGACATAATCTTTTGTGACCCACCCTACGAAATGAAACCTGATGAGCTTGCCCTAATTCTGGAATCCATTGACTCGGTTCTTGCACCCGAAGGCACGCTGATAATTGAAATGGCTCTGGAAGTAGATTACCCAACGGAATACGCCGGACTGACAAAATTCAAGGAGAAGAAATATGGCGGAACAAAACTTAATTTCTGGTCACGCCCTGTACCCGGGAACGTTTGATCCACCGACCAACGGCCACATCTCCATCATCAAGAGGGCGAGCAGACTTTTTGGCAAAATCACCATAGGAGTCACCAAAATCACGTCAAAAAAACCGACGCTTTCAAATGAGCAAAGACTTTCTCTCCTGAGGGACATCTTTAAAGGCTTCCCGAATATCGAGATCATGGAGTTCACGGGCCTGCTTGTTGACTTTGCAAGGAAAATAGATGCAAAAGTAATCATCAGGGGTCTTCGCGACATCTCGGACTTTGACTTTGAGCGAAGGATGGCAGTCACAAACAAACATTGCTTTCCTGAACTGGAAACGGTGTTCCTGATCTCTGATCCAGAAACCAGCTTCATCTCTTCAACGCTGGTCAAGCAAATTGCTGCCGAGGGCGGGAACATTTCAGACTTTGTCCCTGAGCAGGTTGCGAAGGCATTAAGGGAGGCAAAATGAGCATCATGGGTGATCTTGAAGAGCTGAGGCAGATTTTCCAAAACGCCCGCAAAGCTGCGTTCACACAGATGATCATGGTTCCTGAAGACAGGGTGAAGGAGCTGATGGACAGGATTGTCAGAGATTTCCCCATCGAGTTCGAGCAGGCCTCTGAAATCATAAGTAAGAGCAAAACCATCATTGACCTTGCTCAACAGAAGGCAAACACTCTGAGCCCCGACCAGGTTGAAAATGCTAAAAAGGAAGCAGAATCCATAATCAGACTCGCCAACGACGAGTCAGAAAAAATGAAAGCCCAAACCTTGTCCTTTATTCAAAAAATAATCGCAGATTCCTTGATTTCTATAAGAAAAGCCGATTCAATATTGCAAGAATCCCTTGAGGGGGTAAAAAATGCCAATATATGAGTTCAAATGCGGGAAGTGCAACACTGAATTCAGCGTGTTGATGGGTTATTCCGATCCTGTTCCGCCATGCCCGAACTGCGGAAATCCTCAGGTAGTAAAGAAAATGTCAATGTTTGCTTCAGTATCATCAAACCCAGCATCAACCAAATCCATAGGCGGCGGATGCTCAACTTGTAACGGAGGTTCATGTAGCACATGCGGAAACTGATTGACAAAAAGTACAGACTCGATTTTCCACTTCTTTGCAAGGAGAATCCACCGATCTTCTTCGACAACGCCTGTATGACCCTCAAACCGCGCCAAGTGATTGACGCGGTTTGTTCATATTACAGCGACTATCCGGTTTGCGAGGGCAGATCGGCACACGCAATGGCTCTCAGGCTCGATTCCGAAATGGCCAACGCCAGGCGTGCAATGAAAGACTTCATCGGCGCACAGTCGATGAACGAAATCTGCTTCACCAAAAACACCACCGAAGCCATAAACACAATCGCCAATGGGTTCGACTGGAAGCCAGGCGATGTGATCTGCGTCTCGGATAAGGAGCACAACAGCAACTTCCTGCCCTGGTTCAGGCTTCAGGAAACAAAAGGCGTCAAACTCAGAGTTGTTCCATCTGGCAAAGACAACAAGATGTCGCTTGACAACTGGAAACAGGCCATCGAGGAATCAAAGCCAAGGATGATCAGTTTTTATCTGACTTCCAACCTTGACGGCGAAACCAGCCCGGCACAGGAGCTTACACACCTTGCCAAATCCCACGGCTCAATGGTTTGTCTCGATGCAGCCCAGGGCGGAGCACATATTCCACTCAATGTAGCCGAACTTGGCATCGATTTCCTCGGCATGTCCATTCACAAGATGTGCGGCCCAACCGCTATGGGTGTTCTGTGGGGAAGGCTTGAGGAGCTTAGAAAGCTGAACCAGCTTGCCACCGGTGGTGGCACTGTCACATCGGTCACCTACGAAGAGGTAAGATTCCTTGACCCACCAAGAAGATTTGAGGCCGGACTCCAAAACTACGCAGGCGTTGCCGGTGTAAGACCTGCCGTTGAGTACATCGAGTCAATCGGCAGACCAAACATCCACGAACACGAAATTGCACTCAACGAACACCTTCAGGAACTGATCGTGAAAATTCCTGGCGTTAACATAATTGGGCCAAAGAAAGCGGAAGACCGTGGTGGAATAACAAGCATCACCGTAGATGGATTCAACGTTCATGATCTGGCGCTCCTGTTTGATGACATGGCTGGAATAATGATGAGAGCAGGATTCCACTGTGTCCACGGCTGGTTCAATTCCAGAAAAATTGACGGAACCCTCAGGGTTTCAACGTATTTATACAACACAATCGAAGAGATGGAGATTTTTGCACACACTCTTGAGGAGATAGTCAAGGAGGGCTGATGAAGCCGAGAATCACTTTGTTCATTGCAGCAGTATTGCTGCTTACAAGCTTTGCCATGCCGGTTGCCAGAGCCACCGACATCAGCTACTGGGGACTCGTCAATCAGGTGACTTCGGAAAATCCAATGTCACTCCTCAAGAAATTCACATCGCCAGAATTTTTCGGCAGACAGACCGGGTTTGAAGGCGAGAAGGTCACAACCGATTTCATAGCTGATTATTTCAAAAACATCGGTTTAACCCCTGCAGGCGACAACGGAACATTCTTCCAGCAGGTTCCAATGAAAATTGTCTGCCCGGTGGCTCCAATCGATTTCCGCCAGCTTGACTCCAACAACGACTCCATCAGACAGTTTGTTTTCAAAAAGGATTACAACATCCTGATAGCAACCGGTTCAGGCAATGTGGCAGGCGACTCGGTCTTCTGTGGTTACGGCCTCTCGGCAAAAGGAAAACTCGATTACGACGACTACGCTGGCATCGACGTGAAAGGCAAGATTGCCATCATGTTCAGGGGTGGCCCAAGTTTCTTCACGGCTGCAGCCCAGTCCGATCCATCACTTCAGAACAAGCTGAATTTCCAGACAAAGGTTGCCAACGCCCAGGCTCACGGCGCAACAGCAGTACTGCTGATTGAAAACCCCTTCTACCCAAAAGAGCGCAGAAATTCAGTTAACATGAGAACAATCTCGGCCATTGACTCTCCTCTTCCAGCCCTTTACCTAACCGTTGACACAGGCGATATTGTGCTCTCCGAAACCGGCAAGACATCGATAGAGATAGCAACCAACATCGAGTCGCAGAAAAAACCATACTCTTTCCCACTCTCCAAATCACGCTATCAGGTACAGGTTTCAATCGTTATCAAAGAGAACTATAAATCTCCAAACGTCGTTGGCTATATTCCATCCTCAGATCCGTTCGGCGCAAACGAAACACTTCTCATTGGCGCCCACTGGGATCACATAGGCGTTGACCCTACAGGCACGCTCTACCCAGGCGCAAACGACAATGGGTCGGGACTGGTTTCAATGATGGAAGTGGCAAGGGTTTTCGCCACCAACAAAGCCAGGCTCAGAATGAACTTGGCTTTTGCTGCCTTCACAGGCGAAGAGATTGGTTTGCTCGGTTCAGCCTACATGGCCGAAAACTGCCCGTTCCCAACCGATGGCCTTTCAGTAATGAACATGGATATGGTTGGCGGTCGCCCCAACACAATCATTTGCTCAACTGATCCATACTTTGAAAGCTTCAACACAAAAATAGCCCAATCTGGCACAAAAGTCGGCGCCAACATGCAAATTGTTGGCCCAAGCCAGGGAGGCTCCGATCACTACTCGTTCTATGTAAAAGGCATCACGTCCGTTTTCATCCTCGCAAGCGACGACATGCCAGGCTACCACACGCCGGAAGACACATACGACAAGGTGCATCCTGACGGCATCCTCAACGTTTGCAAAATGGCAACGATGACTGCATGCACAATGACCGATCCGTTCTATCTCTCACTCGACAATCCAGGCCCTGTCACAACCGGTTCTCCAGAATACGAGATTACCGGCTACTCAGGCAAAGGTGCCCACATTAATGTTGGTGGAAGAAACACAATCGCATCCGAAACCGGCAGATTCACCCTTTCAATCCCTGTGGTCAAAGGTTCGCAGACAGTGAAAGTTGTGGCAATCAAGCCGGGTTCCGCCTACAAACTCGAAAAGGAACTCACGGTCACTTTCGAACTCAGATCAAAAGCCGTCAGCTCGATCAGCCAGATCAACTTTGGCCATGTCTCTTCCGATTCGGCCAAGGAAGTGAAATTCGACATCCTCAACAAGGGCGAAGGCCCGCTCTCTGGCACGATAAAGGCTTGCGGGGACTGGATGGAAATCACTCCTGACAAGTTCAATGCAAACGAAACCACGATCACTGCAAAGGTAAAGGTAGACAAACTCACCGACCCGGGTTTCCACATCTGCATGCTGGAAGTCGAAACCAACAACGGAAGACTCTATATTCCAGTCACAGCAATAACAGGTGACCCACTGGTGATCGTTGACATGGAAGCCAGCAACAAGAAAGCCACGATTGCAGGCTCGGAAATACCGATTGACAACCCGATGATCACCGTGGACAACAACGTTCTTGTCCCACTTTCAGTCATCTCGATGGCATTCGGTGCAACCAGCACCCTTCAGGAAGACCACGCAACAATTGCTCTCGGTTCCAGGAAAACAACCGTCTGGCCTGACACAAACATTGCCCTGATCGGCAATGAACCGATGAAGCTTGCCTCAAACATTTATGGCATTGGATCAGACTTCATGCTTCCGCTTGCCCTTGTTGAAAAACTGGGGATCAAAGCCACCTTTGACGAAGAAACCGGAAAGTGCAGGCTCACATTTGACTCAACCCCGTTCAACATCACCTGGAAGCCAAAAGACCTTGCGTTTGAATTCAACCCGCAGACACCGAATATGGAGCAGGTCAAACTGGTTATCGGTGCAAACAGGCCAACACAGGCAAAGATATCATCAGACTCTGACTGGATGGTGATCTATCCACCGTTCGCCGACATTGGCGCTTTTGCAAGCGAATTTAAAATCAATTTCGTCACTTCGAGGTTTATCAAGAAACAAGAATACAAAGGCAACATCAATGTTTCAACCGATCTCGGAACCTACTCGGTACCGATCACCGTCAACTCCAACACGGCCGAGAGAGTGGTTCAGGTCCAGATCGGATCAAACGTTGCAAAAATCGACGGCAAGGCAACAGCCCTCACATCACCACCATTTATTGATGGTGGCACAACGATGGTTCCATACAGATTCCTCGGCGAAGCTTTCGGAGCAGAGGTTGAATGGGTGGCTGAGTCTAAAACCGTCAGAACAACGATGGGCAGGACAACCATCGAACTGGTGATCAACTCAAAGACTGCCAAAATCAACGGAATACCTTCAACGCTTGCCAAGGCACCAAAAATCGTCGGTGGCAAAACATTCGTTCCGTTCAGGTTCATCGGTGAAGCTTTCAAGGCAAACGTCGATTGGGATCAGACTTCAAAAACAGTCACCGTAACGATGGACATGCTCGCCGGCAACCCAAAGGTTTCTGTAAAACCAAAAGAGCTTGAAACCATCTGGGCTGACGCTTCAGCAGACAAAAACCCGCCCATCCAGACAGTCGATGTGAAGAACGATGGCCAGGGAACCCTGCAGATTCTTGAGACTAATGTCTTTGGAAGCAATCTGAAGGCTGAAGTTCAGAAGGACAAGGTAACCGTCACGCCAATCTTCAATCCGAAGGGCGCCGAAGAAACCGCAACTCTTTTAGTAAAAACCAATGCCGGTGCCGATTCAGTCAAGGTGAACCTGGGCATTTATCCGACAGACACAAGCATTCTCAGGTCAAACAGCGATGGCAGCTGGCATATCAATGGCAACAAACAGCCTGAATCCTACAAGAGGCTTCAGGATCTCGTCTCCGTCCCTGCAGCAAGAGTCGCTGGAGCAGCCGGCGGAACAAGCCTGTACGACGATACCTTTGGCATGCTTACCGTCACGGCGTCCGGCCACATCCTCAGTCTCAACACGATCACCGGTGATTTCTCGGTTGACGGAATCAAAGTTGCCTGGAAGTTCAAATTCTTCCCGAGTGAAACCGACATCTCCCTTCCGCTTGCTGTCTACTCGCTCGCCTTCAACTGGAAGATATCGGAAATGCCGGATGGGACAGTACGAATGACTATCCCAAAGGACAAACCGCCTTTCCTGGTTGCTGACAAAAAAAGCGTCGATTTAATCTGGGATCAGACACCAAGAAGAATGACATCCTTTGCATCACCGACATACCCGCTCAAAAAAGCGGGAACATATGATTTTGACAAAGCTCCAGGCAAATACAGACTCTTTCTGTTCATCGCCAGCAACAGCGAGTCGGAAAATGTAATCCCATACGTCGAAAGTCTCCAGAGACGATACTCGGACAGCGGACTCTCCTGCGCCCTCGTCTCATCGTCAATCACAAACGACTATGCAATCGAAGCTTTCTTTGCCGGAAACAACCGCATTCTTGACGGACTTTCAAGCCTCTCGATTGCCGGACTAACACTCCCCATCATTTTTGATCCCGACGGAATTGTGTGCAATGAATTCGCCGGTGAAGCCGTTCCAAGGCTCTATATTGTCGATGAAGCCGGAAACCTTTTGTTTGATCTTCCGGAACTCGACAGCTCCCAGATTCCATACCTTGAACAGGCTGTAGCCTCAATTGTCGCCGGCTCTGCATCGCTTCCGACAGATATTCAGCCGATCTCGGTCAAAAATACTGGCGGAGCAGCTGGTGAGGGATCAATAACACCAGCAAATCCTGAAATCACGGTACTCAAACCAAAATTCAAATCCTGCCCTGCAACAGTTGCGGTCAGCTTCCAGACAAGTGTACTCTCAGCCGAAGAAAATCTTCCGGCGTTCAAAAAAGCCAATCTTACGCTGCTTGGAAACAGCAACCAGACAACAATCCAGGCCAGAATGTGGAAGCTGCCAAAATTCTCGGTGTTCACATCGTTTTCGGAAGGTTCGGACATGATGAGGTTTGGCAAGGTCTGGAGAAAAGTTCCACAAGCCTGCAAAGCCGGTGAAAACCCAGTCTGCGCCATCAGCGAAATCGTCAACGAGATTGGCGGTCAAATCCAGCCGTCATTTGACGGAAAATTCACAATTGTTGCCGGTGAGAAAGAAATCCTTGTTACACCCGGACAGTCAAAGGTTTTTGTTGGTGCAACAGCTTTTGATCTCGGAGAACCAATCACAATTGACAAGGGAATCCTTTTTGGCCCTGCAAAACTCGTCACTGACCTCATCGGTGGAAAAATGTACAGGTTTGATGACACAATCTGCCTCATTGCCCCAAGCCTCAAAGCCATGGCCACAGGCCCGATCCTCTCTCTGGACACAAGCCCGATGATGTTCAACAACTACATCCAGCCGGTCGGCGGCTATCCTCCTGCACCAGATTTTGAACTGACCAACTACCCAATGTCTGCCAACAAAAAAACCAGCCTCAGCGATATCCTTGCACGCAAGGAAACGAAGGTTCTCGTAATCGATTTCTGGGCAACATGGTGCCCTCCATGCAAGTCAGGCATGCCATACATGGAAAAGATGTACAGGGACTATAAGGACAAAGGTCTGGCCTTCTACGGAATCATAAGCGATGCCAATCCAGTTGATGATGACTATGTCGCCTCGGTACTGGAAGATGATGCCAGAATAAGGGGTGGCCTCAAAAAACTCGGTCTGGACGCAATCACATACCCAATGATGTACGACAACCTCAAAGGCACCAGGGCATTCGAGCTTTACAAAGGCTCATCAATCCCAAGGGTCGTTGTAATCACAAAAGACAAGAAGTGGGCCTTCACAAAGGTCGGCTTCTGGGAAATAGGCCATCGCAATCTCGAATTCACAGTCAGAAGGCTGCTTGGCATTGAGGAAACCTCAAAGATTCCATCCATCCAGATCAAGAATGCCGGTGTTGGCGAACTCAATGGCAAGGTAACAGTCAGCCTGCCGTACATCAAGCCAGTTACTGACAGCTTCAAAACCCTTGGCCAGACAAAGATAGATTTTGTATACTCGGGAGCAACACCACCAAACACGCCGGAAGCCGGAACGGTAACCATCACTTCAAACGCCGGCAACCTCACAATCCCAATCCAGTACAACCCAATGACCGACTACATGCCCATTGAATTCAACATCAGCACTGAAACCGGTGAAACAACCTACAATGGCAGAAAAACCAACATCAACACACCGTCAATCTACCGCGAAGGTAAATACTTCGTCGCTGTTGACGTTGTCATGTCCATGCTTGGAGGAACAACAAAGATTTTCCCAGACAGAAAGAGGGCAAAGTCCGTTTTTGAAAACTGGGACATCAACTACATCAACGGAAGCCAGGATATTTCACTTGGCCCGTTGGTTGCCAAGACTGATAAAGCGATAATCATTGAGAATGGTCATGTCTTTGTTGACACCGACAGCATTACGTTCATTTTAGATGTGGAATTTGACATGAAAGATTCAAACACGACAATCGTGTTGAGGCGTGGAAATGAATAAAGTACCGGAAGAAGCCGAATTTGTAATGGACATCCTCATGGGTCGAGGTAAGATGAGTACATCCGAGATCGAGGAAGAGATAAAAAAACAGGGCATCAACTGTAAAGATGCTGCAGCAAGCTTCCTTCCATCCCTGCGATCACAGGGGTTCATAAAATCCGAGTTCAAAAACAAAACCTGGTACTGGTGGGTGGATGAATCAGCTAGCTGACAAAGTCAGGCATCTCCCGCACAAGCCAGGTGTTTATAAATTCTTCAACTCTGAAGGACGGGTCATCTACGTTGGCAAGGCCAAGTCCCTTGTCGACAGGGTTTCGTCATACCTTCTGACCGACCAGCTTGAGCCAAAGGTCAAGGCCATGATGAGCCATGCAGTTGACATGGACTTCATCGTCACCGAGTCTGCACACGAAGCACTGATTCTTGAAAACGTCCTCATCAAGGAGTTGATGCCCCATTACAACATCCTCCTGAAGGACGACAAGGAATACAGCTTCCTGGCCATCACAAAGGAGCCGTTTCCAAAACTTCAAAAAATCAGGCGAATCCTCGATGGAAACGCTCATTACTTCGGGCCATACACAAAAGGTGGTTCTGTTACAGTAAACATGAAAACAATCCGGCAGTTTTTCCCAATAAGAACATGCACAATGAAGCTGCCTGAAGAAAAATCACGACCGTGCCTTGATTACCACATAGGCATCTGCCCTGCTCCCTGTGCCGGTTGTGTGACCCAGGAAGAATACAATGCATCGGTTTCTGATCTGCTCCTGCTCCTCTCGGGTAAGTACAAGAAACTTGAGGATGCCCTGACGAAAAAAATGCAGGATGCCTCATCCCAGCTAAGGTTTGAAGAAGCTGCAAGATATCGGGAATGCATCAAACACCTCTCTGCAATCGTTTCAAAACAGCGTGTGGTTTCCACACAACCGGTTGACAGAGACATTTTCGCAGTTCATTCAGACAAGGGCGAGGCTTGCGTTGAATTCCTCAAGGTCAGAGGGGGGAGGCTCATCCTCGACATGCACATGTTTGCCGGATCGGATGAACTCAGCTCATCGGCAGAATTCCTTGGCGCTGTAATGCAAAATGTTTACGGATCGCACCAGGACGTTGATCTTCCAGATGAAATCATTGTTTCGGTCAAACCAACAAATGAGAAGGAATTGACTGAATTCATCAACGAAGGCAGGCAGCTGAAGGAACCGATCAAGATCATCCAGCCAAAACGAGGCGACAAGGTTGAGCTGATAAACATGGCTCTGACGAACGCCAAGCATCATCTTGCCGAATTCCTCAGAAGACAGCAGCTTGCCCTTGGACAGAATGCTGCCATTCAACTTCAGGAATTCCTGGGACTGAAGAAAATTCCTCTGATCATAGAAGGATATGATATTGCAAACACTCAGGGCAAGGCAGCCGTAGGTGCGCAAGTGGTTTTCAAGGATGGCAAGCCTTTCAAAAAGTATTACAGGATATACAAAATAAAAACGAAAGACACTCCCGATGATTACGCCATGATGCGTGAAACTCTGGAACGGAGGCGGTCGCACTGGGACGATGAGGAATTCGGTTTAAAACCGGACATGCTGCTAATTGATGGCGGTATCGGCCAACTCAACGTCGCACTGGATGTCTTCAAAGGAATCGACGTGGAGATCGCGGGACTGGCAAAGGAGGAGGAGCTGGTGATCAGGGAAGGTCAGGAACCAATACGACTCTCAAAAGATTCACTTGCTCTCAGGCTTCTCATGCACGTCAGGGACGAAGCCCACCGATTTGGTGGCAAACATTTCAGGATTCAGCACCGAAAACAATCCGGGCTTGATATGAAGAGATGAGGGGATATACTTGCCGATGATGAAAAAACTGATATTCATCCTTGTTGGAGTCGGCATAATGTTTTCTGCCGGTTGCGACTACATCAACGAAACGATGGTTGAGGCTCCAAGACTCGTAAACATGAGTTATGATGCCGCGAAGGTCATCACCGAAGAGCGAGGTCTCGAACTCGTCGTAGTAGAAAAGATTGCATCCGACATTGTGGCAAAAAACTCGATCATATCCCAGGAACCATCGCCAAACACCCTTATTAAAATGTCCCGTGAAGTGTTTGTCACCATTTCAAAGGGTAGAAAAAACACTGTTTTAAAAAACTACTCCGGGATGAGGTTTGGCGAAGTTCAGAAACATATTCTTGAAAACGGTCTTTCAATCGGCGGGATCGATGAAATTTACAGCAAATCGACTGATACCGGCATAGTGATTGACCAGTTCCCGGCACCAGGTTCAACTGTTGATCAAAATACTCCGATCATGCTCACAGTTTCACTCGGATACATGATAAAGATTCCGGATGTAATCGGTATGAACTATGAGGAAGCCGTCTCAAAGATTATAGATGAAGGGTTTGACGCCAAAAATATTGTTACGAAGAAAACATCTGCCAGATACGTTCCATTTAATGGTGTCGTCAGGCAGGATCCCGAACCTGGAATGATGCTCGATCCATCCAGTCCGATCTTCATCTTCTACAACGCCCCATGACGAAACTATCACCTTCGATACTTGCAGCCAACATTCTAAATCTTGGCAAAGAACTCGAATCTGTCTGTCAGCATTCCGATATTGTCCACCTCGACATTATGGATGGTCATTTTGTGCCAAACCTCGCTTTAGGAATGGATTTGTGCGCAACAGTGATAAAAACCAGCACTATCCCTTGTTATTCACACCTGATGGTCACAAACCCACACGACTATCTGGACAGACTGGTGAACCTTGGCTCAAAATCGATTGTTTGGCATGTAGAAGTCGATGTTGATCACAAGGGTATGTTGGAGCATGTAAAGTCAAAAGGTCTGCTTGCAGGGCTTGCAATTTCACCACAGACACCACCCTCAACTCTTCTGCCCTATGCGAAATCAATCGATATCCTGACGGTCATGTCGGTATACCCTGGAAAATACGGCCAGAGCTTCATCCCTGAAACGCTTGGAAAAATCAGGGAGATTAGAAAGTTTGGCACATTCCTTCTTGAAATTGATGGAGGAATAAACGCAGTAAATGCAAAGGATGTCGTCTCTGCAGGAGCAAACATCCTTGTTTCAGGAGCCAGCTTTTTCAAGGCCGAGGACAGAAAAGCTTTCAGCGATTCTGTCAGAAATCTATAGGAGGTAGTAATTTGAAAAAAACAATCATCGCAGTCATCGCTCTGATCCTGCTTGCATCTTGCGGAGGCGGTGGCGGAACTTCAACGCTAAAGGGCGCAATCAAGGAAAGCTCAAAAAAAGCTCCGATTGAATCAGCAATTGTAAAAATTGGTGATACTGAAATAAAAACCGACAGAAACGGCGAGTTCAAGTTTGAAAAGCTCCCAGCAGGAAGGGTTTCGATCCTCATCAGTGCCGATGGATACAAGCCCTTCGAGTTTGGTGGATACGAAATCAAGGAAGGTGACAACACAATCGAGGAAATCCTTCTTGAAAAAGACAACAAAGTTGTAAAGGACCCGGACTCAGGGAAAATCATTGAAGCACCTCCGCTTCCAGGAACACCTGTGAAGGATAGACCAGTTTTCAAGAAATTTGATGGTTTTGATAACTGTATTGTTGCAGTAAATACAGGTTCACAAGTTTTTGGTGGCTCAAACAGCAGGCTGTTTAAGTACTACAACGGTACTGTAAAGATGGAAAACACTATACCGGGCTTAGCAAGAGATCCAAACATGCCATCGCCTGATGTTTATATCACCAAAGACAAAATTATAGTCAATACAGGTAAATCCGGCTGGATATCTAGCCCACTTCCTCCAGTTGACCCAAACAATAAATACCTAGGTGTGTTTGATGGAGTTGTAAGATACAACATTGACCTGATTGCAAAAATGCTTGCAGACAAGAAATCAAGCCTTAACTACATCGGAACAACCAAAGGCGAGTATGGCGAAATGAAGCGTTACTACCTGGTTGGTGAGGACGACAACACAAACCTCGTTGATGGAGAAATCCTCGTCCCGACAAGCGGGGAGTTCAAAGATTACGTTATGAAATTCTCAGGCAGACTGCTTGTAGGCGGTGCAGGTGACAAAACTGACCTTGTCATAAGCCAGGTTGGAAAAGTCGCACCGATTGAACTTCCAAAAAACATCAAAGAGGCTCCGATGCCTGAAATGACTCCAGGCACATCCCCGAAACCAATACCCCCCAAACAACCGTAATCACCATTCAAGGCCTCCCTTGTCGGGAGGCCTTTTTATAGGAGCTGCATGCAGACAGTTATAGAAACGAAGTTACTGACGAAACAATTCAAGGATCTAACGGCTGTAGACCACATCGGTTTCACCATCGGAAAAGGCGAAATATTTGGTCTTCTCGGTCCAAACGGCGCTGGAAAAACAACAACGATCAAGATGCTCATCACTCTGCTCAAGCCTACATCGGGCACTGCAATGGTTGGCGGCTATGACATCTTGCAGAGTCCGATCCAAGTGAGAAGAACCATCGGATACGTCCCGCAGATGATTTCAACTGAGCCGAACCTGACCGGTTACGAGAACATGAACATCTTCGCAAAGCTCTACGATGTTGATCCGAAGACCAGGAAACAGTTGGTCGAAGAGTCGCTTGAAAGAATGGGGCTGACCGAATCCAGAAACAAACTTGTGAGCAACTACTCAGGTGGAATGGTCAGAAAGCTTGAAATTGCACAGTCGCTGCTTAACAAGCCGTCAATTCTCTTTCTGGACGAACCTTCGGTTGGTCTTGACCCAATTGCCAGAATGCACATCTGGGAACACATCCAGACCCTAAAAGCTGAATATGGAGCCACAATCCTCCTCACAACGCATTATATGGAAGAGGCGGACAAGCTTTGCGACAGAGTCGCCATCATGAGCAGGGGCAAGATTTCAATCATCGGCACTCCTTCTGATCTCAAGAGCAAACTTGACATCGAAAACGCTACCCTCGACGACGTGTTTGTTCACTTCACGAGATCAGAGCTTGACGAATCGTCAGGCTTCAGGGACATAAAGAGAACACGCAGAACGGCAAAGAGGTTGGGATGAACGCTGTAGCTAACTTTATCAACAAATCATTTGTCATCGCCGAAGTGGAAGTGCTCAAGCTCCGCCACGATTATTCTGAGCTGATCACAAGGGCAGTTCAGCCATTGCTGTGGATGCTGGTTTTCGGTCAGGTGCTTGGCAGAACGAGAGCCATCAACACCGGTTCAATACCCTACAAAGATTACATTGCACCAGGAATTCTTTCCCAAAGTGTGCTTTTTGTGGCCATCTTCTACGGGATTACTGTCATTTGGGAAAGGGACCTTGGCATCACTCAAAAATATTTGGTTTCGCCTGCTCCCCGCGAAGCGCTTGTGTTCGGAAAAGCTATTTCTGCCAGCATCAGAGGGCTCTCCCAAGCGTTCGTGATATTCGTCATCTCGATCATCCTTGGCGTTCAGGTCAGCTACAACCCACTCCATATTCTGGGCATCCTGTTCTCGGTTGCCCTGGGATCGGCTTTGTTTTCAACGCTCTCACTGATCATCGCCTGCCTTGCAAAAACCCGTGAAAGGCTCATGGG
>CAZXEH010000018.1:25008-38093 GCA_964639885.1 uncultured Caldisericales bacterium | reverse complement strand
TATTTCCTCTATGTCCCGTACGCATCGGCCTTCTCGGCAGCCAACTTCTACATCGGCATGCCTCTCCCGCCAGGTGCTGACATCGGAATCCCTTACACTACCTATGGTTCTTTGGGCGAAACCCTTGAACTTATGTTCATTCCAAAAATCTATCCTGTCTACACACTCACCGCAAACTATGCAAGCCCGTTTGAAACCAACTACCTCATGGGTCTCCTCGACTTCTTCAGGGTCTGGTTCCTCAACGCACCGATTCTGTTCTCCATGACCTGGGGCTACTTCTATAACTCGATGAAGGAAAAACTCGGGGCAATCAGGGAAAACTTCAACTGGAAGCACTACGGCAAGGTTCTCTCGATTTTCTTCCTCACATCCATCTCCATTCCTGTAATGCAGGTAATCTACAGAAAGTTCGACGAACTGCTCTCGCATCAGGTTGAAACCACGGTCACGAACGCAACACAGGAAGCACCAAAAATTCTTTCAATCGGAGAGCCATACTTCTTCATCGTGGTCATTGCCGTTGCAGTTTTGGCCAACATCCTGTCGGGTTCATCCTTCAAAGGCCAGCGAGTAAAAGACAAATCGACAATTCTGAAGTGGATCGTCGGTGTGGTTGTTGCCGCAATTACTGTTTATGTCGTTTTCGCTGGCGAATCGACAATGGATCCTATGGCATTCACGTTTGCGACAGGCATTTGCTCGCTCCTGTTTGTCACTGTCGTATCATGGCTCGTGTTTGACCCAGCCGAAACGTCTACCGGTCTTGGTTTCTCGGAAATTTCAAAGTGGCTCCCCGGAGCAGTAATTGTAATTCTTTCAACAGCAACCTACCTGATTTTCCAGATGGCAGGAGCCGACGCACTCATCTCAATTCCGATCGTATTGACCGTTGCATTCTGGCTCATCGCCGCATTCATCGGCAACTACATGTGGAAATGGCTTGTCACCGAACCAAGGGAAAATAGACTCGACGACTGGGGAAGGTCGCTTTCGAAGTGGGTTCCAGGCACACTTGTTTTCATCGTCGGCTTTGGACTCTCACTCCTCAACGGCTGGCACACAGCACCCGGAATCTATGGCCCGTTCTCCAACAGCTTTGGTCTGTTCACAATCATCATGCTGTGCGGCTGGATTTACATCAGAACAGAAAACCTCATCGCTGCTTTCCTGCTATACGCTTCGTTCCCATGGTTCCTCAACTTCGTCCAGGTTCAGGGATTTGAAGTGCCGACAGTCGCCGGTTCAGTATCGGTTGGCGTGTTTGTTCTCTTTGCAGTGCTTGTGCTTGTCGAATCCTACAGGCTCTGGGCTCCTTACATCACCTTTGACCTCGAAGTGATCAGAAAACCGATCCTCGACGCAGAAGGCACACCGGAACAGCTTCCCCAGGCTAACTAATGAAAATACTGCTCCTTGACGGCATGAGCATGCTCTTCCGGGCATATCACGCCTTCAGGGGGAGTTTTACGGCACCGGATGGAACGCCGACAAACGCCCTCTACGGGTTCCTGAGGCTTGC
This sequence comes from uncultured Caldisericales bacterium, assembly GCA_964639885.1. Taxonomy (GTDB): domain Bacteria; phylum Caldisericota; class Caldisericia; order JAAYUI01; family JAAYUI01; genus JAGNLA01. The sequence goes on along the minus strand of CAZXEH010000018.1, from coordinate 36,571 downwards.
AACCGGCATAATTGACCGTGAAAAACCTGACCTGCTTGCCGTTTGCATCGACAGGCCGGAAAAAACCTTCAGGCATGAGAAGGACGAAAAGTACAAGGCAAACAGACCAGCACCCCCTGACGACATGATGCGCCAGCTGGAAATGTTTGAGGAATTCCTTTCGGCTCTCGGTTTGCCAATTCTCTCTTGTCCAGGCTACGAGGCTGACGACGTAATCGCAACCGTTGCCAGAAAAGAGTCAAAGCGCGGCAACAACGTGTTCATCATGAGCTCCGACCGTGACATCCTTCAGCTTGTAGACTCAAACACCTGCGTTATTCTCAACAAAAAAGGCATCTCGGAAACCGAAACGGTCGACCAGGCAAGGATGGCTTCCGAATACCGCATGTCACCCGAGCAATTCGTGTGGTTCAAAGCCATGAAGGGCGACACCAGTGACAATTACGGCGGAGTTCCTGGAATCGGCGAAAAAGGGGCGTTTGAAATCGCTTCCAAAGCAAAATGCGTCGAGGATGTAGAGGCCAACCCCAAGATTGCAGCCAATCTTGAAATATTCAAACACTCACTGATGTTGGCAACCCTTCACGACAATGTGCCGATCGAATTCAACGACGAAAGCCTGAAGTGGATTCCCGACCCGGCAAAAGCTGTTCCAATGCTTCAAAGACTAGGCTTCCTCAGTTTCGTCAGCAGGTTCAGGCCTGAGCCAAAAAAAGAGGTTAAAACCCAGACCGTTACAGCCGAATACGTCATCCCAAAAATCACAGGCAGGTTCGCCATCCACATGGCTCCGGGTGAACTTGAGGTCTCTGACGATGAAAACACTTACAAAATCGACGTTGGTTCAGGATTATTCCAGTCAACCGACGAAACAATAACAAAACTGGAACCGCTTCTGAAATCCGACAAACCCAAGGTTGTCTGCAACCTCAAGGAAATGCTTGGAAAAATCGATATCTCTGAGCCAGTCGATGATGTCTCGATGATGGCTTACCTTGATGAAACCATGCGTTCCGGCTACGACATCGAAACGCTAAAGAACGCCTACCTCGGCGAAAATATCTCCAACTCAAGCGCGATGCTCAAATTGTGTGACGTTCTCAAGGAAAAAATTGCAGTGATGGGCATGGGCGACCTCTATGAAAAGGTCGAGAAACCCGTCACAAGAATCCTCCATTCAATCGAAAACCGTGGAATAATGATTGATAGAGCGGTTTTGTCCGACCTTGGGAAAAAGCTTGGTCGTGAAATCGAGGAAAAATCAGAACAAATCTTTGAGGACACCGGCATGAGGTTCAACATCGCCTCACCAAAGCAGCTCTCAGACGTACTCTTCAAAAAACTTCAGATCGAACCGCAGAAAAAGACAAAGACCGGATTCTCGACATCGGCTGCAGTCCTTGACAGCCTCAGGGGAACTTATCCTGTTGTAGACCTGGTTCTTGACGTGCGGGAGCTTTCAAAGCTGAAAAACACCTACGTTGATGTACTTCCGACCTTTGCTGACAAAGAAGGCAGGGTCCACACAACCTTCCTGCAGATGTCGACTTCGACCGGCCGACTGGCATCAACAAACCCCAATCTTCAAAGCATCCCTGTACGCTCTGACCTTGGTTCGGAAATCAGGAGAGCTTTTATAGCAAAACCGGGAAACATAATAATCTCTGCCGACTACTCACAAATCGAACTCAGAGTGCTCGCCCACCTCTCGGAAGACCCTGAACTGGTAAGGGCTTTCAACGCCGGCGAAGACATCCACACGGTCACGGCCAAAAAAATCTTTGACACAAACGAAGTCACATCCGAGCAGAGGCGGAGAGCCAAGGTTATAAACTTCGGCCTGCTCTACGGAATGTCAGCGCACAGGCTTTCGGGCGAATTCAAAATCAGCTACGCCGAGGCAGACGCTTTCATCAAGAATTATTTCGACAGGTTCTCTGGTGTTGCCGCCTACATCAAAAACGTGGTTGAAAACGCAAAAAAGGTTGGCTACACAACAACAATCCTTGGCAGAAGACGAAACTTCCCGGAACTCCTGTCAGACAATTTCCAGGTCAGATCGGCCGGAGAGCGTGCAGCCATCAACTCTCCAATCCAGGGTTCGGCTGCCGACATCATCAAACTCGCAATGATCGCCGTTGAACATGGGCTTGAAGGAACAGGAGCCATGCAGATTTTGCAGGTTCACGACGAGCTGCTGGTCGAATGCCCCCGTGACAACGCCGAAAAGGTCTGTACAATAATCAAAGAGAAAATGGAAAACGTCTTTTTGGCCAAGGTTCCAATGACGGTCGACACCAACTTCGGCAACAACTGGCTGGAGGCAAAGTAATGGCCTACATTCTGGGTATTACTGGAGGCATGGCTTCAGGAAAAACAGCAGCTGCAAAGTGTCTTGAAGGTGACAACGTCTTTATCATCGAGGTTGACGATCTGGCAAGACCAATGCTCCAGCCCGGAACTGAAATCTACAACCGGGTCATTGATTACTTCGGCAAAAAGATCACAAACATAGACGGTTCGGTCAACAGGAAAAGGCTGGCCAGGCAAGCCTTTTCAACTCCCCAAAAAACACGCGAACTGAACGATATTTTCAGGGATCCGCTCACCCAGTCCATCAAGTTTGAAATCATGGCAGCCAGGGCAAACCGTGCCAGACTCATTGTTGTTGTGGCAGCAATCATGTTTGAACAGGGTTGGAACAAGCTCTGCCACGGAGTTCTGAACATCTCGGCACCGGAATCAATCAGGATGCAGAGGGCTGTGGCTCTGGGCATGACCGAGGCTGAGGTTTATGAACGCATGGTTTCCCAGATGTCCGAGCGTGAACGCATGAAGCATGCGAACTGGACGATCTACACCCAGCCGACAACCGAAGCCCTGTGTGAAAAAATGAGGAGATTTGCACAAGAGAACAAGTGGATATAAACCTTTCCTACTCCAGAATCTCAACATACCTGGACTGCCCTTACAAGTTTTTTTTGGCTTACATCGTTGGTTTGCCCGGCATTCCAAGGCCGTATTTCAGCTTTGGCAACTCAGTCCATGCTGCCCTGGAAGAATTCCACAAACCAAAACTCCTCCCATCAGACAATTCATCTGAATACCTGTTGGGTCTTTACGAAAAATACTGGATTTCAGATGGTTTTACAGATATTGAATCTGAGTTGAGGGCAAAAGACGAAGGCAGATCGATACTTATCGGCTATCACAATTCCCTTGGTGAAACCATGCCTGAAGTCATCGATGTTGAAATGAATTTTTCAATTAAAATCGACGGCCTGACAATCACCGGTTACATTGACAGGATTGACCGAAATTCAGACGGCTCGGTGAACCTTCTCGACTATAAGACTGGGAAAACCATCCCTTCTGCCCTTGAAGACTCCGACAGGCTCCAGCTTTCTATCTACACGCTTGCCGTAAATGTCTTGCTAAACATGCAGGTGAGAAAGGCTTCAAATCTTTACCTGAGACAGATGGCGCTGAGGTCTTTTGAGCCAACCATCGTTGACATCGACCGTGCGAGAGAGGCAATAAGTTTCGTTAAAAAAGGCATAGAACTCAAAAAGTTCGAACGCTGTCCCAACCGGTTCTGCCCCTACTGCGACTATTATCAGGGTTGCCAGGGAGCGGACGTTTTGCATGTGGAGGAGAGTTTCTAGGATATGAAAAAAATTTTCACCGTTGCAATTCTGGTCATCCTTCTTTCAGGTTGCGGAAAACAGCCGCAGGGTGGTTTCCTCACGCTCAACATCGATGACAAAAAGGCGCTCGTGGCAATCGACGAGGCAAAGCCTGTCCTTCTCGCCGAAATGGAGCAACCGCTTGACCTCATGGCAATCCCGCACAAGGTTTCGGTTACATGGTCAGCAACAGGTGACACAACTACCGAATTTGCATCTGTTGAATTCGGAAAAACCACAACATTCACGCCCACTCCTCCAAAACTTGAGCCGGTCGAGATAACAACATCAATGCCTGGAGCAATCACTGCCGGTTTCATTGATCTTGGCCACAGCTCAAAAATTTCTAACCCACAGGTTTACGCTGGAAAACGCAGGTTTGAAGTGGCTCTTGACGGTTTCCAGTACCGTTGGGCAACTGAAATTGATGTTGGACTGAACTCCAAAATCAACCTTGAACCAGGAACCGACTCAAGCACAGGCGCACTTTACATCAAATCACAATCTCAGGGGACGAGTTTCACCATCAAAGGGACAAAGGAACAGCCACTGTTTTTTGAAGGCTCGGTCTTCATCCCCAAAGTTGCGCCGTGCATGCTGGAAATATCGGAGAAGGCAAATTCGCTTGTGAAACACTACGTTCAGATTGAAGCTGGCAAAGTAACGAAGCTCAACTATATGACCAACTTTGAAGACACGTCAAAAAGGCAGATCACTCTTGACACTTTCGGCAAAACCACCCTTTATGTTTGCTGGGGTTCTCAAACAAGCGCTATCGACCTGACAGGCAAAAAACAGCTTGATGGCTACACTTTGGACAAGTCAACACCTTTCAGGCCCGGCACAATGAACTCTGACGAAGTCTTCAAATTTCTGGTTTGCAAGAATGGAAACGGTTTTGGTGCAAAACAAATAATCGGTGCGCTTCCAGAAAGAATAAGTGTTGAACGAGTTTCAGGGTCAATGGTCGATCCATCGACCTTCAAACAGGCAAAGGTTCAAAACTGGTCTCCAAAATCGGATGACGGTCAATGGTACGTAGAAAATGACATGATCTACGGCCCGGGTGGCTTCAGGTTCGCTTTGAGCGGTTACGATGCCGGAAGCTGGGACACGCTCAACTACACTGTGCTTGTAACAAAGCTCGATTTGGAAAATGAAACCTTTGAGGTCAGGGAAGCCCCGCTATCAAAGAAAAATCCGATGATTATAGGCACTTTTGGTCACAAGGGCATAGGTGACAAAAACCTCAAATGGGTCAACGCCTACTCCTTTTACGACTCAAAAGGGTTTCCGATTGTTGTCCTGGCTTCCTCGAAGTGGACAGCTGTTTACGAGCGCGAAACGTCGACAGAAATTGGCGCCGGTGCGTTCAAACCCGCATTCAAACTGGATAAACCGTGTTTTACTGCGAGCCTGAGCGACAAGAGGTTCCTGACTTGCAAGACTGGCAACAGCACGTTTTCCGGCTCATTTGTCCTTGACCTGCAAACTGGTTTGATTTATGAAAACCTCATCAACCCAACATCAACTGAGGATAAGCTGATCCTTTGCAATCATCTCAATGGTGCAAATGCAGGAGTGGCATACAGGATTTCGGGCAAGACCCTTGTTCCTGTCTGGGCCGGCATCTACCAGTTGCCAAACGCCTTTGTCGAATAGTTGGCAATAAACAGGAAGAAGTTCATAACCAGATTGAACACGCCTGTCACCAGCGCATAAGTCAGGAATGGCCAGAGAATATCCAGAATTTTCGATCTTGAGACTGACCAGTAGACAACAAACTGGATGAGCAGACCACCAACAATCGAAATGCCAATCCATACTGGTGTCATCCACGTTTTTTGTAGTACAGCATTTTCAAACGAAACAAACCACGGGGTCAGCTGGCTGTAATGTGGAATAACCCTTAGCAGGACAACAAACATTGCATAGGCCAATGAAGAAAGCGCGCTAGGAAGTGCAACCAAACATTTGATGTTGTCTTCAACTGATTTTCTCGTGAGTCCAAACATGAAAATCATGTTCACGGAAAGCGTGAAGATGAATTCAAAAATGTGAACCGTGTAAGGTGTTTTCAGGACATGGATGCCGGAAAACAGGCAGATTCCACCCGAAATCACTGCCAGTATCGTCATTGCCGGCATGAAGTAATCGTCGACATTGTGGCGCCATGAAATCCACCACATATTAAACCTGATGGCTGTATCGGTCATTTTTATCTAATCCTTTTTATTATTTTTTATTAAAGCCCGCTGACAAACGGTGACATGATGAGCATCAGCGTGATAGTGTTGGATGCCACTGCATACGCAATGTATGGCACAATGATCGTTTGCCATTCTTTTCTGTACAGGAATGCCAGAAGCCCGAACTGGACGGCAAAGGGCACTATGAACGCCAGGATAACATAAACAGGGTCAACGATATCATTGAGCGAGAATTTGGCAATGACCGGCAGGATCGCCCAGACAAAAGTCTTTGATCCGATAAAAGGAATTCTGAACAGCAGATTGATCATGCCAAACAATAGCACGACCGAACATGCAGAAAATATATGCTTCAGAACCGAATCATCTTCTTTAACCGTCTTGAGAATTCCTGCCAGGATAATGGAATGGTACCCGAATGTGAACAGGAATTCTGGGAATTTGCCTTCAATTTTGCTGTAATAAGGATTGCTCAGTATTATGTAAATGCCGGACACGACGATAAGAACACTCATTAATCCTATGAAAACGAGAAAAATCAGATTTTCTTTGCGCTTGTCAAGTAACTCGCCAGTAATTTCAGGTGCTTTTTTGTACCCACCAAGCAAGGATATGAATCTATCCTTGACAACCTGTGATTCGTCAATGATTTTTTCTGTCAATTCTCCTCCTTTCAATGACAAATATACAAAATTTCGGTTTTTTTACAATAACCCTTTAATTGTGCAATCTGGTGTTGAATCATCATGCTAACCATTTGAAAAACATAGTTATGTTGACAATCAGAACAGTAGCAATCCAGAATACCAGGAAAGAGACCAAAGCAAGATGCCATTTTTTCCGATATTTGAGAACCAACAGCACAACCCCTGCCAGCATCGACAAACCGACTTCGACAAGTGTTATCCAGACTTGATCCCTGCTTACAATCCCACCAACCGAAAAGTTCCTGAAAATGTCAGCATTTATTGTTGCTACCTGAATAACGACAATTGTCAGGATTATCGACATCAGCGCCACCGTTGTCGTAATGTGTTTCCTGACTGACTCACCTGAAATCATAGTTTTTAGCATTCCGCACATCGCAATTGCAGGCAAAAACAGAACCATCACCATGAACAAAACTTAAAATGCCAGAACATTCAAGTTGTCTTTGAAAACTTTCAACAAGACCAGCGATGCGACACCTGCAAGCGAGACGAAAACACAGAACAATCCAAACATTCTGTTTTCGCTGTCTGTGGACTCAACGGGTGTTTCGCTTATTTCAACAGAATTGTCCTGCAACTTTGAAAGTGACGAAAAAAGCTTGCTTTTTGAATTAATGTCTTCCCCCATGATCATCACTCTACCAGCGAACGAGTTTGAGCTCTATTGCGGTGAACCTTTCGGCCCAGGGGGATTTGATCGCAACAATCTTCACCATCGATCCCACACGGACAGCGGTGTTTCTTGCCATCTCTGAGTCAACAAGAACCTGAACGATACCAGCTGGGCTTGTGAGGCGATAATTGTAGTTGTCAGGATCCCAGACAGTCACCTCTGCCATCCATGACCTTTTGTCTGCATAATTCCTTGATTCGTTGGGAAGGTCTGCAATGAACAGGTTACCGTCTCCGTCGACTTCACAACAGACATCAGCACCAAGGAAAAGCGAGGCCGTTGTGACATTTGCCGGGACATTAACAGTTACAACACCGAAATTGTAGGTCTGAACCATCACCGGGCCAAACGGGCCAGACGGCTTGAGCACAAAACCGTAGACCAAACCTTTGTTCAAAGCTCTCGCCGGCACAAAGGCAAGAACAGCCACCAGAATTATCGAAATCAGAACCAACTTCTTCACATTTCCTCCTATCTCAGAAGCAACAAGCCGAAAACACCGCCACCAAGAATCAACCAGCCCGGATGAACGCCTACAAAGAGCAGGACAGCCGAAACAACACCGATTCCTATGACAACAAGGTTATGATCTTTGAAAACAGGGAAACCTATTCTCCAGGCCATCCAGACGATCATGGCCACCACAACCGGTGCAATACCCTTCAAAACACTCTTGAGATAAACATTGTCGCCGTATTTGATGAAAACGAAATACATGGCAATCACAACGACAATTGTTGGGACAATCACTCCCAGTACTGCAGCAATCATTCCTGCGGTTCCGGCCACGTGCCGACCAACAAGCGCTGCTGAACCGATTGCGTTTGGGCCCGGAGTGGTTGCTGTCAGATATACGACGCTTGAAAACTGGTCGGCTGACATCCACTGATGGGCAGCAACCTCATGTTCCATGATGGCAAGCGTTGTCCATCCCCCACCAAAGGAAAGCAGGCTGATTTTGGCAAACGCGAGGAACAGGTCGATTAGTTCCATGGCCTGATTTTACTCTTTACAAACGATAATGGCAACACTGTGTCAAATTATTGCAAGGATGGGGCGATGCGTATATTATTGAAAAGAAAGGGTCAAATGGATTTAGACATTGAAACGAGCAGCGCTTATGAAAGCATGTCATCCCAAATGCAGAGCTTCTTCAACGGCAGGTATGAGATAAGAAGAAAAAAGCCGTGGGTGTTCTATCTATGGTGCATATTCCTTGGCCTGCCGGGAGCGCACAAGTTCTATCTGGAAGAGAACGCATTGGGAATCGGCTACCTCATGACTGGCGGACTGTGGGGGTTTGGGATTCTTTACGACCTCCTGACAGGAGTTTCTCAAGTAAGGAATTACAACATCAAACTTTCCAAGATGATAATGTCAGAGCTGCGGATTTCTTACGGTGACCAACAGCAGCCTGAAAAAATGCCGAATATCGGATTGCTAGACTAAGGAGGAAAGATGGAATTGGCTAATTTTGTAGCTTCTTATATTTTGAGTGTGTTAACGTTAATTGGTCTTGTTGTGACTGTGGTTTTCCTTATTCAACAAAATAACATCAATCTAGAGAAGGCAAAGGTAGAAAATTTTTATCATTTACACAATTTTCTAAATGAGAACGGGTATTTGGAAAAATTTAACGAATTTCGAGAATACACAATAAAAAGACTTAAAACTCCTTGGGATAATGGAAAAGTAAAAAATGAATTACACACTATCAATATTGACGATATAGAAACACGCGGTAGTGAATTATATTCGATGATTGGTATAGCAACTAAACAATATAATAATAATATGATTAACAAGCTGCTATTCGATTATAAATATGAGACTGATATATGTTATTTATGGTTATTGCTTGATATAAATATCTTCCCTGAGGATCGAAAAACATTCAATATGACCGATAACAACTTAGTAAATGATGAATTTGAATATAAAAATCATGTTTCTCTATTTTCAGAACAAATATTCTTAACAGAGATAAAAATATACGCAAATATGCACAAAAAAACCTGTCAAGATATTATCAATGCACATGAGAATAACTCAATAACTATTACAACTTCTCTTCGTGCTTCACCATCTTAACGCCGATGCCGTCAAAAAGCTGCTTGACCTGCTCGGAATGCGGGTAATCATCGCGGTAGTGCAGTTCGTCAAGATTCGGGAATGTGTTGCTGATAACCTTGGCGCAGTGGTAGCAAGGCAGGCAGGTGCAGAAAACCTGGGTTATTTCCTTCCTCGAGCCTTCATATCTTGAGATAGCGTTTATTTCCGCATGGATGACCGGGCACTCCCACAGGTCTGAACCAGACGGCTTGTTTTCCCTAGTGCAAATGTCGCAATGGCCGGTGCCGGACACAACTCCGTTGTAGCCGGTTGCCCTGATGTTGCTGTCGCCGTCGACAAGAATGCACCCAACCTGTCTTCGAAGGCAGGTTGAACGCAGTGCCACAATCTCGGTGATCATCATGAAATAGGTTGGTTTGTCCGGTCTCATCATTTGCCCGGATACCTTATGACAACGGCTTTTATGTCGGCCTTCCACTCAACGGTGGCACCAAGGTTTTCTGAGATGAAGCGTGTCGGAACCATTGTTGAACCCTTGATTATCTGTGGCGGGGGATCAACAGTAACCCTCTTGCCTCCAACCAGCGCCGATTTGTTGCCGATCCACATCTCGATCATCTTCCCGTCAAGATTGTAGCTGACTTTCTTTGTTGCTGCATCCCATCCGACTTCGGCTCCGAGCTTTTCACCCAGAACCCTGAATGGAACCATGACTTTTCCAGTCAAAATCACTGGAGGTGTAGGAAGTGCATTTTTGACTTCAACACCATTAATGCTTATGTTTTTCGATCCGATCATGAAAATAAGCGTTGTCACCGTGCTAAAACTCACCTGGTAGGTGAACACGGTTTTGTTTCCAGCAGGATCAAAAATGAGGATTTCAATCTTGTTCACACCTGTCTTCAAAACGTGCATCTTTGAGAAGGAGCCGTCAGGATTGATGGCAATCAGTTCGCCATTGACAATGACTTGCGAATTTGGCTCAGCTGTTCCCTTGATTTCGATGGCCTGTGTCCTGTAAATTGCGCCATCCTTGAGGTTTGTTGTCGGTGTGATCGTATTTGGCGTGATCGAGATTTCCGGAGAGGCATCTGACATGTTGTTGTTGCTGTCAACGGATTTGATGATGTAATAATAGGTGATGCCATTTTCAACGTTTGGATCGGTGTAGCTGGTGCCGGAGACGAAGAAGTCAGTGATCGGTGTTGGCGTATACCCGCCAGGGTATGTTGCCCTGTAGATGAAATATCCTCTGACATCGGCCGATTTTGAAGGTGTCCAGAACAAGTGGGCTCTCTTGTCTCCCTTGTAACCAACGAACATTTCCGGTGGCGTTGGTTTTGGGCCAGCCGAAGTTACGGTGAGCTTCACAGGAACTTCGATGAGTGCCTGCTGCGGATCGGTTGAGGTTACAAGCAGGGTGGCGGTGTACTCGCCAGCGCTCATGCCTGCAGTGTTGGCTGAAACTGAGACGCTTGTCGATTGCCCGGCTTCGATGAGTCCGGTTGGAGGTGTGTAGGAAAGCCAGTCCTGAGTTGACGAAACAGCAACCTGAAGGATGACCGGAACCTGGATCATGCCCGCATTTGAAGAGACAATGACGTTCCCTCTGTAAAGCTGTCCAGCCACAAGGTCGTTCAGGGTGACTGTGCAAGTGACAGTGGAAACGGTTGTATCAATGTTTTTTACCAGACATCTCATCCAAGGCACATCTGAAACGGCAGTGACGTTGAGATATTTTTCACCGGGAGCAGTGCAGGTGATCGTCTGGGATACATCTCCTGAGCTTGGAACGGTTCCAAAATCGATGAAAGTCGGATAAACCATGAGAGTGTTTGCCGACATGAGTTTCGGGGCTTTTTTGGCGTAGGATTTCGAAATGGTGAAAAGCAGCGTCGAGGCTCCCCTGTTGTAGATGTCCATTTTCGCAACCGAGACCTCGCCCTGTTTTGCAACAATGTCTATCTTTGCAGGGTTCAGCTCGATCTTTGCCGGATCCTGAGCCAAAGAAAAACCTGAAGGGATGAGCAACGCCAGAATGGCCAGCGTCATGATGATCCTGTTCATCCTACCTCCTTGAGTTTATTATATGCCTTCAGACCGGTAATACCAAGCAACCGGCCGGCCAGTTCAGAAAATTTGTCCGGGTCGCCTGAGGTGAACAATGAAATCTTGCCCGAACCCTTTGAAATTTTTTTGATTTCCAGATCG
>CAZXEH010000018.1:0-24908 GCA_964639885.1 uncultured Caldisericales bacterium | reverse complement strand
AATATTCCAACGGCAGCGCCTGTTTCGGCCTGTGTCGGGAAGATGGTTATGAAAGCGATGAAAAATGCAGCGATTCCAGCTTCAGTGGCTCCAACGGCTCCGGGAGCGGGGAACCATGCGGTAGCAAACTGGGCCATGACACCGATTGCCATGACTGCAAGCAGATCAGCCTTAACACCTAATGCAAGCAATACGAAGTACGGCATCATTTTCAACAGAAACCATGTGACGATCGAGTTCAGGATTGCAAGCGCAAGCGCAAGTTTATTGCCCTCAAGCATGACCTTTGCGGCATGACGAATCTCTGAAAGGAACATCAAACCTTTTTTCTTGAATTCATCAACATCTTTTATCTTCGCAACCTTGAGCAGCCACTTCCATTTTGAAAGAAGGTTGACCAGCCAGACGAAGATGAAAGGATTGAGGATTATGAACACTCCAAGGCCAGCCATGACAACAAATCCGGCCAGTGAGATGTAGGTAATCCAGGACATTACAGCGTTTGTCGGAAGTCTGAACCCAAAGGGAACCGCCAAAAGGATTATGAACACGAAAAGAAGCCTGACGCTGACAGAAATGATTCCCCTGATGGTGATCATGACCGTGGATTCGGCTATCGAAAACTTGTCATCCTGAAGGAAGTAGACCTGGAATGGCTCACCGCCTGACGTCGAAGGTGTCGCGTTTGAAAAGAAGTTTCCGACAAAGTATATCTGCCACATACGCCAGAAACTTACTTTCTTACCAAGGGTGGTGGCCAGAAACCAGAGCTGGAAGGTTTCAAAAAAGAAAGTGCTCAGATTGGTCAGAGCAGCAGCAGCAACCCACCACCAGTTCATCTTGCCAACAATCAGCTTGATGTTGCTCCACTGATCCTTGACATCGGTCACGCCGGAAAAAACTGTTGTCAGCAGGACAACCGCCACAAAAACGCCGAGGAGTCCGAAGATCACATACCTGATCATTTTAGCTCTGTTGAGTGTCATTGGTGGTTTCTAATGTCCTTTCATTGTGCACGCCAATTCCGGCGAGAGAGTGAACAGTTTGTCTCCAGATTGTATTTTCTCATTTTGGTCAGGGTTTGTCAAAACCTTCCCATCCCTTGAAATTCCAAGCAGTATCTCGCAATGATCCCTGTAGAGTTCGAAGTGGAGCTCACCGAAAGTCCTCCCGACCTGTTCTGGCAGAGCGCACATCATCAACACGGTGCTTGTTCCTTCAAACCTGACAAGGTCCTGGAGAAATCCGCCAATTCCAGGGTTATACACAGTTCGGCTAAGAATCGAGCCGGACAGCTCGCTCCTTACGATGATTTCGTCGGCTCCGGCATTTTCCAGATACTCACGGTCTTCTGTGGAAAGAACCTCGCATATGCAGCGTGTTTTCCCTTCGGAAATCCTTTTTACAGCCATCACCGTAAGGATGGTTTTCGAGTCTGTGTCCATGCCGGCCTTGCTGTCGGCCAGGATAAGCGCAACTTTTGCTTGGTCAGCCGATATTTTTTTCAGCTCGTCAAGCCTTGTGATGTTGCCCTTAACATATATGACACCTTCGGGCAGCGTTGCTTCCTGATCGCTTCCACACATGACCACAATTTCGGTACCTTTTTCGCAGTCACGTTCAATGTTTGAAAGCACTTTCTCGCCGTTTTCATTCCACCCAAGGATGACGATGTGGTTTTTGAGGTTGCTCGTGTCTTTCTGTTTCACCTTGATCACCAGCCTTTCAACTAGTTTTGAAACGATTGTGGCTGTGAGGATTGCGATCAGGACAATGCCCGTAAAGATTGCAGCGACTGCCAGCGTTTTACCTTCTGCTGTGACCGGAGTCAGATCGCCATAGCCAACCGTTGACATGGTGACAATCGTCCACCAGAGAGCATCCCAGAAGGTTTTAATTCTGGCCGTCGCGTTTCCGGCTTCGAAGTAGAAAATCAGTCCGGTGATCAGAAAAACCGGACAAATTATGACTGACGCCAGCAAAACCACATTTTGCCAGCTGTTGTTTTTCCTTTTAGAGTTTTGCGCCACAGCTCGGACAGAATTTTGCTCCCGGCTCCACATCCTTGTGGCATGACGGGCATTCCGATTTCTTCAGGCTTGAACCGCAGTTGGCACAGAATTTGGCGTTCTTTGGGTTCATGTGACCGCAATTTGGGCACTTGACCTTTTCCTCTGTGTCATCATCATCTTTTTTCTTGGATTTTCCAGCATCCTTAAGCGAGTCCATCATCTGGGCTCCCATCATGACGCCAGCGCCCATCTGTGCAGCAGTTCCGGCCACTCCAGCTTCACCTTTGCCTATGCCCTGTGCTGCCTTGTACATGAAGTACTTGTTCATGTCAGAGATTGCAGCCATCCCAGAGCGCTCATCCACTGCCTTTTCGACTTCATCGGGAAGGCCGATTGACTGGATGTAGCAGTCGGTTGAGATGAGGCCAAAATTCATCAGCTCTGGATTAATCGCCTTTACAACGGCGTCGCCAAGTTCGGCGTAGACTTTTGGAAGGTCAAAAACCGTGGTCATGATATCGGCGAGAGCGTCTGTGAACCTCGAAATGACAACCGGCCTCAGGAATTCCTCAACTCTGTTCTTTGTGAAAAATCCCTTTGTTCCAACAACCTCCGTCAGGAATTTCCTTGGATCGTCAACCCTGAGAGTGTAAGTGCCGAAGGCCTTGACCCTGACCATGCCAAGTTCCTTGTCCCTGAAAACAATTGGCTCCGGCGTGCCAAACTTGAAGTCTGGAACGATGTTTGTCGAGATGTAAAGCACTTCAGACCTGAAGGGTGACTTGAAGCCGAACGGGAGCGAGAGGAGCTGTGTGAGGATAGGTATGTTGTCGGTTGTGAGTGTGTACCTTCCTGGCCCAAACATGTCGGCGATTCTGCCATCACTCATGAATATGGCAAGCTGACCTTCTCTGACGATGAGCTGTGCGCCCATCTTGATGTCGGCTGAACCTTGCGGCGGTTCCCTGTGGAGCAGCTCTGCCCCGCCATACTGGTCAAGCCATTCGATTATCTCAAGAAATATCCCCATCCTGCCTCCTTAGCTGTGGGAAAGCCAGAACTTCACGGATGCTTATCTGGTCTGTAAGAAGCATCACGAGCCTGTCAACGCCTACACCAAGGCCACCTGTTGGCGGCATACCGATAGAAATCGCCTCGACAAAATCTGTATCAATCTGGTGGGCTTCATCGTCGCCCTCAGCTTTGGCCTTTGCCTGCGACTGGAAGCGGTTCAGCTGGTCAATCGGGTCGTTTAGCTCTGAGAAGGCGTTGCCGCATTCGTAACCGCAGATGATTGGCTGGAAGCGCTCTGTCCAGGTTGTTGACCCCGGAATCATCTTTGCAAGCGGTGAGATTTCGATTGGGTAATTGTAGATGAATGTTGGCTGGACAATGTTTGCCTCAACCTTTTTCTTGAGAATTTCATCAATGACTGCGCCAAATCCAAATTTTTTCTCAATCTTTATGTCGTTTGCCTGCAGGTAATCCCTTGCATACTTGAGATCCCTAAGCTTTTCGATGTCCACTTCGGCCATCTCTTTGAAAGCTTCGGCCATTGTGATTCTCTTCCACGGTGGCTTGAGGTTGACTTCCTTCTCCTGATAGACGATTGTTGTCGATCCGGTAACCTTTTCGGCTATGGCTGCAACCATTCTCTCTGTTATGTCCATCATGTCGTTGTAGTCGGCCCATGCCTGGTAGAGTTCCATGATTGTGAATTCGGGGTTGTGAACCTGTGAGATTCCTTCATTTCTGAACGCTTTGCCAATCTCGAAAATCTTTGGCATCCCACCGACGATCAGACGCTTGAGATAAAGTTCAGGAGCAATTCGCAGGTAGAGGTCGGTATCCAGGGCATTGTGGTGAGTGATGAACGGTTTTGCCAGAGCACCACCGTAGAGAGGCTGGAGGGTCGGTGTTTCAACTTCAACAAAACCTTCACCCCAGAGAAACTCTCTCATTGCCTTGATGACGTAGGTTCTCTTCGTGAGCCTGTCTTTGACTTCCGGGTTGGAGATCATGTCAAGGTGGCGTTTTCTGTAGCGAACTTCTGCATCGGTGAGCCCGTGGAATTTCTCGGGCAGGAAGTTGAGCGCCTTGGTTCCAAAGACGAAGTCCTTGGCTTCAACGGTTACTTCTCCGGTTCTGGTCTTGAAAACGATGCCCATGATGACAACCTGGTCACCGACATCGAGACTGTCAACAACGGCTTTGTACTTTTCCTCACCAAGCATGTCTATCTTGCAATATGCCTGGATTGGTCCTGCTTCGTCAGTGACAACCATGAAGAAAGCCTTGCCGTGGCCTCTGATTGCCGTTGTTCTACCAGCGATTGTGACATCCTTGCCGTCGAGGTTTTCAAAATCAGCCTTCACCTGTGTTGAAAGGTGCGTGGCCTTGATGGTTCTTGGCGGATATGCAGCAATATTCTTTTCGGTGAGCTTGCCGAGCTTGGCAAGCATGGACTCTTCAAACATTTACGCTCTCCTGATCTTTATTATCCTGTATTTTACTGAACCTGAAGGAGTCTTTACCCTGACGATGTCGCCAGGAGCATGGCCAAGGAGTTCCTGTCCAAGTGGCGAGACGTTTGAGATTCTGTTTTCTTCAGGTTTTGCCTCGTACGAACCGACGATTGTAACGGTCAGTTCAGAGTTTGTTTCGAGATTGACAAGCGCAACCTTGCAGCCGATGTTTACTTCTGAATGGTCGACATCAGATTCATCAATAACTTGTGCATCTGTGAGGATGCTCTCAAGGTACTGAACTCTTCCCTCGATGAAAGACTGGTCTTTCTTGGCTTCCTCATATTCGGCGTTTTCAGTTATGTCGCCCAGCGCCATTGCAGCCTTGATGCGTTCTGCAATTTCAGGCCTCTTGTTGTTCTTCAGATCCTCAAGCTCAAGCTGGAGCTTCTCATAGCCATCCTTGGTGAGGATGTGCGTCTTGTTGCTTGGCCTCAGTTCGATGGCTTCGTGTTCATCTTTCTTTGTCATTTGTCCTCCGTTATGTTTATGACGTTGGGCTTGAAGTTGAGCTTGTCCAGAATCTGGTTGTACTCTTCCACAGACGTCTGCCTCGGGTGCTTGCCGATGATGGATGCAACCATCGCCTCCATCACGTTTGCACCGAATGTTCTGCCGTTCATGTCAGGGGTGAAGGTGATGACCTTTTTTACGCCCCTTGATTTGAATTCTTCGATATTCTTTTTGGTTGTTGTGTTTGTGCAGACGATCTTGCCAGTCATGTCAACATCGAGATTTTTTCTGATGTAGTGAAGGTCTCCGGCAATAACATCGGCCCATCTGAAGAAACGGTTCTTCTTCTCGCCTATCTTGTCCTGTTTCTCGCCAAGGGGATAGAACCAGTTGTACGGGAGTCTTGTGATGATCGGGAGAAGCATTGCGCCAATGAATCTTATGGTTCCTAGGGAGTGGATGCCGATTGGGATGCCCAGCGAGAACGGCATGTCGCCCAAAACATACTTGCATCCCCTGTCAGCGAAGGCTTTTGCAAGGAAGTATCTGTCAACGGCTGTCATGACACAGACTTTCATGCCTTTGTTCAGATAGCCTTTGTCAAAGCTCTGGTTTATAACTCTCGGTTCAAGGACTGCCTTCAGAAATGCACCGTCACAGACAGGTTTTGTCGGTGCAGCTTTGGACCACTTGTAAGGTTCCTGCAGGATGTAGGTTCGGTTGCCTGGACGAAGATAGATGTCTCCACCACCCATGCCGAATGCGTCAACCTCGGAATCCAGGGATTTGTAAAGCTCCATCATCTTTTTTACATCACCGTCAGTTCCGATGCGCCTGATCTGGAACGTTTCACCCAGAAACTCTGCAGTGAACTCGTGGTCTCTCAAACTCTGACCCAGACTTATCGACACAACCTTCTTCATGGCACTCCTTTCAAATTGTTTATTTTAGAGGAATGGCAGTAGTTAGTAAATAGAGGGTGGGTGAATTGCCAAAAGGTTGGACACTAGTTTTCTTGTTCTGTTTACTCCAACGGTTCCGATCTGAACAACCCCTCCGATGTGAAGGCATAGACGTACATCTTTTCTTTCATCCTTGCAAATTTTGCACAGAAAGTGCCTTCTGGGAGTTCATCAAAGGTGCAAGTCTGTGCAATTTTTTCGTTGCCCCTGATCAAGTTTATCGGGCCATTTGTTTTAACGCATTCAACTCTGTATGATTTGCCCAGTCGCATGCCAAGAAGGTGGATTCTTACTGGAAGTTTTTCTTCACTTCCCTTTTCCAAAGTCTCCAGGTCAATGAGTTCGAACTTTCCGTTTGAAATCCTTGTCGGTTCCACGTAGTCGATTATAAACAATCCATAGTTGTTGGATGCATAGATATTGAGCGCGTCGCTTGTGAAAGATTCAAGGTTTGGAAAGTTCACCTTGTTGATTTTGTAGGTTTTGTAATTGTCGTCTGTCACCACGAAATTGAATGATTCCCCGTCGTAAACGCAAATTGCATCAAAATCGTTTCTGACAACCATTGATTTGTTGAAATTCTTTGACGGTAACTTGATTTGTGGCATTTCCTTAACTGGATATACAGGTCGCCAATTGTCATCAAATCCTGCAAATGTCAATGTCTGACCATCATAAACAAGCGCAGAGCACATTGCATAGCCAGGGGAGTAGGCCTCGTACGTCGCTTCAACTGAACATGGTTTCTCAAAAACAAGCTTCCCAGCGAGTTTCCCATTTTTATAGCTAGCAAGCGTTCTTGATGAATCATCATAAAGTACCATGATATTCATGTATGCATACAAAAATTTCGTTCCTTCAACAATAAATGAGCGTTTTTCTGTAATATACGAACTTTTGCCATTCAAGCCAAAATCCTTGAAAATGAAGCCATCACCTGATTTGAATGTCATGTATAAATTTGAACCTTCTGATTTAATATCCAAAAAATACCCTGGCAAATTGACGCTTTCAAGCATCTCACCATTGTCTGGGTTCATGCACACGAGCTTGTCGCGGTCGATGACATAAATGAGGTCATTGAAAGCAAAGAACTGGGTTTTCTCCCTGAAATATACATTTCGTATTTTTTCAAATTTGAAATGGGTTTTTTGTCCGCAAGAAGCCAGAGATGTTAGCATGGCAAAAATAATTGCAACAATCAATATCTTCTTCATTATCTCCCCCTAATGATGCCTGACAACCTTGAATCTTTGCAGCTTTATCGGTTCGTTGACCGCTATTCCGGCTTTTCTCCTTGCAATTGACACCTGTTCCTCGACGGTGTCGACGCCTTCAAGGTCTGGTAAAAGCAATCCACGTCTGTATCCGCTTGTAACAATCACCCCGTAAATCTTGGGATCAAGCTGATCCATCGACGCAATCGGCTCTGGTTCCCCCAAAACGTCAACGCTTATTGACAGTTTCGGAATTTCTGAAGTTCGGACAGGCGGAAAGCGTGGGTCTTCTGTTGAAGCCTCGATTGCCATTTCGATTATTTCATGAGCAATTGATTCGGTCGACGGCCTGAAAGTGCCGATGCAGCCACGCAAATCATCCCCGATGTGAAGTGAAACAAAAACTCCTGCTTTGGCCATCATTTGATCGGGAAGAGGTGAAGGAGGTTGAATTTTGACATGCCTTGAAACCCAGGCCGTCAAAGCTTCTCTTGCCAATTCTACAAAAATGTCGCCCACATGAACCTCCTAACAGAAGGAGTTGACGCTTGTGATCTTTATTTTTCCAAGTCTTTCAGGGAGCTTGGCTGAAGTGATGTAGTTTGGAAGGTTGTTTTTCTCGGCAAGCACCAGCGCTCTGGCAACTTCCTCGAAAACACCGATGTCTCTTGCGAGCTTTGCCACTTTTTCCAAATCTTTTGGCGTCAGAACCGTTTTTTCAAGAATACTCATGTTGGAAATGTGTGGCGGGAGCACGCCTGTTGATTGCGAGACAATGTAAATTCTTGAGAAAAGGTCTACCATTCCTTCCTTGTAAAGCCTTACAAGCGAGCCAGGATCAGCCACAATACCTTCCCCGCTGAGCTGGTGGGCAAGGTTCCTGATGGCTGGGGTGATCTTTGAAACCGGAAGATCGATTTTGTCGATTTCCGAAACCGTCTCTTCTGGCTCCTCGGGTTTTTCTTCGACAACCGGATCGGGTGCTGGCTCGGGTGGTTTCTCATCCAGTTTTTCGTTTGGCGGTTCAGGCTGTGGAGTGAACAAATCCGGTTCCGGTTCGGTCTTTTCGAACTCTTTGGCAGTGTTTGTTTCAGTGTTGATAAACTGCGAAATCTTTGGTGCCCGAAGCCTTGGAGCTTTGAAACTAAGTCCCTGACCTGACTTGGGCTTGTCCTCGAGAATTTTTTCAAACCAGTCGCCGCCTGAGTGACTCTGGGGCTGCGGTGTCTGTGTTTCAGGTTCCGGAGGCGTGTATTCCTCGACCGGTTCAGGTCTGATGTGCTCCTGTTCTCTTGGTGACTCCTCAATGTATTCTTCTTCGCTGCGTTTAGATCTTCTTCTGACAAAGATTGAGGCGATGAGTATGAAAATTACTGCCAGCCCGATGAGGGTCAGCGCAAAGTTTAAAGGATTGTCTTTCGGATTTACCCTTGCCCAGATGCCGTCGAGGAAAGCCATGAACCCTGATTTGGGCTTTTCTTCTTCAGCCGGCTTGACAGGTGTTTCGATCTTCCCCGGAATCCAGCCACCCTCTTTTGTCTCAGTTTTTGGAACCGAAACCTTTATGGTGTTGTCCGAAAGTGCCGGAACCTGGAAAAGGGACGCCGTGTCATCAGGATTGCCTTCGAGCAAAAGGCAGTTTTCGTTCGTTCCAATATCGATATTTGAAAATTCAACACTGTATTCCTTCAGGGAAACGGCAAGCCCTCCGGGAGCCAGTGCAGAAAACAGCTCTTTTGACCTTCCACCGGTGATTGAAGTGTTCGAGTATGGTACAATCAGCCTGACATTGCGTGTTGAAGGATTTTCCTTGTCCACGTTGCCGGTGAGCGTTGTCCACGATTTTGAAATGAGATTTCCGTCGTTTCCGGGGAGATAGGTTGCCCCGTGGCCGCCAGCGCCGCCTGTACCAAGAACGGTTATAGGCTTGTCAGCCCTGATCTCGATTGCCTTCAGGGTTTTGTCGGTTCCTATGTTTTTAAGGAAGGATTCCGTTGGGATGATAAGGGTTTGATCCCTGCCAATCGTGCGGTTGTCAGGCATTCTGCCGTCGGGATAGTTTACGTCGACTTTTGTACCCTCAAGACCGTTTATGGCGATTGGGCCAAGTGGCAGGAAACGGTAGGTGTTGCTTCTGCCGGGCACTGCAAAAAGGGAGTAGGCAGATGCTGTTCCATATTGAATCAGGCACTCGTGATCGGCAACAATGCGCCTGAAACCTGAAGGAATCCCGTCAAAAACCAGTGATTCACCAATCCCAAGAATCTTTTCCTGGGCAAGGTCGCCACCGTTGAAGACCTGGACTTTGTTTCCAACATGAAAACTGGTAATGGCAAGAAATTTTGGAACATAAAGGAGGATGTTGCCTGCAATCACGGCCTCTGAATCAGTTTCTTCGGCCTTGAAATTGCCGATTGCCACCGAAGCAAGTCCGGTGCAAGAAATTTTGAGCATGGTCGGTTGCTTGAGCGTAAAAGTACGCTGGGTTCCAGCCTGGTAGGTTTCCTGTGCAATGTTGAGTCCGTCAACATCTATCAATGTCTTGTTGCTGTTGTCGGTGATGACAATCCTGTTGTTTTTTGTGTAGGATGAGATACGAACGGTTCCCCATGCAAAAGTAACGAAGTTTACACCAATATACTGCTGGACTCCTCCAAAACTGGTTACCGGAGGATTGGTGTCGCCGCTGCCAAAAAAGGCGTAGAGTGTCTTCTTTTCGTTTGGCTTCAGGTCGACAGGAAGCATGGTTTTGACGTAGGAAGCGACCCTGCTGTCTACCTGGAATGGGAGATTGTTGCCATCAGAGTCAGTAATCCTTATGTCGCCAAGGTTTTCAGCAATGTCCTTGCCAGGAAGGTTGAGCTTGACCGGATAAGCATAACGCTGGATTCCGGCTGTTTCCACAACCTCAATTGTCTGCCTGTACTTGTAGACAGATTCAGCAGACCTGGCATATGGAGCCAGGAGAAGGACAACTGTAAACGCTATGGCGAGTTTCTTCAAAAAGCCTCCTTGGCCTAGCGGTTTCCGCAGTAGGGGCAGACTTTCCAGTCTGGATCAAGTGGTTTTCCGCATCTTGTACAGGCCTTTTTAAGCTCTGTATAGCAGTTCGGGCAGACTTTGTAGTCCGGCTGCACCGGTGTTCCACAAACCGTGCAGATGTGTTTTTCCTTTGAGAGAGCGTACTGGTAGTAGTCTTTCTGGATGCGTCTGAGTTCTTCGTCAGCCTCAATAAGTTTTTGTTCTTCCAGCGTGTAGATCGGCCTTGAAACAAGATAGATGATCCACGGAATGATGAGCAGGGACGAAATTCCCCAGACCCAACCGATGCGTGTTCTTCTGGAGGCGTCAAAGAATGTCCATGTGGCGATTATCAGGATTGCTGCAATGCCAACTGTCGGTAGAACCTTGCCCAGGTTTTCGACTCCGTTGATGATTGACTGGAAGATGTCTGGAGTGGCAGATTCCGGCTTTGCATCAGGCACCTTTTCCGACTGCAGGTTCTCGGTTTTTGCCGGATCGGTTGCATCCTCGGCCATTGCGGAAATCAGGGGGGCTGCCAGCAGGGCGGCCACGAAGAGCAGCAGAACGATCTTTTTCACGTTACCTCCAACGGGATTTTATCCCAATCATCTCGGCTTTGCAAGATGAAAACGGCCCAGAGCGGTTCTCAGCTGAGCCACGAGATAGAGCGATCCGGTGACCACAACACAACCGTTTGCCGGTGTGGTGGAAATGGCCTCCAGAAGTGCATCAATCGGATCATCGATGGCCTGTGCCATGAAGAACGCCTTGTTGAATCTGCCGGCCAGCACTTCAGGCTCGAGACATCTTGGTGAATCTGGCTTTGTTGTATAGACCAAGTCAGCGACCGGGCCTACAGCCCTTATGAAGCGGGTTGTGTCCTTATCGCGAAGCATGCCGATGACAAAAGTGAAACGTTCATTGTCGCAGTGTTTCCTCAAGGCATGGACAAGAGCTTCTGCTGAAGCTCCGTTGTGAGCGCCATCAATGACAATCATCGGGTCTTCGCGAATGAATTCCATTCGTCCAGGCCAGAAAGTGTTTGCCAGACCCAATCTTATGGCGTCGTCACTGATGTTGTAGCCTTTGCTCCTTAACACAACTGCAGTCTGGCAGGCAAGCGAGGCGTTCTGTAACTGGTGTTCACCCAGGAGAGGAACGATCATGTGCTGGATCAGACTGTCCTTGTTCCTGAAATCCATGAGCTGGCCTGAATAGATCAAGCCCTGGTCAATGTAATCAAAATCCCTGCCCTGGAATGTGATTGGAGCGTGCTTGGATTTTGCTATTTCCTCTATGGCTTCATGAGCATTCCTTCGCTGTCTTGCCGAAATGACCGGAACACCTTCTTTTATGATTCCAGCCTTCTCTCTTGCGATAAGATCAAGTGTTTTGCCAAGGATTTGTGTATGCTCGTATGAAATTGGCGTTATGACGCAGACCTCTGGATGGTCACAGACGTTGGTGGCGTCGAGTCTTCCGCCCATTCCTACCTCGAACACGGCGATATCAACTTTTTCCCTGAAAAAGTACAGGAAAGCCGAAACTGTCATGACCTCAAAGAATGTTGCTGGGCCAAGTTCTCCGTGCTTAAGTTTTGCATCGACAGCCGAAACTTCGGCGATCATGTCCGAAAACTCTCCGGTGCTGATCATCTCGCCATTGAGCCTGATTCTTTCACGGATTGACTGCAGGTGGGGGCTTGTGAACAATCCAACCTTGTATCCGGCAGCCTGAAGGACGTTGTCGATAAACATCGATGTAGAGCCTTTTCCTTTAGAGCCGGCGATGTGCACGATTTTGATTTTTTGATGGGGATTCCCCACGGCTGCAAGGAGCTGCCTGACTCTTTCGAGTCCAAGCTTGCTCCCCAGAAACTGGAGGCTGCCAAGGAAATCCAGCGCTTCACAGTAATTCATAGCGATAGTGACCCCAGCAGTTCGTCAAGGTTGGCAAGTTCGGCTGTGAGTTCAGCCTTCTTGTCCTCGTTTTTCTCAATTATTTCGTCAGGTGCACGCTTTACAAAGTCCGGATTGCCAAGGAGCGCTTCAATCTTGGCCAACTCTGCACGGTTCTTTTCAATGTTGTTCTGCACTCTCTTCTTTTCCTCGGCAATGTCGATCCTGTCGGCAAGATCGAGGAAGAACTTCATCTGTCCAGAAACGGCAACAACACAGCCTTCCGGCTTTGTTCCGCTGAATCCGAAACCTTCAACCCTGGCAAGCTTTGTGATCGAATCTTTTTCGCGCTCAAGTGTTTTCTTTTCGGCTTCCGGCGCCCAGTAAGAGCAAGGAACAAGTGCAGCATGGACACGAAGTTGAGCCTTGAGGTTTCTGATCGCCTTTATCGAGCTTTGAACGGTGGCCATTTCGTCCATCGAAGTCTGGTCGTGCATGAAATCGCTTGCATCCGGCCACTTTGCAGTCATGATCGTGTCGCCGTTGTGTGGAATCTTCTGCCAGATTTCCTCGGTGACAAACGGGGCAATCGGGTGCAACATTTTGAGTGTGGCCTCAAGAACCTTGTAAAGCACACGCTGTGTTCTCAGTTTTGACTCCTCCTGCTGGAGCGGGAGTTTTGAAAGCTCGATGTACCAGTCACAGAAATCCGACCAGAAGAAGTCGAACAGCACCCTCGAGGCTTTTGAAATGTCATATTCGTCGAAACATTTGGTTACTTCTGTTATCACTTCGTTAGTTTTGGACAGTATCCAGCGATCGGCGAAGTTTGGATTCTCTATCTTTCCGTCCGTGAACCCTTCGAGATTCATGATTGTGAAACGGGATGCGTTCCAGAGCTTGTTGATGAAGTTTCTGCCCTCTGTAAGCACGCGATCGCCAAGGTTTATGTCCTGCCCGCCCTGGGTTGCAATGTAGGCGAGTGTGAACCTGAGTGCGTCTGCGCCAAACTTTTCGATGACATCCATGGGGTCGATGGCATTCTGGAGCGACTTGCTCATTTTGCGCCCCTTTTCATCCCTGATCAATCCAGTCATGTAAACGTACTCAAACGGTTTTTTGTCCATGAATTCAAGGCCGGAGAAGATCATCCTGGCCACCCAGAAGAAAATGATGTCGTAGCCGGTGAGAAGCACGGTTCCCGGGTAGTAATAGGCGAGTTCTTTCGTTTTTTCCGGCCAGCCGAGAGTGGCAAACGGCCAGATGGCAGAGCTGAACCATGTGTCAAGGCAATCCTCATCCTGCCTTACTTTTCCACCGCACTTCGGGCACTTGTCGACGTCGGTCCTTGAAACAAATTCATAACCGCACGAATCGCAGTAGAAAATCGGAATCCTGTGACCCCACCAGCACTGGCGAGAGATTGGCCAGTCAAGAATGTTTTCCATCCAGTCAAAGTAGACTTTTGACCATCTGTCAGGAATAAACTTGATTTCGCCTTTTTTTACTTCCTCAACTGCAGGTTCGGCCAGCTTTTTCATCGAGAGGAACAGCTGGTCGGAGAGGAGCGGTTCAACCGTGGTCTTGCACTTGTCGTGCCTGCCAACGGCATTCTTGTGGTCTTCAATTTTGATGAGCAGTCCGAGTTCTTCAAGCTCTTTGACAATCACGTCTCTGGCTTCAAGCATCGGAAGGCCGACGTATTTTTGTGGAACATTGATCATCTTTCCATCAGAGCCCATGATAATTGGCATCTCGAGGTTGTGCCTTTTTCCGACTTCAAAGTCGTTGAAATCGTGTGCTGGAGTGATCTTTACACAACCAGTTCCAAACTCCATGTCCACGTACTCGTCAGCAATTATCTTTATCTCCCTGTTTGCAACCGGCAAAATGACGGTCTTGCCAACAAGATTTTTGTAGCGGTCGTCGTTTGGATTGACGGCAACAGCTATATCTCCAAGCATTGTTTCCGGCCTTGTCGTAGCAACGATCAAACCATCTTCAGGATTGTCCTTGAACGGGTACCTTATGTGCCAGAGGTGTGAATCCTTGTCCTCGTGCTCGACTTCGATGTCTGAAATGACAGTTCTGCAGTGAGGGCACCAGTTGATGACCTTTTTGCCCCTGTAGATATAGCCTTTTTCATAGTAATGGCAGAATGTTTCACGGACAGCCTTCTGGTAGCTTTCGTCCATCGTGAATGTGAAACGTTCCCAATCCGGCGAGATTCCAAGGCGCTTTTGCTGTCCGAGGATGATCTGTCCTTTCTGTTCCTTCCACTCCCAAACCTTCTTGACAAATGCTTCACGGCCGATGTCAAAGCGTGATTTTTTCTCGGTTTTGTAGAGTTCCTTCTCAACAACGATCTGCGTTGCCACACCTGCATGATCCTGACCAGGCAGATACAGGGCGTTTTCACCCTTCATGCGATGGTAGCGGGTCAAGCAGTCCTGAAAGCTGTTGTTGAGGGCGTGGCCGGTGTGCAGGACGCCGGTGACATTTGGAAGCGGCATCATGATGACAAAAGGCTTTCTGGTCTCGTCCACTTCGGAGTGGAACCAACCGCCATCCATCCAGAACTTGTAAATTCTTTCCTCGACCTTTTTTGGGTCGTATGCCGCATCCATCATTTTTAAGCCTCCAAAAACGTGCTAAATTGTGATTTTGCCATAGCTTGTGAAGGCTGTCAAGGATTGGTTGACTCTAAATGCGCTTGCATCATTTATGCATAATGAAACCGCTTTTACCAAATCCTGATGTACCCATATGGAGAATTCTATCCAAAGTATCCAAAGCAAATCTGTCAGTCATACCAGTAATGTAATCTCTAACAATTGTTTTTGGTGAATTCAATTCTTTGTCTGGGCCATCTGTTAGATATATCGATTTATGATTATCTATATATCTACCAAAAGCTCTGACTACTTCAGATTCATTTCTTTCGTATCTTTCTATTTCAGAACCAAACTTTATTATTAATTCATTATAGTAATTATACAATATTGTCAAAACTGATTCCACATACTCATTCCAATGATTATTGATCGGTGCTTTGTAAATATACTTAATCTCAAAATTGTACAAACGATTGACAAAGTCATGCTTTTCTTCACTGTAACAAATATGTCCTTCTTTTTCAGAAGCAGCGATCACGTCCTGAACTAGAATATCAATAATTTCACCGTTTTTATGCCCAAGACTGTTCACAAACTCTTTCGGTATTTCATCTTCTTGTAGTATTCCTGCAGTTATTGCATCTTCTAAGTCTCTACCAATATACGCGATGCGATCACATATTTTTACAACACATGCCTCCCATGACAGTGTTTTATTTGAAATGGTTTCTTTTTCAAACAAACATGTTATCTCTTCTGGTATCTTGAAGATTCTTTGATTACTTTCACCGCTATGCGCTATTATTCCATTTCTAACTGCAAAAGTTAAATTCAAGCTTTTCCCATACAACTCAATAACATCCACAATTCTCAAACTTTGCTCTGCGTGTCTAAAAACGCCAAGATCTTTAAAAATTGAACAAATTGTATCTTCTCCTACATGACCAAACGGGGCATGTCCGAGATCATGTCCAAGCGCCATTGCTTGAGCTAATGTTCCGTTTAAGCCTAAATTTTCACAAATCGTATTCGCAATCGAAGCAACATAAAGTGAGTGCTCCATGCGCGTACATAGATGGTCGTTCTGTGGATGGAAAAAAAGCTGTGTTTTATGTTTGAGTCTTTGAAAAGCCCTGGAATGTATAATCGCCGTCAAGTCTCTTGAGTATACTCCACGAACCCCAAATTTGTCGTCATCTCTTGAGGTTCTTCTATGCATCATTTGCTGATCTGAAAGTTTATTCTGAAATTTCTCGCCCATTTTCCCAAATCCTCCAATAAATTTGATATTATTATAACATGGACGAAAAATTTGTCAAAGAGTGCTGGGAGAAAAACGCGACCAACTGGACAAAACTTTCCAGAGCCGGTTTCGATGTCTACCGCGATTTCATGAACACGCCACATTTCCTGAGGATGCTGCCCGATGTTAAAGGCAAGCTCGGACTTGATGTCGGTTGCGGCGAAGGAACAAACACCCGAAGGGTCACCGATCTTGGTGCAACCATGAAGGCAATCGACATAAGCGAAACTTTCATCGGTTTTGCCAGAGAAACCGAAAAGCAAGACCCCAAAGGGATCGAGTTCGTTGCATCTCCAGCCCAGCAAATTCCATTCCCCGACAAAACATTTGATTTTGCCACAGCTTTCATGACACTGATGGACATGGCCGACCTCGATGGCGCTTTCAGAGAGATTTTCCGGGTGCTAAAGCCTGGCGGATTCCTTCAGTTCAACATCTGTCATCCGTGCTACGACCTGCCCCACAGAAAAAAGGTGACCGACGAAAACGGTGAGGAAATTGCTTACGAAGTCGGCGGTTACTTTGAAGGAGTCGTGACAATGTACGAGTGGTGCTTCTCGACGGCGCCAAAAGAAATAAAGGATAACACAGAAAAGTTCAAAATTCCCGCCAAACACCGGACACTTTCCCAATGGGTTAACACAATGATAGACGCTGGGTTTGTCATTGAAAAATTCGACGAACCGTACGCAACGGACGAAGAGATCGCAGCCTGTCCAGCTGTTCGGGACACGAGAATTCTTGGCTATTTCCTGCATGTGAGAGTAAGAAAGCCCCTATGAACCAGGAAATAAACGATGACCTGATCAGGCAATGCTGGAATGAAAACGCAAAGGTCTGGACACAGCTTTCAGACTCTGGCTGCGACATTTGCAGGGATTTGTTCAATACCCCGGCGTTTTTTGCGATGCTTCCTGATGTTTCTGGACTGGTTGGCCTTGATGTTGCCTGTGGAAACGGTTATCTCACAAGAAAACTTGCTGATCTGGGCGCAAAAATGACAGGCATCGACATATGCGACAATTTCCTTGAAACCGCCAAAACCGATGAGGCCAAGAATCCAAAAGGCATCACCTACCTCAACTGCAACGCCTCCAAAACTACTTTTCCAGACGACAGTTTTGACTTTGCAACCGCCGTGATGTCGCTTATGGACATGACCGATCCGATCAAAGTTCTGGCTGAAATTTACAGGGTTTTGAAGCCGAGTGGTTTTCTCCAGTTCAATATCTGCCACCCAAACACAGACATGAGGCTGAGGAAAGTCGCCTTTGACGAAAACGGTGAACCAACAGGGCTGATTCTTGGCGGTTACTACAACGCCGGAACAGCAGTCGACGAGTGGATGTTCGGACTTGCCCCGGAAGAAGTCACACAGGAGCTGCCACTTTTCAAAATTCCCTGCATCAGGCTGACTCTTTATGAATGGATCAACTCGATTGTCGGGATCGGATTCAAAATAGAGCGGATGAATGAACCTTATCCTGACAAATCCACAGTCGAAAAACATCCCCAGCTAAAAACGGCTGCGCTGATGCCATTCTACCTGCATGTGAGAGCAAGAAAGCCAGCCTGATTCAGGCCACTTGCCTGCCACTCCAAGTCTGATATAGTCATGGTACCCAAGCACCCTTGGAGGAGCCATGAAAAATAGCGTTCTTGCGATTGTTGCAGCCTGCCTCATCTTTGCGCCTGTCCATCTCTGGAAACCTGCGATGCCTGTCTGACAGGCAATTGAGCTGGTAAACAGAAGCGATTTCGAGTTCCCGGACGATAGAATGAAGGATTTGCTTGACAAATTCGGTCTTCCCCAAAACAAATTCGGCTATACGGCTGATGAAATGGCCAATTTTTATAATACAAGCTACAAACTCAGACTGGTTGACGGTCTCTTCAGAGACGTAACCATGATTCCAAGGTTTTCAGGCAGGTTCGCCGATTTGCTCAACGACAACAAGCAGAATCTACACATGCTCTCATTTTCAACCATGTCGCTTCTGGATGCCGGTTCAGGAAGGGGCGAGGTCGCTCCGGCCGATTGGGGCGTTGACTGGATTCCTTCTGAAACCAAATCGGCTGATGTGCTTGAAATGATAATGAAACACGACCAAGACAGCGTCGCTTCCGAGGCAGAAATTGACAGTTTGAAAAATCTCCCGGAACCGGTTCAAACATTCGCTGCAAGGATGATTATCGCTGGCATAAAGGCAAACACGCTCCTAAAACGGGCTTACAATTTCGAGTTCTTCGAAAAAGCTCTGGGTGGCCATGATTTTTACTCAAACAGACGCAAACTCTACGATTTCCTCATGCACCCGTTCTTTTGGGATGTCAGCCAACCAGAAAACCTCAAGGCCATAGTCAACATCGACCTCAAATATCTGTCTTATGCCGATTCGGTCTACTTTGCACACGTCACAAAGGCAATCGATGACATCAGAGCCTGGCTGTTAACAAAACCTGACATTACCTTCAAAGGATTGATCCGGTTCAAAACAGAGATCGGCTGGGTTTCAATTCAAGGTTCTGGTGACGACACAAACAACGGCGGTGACAGCCTCATCATCGACCTTGGCGGAAATGACACTTACAAAGGAAAGGTTGCAACTCCCGTGGATGAACAGTGGCAGGTTGGAACCTCAATTGATTTTTCAGGCAATGACTCTTACGACGGTGGCAGCGAACCGGCCCAGCTTGCATGTGGACTTTTTGGCATCAGCCTCCTTGCCGACCTTGATGGCGATGATAATTACAAAGCTGAAGAAAACGGCATTGGCGCTGGTGTTTATGGCTCAGCCATGCTTGCTGACTATGCCGGCAATGACACCTATGAATCAGGATACTACACACAAGGAGCAGCAGTTGTTGGTTCAGGCATGCTTTTAGACCTGTCAGGCGATGACAGTTACGAAATCAAGGCTTACGGACAGGCTTTTGCAAACACACTCGGTGCAGCCATACTTTTCGACGCAACCGGCAACGACAGATACACGGCCAGGGACGACGGCAATCCTGTAGAAATCTACAACAACGCCTCTCTTTCGTTCTCGCTCGGATCAGCGCAAGGCAGAAGAGCTGATTTTGGCGACGGCCATAACCTTGCCGGAGGAGTAGGCATCGCTGCAGACATGGAAGGAAACGACACTTACTTCGGCGGTTGCTACACCCAGGGCAACTCCTACTGGTGGGGCCTTGGAATTCTCGAAGACCGCAAAGGCAACGACACTTACAGATGCCTCCAGTATTCACAGGGTTCAGCACCACATTTTTCAATCGGTTGTCTTGTGGATTTTGAAGGCAACAACAAATACAACGTTGGCAACGATAAGGCCAGGTTCCAGTACCAGGGACACGGCAGAGATGGGTCAGTGGGCATCTTCTATGACGGCTCCGGCAATGACCAGTACTACTTCAGAAACCTCTGCGCCGGATGCGCCGATCTCAACAGCATCGCAATTTTCTGGGGCAGGCTTGGCGATGATGTCTATGAAATCGACGAGAGAGCGCCTTATGATTTCCTCGGGTCGTGCGGAACCGTGACAAAGCAGCCAAAGTACAGGACTTTCCGCGACACGATGAGGTCAATCGGTCTCTTCGTAGATTCAGGCGGGAAAGACACCTATAAACACGTTGAAGACGACCCGAAGCGTCCAAACAGGGCTTTGTGCGTGGAAAATTCACAGTGGTGGCAGAGCAAGGGACCATACGAGTTTGGCCACGGAATCGACGATGAATGGTACAAGTAACACAAGCTTGCAAAATCAAGCAGTTCTTGTGATAATCATTGCTACAAAACGACAACCGAGGTGACGGATGAACCTTTTTGATGTGCTCAAAAATCATGGAATCAAAATCAACTTCGTGGGAATCATCGCCGTGCTGGTGATACTTCTGATAGCCATAACCTGCATCTTCAGAAAACCGGCCGACGACACGAAAGCTCCATCAAAAACACAGACCACCGCAACGGATTCTGCAAAAACAAACAAGGTTGAAACTGAACAGCCAAAGAACAAGCCTGTTGCCGATGAAAAATACACAGGTTCGAACAAAATCTTCAAAAGCTACAAGTACGTTGGCAACTCGCAGTCCAAGGTTTACCACGTCACAAACGGCTCCTGCCCGGTTGCAGACAAGATAAATCCAAAAAACATCGTAAAACTCAACTCCAAGGAGCAGGCCAGAAAGCTTGGCTACGAGCGCTGCGAAATCTGCAAACCCTGATGTCAAAAGAACTGCTTCAGATTCCAGGGGTTGGGAAATCGATCAGAGGTGATCTGGAAGAGCTTGGTTTTGAAACAATTTCAAGCCTGATCGGTGCCGATCCTCAGGAGATGTACGACAGGCACTGCAAAATCAAAGGCATGAAGGTTGACCGTTGCGTCTTGTATGTTTTCCGATGCGCAGTCTACTTCGCAACCGAAGACAACCCTGATCCTGAAAAGCTCAAGTGGTGGAAATGGAAGGACTAGCGATTACCTCCTGATCACGATCTTTTTGATGCACATCGATGAGGCCTGGCCGTCGATAAACGGGTGAGTGAATGCGTACAGATAAAGGTTTGTGCCGGGTTTGACCCAGGCAAAGTTTCCTTCGTAGGATTGGCCAAGCGAGGTCTCAACTTTCATCCATCCGGTTTTCACGGTGATTCTCACCCATGACGGCGGAGTTGCCGGCAAATCCTTTGTTTCCTTGAAAATAGTGTTGGCATTCGGGTTGTCCTGGAAGTAGTAATGACCCTGGTTTGTCTTGGTATCAACCGAGAAACCTGTCCAAAGACACTGAACATTCCACGGGTCTTGCGAGCTGTTGATGTCTGTGAGACAAAGCCTGAAGCCCTTTGATCTTGCTGGATCGAGCTCAAACTCAACTGTGTACGGATACTTGGTAGACTGTGACGTGACAGGAAGCATGAAATGCTCTATCTTTATTCCGGTTTTACCCCATGAATTTTCTGCTGGAACGTTGGCAGCGAATGCTCCATCTTCAAATTTGGCAAACCTCTTGAAATCACCGCCTGCCGTTTGAATCTGCTGCCACATGCCTTCACGGTCGCCAGATTTGAAATTCTCAACAAATCTTGTCAGATTCATCTGGGGATTCCACGCCTGGATGTCTGCTCCCTTGTGTCTGTAGATTTTTATGGCGTCGAGCGACATTGATGAAGGCATGTTGTCGACAAATCCGTGGTTGAACGCGTAAAGGAACAGCTTTGTGCCTGCTTTCAGGAACGGGTAGCTGGCGGTCGCGGTAAAACCCTGGGATGTTACGAGCTTCACCTTGCCTGGCCAGATGGTGAGTGTGATTTTTGAAGGAAGGTTTGGCGGGAGTGTGTCCTCCGAAATTCTCGGATCCTTGTCGTTCCCCTGGTTGCCCATGTAGAAACTCGTCATCGTGCCGTACTCATGTCGCAGGAAACTGACCCAGACGCTTTCGACATTCCACGGGTCCTGTGAGCTGTTGACTGTGGAAAGGGCAAACACAAAGGCACTTGTCTTCGCAGGATTTGTTTCAAGTACAAGCGTGTAGGGCAGAGTTTCCATCGACTTTGTAATTTCGAGGAAATAGTATTTCGATTTCAGACCGGTCTTGCCCCAGGAGTTGTTTTTCGGACAGTTGGTTGAAAACGAGCCGTTTTCAAACTTTGCCATGGTTTTAAAAAATCCGCCTGCTGTCTCTATCGGTTGCCACATGGTCTGGTTATAGGAGTCGAACCCTTCGGTATAGACAAGGTTGTTGTATGCCGGCGTGTAGGTGTGGTCTGAGCAACCGGTAGCTTTGAAGCCCTTGACTGATTTGAGTCCAAATCTCACAGGCTGACCGCCGCCGTCAATTGATGAAGCAAAGATGTACAGATATACTTTTGTGCCAGGTTTAAGCCATGAGAACGTGCCGTAAACCGTGTAACCGGATGAGGTGCACACTGACACGGACGTGCCTTTGACCGTCACAAGCAGTTTTGAAGGCGCCTTTGTGTCGATGTCTGTTATCGATTTCCGAGTATCCCTGTCATTGACAAGGTTTGAAATACCAAACACAGCCTGGGAGCCGTTTGGTGACTGGTTGAAATTAATCCAGACGTTTGTCGAGTTCCAGGGGTCCTGCCCACTGGCAACATCGGAGAGTGCAACCACAAAACCGCTGGTTTTGTCGGGGTCGGTTTCAATCAAAACCGAGTACGGGGAATTGTCTGACGGGATAGTGAAGTAAGGTTCTTTCGATCTTACACCCGACTTTGCCCATGAGGAGCCTTCGGGAGCATTGACAACCATCTCGCCACCGGAAAAACTCACATGTCTCTTGAAATCTCCGCCACCGCCTTCAACCTGAACCCATGAATTGCCCATGCCAGAACCGGAAGACCAGGTTTTTTCTGCATTGCCCTTCGGGTCAGAGTAGCTGCCTGAGGAACTGAGGGTTTTTCCCGGAAGAACAGTGAAATCATCCCTGACAGAATCGGGGCTTGTAGCACCTGTACCGCCAGAGCCACTGGAACCGCCTGTTCCGGTTCCTCCACCTCCAGAGCCACCGCTTGAACCACCACCGGTTTCTCCGCCATTTCCACCACCGTCACTGCCATCCTCACAACCGGGATTTTTGAATTTCAATATCGCCATCTGTGTGTCTGGATCCCAAAGTATGTCCTCAGGGCCTGTTGCGCCGAGGTTGTAGCCTGTGAATCTGAGTGGACAGAGCGTCCTGCCGTCGACAATGATCGGTGTAACCTTTGAGTTGTTGGCATCAATGGGCGTTTCCTTGCCGTTTACGTAGCCTTTGTTCTTGCCAACCACGAGTTTTATGACTGTGCCGTCTTTTGTTGTGATCGTCACAGTTTTTGATGTTGCTTCCCAGTCAACTTTTGCTCCAATGGCTTCGGCGACATACCTGATGACGAGAAATGACCTGTTCCACTGCATGATTGGAGCCGAACTCATCTCAGTCTGGGCAACACCGTTTTTCCAGAAGACTTTTGATCCGATCTTGAAACGCAGCTCCAAAGTGCAGTCTTCAGGGCAAACCGATTTTGCACAGGCTTCGTTGGAGGAGGCAAACTCCTTCAAATCCATGCCGACAGCCTTGACGATGTAGCAATATTGAACACCTTTCTCAATGTCATTATCGTCTTTATATGTTGTTTCCTTGATAGGAAAATCTGTCAGTGGCTCAGCAACCTGATTGCCAGAGCCTTTGCCTCTGTAGACAAAATATCCTTTCACGTTGTCGACTTTATCCCATGAAAGCGTTATGAATCCACAACCGTTTTTTGCTGAAAGATTGAAGGATGCTGCCTTGCTGTTCCTGCTTTGCACTGGAATTGACAGGGCTATTGTTGCCACGAGAACGAGTATTGACAATTTCTTCATTTTTATCCTCCTGTATTCTAAAAAGCTTGATCTGTGATTTTTTTGGTAAGCATTGCAAATAATCATCGAAGTTATTATATTTCATTATAATAGAGAGGCAATAGGAAGAAGATGACAAATAATCAACATTTTATTGCAGGAGTCAGGGCTGTTGGCATCTATGCGACCGATCTGGAAAAATCGATCAGATTTTATTGTGACACACTTAATTTCACTCTCGTCACCAAGATTCCTCCAGCCATTGCGATATTAAAATCTGGTTCAGTCAGCCTTTACATCGAATCGGGCTACAAACCAAACACGAATCAGCAAGAGAATGTAAGAGCGACTGTTTTCCTTGATGTTTCAGTCCCGGCAACAGAGATGTTTACACACCTGAAATCGGCAGGCGTAAAGATTTTGCAGGAGAAACCAGAGCGGCTTGGAGATGATGTCTGGTGGTTCCAGTTTGAGGATGTTGACGGCAATATTCTTGAAATAACAAGCAGCAGTCATTAATGGCGACAGAGGTAGAAATGAGTGATGAATTCAAGAAACCGGCGATCAAGTTTTTCTACATTTTTGCAAATGACGTAATCATAATGAGAAATTTTTATACAGGCATCCTGGGTTTGAACGAGGTTTCTTTTTACAACGACGAGAAATTCGGCTGGGTCAACTACAACATGGATGGTTTCGAGTTCATGATTTTCAGAACTGACAAGCCCATTCCTACACTGACGGAATGGCAGGGGCAACCCGGATATGAAGGTGGAACTGGCTATCTTCCTTCATGGTCGGTTTTTATCGATCATTCGTGCTTCGAAGCGGTTGTTCAAAAGTGCATGACAGCCGGGCTGAAGCTGTTTCAGGAGAAACCTGAATGGCGCCAGGATTCCTACTGGGGATTCACTGTTGCCGACCCGATGGGAAACACTGTCGAACTCTACACCCATCAGCCAAAGATTCAATGAATCCCGGACGGTTCGAGCTTTGCCTCAAAGTCAAGGATTTTGCAGCCTCGGTTGAGTTCTACAAAAAGCTTGGCTTTGAAGAAACCGTTGACTGGAAGAAGTCTGGTTTTGCCTCCCTGTCAAACGGCAGTCTGACAATCAGTCTTTACAAAGACGACATAAACAGCAACATTCTCAATTTCAGAGGCGGGGATGTTGAAAAAATCGCCAATTCTTTGGGCATCAAATCTGAAACCGAAACAGACGGCAGCGTTGGCGCATGGATAACCGATCCCGATGGCAACATGATTTATTTCAATACAATGCCTGGTGAATAACCAAATAGTCACATATATGAATTATTAGTTAAATATTTAACTTTTGATATGTTTCTTCAAGCATACAATCTATCGTTGGAAATACGGGAAAACAGATTGATATGACCAAGGGATTGTTTTTAATACACGCAAGGGACTCCTTGAGACAGGACTATTCAGGTCTTGGCTACAACGTTTCCAATATTGAAGAAGAAACGCTTGAGTCGTTTTGCCCTGCTCTTCCACCCTGTCTGATCCCGATTTGTGAAACTCAAGCAGGGGGGGG
>CAZXEH010000017.1:8547-46418 GCA_964639885.1 uncultured Caldisericales bacterium | reverse complement strand
CCTGCAGCCGGCCAGGAGAACAACGGCAACCATGGCCAAAAATAGTTTTTTCACGGGCTCCAGTTTACCATGCCAGCGTTAAGGGTTCAATATCAGAGTCGAGATATTGACACCATACCTCTTTGATATAATATTCAGGTGTGGGTGGCAGGATAAGAACTATTGGTTCATATAAAAGTGAATTGCTTAAAAAATCAAGAGAAGCTATGCTTTGTGCAATTCAAAATTACAATAATCCAAATATTCATTTCAAGTCAGAGGTCTTTATCGTGCTCGCAATAATTGCTTGGACTTATCTGTTACATGCTTATTATAGATTTAATAAGATTGATTATAAGTATTTTGATGTAAAAAATGGTAAAAAGAAATATGACAAAACTAAGTTTGGTGCGTATAAAAATTGGAGTTTGGAAACTTGTTTAAATAATAAAGACTCACCTGTCGATAAAGATACAAAGAATAACCTACTTTTCTTAATTGAAATAAGACACGAGATTGAGCATCAGATGACAACAAAGTTGGATTCAATAATTAGTGCAAAATTTCAAGCTTGTTGTTTGAATTATAATGATTATTTAAAAAAACTCTTTTCAGATAAATTATCTTTAGACAGATCTTTATCGTATAGTTTACAGTTTGCTTTATTAAAAGAAGAACAATATTCTAACATAAAACAAAACAAGGAGATTCCTCTAAATATTCTTAGATTGTTAGATTCATTTGATCAAAAGCTTTCTGAAGATGAATACTTGAATCCAAGATTTGCATATAGGGTCATATTCTTGCCTATTCTTGCGAATCGTAAAGGTCAAGCTGATCAAGTTATTGAATTTATTGATCCAAAGTCGGATTTAGCTCAAAGTTTTAATACAAAGTATGCTGTAATAAAAAGTGAAGAAAAACCTAAGTACAGAGTTTCTCAAATTGTTGATAAAATGAGATCAGAAGGTTTCACATCATTTAATACGCATAAACATACAATAATATGGAAAGAACTTGATGGCAAGAACCCATCAAATGGATACGGGGCTTATGTAGTTGGTACTTGGTATTGGTATACTAACTGGTTCGATGTTGTAAGATCTTATCTATGCGAACATAAAGAGTTATTTTAGTTTACAACTTTGGTTCCTGCTTCATTTTTACTTTATTAACATCCCTGTTAAGTATGATGGTGATATGTATTTAATCGAAGGTACTATGAATCATTTACTTGATATATTAATGAAGTATAATTGCCAAGAAATCAGAATTCTTCACCATATATTATACAGTAACCTGAGCAATCAGATGAAAAACTAAAACTAATAAGACCAGAGGAGTTAGTTGTATAAACATCTTTGCTTAAGTGATACATATTCTGATCTGTTGGAACATCATCGACAAGATGGTAGTTAACTTTTTTATACACACCATTATTGTCGTTTACTGTAATAAATATTCTTTTTAATAACATATTTTCGTCAGGATCGGGAATAAAGAAAATATCTAATGTAATACCATCTTTAGTAATTAGCATTTTATCTGTGGAAATCCCGCTTGCCCCATTTGATTTGAAATGATAAAAAAATTTTGATTTCCCAGTACTTATATTTGCTGTTTTTGTCTTATCGTCCCAATCCAATTTAGCATCCATGGCATCGCTGACAAATCTTAATGGAACCATCGTTTTACCCTTAATTATTGTTGCTGGTGCCTCTAATTTTATTTTTGTTCCGTTCACTGTAGCATATGAATTATTGAGTTGAATTGAAATTTTCTTAGATGTTATAAGCCAGCTGTTAGCATTGGGTGTAATCAGGAATATTAATAAAAAAATAAGGCAAAATGCAACAATTGATCTCTTATTCATTTTTCCTCCATTGTGCAAATATATTAACATTAACTGATTAAGAAGTATTACACATATTCGTTATAAACCATTTACAATGAACTAGCTTACATTATTACAACTTCGGTTCCAGCTCCATGTAAACTTTTTTAACGCCCTTTATTTTGGAGACAATAGCTTCGGCTGCGATGATCTCTTTGGTGGTTGCTGCATACCCTTTGAGGAAAACGTGGCCGTTTACAACGACCGGATTGATGTCACGGGCGCGAACATCCTTTGATTTCCTGATCTCGTCTATTATCCTGACCTTCAGCTCGTCGTCGGGGTTTACGCCTTCCGACTGAAGTCTGATGCCGTTTTCAACACCTTTTACGCCCGGAACCCTGAGGATCATGTCTGAGGCGATTTTTATCGAGCCCTTGTCCTTTGCGTTGCCGGTGAGGAAAACCTTGCCCGACTTGACCACAACCTGGAGGTGCCATATCTGGATTTTGCTCTCGTTGCCAAGGGCGAGCATGGCTGCGTTTGCAAGGTCGATGTCCGATCTTGCCTGCGGAACCCTCATCTGGTCAAGCACTTTCTTGACTCCCATGCACTCTTTGCCAAGGTCGATGATGGCGTCTCTGGCGTGAACCGAGCTTGCAGTTCCGAAAATTGAAAGGTTGCCTCCCTTGCTTGAGCCTGAAACCTTTGTTTCGTTTGGCATGTACCTTAAAAGCATTTCCCTGAATGCGTCTTCGATCTCTTCGTCAGAAACCGTTGTCTTTGCTGACTTTTCGAGCTTGATGGCGCCCCAGCCCGGGATGCTTTGAAGCTCGTTCATGACCTTGCTCTTTTCCTTTTCGTCCATGAGTGGGAGGGCAAGCCGGATGGTGTTGCCTGACTCCCTGACGCTGAAACCTTCCAGTTTTCTCTTTTCAAGCAGTTCCGTCAGTTTCCTGGCGGTCTTTTTTAGCTCGCTTCCGTCGCTCTGTCTTGAATTTTGAAGGCCCTTTGCGTCTCTTTTGTTCATGATCCTCCTTGGAATTTAAATAATTTCAGGCCATCGCCTGATCCGATTATTTCCTCTCCTGCCCTTTCAGGATGCGGCATCATTCCAACCACGTTTCCTTCAAGGTTGCATATTCCTGCTATGTCGGCCACCGATCCGTTTGGATTGAGACCATTGTACCTAAACACCACCTGGTCGTTTTCAAACAGCTTGTCCAGCCCCCTGGTGTCAATATAGTACTTTCCGTCTCCGTGGGCAATGGGTACGCGGAGCTTCGAACCGACCAGAATGTGCTTTGTGAAAGGCGTTCTCGACGTTTCACAGTTTAGGGTTACCCATCTGGATTCAAACTTCAGCGTGTTGTTGCGAAGGAGTGTGCCAGGGAGCAGTCCGGCTTCGGTGAGAATCTGGAAACCATTGCAGATACCGATGACAGGGCCACCGTTTTTTGCAAACGCCATGACTTTTTCCATGACAGGCGAGAATTTTGCGATGGCGCCACACCTTAGGTAGTCACCATAGCTGAAACCGCCTGGAATGATGATCATCTGGGCGCCGTTGAGGTCTTCGGATTTGTGCCAGATTGGGAATGACTCGTTGTTTGAGATGTTGCCTGCAGTCCAGAGAGCGTCTGAATCGCAGTTGCTGCCAGGGAATATGACTACGCCGACTCTCACGCCGGCCTCACCGTGAACACTTCCATGACTGGATTGGCAAGGAGTTTTGAAGCCATGCTGTTTGCCTTGGCAATGGCCTCTTCCTGTGACATTGCCTCAACCTCGATGATGATGGATTTTCCGATTCTGACGCCTTTGATGCCTGTGAAACCGAGGCGTTCAAGAGCGTTTCCGACTGTCTTGCCCTGTGGGTCGAGGATGTCCGGCTTGAGCTGGACTGTGACTTCAATTCTGTGATTCATTGATCCTCCTGATTACTTCCTTGTAGGCTTCCATGACTCCGCCCATGTCGCGCCTGAAGCGGTCCTTGTCCATCTTTTCGTTTGTGTTTGTGTCCCAGAGCCTGCAAGTGTCGGGTGACCACTCGTCGGCAAGGATGACCTCGCCATGATAGTCGCCGAACTCGAGCTTGAAGTCCACGAGCCTGAGGTTGATCTTGAGGAAGAATTCCTTCATGGCCTCGTTGATTTTCTTAGATAGTTCAACGATGCGGTCTAGCTGTTTTTCTGTGGCCCAGTCGAAGGCGAGGATGTGCTCCCTGCAAACGAGTGGATCGTGAAGGCTGTCGTCCTTAAGGTGGAGCTGGATTATTGGCTGTTTAATGACTGTCCCTTCTGCAATGCCGGTCATTTTGGAAAGCGAACCGGCGACGATGTTCCTCATTACCACTTCGATGGGGATGATTCTGACTTTCTTGCAAAGGTGGATTCTTGGTGGCTGGAATTCGACAAGGTGTGTCGGGATGCCCTTTTTTTCCAGATACTTGAAAACTACGTTGCTGATTTCAGCGTTTAT
Organism: uncultured Caldisericales bacterium; assembly: GCA_964639885.1. Lineage (GTDB taxonomy): Bacteria > Caldisericota > Caldisericia > JAAYUI01 > JAAYUI01 > JAGNLA01. The sequence continues at coordinate 42,124 of CAZXEH010000017.1, read as the reverse complement.
GACGCCCTTGCTGTCCATTGAGTCGCGCTTTGTGCCGTCGAAAGCTGTGAAATCATCCTTGAACTCCACGATCACAAGATCGGGATTGTCCGATTCAAAGAGCGCCTTTGCCTTGCCTTCATAGAGTTTTTTCATGGTTCCTCCAGATTTCTAAGGAATATGTCATCGATGTATCGAAGATAGAATCCAACGTCGAAGATGGCGTTTATGTCGCCCTCGTCGAGGAATCTCCTCACTTCCGAATCTGTCAGGCACGTATCCTTCAGCGGTGTTCCGCCTTTTGATGCCGGTATGGCCAGTCTTTGAACGACGCCGTATGCCTGGTCTCTGCCGACTCCCCTGCTCATGAGAGCCACAAGCAGCCTGCCGGAGAATATTGCTCCGCCCGTCATCTCCATGTTTTTTGCCATTCGCTCTTTGTTGACCACAAGGTTTGCCACAATTGAGTTCATCTTGCGGGTCATGTAGGCTGCAAGGATTGAAGAATCAGGCAGGATTACACGCTCAACTGACGAATGGGAGATGTCCCTCTCGTCCCAGAGCGCAACATTTTCAAGTGCCACGAGTGCATTTGCACGCAGAATTCTTGCCAGTCCGCAAAGCTGCTCGGAGGTTTTAGGGTTTTTCTTGTGCGGCATGGCTGAAGAACCGGTCTGGCCAGCTTTGAACGCCTCTTCAACCTCGCCGATCTCTGTCCTCTGGAGTGTCCTCAACTGGGTTCCGATCCTATCGATTGTTGCGCCAAGCTGTGCGATTGCCAGCATAAATTCGGCATGGCGGTCGCGTGAGATGACCTGTGTTGCCACAGGGTCAGGTTCGAGTCCGAGGAGTTCACAAACGATCTGTTCAAGGTCTGGGTGAAGATTTGCGTAAGTGCCTACGGCACCGCTCATCTTGCCGACGCGGTTGTTGTTTATTGCGTTTTCAAGGCGCTTTTTGTCGCGCCTCAGCTCCTGATAAAACGAGAGGAGTTTGAGTCCGAAAGAGATTGGTTCGGCATGGATTCCGTGAGTTCTTCCCATTTCCGGGGTGTGTTTGAACTCAATCGCCCTTGCCTTCATTGTTGCTATAAGCTTGTCCAATTCTGCAAGGATTATCCTGCCGGCTTCAACAATTTGCATGGATGTGGCTGTGTCGAGGATGTCCGACGATGTTGCGCCCTTGTGAATGTAGCAGGACTGTTCGGGAACTGTTTCACCGAGAGCATTTACAAAGGCTACCACGTCGTGGTCGGTGATCCGTTCAAGCTCGTCCACCCGCTCGATTGTGAAAGTCATTCTGTCTTTGATGATTTTGAGTGAATCCATCGGGATTTCACCGAGTCTGCACCAGGCCTCACACAAGGCCACTTCAACATCTTTCATCAGGTCAAACCTGTGCTGCCTTGTCCAAACCTTTTCGGCTTCAGGCAAAGAGTACCTTGAAATCATCATCCTCTCCTGATTGTCTGGGTTTCATCCGGGCCAACGCTCACGATCCTGACCGGAACGCCTGTGAAGTTTTCGATGAATTCGACATAATCCCTTGCCTGCTGTGGGAGGTCGCTGTATTTTCTGCAATCTCCGACTTCCGTCTCCCATCCCGGGATTTCGTCGTAGATTGGAGTTACATTGTCCAAAACCTCGGCATCGTTGTGGAAATCGGTGATGAGTCTGTTTCCTAGCCTGTAGGCTGAGCAAACCTTGATTGTTTTGAAGGCGCCAAGAACGTCCAGCATTGTTATGACAATCTCGGTGACTCCTGAAAGTTCAACGCTGTACTTGAGGGCTACAAGATCGAGCCATCCACAGTGCCTTGGTCTGCCTGTCGATGCGCCGTACTCGTTGCCTCGTTTTCTGATCAGTTCGCCAGTCTCGTTGTCCTGGATGGTTGGCATCGGGCCTCGGCCAACGCGGGTCTGGTACGCTTTCACGATACCGATGATGTCGGAGCATTTTGAAGGTGCGATTCCAAACACGGAAAGACCTGAGGATGGAACGCATGAAGACGAGCTGACGTAGGGGTATGTTCCGTGATCAATGTCCAGCAGGATGCCCTGGTTGCCTTCGAGGAGCATTGTTCCGCCTGCATTGACAACGTCTGTTGCGAGTTTTGTAGTGTCTGCAAGGAGTGGAAGAATCCTGTCCCTGACCTTCATGACCGGATCAATCACCTGCTCGATTGCAAGCGGTTCGGCCTTGTAAAGGTCGACGACGATCTTGTTCTTCATGTCCAGGTTTCTGGCGATCAGTTCCCTGAATCCCTTTTCATCCTGAAGGATGCCTGCCCTGATGCCGATTCTGTTGGCTTTGTCAGCGTAAGTCGGGCCAACTCCCTTGAGCGTTGTTCCTATTGATTTTGATCCTCTTGAGGCTTCATCGAGCTTTTCGAGGTATCTGTTGTATTCGAGGATGAGATGCGCCCTGTCTGAAAGGAAGAGTCTTCCTTTTGTGGGCTTGCGCTTTTCAACTTCGTCAAGTTCGGTGATCAGGCCGAGTGGATCGATGACCGTTCCTGGGCCGATGAGGGCTTTTGGTCTGTCAGCCATGATTCCTGCAGGGATGACGTGCAGAACTGTTTTGACTCCACCGGAAACGATGGTGTGTCCTGAGTTGGGGCCTCCAGCATAACGGCCGACGAGATCAGAGTCGACTGACAGCATGTGCGTGATTTTGCCCTTGGCCTCATCGCCCCACTGCAGTCCACAAATAACTTTAACCGGCATAACAAGCCTCCTAGCTGGTCAATTATAGAGCAAGAACTTGCATGAGGCAACAATATGAAACCGGTTGCACAAACAAATGCCAATACTGTGACAAATATTGATGGAAATGAATTCTGGCTCGTTCAGTCCAGCTTCGGGAAAATCCCGTACGCCTTCTGGTGCTGCGCTATCAGCGAAAGAGCCTCATCAAGCGAGGAGACGACCATTAGCTTTGTGTTCGAGACAAACTTGAAGAGGTTGATGGCAAACCTTGCAGATGACGAATTTGAAACCACAATCGAAAGCTCGCACCGATGCCTGAACAGGTCACGCATTTTCCTCGAATAATACGACATTTGCGTGTAAGAAACCTTGCCCAGCTCTGAAATATCGGCTATCGTGTAAGCTTTGTGGTCGAGACTGCCCCATTCTTCGACTGCTTCAGCCACAAGCAGGTCTATGTCCATCAGGCATTCAGGGGAGCCTGAGATTTTTGCTATTGCTATATTTTTCTCGCTGTCATACCAGCCTTCTTTTGATAACGCCATATCCTTCTGCTTTCCAAAAAAATGTGCAACAACAAATCCTAGTAACTTTTACCCCGATTGCAAACAGACACTTTAACCTTTTACGTTGAATTATCTTATGTTAACTCAATTTAAAGACTTTCCTGGGGGGATTTAACGTGTCTAGGAGACGAGAAGCGGTGGGAATACTCCCTCGTGTTTTTGCGCCCTTTTTATTATCTCCATGGCTTCATCGATGCTTGTCGCTGTTGCTATCTTGATGCCGGATATGAACTGGTAGAGTTTGACTGTAAATTTCGATTCTATGTTGTCGGCGACCATCACGGTGAGTGCAGCCCTCTCTTTTCTGAGCCTCTTCATTCGGTTTGCATGGTAGGCAACCTTTCCGTAGTCGCCTTTTCCAGCCCTCCTCATGTCGCTGATGACATAAACCTTGTGGTTGAGGTGACCCCAGACTTCCAGGTGTTTTTCGTAGACCTTGTCGAGGTCTTCCTTGCTGTTTGGCAGACCGCTGTGCTCCATGAATGCAATGTTTGTTGCCGGATCGTAGGTGCCGTCTACCTCAAAGCCCATCAAACCACTCCTTGTTCATGCCCTTCATTCTCATTTTAAATGCAGGGTCAATATGGCTTTCTTTATTCTTGATTTATGCCAGCCATAAAATATACAATCAGTGCTGGTCTTTGGTTCAAAGCCCGATATATTGGTTTTTAACAATTTATATAAATAATGATTCCTGCTTGTATTTTGGGGTTTAGTGACAAAAAGCGGTTTTATCTAGGCCATAAAAGTATTTTTCAATGACAATCTGTCTCCTTGCATGAAATCATCTGGCTTTGCCAGTGATTTCCGGAAAACCTTGATCAAGGAACTCAGTTCTTTACCGGCAGAGCCGTTATAAACTCCCTCATCCGTCACTTCGTGACACCTTCTCCCAAAACTTCGTTTAGGGCGAAGGATTTTGCCAGTCTCCCTCGCCCGGACGCAGTCTGGGAGAGGGATTAAGGGTGAGGGAGTTTTAGTCTCGACTTTCGGCGAGGATCTCAAGTTGACCCCCTTTGATAAATGTTTTGCAGATTTCTAGAAGTAAATTCGAGAAATCTTTGCGCCTAAAAGGTTGTGGATATAAAGAATGAAATATTGATTATTCTTATCTTTTATGATAACCACTCCGTTTGCAGGAAATCGGCGGACTTGCTCCGCGATTTCAACAATACATTAGCCAAGAGGCTCAGTTCATTATCGGCGGAGCCGCCTAAATTACTCCCACTCAATCGTTCCAGGCGGTTTGTTCGTTATATCGTACACCACCCTGCCGATCTCGCGGATTTCGCCGGTCATGCGGGTTGCGATCCTGTCGAGTACTGAGAACGGAACCTTCGTGAACTCGGCGGTCATGTAGTCGTGAGTTGAAACCGCGCGGACGGCACAAACCGACTGGTAGGCCCTCTCGTCGCCCTTGACGCCAACCGTTTGGATTGGAAGCAGGACTGCAAAATACTGGTCAGCCATGCCGGTTCCGTCAAGCTCTTCACGGACGATTCTGTCAGCGCGCCTGAGAATTTCAAGCTTTTCCGTGGTCACCTCGCCGATGATCCTGATTGCAAGTCCTGGGCCTGGGAAAGGCTGTCTGGAAGTGAGGTGCTTCGGGATTCCAAGCTCGGAGCCAAGCTCCCTGACCTCATCCTTAAACAGGCTTTTGACTGGTTCGATCAGCTCCAGCTTCATCTCATCCGGTAATCCGCCGACGTTGTGGTGGCTCTTGATCTTGTCGGTCAGACCGGAAACACCGCCAGAGGATTCGATGATGTCGGGGTAGAGCGTGCCTTGTGCCAGCCATTTGGCTTCCTTGAACCTGAGAAGGGCTTTTTCAAACTCCTCGATGAACAGCCTGCCGATGATTTTGCGCTTCTGTTCTGGTTCGGTGATGCCTTTTAGCGATGAAACAAACTTTTCTGAAGCATCAATAAGGGTTGGTTTGAGGCCAAGGTTTGAAAGTGTTGCAATGACCTCCTCCCTTTCGTTCATCCTCAGGAAACCGTGATCCACGAAGAAAACGTGGAGCTGGTCACCGATGGCTTTGTGCATCAGCACTGCGGTCACGACCGAATCAACACCGCCAGAAACAGCTGCGATGACGTGGTCGGTTCCAACGGTTTTTTTGATCCATTCGGTCTGGGAGGCTGCGTAGGAGCTCATCTTCCACGACGGCTCCTCCTTGCAGATGCCAAGGACGAAGTTTTCAAGGATTTCCGAACCGTTCTGGGTGTGGGAAACCTCAGGATGGAACTGGAGTCCGTAGATTTTTTTGTCTTTGCTTTCGACGGCTGCAATCGGGCATGATTCCGATGAAGCCATTATTTCAAAGCCATCAGGAGCCTTCGTCACTGAGTCGCCGTGGTTCATCCAGGTGACCATGTGTGGAGGCAAACCTTTGAAAAGGGTTGAGCTTGTGTTGATGTCGGTTTCAGCTCTGCCGTATTCACCGACAATCCTTGTCACCGATCCGCCAAAATGTTTTGCAATCATCTGCAAACCGTAGCAAAGGCCAAGTATCGGAAGACCGAGCGAGTAGATGCCTGGGTCTGCCGTGGGGGAGTCGTCGCTTGAGGTTGATTTTGGCGAGCCGGAGAGGACGATGCCCTTGTAGCCCTTGAGCTGGTCTGGCTTTGTCCAGTAGGGCAGAACCTCACAGTAAACGTGGGCTTCCCTTATTCGCCTTGCGATAAGCTGGGTAAACTGGGAACCAAAATCAAGAATGGCTATCATAGCGTCTCTCCAAGCTGGTGGATGTCTTCCTTCATTATCCTGCTGACAAGCTCTTCAGGCAAAACCGCGTCCTCGTCAAGATCAAGCTCCTGACCCGGCTGGATGTAGTCGATGAAGAGAATGCCATTGAGGTGGTCGACCTCGTGAAGCACGATTCGTGCGAGATAGCCTTCGCACTCAAGCTCGGCTTTTTTGTCGCCTATCGTTTTGAAGTGGCAGGTGATTTTTTCCGGTCGCCTGATTTCGGCATAGAGTCCGGGAACCGAAAGACACCCTTCCTTGAACACGATCTCACCCTCTTTTTTGATAATTTCGGGATTGATCATGCAGATGTCTGTGTCTCCGGCTTTGACAACTATTATTCTCAGACCCACTCCAACCTGTGGAGCGGCGATGCCAACTCCTTTCGGTCTGGCGCGGTTCATCGCCTCTGTCATTTCGGAAGCGAGTTTTTTTATCTCCGGCGTAACCTTGCCAACCGGTTTCGCCTTCTGCCTGAGAATCGGACTGCCAACTTTGACCACTCTCTTCATGGGTTTGGGTTTGTCACCTCTATCTTTACTCCCTGCGACGTGAGGTCTTCAAACAGAGCCCTCAGGCTTTTCAGCTGGTCGCCAAGGTCTTTCATCTTGATCAGTATATCCCAACGGTATCCGCCTTTCAACCGATGGAAATATCCGGCGTTGGGGCCTGTAACCGATTCGCTTCCAAGAAGGTTTCGCAGCTTCAGTGCCGTCCTTTGTGCGTCCTTACCAGACTTGCCCTCCTCCTTGCCAAGTACATGCCACCAGAGGAGCTGGGAATATGGCGGATAATTCGTGTCTCGCCTGCCTTCAAGCTCATCGTCAAGCAGGTGCGCCATGTTGCCCTCGTGGATGGCTTCAAACAAGGGATGGTGGCTCATGTAAGTCTGTATGAGCAGTTTTCCGTCTTGAGGCAGCCTGCCTGCAAGAATCGATATAAGACTGTAGGCCTTGTGGGTTGAGGAAAACACTGGCATCGAGAGCAAACCGTCAAGGCTTGCAACAGCAATCAGCTTCACGTTTTCAAGGTTTGCGCGGTCGAGCATCATGGTTGTTGAAACCAGCACATCGCCGGGTTTGCCAAAATCCCTCAGGTTTTTGAAGGACTCCTTCTCACCGCCTTCAGCAAAGAGAACCCTTCCGGCACCAAGCCTTTTTTCAAGCTCGATCCTGAGTCGTTCGGTTCCGCCTGCTTTGAACCTGATGAAGATTGAACCGCATGAAGGGCAGGTTTCAGGGGCAATCCCCTTGAAGCCACAAAACCTGCATGAAACCGTATTGTTTATCGAATGGTAGGTGAGGGGAATCTGGCATTTGGGGCATTTGAGCACTTCACCGCAATCGTCGCAGTAGACAAAGTTGCTGAAACCCTTGCGGTTGAGAAGAATGACCGTTGGCCTTCCAGCCTTTGCCTCATCATTTACAGCCTTGACAAGTCCTTCAGAAACGAGGATTTGCTCGGATGCCCCGACTTCAAAGGCCATGTTGATGATCTCGATTTTTGAAAGCATTGGCGACGGTTTTTCACCCGCCATGACGTTTTCAAGCGAGAACGGCGTTCCACAGAAAACCAGTTCGCAGTTTGACCTTTCAGCCCTGATCCTTGCAAGCCTTGTCGGCTTCAGCTCAAACGGTGTGTCGGCATCAAACAGTGGTGACAAAGGCTCATCGGTGACGATCTTTGAAATGTTAGTCAGAGGAAGGAAAAGAGTGCTTGAAAGGCCAACAACCACTGCGTTTGCTCCAGCCTCAAGCACATCTCTCAAATCCTGCGACTGGCTCTCGTTGATTGAACCGGTACAGGCAAGACAAGGGATTTTTTGGGATAGGCTCTCGTAAATCCACTCGACTGCTGAAACGGTTGGCGCAAGGATCACCATCGATCTGCCCTGTGAAAGGATTTCCTTCCCCCAGCCAGCGTAAAGTTCAATTCGCTCCAATGGCCTAAGACCTTCATGGTGAGTGACTTTGAAGCCTGGCGGTTCCTTTTTGTCAGGTTTTATCGGCTTTGGGTCAGGAACCTTTATGATGGCTCCATCTTTGATGTATCGGTTGATTTTTGCAGGCGTAACTCCGAGAAGTCTGGCAAGACCTGCTACAGTGTCGATTGTTTTTGGGATGTCTGCAATCTTTCTGAGTTCGTCTGAGGCAAGTTCGAAGTGCCAACGTTCCTTTTGCGTTGCAGACACCACCTCGTCTGAAATCCTGACAACACCTTTTTCCACCAGCCCCCTGAGTGCATAAGTGGCTCTGCCCTTGCCAAACCTTGTGTTTATCTTGCCAAGTGTGGCATCCTCTCCAAGATCCATGATCAGACCGAACAGACTCTCTTCGCTCGGTTTGAGGCTGGCAATGTTGCCTGTGATGACAACCTTTCGTTCAACCTTTACAATTGGCGGTTTCCAAAGGTTTTTAAGCAGGTGGCTACCTGGAGATGCAAACGCAAGCCCGTCTGCTATCAGTGATGTGTCCAGTCCTTCTTCGTCAAAAACCGGAATTTTTGAAGCAATGGAGATGATCTCTTTGAGTTCGATGCCCTCGGGTGGTTCGTCAAAACCGGTGACCAGACCTTCAACAAGCCTTGTTCCAAGTGGAACAATGACCGTCTGGCCGACAGCCATTTCATCCCGCAGCATCACCGGAATCCTGTAAGTTAGTTCGCCCATCGAGGCGTTGCCTGTGAGCACCTGGCAGCAATCCATGTATGAGATGTTAAGGCCGGAAAGCCTTTTTTCAAGCTGGAATCGGTGGTAGAGTCTGTGCATGGAAGCATACATCCCTTCTTACCAGAACTTCTTTGCAGGCGACTGTTTCAGCGTTGGCAAAGCCAGCCTTTACCTGGTTTACATCTGCAAACTGGGCGACACCGGCTCATCAGAACAGGCACCGGAATATGACGGTCAAAGGCTGGTGGCAACAATTGAAAAAACCTGGCTTGACGGAGAAATAGCAGTGCTTGTGGTTTCACAGCCCTTCAAAGCTGCCGTTCTGGTTAAGCTCCCCTGTGGCAGCCTCAAGAACCCTTTCAAACCAGACAAAACTGCATTTTTCAAGGGTAGAATGGAACTATGGGCAAAACCGGAGCTGGGTTTGCCGGATTCCATAAAAACTGATGTCGAAATAATCGAACTCTCCGTCGAAAATGATGAAGGAGAGCGGTTGGCGTCAGTCAACATCTAAACCTCCTTGCGAAAGCCGGTTAAGATGGCTAGAATTTTTGCCAGTTAAACAAAACAAGAACAGGTTATGACAAAAACCAACGATCTAACGACACTTTTCAAGCCATTTGTCAAGCAGGTCAACGACGGACTTTTCTCTCTGCTTGAAGGCAGAGAACCAGAAAAACTCTACCGTTATGTTGGGTATCAGCTTGGATTGTTCGATGAAAACTTTGAGCCGGTCAAAACTCCAAAAGCTGGAAAACGACTGAGATCGGCCGTTCCTCTCCTTTGTGCGAAATACACCGATTCAGGCGAACAGGCACTTCAGGCTGCCATGTCACTTGAGTTGTTCCATAACTTCACGCTCATCGTGGACGACATTCAGGACGGCGACACGGTAAGGCGTGGCAGACCGACATTGTGGAAACTGGTTGATGTCTCGCAGGCTTTGAACGCAGCACTGATAATGCAGTCGCTTTCGATTGAAGCCATGAGGGAAGCCACAACCCACCTGAAAAACTCCGAATCTACCAAATGGCTAGACGACTGGAACCGACTGCTTCAGAAGGTTTTTGAAGGCCAGTACTGGGATCTTCACTTTGAACGCCAGGAAGAGGTCTTTACAGCCAACTACATCCTGATGGCACAGAACAAAACAGGGACTCTGCTTGGCCAGTCCTTTGCCCAGAGCTTCTACATCCACCCGAAGGAAGAGTTCAGGAAACTCGGACAAGCCATGAGAGACATCGGTTCTTCGGCAGGTCTTGCCTTCCAGATTCAGGATGACATCCTCGGTCTCTGGGGCGACCCAAAGAAAACCGGCAAGCCGGTTGGCTCTGACCTGAGGCGCCACAAGAAAACATTCCCGATCATCCACGCTCTGGAAAATGGCTCCAGATCGACAAAAAAGTTTATACTCGACGCTTACTCAAAACCCATCGAAGACGGCGAAGTGGAAAGAATCCTCTCGTGTCTGGAAACCGCCGGCTCAAAAGAATACGCCGAACAGCAGGTGAGAGCCTACACTTCAAACGCCCTGACCCAGCTTGACCGCATCGGAATAAACGGTGAGCTCAAGGAGAAGCTTGTACAGGTCGTCGAGGGCATGTCAAAGCGCGACGCATGACGGTTCTTCTCCCAAAGTCACCCCAGGGTTTCTGTTTCGGGGTGAAGCGCGCCATCGAAATGGTCAGACAGCAAACAAAGCCTGTTGCAGTTATCGGCCAGCTGGTGCATAACCCAGGCGTCATCGAAAGCCTAGAAAAAGAAGGCATTTTCACTGTTTCTTCACCGGATTCCGCCCCGTCAAATGCAGTATTGGCAATAACAGCCCACGGTGCCACTAGTGAAATTCACAGGAAGCTTGCCGGCAAAACAATTGTTGACACCACCTGTCCGTATGTCGTCAGGCTTCAGAAAACCGCACAAACCCTTGAAAATGACGGTTGGAAAGTCATCATCCTTGGTGACGCCACTCATCCTGAAATCCTCTCGGTAACGAGCTTTCTGTCAAACCCAACAGTTGTATCTGGAGCAAATGAAGCTTGTGACATAGGTATCTTCGAAAAAATCGCCCTTGTGTCCCAAACCACACAGACCCACGAAGCCCTTGAGGAAGTTGCCACAGAGCTGAAAAAACACTGCCGTGATTTCTGGCTTGCTGACACCATCTGCCCATCGACAAAGGAAAGGCAGGAGCAGGTTGTGGAGCTTGCTAAGGAAGCTGGAGCGGTTGTGGTGGTTGGCGGAAAAACATCGGCCAACACGAGAAGGCTTTTTGAGCTTGCCAGAAAAATCAATCCAAACGCCTTCTGGATTGAGTCAGTCATAGAGGTTGACACCGAGTTCAGCAAGAAACTGATACAGGCGGCTAAAGATCATCCGGTCGGTATCATTTCAGGAGCCTCAACTCCTGTCGAGGATTTTGAAGCCGTGGTCGAAGTGATCCAATCGATATAGGTCTGACCAAATAAAAAACGGCCTCTTTCGGAGGCCGTTTTTTTCATTTACAAAGTTATCGCAGCTTTGGTTCGATCATATCGATGAAAGGTCTGAAACATCCTGTGACGACTGGGTCAATTGATGTCGGTGGTGGAGGAAGTCCGCTTGACTCTTCGATGAAACATTCTCTGATCACGTTTTGTTTGGTTTTTGAAAGCTCTTCGGATTCAGGGATTCCAACGATTGTGATGGTGTTGCCGACAGCAAACTGGGTTAGATCAATCCAGTCGGTTTTGGTGTAGACCTTGTACTTGAGCAGGTCATCGCCTTCAACCTCAATGCTTTGGGATGCTGGATCGATCATGGTTATCTTGCCTTTGATCAGGATCATGCCAACCAGCGAAGCGTTTTTCAGTTGCATGTCGCCTCCGATATCACCTGTCACAACCACATATTGTCCTTTTTTCCATTCCCTGGTCTTGCTCTTGTCCGCAAGCTGAACCTTCCATCTGTAGGCCTTGATGAGTTCCTTTATTTCAAGCTCCGGGATTGAGTAGTTTGCTTCATTTACAAAGCCGATGAGGAGCGGTCTTGTTTCTTCGAAACTCCTTGCAATCATTGTCTTGTCAACGAATGACTGCCTTCCACCCTGGATCTTGTACCATTTGCCAACCTTGAGTGTCTGACAGTCGGTGCCATCCGGAAGTTGGACCCTCCAGGTGACATGTCCTGATCTAACGTGGACTATTCCCTGACTTTTGCAGTCCGAGAGATCGAGCAGTTCGGCTGTGAAGTCCATCGAGACCATGCCCATTTCCTTGTCCAGCGGTTCAAGGGTGGCAAAGAACATGTCGGAAGCAGGGAACAGGATGTCCTGGAACCCCCTGACCTGAACCCTGTCGCCTTTTGACAGCTTTGCATCAATGCACTGGACAACTGCGGGTTCAACGTGAACTGTTCTGGTTCCGCCGCTGTCCTCGACGATTGTGAGCGTTCCCGTGTCACAGTAGATTTCATCGACTGTTCCGACGGCGACCCTTGGGAGAAGCCTGTCCAGAATTACGGCCTTGAGCATCAGGTGGGTGCTTGAAACATCCCTCATGCCCTTGAAGGTCAGGGTCATTCCGTCAGCCACCTTTTCACACGGTTCGCCATCCTGGAAGTTGACGGTCCAGAATTCCTTGCCATCAAGCACCAGAACCCTCATGTTCTTGCAAGCTGTGTTGATTACTTTTGCCTTGATAACCTGATATGGTGTTTCATCCGGAACCTTTTCAAGAACTGCATCATTTATGATCTGGCGCCTGCTTGGATCACGCTTTCCGGTAATCTTGACCGTGTCGCCGGTTGTCATCCTGTTGAAGCAGTCGGCGTAGCTGGTAAGGTGAATTCTGAAGAGTTTGCCTTCCGACTGGATGATGAGAAGGTTGTTGTCGCAGTCGAGGGTGTTGATCATACCTGTGATGGTTACATCTTCAACCGTTGCCGGCTGCTTTTCTATGGTTGCATCAGCAAGCGTGAGCTGCTGTGTGAGAACCAGATCACCGGTGACCTTTACTGCGTCGCCTGCCTTCAGGCTTTCACAGTCAACCGATTTTTCAAGCCTGATTGTCCAAAGCGAGCCTGGAATGCCGTCACGCGTGTTTTCCCTGACCTTGGCGACTCTTGAAGTGCACGATATTTCTACAATAACGCCAACGACCACCTTCTTGTCACCAACAAGCCCTGGTCTTGAAATCCTTGCGCCGTTGAAGGTGTTTTTCATGTCCGGCTGGATGATGCCTGAAACCTGCACCCTTTCGCCAGCGGTGAGCAGGTCGCATGTGCCTTTGTCGCTTGCAAAGACTGTAAATGAGGAGCCGTCGTCAGCTTTGAATGTGACGCTGTTTTCATCGCAGTTTTTCTCGGTGATGTTGCCCCAGAGCATTGCGCTTGTCGACGGTTTTTCACCAGAGGTTGCAAATATTGCTGCACCCCTGATCTTCCACCAGCCTGCAGAGTCAGACCAGCCTGCTACAAACACATCGTCGCCTTCCCTGTACTCCTGGTGGGCAACGATTTCAACCTGCCACAAACCGCCTTGGAAATCCTTGATGAGGGCTGTGTGGTCAAAGGTCTTCATTATTTTTCCTTCAATTTCGATGGCCATTTCAGGATTTTTTGAAACAATAACGTTTGTAGCCCTGAACATTCCGCCATCAAACTGACCTTTTACACTGACATATCTTGTCTGGAGGCCGTTTCCTTCGGTGTAGCCTTCAGGAAGCCCGACAACCAGCAACCTGCCTGAATTTTCAGCTATTGTGATTGAGTTTTTGGCTGTCTGGACGATTCTTCCGCTCGTCTCGTAGGGGATCAGACCGCCAATTTTCTGAAGGGTCTCCACCTTGAGGGTATCAGGCTGGCTTGGGATGAAACGACCGGTGATTTTTGCGCTGTCGCCGACAACCAGTTTGCTTGCGACGATTTCTGTGTCGTAGCTTATCCTGATGAACTGGCCTTCAAGGGTTTGCATGATGGCGCTCTTGTCCGTTGTTGACCTTGCGATGATGCGACCAACGATGGCTGCGTCGAAGCAAACGCTCTGGTTGCCCGTAACGTCGGTGACTTTTGCAAGTCCCGGCATGGCTCCCTGAAGTCTGCCCGATCCTGCCACACACTCGCCGACGCCGAAGAAGCCGCAGAAAGAGGTGTGCGGGAGCCTCAACGATGTCATCTGGCCGAATTTTCCCCTGATGAGCAGGTTGTCATTTCCGCATGATACGCCGAAAACAACGCCTGAGAATGAACTTTTCGGTTCTGTCCAGCCTTCTGTCGGAAGCCACTGGACGTCAACAAGTTCAGCCATTCCAAATGTTGGAACGATTCCAACCGCCATGATCTGGGTGTCTGGCTCAGGAATGCTCTGGCTGTGAAGAATCCAGGCTCTTCCTGAGGTATCGGTGAGTTTGAATGCCTTGTCCAGTTTTTCGGTGACCTTGCCTGAAACCGACCATCTGGCAGGAGGAAGCTCAATCCTTGCGACGTGAGCCTTGGACATGGTGAATGTTCTGGCCTGCATTCTGCCAGAAACCCTAACCGATGTGCCCTTGTCGACCTGTGGCATGTCAGCCATCTCGACGAACGCTGTCCAGGTGCCACCGAACTGGCTTTCAAACTTCAGCTGTTTTGTGGTTTCCGTGTATTCGACGACGGTTCCCTCGACAGAGACCGGCTGGTTCGACGGATTTTTGCACTCGATCCTCTGGATGAGCTTTCCAAGGATCTGGAATGGTTTTGATTTTCCAAGCACGATGCCTGAGATTGCAACGCAATCACCGAGAGACAATCCAGTGAGCTGGGAGACGGCTTCGGTGTAAACCTCATAGGTTCCGCCTGAATCAGCGCTTACCTGTACGACTGATCTTGTGGCTTCAATGCCTGTAATGACGCCTGTGAAGCTTCTGCCGATTTCACCGCCGGCACAGTCGGAAACGTCGAGTTTTGCGCCAGTTATGATTGAGAGCGCCTTGTCCGTTTTGCCGGTTGCGATGACGCAGTCGCCTATCCTGACTGATTTCAAAACCGAAGTGTCTGCCGGTTTGACAGCGCAGTTATTGCCATTGTGTGTGTGGATGAGGATCATCTCATCGACCGGATCGATTCCAAAGATCACGCCCACAGCCGTCTGTGTCGCAAATGAATCGGCCGGTGACTGGACAACCTCGGTGCCGATCTCCGCCCTTGGGCCAAAACCGGTGTCCCAGACTGTTATCTTCATGGTTAAGATGTCGCCTGGTTTTGCGTTTTTCACTGATTCGGGGTCAGCGATGATGAGCCTCATGTTGCCGGTCGGCTCTTCAAATCCTGCGATGCCTGTTGTTTTGTCGTAGGAGTTGAACTTGAGTGTGGCTGAACCTTTGGCAGAGATGCCTCTTGTGATTGGTTCGACATAAGCACCGTCCATCGTGGTTGCATCGAGCCTATGACCGTTTGTGATCACGGTTGAACCCCTTGAGACACTGTAGGAACCGGTGACTTTTACCATTGTCAAAGATGCCAGGTCAACACCTGAGAAGAAATCCTGGCTGGTGGAGGTAATAAATATTGCCGACTGCACCCTTTCGTAGTCGGGGCAGTTGATCTTGTTGACACTGGTTTTTCCGTTTGTGATTTTGACAAATACGCAGTCGCCGGCGTTGATCGAAGAGCAGTCAAATCCTTCAGGAAGCATGGCTTCCTTGACGCCTGTTGCCGTTGAAACAGCGATTTTTTTTCCAACACAGTCAATGGCTTCGATTTTTCCGGCGAAACCGGATGAACCTGCACATGGAACAATTGCCACAATCTTTGCAATGAAGGTGTCGGTTTCCATTTCGGACATCTGTCCGATTGCAATAACGCAGTCGCCGATGTTGGTTTTCACTTCAGTTTTCAGCTTGAGCTGCGAGCCGTCGGAGAGTTCTATTGTTCCATCTTTTACAATCGTACCTTCAATTGATGAGCCAAGCACAGAGCAGTTTTGCACGATCATGTAGTTTGAAACATCGCCGTTGAAGCAGATTTCTGCGCACTGACCCGGTGAAAGCCTTGAGCAGTCGGTTGTTTCAGGAACCCTGAATATTTTCAGTCCGTCCTTTGTGGCAATTGTCACCGAGTTTTGAGTGCAATCGACCGACTGGATGATGCCTTCTGCAATCTTTCCGTCGCAAACGTTTCTTGGGCAATCGGTAAGGTTGATGGTGTCGGCAATGATCCTGTCGCCATCAATCTCGCCGCAGACTGAAACGCACACGCCCTTGTAGTATGAAGAGCAGTTGATCTGCGGGCTGATGATGATGTTATAGTAGTTTCCTTCTTCGGTTCTGATTCTGATTGTGAGGTTCTGGCAGTCGACGCCGACAACCGTACCCTTGATGGTTTTTCCTGTGCAGCCTGACTGGCATTCGACCTTTTCGATGACAGCGCCAAGAATTGTTTCGCCGTCGAGGATTCCTGTTGCCTTGATGCAGTCACCGATTGCAAGCGTTTTGCAGTCGAAGTCTGCCGGGAGCTTCACGCCTGTCTTTGTCTGGCCGGTTTTGACTATTGCCATGCCGGTTTCGCACATCAGATCGATGATTCTTCCGGTCACAGACCTGCCCATGTTCGAGACAACGACGACCCTGACAGCGTTTATTGTGTCGTCTTTGATCCTGCCCCAGATTTCGAGGCCGGTCAGTTTTGTGAGATTGACTTTGAAGTACGGTGGAAGCGAAAGCGAGTAAGACCTTCCGCCTGGAACGGCCACAACGAGGGGGTTTTCAAAGGAAACGAAGGCTTTGAACCAGAAAGCGCTGTCCTTTGGAGGCTGGATGGTCTGGAGTTTTGTTGCAACCATCGAGCTTCCGTCCACGGTTGCGAAAACCTTGAGGCATGTTCCGCCCTGAATGTCGCACGGAACTCCGTTTGGAAGCGTAAGTGTGTAGGAGTTGCCATCGATGTCGGCAACCGCAACTGTTCTTCCTGTGCAGGCCAATTGTGCATAAACCGTGTATTCCTTGCCGGTCACACATGGAACGATTGAAATTTTTGTGGCGTTGATGGTGTTTGGGCTGTTAGCGTCGATTGTTCCTTCGATTGTTGCACATGATCCAACAATTATTTTGGAGCAGTCGAAATTTGACGGAACCTTGACCTGATAGGAGACGCCTTCGGTGGCGAGGCTGAAAATGCCATCCTTGCAGGTTGTAAGGATTTTCCCTTCAAAAACCTGGGTCGGACACTGTGAGTATCGGAGTGAGGAAATTGTGTCGCCAATTGCGCATCCTGTTACGCATGAGCCTTCGACCGGCGAGAAGCTGACGCTGCCTTTTTTGAAGGTTCTGGTGTTGCCGTATATGTCTTTTATTACAAGTGAATCTTTTGATGAAACGACGGTTCCCGAAAAGATGTCGCCTTCACACTCGGTGCATGGAACGATGAGCAAGTTTCCGGAAAAGTTCTTGCCATCGACCTTTTCGTAACTTGCAATGGCGCAGCTCCCTTTGACTGGGTTGGTGTTTGCCGTGATTGGCAGTTCCATGTCCGTTGAGCCGTCTGAGATTGTGAACGTGGTTGAGCCGATTTCTTTTATTTCCCCTTCGAAATTATCGGCGCAACCAAGCGGGAAAGTGAGGATGGCGGTTTTTGATGAAGCGATCCAGTCGATAGTTCCCCGGCCAAGTGATTCGACGGGGAATCTAAGTGGGACGTATGTTCTTCCACCAACGACAAACGGTGCAACCTTTGGGTTCTTTGCATCGATGGGTTTTTCAACGCCATCAACTTTGGCAGTCGACTTCCCAAGCCACATCTCGACGGTGTGGCCAAGGGCGTTGACCGTGACCTTGCCTGTTGCCTTTTCAAAGCCGATTGTTCCCCCCAGTGGTTCGGCCACGTATCTTATGACGAGGTAGGTTTTGCCGTCTTTGAGCATCGGGGCGGCAGACATTTCGGCCTTTTTGCCGTCCTGAAGAAAGGTCTTTGAGCCGACAGCAAATGAGAGGACTGTTGAACAGGGCATCAAAAGTGTTGGCTTGCCCGTATTTGTCTGGGCTGATGCCTGGGTGGTCGTGATGTGGTTCAGGTTTGAGTCAAGGGCTTCGATTTCGTAAGTGTTTAAGCCCTGTCCAGGGTTTGTGTCGATCCATGAAATGCCTGCAAATGGTTTTGGAGAGAGCATCTCCGAGATTGGCGACACCCTTCTGATCTGGTGCCACGCTCCGCCGGTTCCCTCCCATGTTATGGTTACGGCTTTGCTTGAGCCTTCAGCTTTTGCGCTTTGCGCCCTGGATGGAAGAGCCATCTGTGTGAGGATGAGGATTGCAGATAAGACAAACGTTAGCTTTTTCATTCATTGCTCCCTGTAATCAGTTTTGTATATCTGGATATCTCCTTGAGCTCGGAGATGTAAAGATCGAAGCCATCGCAGGATTCTTTGCCAACCAGGCAGGTTTTGAAACCGAAATCCCTTGCGCCTTCAAGGTTTTGCGGGTCGTCATCGAACAGCCAGCAGTCGGATGGGTTGAGGTTCATTTCTGTGCAGACCTTTTCAAAACAATAACGGTTCGGCTTGCCCAAAAAGTTGAAATCCTCGATTGTGAAGATTCGATCGAATATGCCTTCAAGCCCAAGCATTTGCAGTACCTTAAGCACATGATCCCTAGGGGCGTTTGAAAGTATGCTCACCTTCACGCCAAGATTTTCCAGCATTTCCCGAAGAACTCCGTCTTTCTTGAGGTAGTCGCAGGTGTCGACCTTGTGCACAAACTCCATGTACTCGTAGGGGTCGATGTTTTGGTGTCTCATCAGGCCGGCAAGGGTTGTGCCGTATGCCTTGAGGTATTGTTGACGAAGCTGCGTCATCTCCTCAAGTGGTCTGCCAAGTTTTTCCACCATGTAAAGAACCATGCGCTCCCTGATAGCCCCAATTAGCTCGGGGTTCTGGTAAAGCGTCTGGTCGCAGTCAAGAAAAACGGTTTTCATTCTTAATAATTTAGGCATGAGTATTTATTTGTTCAAGATTGACAACACCACCTGGATAGGCTAATTTTAACCGTGAAGAGGTGTACATGCAAAGGGAACCTTGTGTTGCCGGAAGATTTTATCCGCAGGATGCTTCAGAGCTAAAAGCCATGATCGGCTCCTTCGATGACTGGTCAGTCCAGAAGGCTCAGGTCAGAGGAATAATCGCCCCACATGCAGGCTATGTGTATTCGGGGAAAGTGGCTGCTGCTGTCTGGTGCAGGATTATTGTCCCGGAAACCACAATCGTCATTGGTCCAAACCACACGGGGAAAGGAGCCTCTGTTTCAGTCTATCCGGACGGAAGCTGGGCAACACCCCTTGGTTCGGTAGCTATCGATGAGAAGATGACTTCTGAAATCCTCAGGCATTCCAGAATCGCCGTGCCTGACATCGAAGCACACAGGCTGGAACACTCAATAGAGGTTCAGCTCCCGTTCATTCAGACTGCCAATCCGTCATCAAAGCTGGTAGCGATCACCATGGGCGACTACAGCGAAACGGCAATCCTTGATCTGGCCAATTCAATTGCAGGCGTTGCCAACCCTGAGACAACCCTTGTTGTTGCCTCATCGGATTTCTCCCACTACGAACCGGAATACACGGCAAAAGCCCGTGACAAGATAGCCATCGAGGAGATAAAGAAGCTCGACTGGCGCAGTCTTTACGATGTTGTGACACAGAAAGAGATTTCAATGTGCGGACTTGGACCCATCTGTGTTGCCATCGAATGTGCAAAGCGCTGTGGTGCACAGGCTGGGAAACTTCTTGCATACAGTAATTCAGGGGTGATGAGCCACGACTACTCCAACGTGGTCACCTATGCAGCGATGGCTTTCAAATGAAGCAATTGATAGCTGTTTTTGCCATCATTGCCATCATTGCACCCATGCCTGCAAAGTCTGAGTCACCGATGGCTTTGGTCTACGGCAGGATCGCAAGGCTTGAATCAGGGGAAACCTTTGTTTTCCCTGAAACCATAAACGGTTTTGGCTTCAGGGTTCCGACATCAGCCAATCAGGAAATCTCCGGGCTGAAGGTTGTTGTTGATTCAAAAGTGACAAACGGTCAGGATTTTGTAGGCATCGGCCTGCTTGATTCTTATGCAGGGTGCTTTGAACCGGACTGGTACAAAATCGGGGAGATCGACTGGGAATCGGGTTTGCTTGGAAACGGGTTCATCGAATCGGTCGGCCAGAAGATCACGGTTGTCACGACGAAATCTCGCTCGATAAAACATGGTTTTTATGTCAACCCGAAAAGTCTGGCTGACACTGAAGTTGATGCTTTTGGAGCCTACAACGACGGCAAGTTTGAAATCCTTGCCATGACCGACATGCCGGTAAGCAACGCAAGATTTTGCGGCAAAATCACCGGCATCCAGGAAACCGGCATTGTGGATTTCGAGGCTGTAAGGGTTTATGGGCCGAGATCATCCGAAACCATGCAGGTTTTGGCCCAAACAAATCCGACAACACTGCTCCAAAACGGCGCTGGTTTGGCAACCCTGAAAACCCTGGGTACTGGAAAGCTCGGAGTTTGTGAAGGGCTGTACAACCCCCAGTCCAAAATAATGCAGGCAAAGACGGTTGTCTACGATCTCAACTCGTCAGTCTTTGGCGGAAGAACGTTTGGGATCGTGACAAGCGTAGGCATGGACAACATGGTGATTCAGACCATGCTCCCCGGCTGTGTTACGGCCTCAGTCAAGTGCAAAACCGATACTGCACAGGTCAACAACGGAATCAACATTGTGAAGGGTTCGCCAAGGGATTGGGCGATCCCTGGCAAAACCGTTGTCGAGGTCTTCGGCGCTTTTGAAAACGACCAGTTCACGGTCAACGCAAAACTTGTCAGGATTGATCCTGTGGCTGCCTCAAGATATTTCTGTGGTTTCTACATGGACGGCTACATCCACGACATCTTCGGTGGAAGGACAAAATATGTTGCAACCCCCAACACAAAAGTTCTGCTTGGTGCCGGAGAGCCGAAAGACGGCATGTTCGTCACCGGCTGGGCTGAAAAGGGAAGAGCTGTCGGAATTCTGTACCCAGAAATCGGTTTGCTGGGGTTCAGGGTGGCTGGGACACTGAAAGAAATACGAAGGTCAAGCTATGTGATCAATGTCACCGACGCCTTTGACATGAGACTTCCTGGCAGGGAGTTTGAAGTTTTCTTTACCGAAAAGTCAAGGGTTGTCGATCCGAAGAAGGGTTTCATCGCTCCCGAGTCAGTCGAACCTTTCACAAAAGTTGGGTGTTGGGGGCAGATAGATGAAGACTTCAGGTTTGTTGTCACGCTTGCCGATACCGACTGATTGCTGTAAAATACGGCCCATGCTTAAAAAAATTGTCAGTCTGGTTGCTCTTGTCGCCTTGTTCTCATGGCCGGTTGCTGCAAAAGGCGGTTATGAGTTGGACACAAGGAAGCTTTGGCCAATCCTGCCTGCAAACCAGGTTCACGCTCTCATACTCGAGTACCATCTGATCGAAAACCAGCCACCGGATGCGAAATATCCTGACCTTTACGTCACACCGGAAACCTTCTCAAAGAACATGGCCGTTCTTCGTGAAATCGGTCTCAAGTGCATCTCCTTCGATGACGCACTCACCCAGCTTGAGGCTGGCAATTTCGATTCCTCCAACATCATCCTCACCTTCGACGACGGCTACAGGGACAACTTCAACGTGGCGAAGAATCTCTCGACTCTGGGGTATGGAGCCACATTTTATGTTCCAACGTTTTATCCGGGCAAATCCTATCCGGCAACACACCTGTTCTACATGACCTGGGATGACATAAGGCAGGTCTCGGACATGGGCTTTGAGATTGGCTCGCATTCAGTTCATCACATAAACCTCCAGAACTGCAAGCCTGACCGTGCCGAGTATGAGATTTCCGAGTCCATCAACCAGATCTACAACCAGATAGGCAAAAAGCCAACCACTTTCTCAATCCCGATGGGCAAATACACAAACCAGGTGATCGTTGAGATCGAAAAATACGGTCTCCGTGGATGTGTCACATCTAACTATGGTTACCTTACAAACTTCAACACAAACAACGCACCAAGGATAAAAATTGTTGAGAACACGAGCATGAGGTCGGTTGTACTCCTTTACCTGCTTCGGAATCTGAAGCTGGAAGGTGACATCAAACCGGGAAGCAAATCGCCGAGGGTCAGGACTTTCAGGACAATGCTGACAAGGCTTGGTCATCCCCTCACCGACTCGGACGTTTACGATGAACAGATGGTGAAAGCGGTAAAGGCGTTCCAGAAATACTTCCAGCTTGAAGAAAGCGGGGAGCTCAACTCTGTAACGACGGATCGCATAGTTTCGGATTTTATCTCACTGGTGGTGACAGGAATATGAAGAAAATTGGAATAATTGTAGCATCGATATTGATAGTATTGATCTTGCTTGCAATTGCTTGTTCATTATCTTGCAAGGAGAAAACCGAGACTATAAAGATAAACGATGGTGGCAATAAAACTGCCGACGTAACCAAGCCTATCGACGGCAACGGACAAACCAAACAAACACCGGATAACACCGACAAGCCCGAAAAGCCGAACGACACTACAACGAGCAAACCGACAGAACAGGGCAAGCCTGAAGAAGGCGACCCATGCAAGCCTGTAATCACAGATGCTTCTGATATCCCTGAAACAACCGTTGAGCCTTATGAACAATCGCAAATGATCAACGCAATGAAGCTCATACCGAAGGAAACGTTTGAAGTCAATACCGGTGTCGATTTTTCGATTCTCAACTTCAGCAATGTGAAGGGCCTGTTCGACAGAATGAATTACAGGCAAGACAAAGATGCCGACAAAATGATCAGATACGCACCACTTCTGATTCAGGAAGCCATGATGAAACCGCTCAACGATTTTGAAAGGACTGAAAACCTTCTTTGGACGGTGACAAACATCACTACTTTCACCACCTGGATGGCAGGCAACTTTGGCGCAAACATGAATATGATTCCGATATTGAACAAAGAGAAGTATAAAAAAAACACCATTGTTTACGGCTACAACCTTTATGTGGCACCGGAATCTGTACCAAACCCAAGGTACGGCTCGTACGCAATGCCACTTGCCGACAATTTTGCGATGATATCTAACTCCGACATGTCTGAGCTGGCAAAAAGCTCTGTTCTGAACATAACTGAGAAAGGCAACGGGATGCTTTCTGAACCAAAGCTTGCCCAGCTAATCTCCTACCTTGGCGATCCCGAGGCGTGTTCAATCATAAGAAATGATACCCATTATGCAGACTTTGCCGCCAAGATGGGACAGCAGTCAAAACTGCCCCCAGGCATCAAGGAAGTGCCCAAAGAAATAAAGGAACTACAGCAGGGGATCAAAGAGCTCTGTGGTTATGAACGATCTGACAGGCTCATGTATATCGGAGTCGGTTTTTACCCGAATGATGAATATAGCCTGAAATTTATGCTCATTTATGATAATGCCTCAATTGTTAAAAGCGATATGAGGCTTCTTAGGGAGTTTTGGAAGAAACCCGTCCTCGATGAGATTGAAAAATGGAGGTCTGGAACAGATCTTAAGGAAACTCGGTTTTCGGTTAAGGACAACATGGGCTTTGTCGAATGCAAGGTGAATGGCAAATTACCGGGAATTGATGTTATAAACTCAATTTCAATCGGTATTGGCCAGAATCTGTCCTTACCGTTTGTGAAACATTAATTTAATCGACAGTTCATCCGGAATTGTTATCATAAGGTTTGCAGGAAACCCCAATCCTGCTAGGGGTCTACCCCCAAAGACCCCGTCCCTCCCAATGTCCCCTCCCCAAGGGGATTGCTCCCAGCCGGGCGCCCCTCCCACGCCCGGCTATTTTTGTTTTCGGGTCAAAAAAAGCATACTACACCTGATAATATTGGACATACTGCTGTTTGTTGGAAACCAAGAAAATCAATACCTAAAATGCTTGTTCATTCTTGACAACAAATTATTGTGAATGGATATTGCTCTTTTGCAATACCGGCATCAACTATTGTTCTATAATTAATAATTAATCAATAATAATTAAGATTTTATAAAAAGCCGGTTCTTTATGAACCGGCTTTTATTCTACAGATTTCAGTTCAGGTAAGATGAAGGCATCGGGCACCTGTTTGGCGGTGGAGATCCAGGGTTCCTGTTGACTCTTATTAGGCCTGAGGTTTCTGTAATTTCCACTCCGTTTTGCTCGAACCTGTCGAGCAGGTGGTTCATACCGATTGAGTCGGATGCCATGTGGCCTACGTTTACGATGTTGAGGTGGAACTTGGAGGCCATGTCGATGTGTTCCTTTGGAATGTGCATGACAACAACGGTCCCAACGCCTGCGTCGGCAAGCTGTTCCCATGCGTCCTTCGAGCCGGTTGTTCCGCCTGTCATTTCGACGATTACTTTTCCAGCTTTCTTATCGCCTGAACCACTTTCAATCCTAGGGTGGAGTCCTTTTCTCCTTGCAAGGTCGTACTCTGGCACTTCCTTCATGATCTTGACAACATCTTCAACCGTCTTTGGAGCCTTCTCCTTCACAAGCTTTGTCAGGTATGTGGCCACGCAGTTGTCAGCCGGTGTATGGAGCGAGAATACCGGAATCTTCAGAAGTTTTGCTGCGTCTGCCGTCTGGTAGTGGTTGCCTGCAAAGATAGCCTGCTCGACTTCCTTGTGTCTCGGAATGATCAGGTCTTCACCAATGTTGATAGGAACGCCTGATGTTGCCATGATTTCCGCCTGCATGAGCATGACTTTTGAAAGTCCGACAATTCCCATTCCAGATGGGTGGTGGCTCAGCACTGCATCAATCTTTTCGCCCTTTTCCCTTAGCCTGTCGGCGAGCAGGAGTTCGGCAACACCGATGTCTATGCCAACGAGAATCCCTGTGGTTTCAGCGTTTGGATCGCCGGCCACGAGCCTTGAATCCGGATACGGATTCCAGAGTGTGTCGACGTCAAAGTAGTCCTTATCTTCAGGTTTCAGTGCTTCATAGGCTTTTTTGGCTTTCTCAAGGTCAAAGTCAACAGCTTCGCGTCCCCTGGGGTCATTCTCAATACCTATAGAAACACCCAGTTTATACAGATTTTCCAATCTCATCGATTTCAAACCTCCTTGGTGAAATTGTACCCAAAACTTGCCGATATTGAAAGAGAACGGCAACTGGATATCCTGTTGGTATATGAGAAAAATAGCCATTCTTCTTGCCGTTCTTCTTGCCTTTGGCTGCGGTGCGAAATACGACCGGTCGCCGACCCAGGTTGTGGAAGACTACCACGACAAACTCTTCAGATTTGAATTCGCCGATGCCTACAGCCTTTTGGATGCAAGACTCAAGGCCAAGTTCAATCCAGATAACTTCAAAAGCATGTTTGGCTCGGACGAAAAAGGACACAACCTCGAAGAGCTGAGGTCAAATCTCAAGCTTGAGTACACCGATGAGCAGATAAGCGGAAAAAAGGCTGTTGTATTTGGGAAAGCCACCATTGCCGGCAAAGACGGAGGAGCATTCAGAATGAGGCTTGCGCTCGAAGACAACCAGTGGAAGATTGATTCTGAATTGATAGAGAATGAAGATCCTTCAAATAAGGGATTCTTCAGGGATTTTGACCTTATGTCCGCAAGCCAGACGTATTTCTCGTCCATGATGAGTAGTGATGTCAAGTCCATGTGGAACATGACAAGCAGCAGGATCACCTCATCAACAACAATGGAGCAGTTCACCCAGATGACTGTCATGACGGTTTCTGGCAAGACACCTGAAGAGGAAGGGTTTGCCATCGAACTCAAGCAGTCTTTTGCTGACGAGAATGGTGATGGTTATTCGCTTGTAACTATAAGTCAACCCAAATCGAAAGAAAAAAAACTTACCGAAGGTGTCAGCTTCAAACTGCCGTTCATCATGGATGACGGCGTCTGGAAAGCTGATTTTGACCAGATCACAGAAGAGTACAGGGTCACAATCCAGGATTGATTGAGATAGGCATGGCATTGACTCCAGACTGCAATCCTGCCATCACCACTCCCATGAAAGCGGCTATTGTTGCTGTTGGTGAAGAGGTGCTCAGGGGCGAAGTAGCTAACACAAACGCCGTCTATCTCTCAAAGTCACTCATTGATTCCGGCATTGATATGGCCATCTCGGAAACCGTAGGCGATTCAACCGACGAGATAACAAAAGCGTTGGGGCTGGCAACAAGCATGGCTGATATTATCATCACGGTTGGAGGTTTGGGGCCAACCCAGGATGATTTGACGAAGCAGGCTGTTGCTCAGTATTTAGGGTTGGGGTTCCCTCTGGATCACAATGTGATCGCCACAATAGATGCCATTTTCGCTTCCAGAGGGATGACAACTCCTGAAATCAACTACAACCAGGCTCAAGTGCCTGAAGGAGCTGAAGTTTTGCCAAATTCCTTCGGCACGGCTCCTGGGTTTTTCATCAAAGATAATGAAAAAATCTACATCATGTTGCCAGGCCCACCAAGAGAGCTTATCCCCATGTGGGAAAATCACGTTCTGCCCAAAATTGCCTCCACTTCAAAAACATTTTCCAGAGATTTCCATGTTTTCGGGCTGACCGAGTCAGAAACCGCGCAAAAACTCGCCGACCTTATGACAGCCAAAGAACCCCCATTCCTGGCCCCTTATGCCTCACCCGGAGACATCAGGCTCAGGCTTTGGGCGAGGACGGGCAATGCAGGTGAGTTTGAAAACCTGTCAAAGCCAGCAATTGAACTGATGCAAGACAGGATAGGCAAGCATCTGTTCGATGAAACAATTGAAATTGAGGCTGGCAAAATCCTCAAGGCCAACGGCTGGACGATTTCAACAGCTGAATCCTGCACAGGAGGATTGATCGCCAAATCACTGACAGATGTGGCCGGTTCCTCGGAATACTTTCTTGGGGGAGCAGTGACATACTCCAACGAAGCAAAGATGAGGATTCTTGGTGTTTCGGAGGAGTCTCTTGCCACATTTGGAGCGGTTTCACAGCAGGTTGCTTTGGAAATGGCTGAAGGCGCAAGGAAGGTTTTCGGGTCATCAGTTGCGATTTCGACAACCGGCATCGCCGGGCCAGGTGGCGCAACCCATGAAAAACCGGTCGGTCTGGTTTACATCGGACTTGCCACACCAAGGAAAACCGAAGTCTTCAGAGAGGTTTTTTCAGGCACAAGGGATGATGTCAGGCACAGAACACTTATGTTTGCGCTGACGAAACTTCTGCTGTCCTGAATCAGTCAGTTGTAATCTCAACCTTCATTCTGTCAGGGTCTTCGAAATAAACTCCATAGCAGTCTTTCCCTCCGGCAAATGGGTGTCTGTCCTCATAAAGGATTGTGACGCCACGATCTTTAAGCTTTACAGTGATCTCATCCACAAACTCGCGGCTGTCGGCTTGAAAAGCAAGATGATTCAGGCCGGGTCTGCATCTGTGATACGGAATATCGAGAAAACGTTTTTCTGCCTGAACAAAAACAATGTAAGTATCGTAAAGAATAAAGCTCTGACCACCATCCCAGAATTGGAATGGTTTGTATTCGAGTTCAGAAAGCAGCCAACCCCAGAAATCAAGAGATTTCTTCAGGTCGGCTACATAAATTTCAATGTGATGAAGTCGTCCTTTCACTCTTGATTGCCAAGGCAGTACATCCTGCCGGAGAAAGCACCGATGTAGACGTGGCCGTCGGCAATCGAGGGCGAGCCAAAGATCGAGGCCGAGAACATGACTTTGTCCTTCACTACTCCTGATTCATCGACGGTGAAAAAGGTGCCGTCAGAAGATGCGATGTAAACCCTGTTGCCGCAAACGGCAGGCGAGGAAAGTATTCCGGTCAGTTTTGCTGTCCAGGCGGTCTTGCCTGTCTCAACGTTGATGCAATAAAGGTTTCCGTTGTCAGAGCCAATCACGACACGGTTGCCCATCATTGCCGGTGAGCTGTAGCTTGAAACGGTCTGTTGGTGCCACAAGATTTTGCCTGTTTCGAGGTTTATCGCATAGATGTCATTGTCACGGGCGCCCACAAACACACGGTTTCCCTTGATGCAAGGTGATGAGTAATTTCCGCCGGCCCTGATCTTCCAAAGCTCCTTGCCGGTGCCGGTGTCAAGGCAGTAGAGGTAGCCGTTGTTTGAGCTGAAAACCATCCTGTTGCCGGAAACTGCCGGCGTGCTCTTGATCGGCCTTGTGACGTGGTACATCCATTTGGATTTTCCCGTGTAAGCGTCAACACAGTAGAGTACGCCGTCATCTGAACCAAAGAACAGTTTGCCGTCGGTGGCCAGAGGGCTTGAATCGACCTTTCCAAAAGTTCGGTAAGTCCAAAGCTCTTCACCCGTTTCGGAGTCGAGGCATCTCAGTATCCGATCACCTGAGCCAAAATAGACCTTGCCAAAAGCAATGCACGGTGTCGAGAAGATGTAACCCTTTGTCGAATATTCCCACACCCTTGACCCGGTAAAGGCATCAACGCAATAGAGGCTGCCGTTGTATGAACCGAAATAGAGCTTGCCGTTTGACGAAGCGGATGCAGAGCAGATTGGGAATCTGGTTTTGAACTCCCACAAGGTTTTTAGTGCGCCAGCTTTTGGCCCGCACCCATCCTCGGTTTCCGAGGTTCTTTCAGGGTTCCCGCCAAAACTCGTCCACTCGCACTTGGATTTGATCCTGTCTGTTTTGATGAAGCACCTGACAGGTACTTCAACCTTCGCCTTTGTGTAGTCGATGCTTATGATGCCATGAAGCGACGACCCCTGCTCAACAATCTGGCTTGAAACCAGATCAACCACCAGCCTGAGTTTCTGGTGTGGCGGAAGCAGGAACCTGTTGGGCGTGAGCTTGAACCACTTTGCTTCGGAGGTGATTGTGAGGTCGAGATCATTTTCACCGCAGTTTTTGAGCTGCAGAACCCTCTGATCCTTTGACCACCTGTCAACGCTGTAGAAGTCGAGCATTGGAGGTGAAACATCAAGGCAGTCTATTGCGGCTGTGAAGCAGTACATGTTGTTGTCAAAACCGCCGCAGAATACAAGAGAGTTTGCAACCACAGGCGAAACCGAGAATTTGCTGCTGGTTTTCTGGTTCCAGATCACTTCGCCGGTGTCAGCCTTCAGGCTCCACAGGATTCCGTCTTCCGTGCAGATGTAGATTACTCCGTCGGCAATCGTCGGCGCTGACGAGCACGGTGATTTGATGTCAACAACCCAGACTTCAAGGCCTTTCCTGTCAAGACAGTAGACCTTGCCTATCTTTGAGATGAAATAGACTTTGTCTTTCCAAAGAGCAGGCGATCCAGCCAGCTTTGCGTCTGTCTCATAATCCCACTCCCTCAAGCCTCTGTCCTGAGTGAGACAATAGAAGCGTTTGTCGGTTGAGCCAAAGAAAATCCTGTTCTCCCAGCCCATAGGCGTTGCAAGGATTTCATCGCCTGTTTTGAACGACCATATCGTTCCGCCGGTCAGAATGTCCAAAGCGTAGACATAGCCGTCTTTTGAACTGTAATAGAGCTTGCCTGAATCAAACATCGGGGTTGTCGGGAATGACTTGCTGACGTATTTCTGCCAGATGAGCGATCCGTCAACGGCATCCAGACAGAGGGCTGTTCCGTTCTCTGTGCCAAAGTAAACCTTGCCGCTTTCGACCACTGCCGAACCTATTACTGCGTTCCTTGCGTCATAAACCCATTTTTTTGTTCCGGTTTCAGCGTCAAGACAGAAGAATCTGCCGTCCCACCCGCCAAAGTAAATCCTGGACTCGAAATAGGTCGGGGTCGAATCCACGTCACCGGTTGCGTCAAACTGCCAGATTTCCTTGCCAGATGAAGTGTCGAGACAATAAACCTTGTTGTCCCAGGAGCCAAAATACATCTTGCTACCGACGACACAGGGAACCGAGCTGATTGGCCCCTGTGTTGTCTTGTTCCATGCCACCTTCAGTTTTGGTTCGGCCGGCCCGCAGTCTTCACCTGCAAATCCCTGCCTGCTTCCGCCATACCTGTATGAAGAATGGTCGCATGTGGGGAAGTCGTGTTCAGGCTTCACGTAGGCTCTAACCGTTACCACCGAGCTACCACTGTCAAAATCCAGAATCAGCTTTCCTCTTCTGGTGCCAGGCGTGGTGATTTGGCCAGGAATGGTGTAAACTTCAATAACCGTGTCTTTTGCTGCTTTCAGCTTTGTTTCGTCGATGGAGACATCGAACCATCTCTCTGACGGGCGTATCTTCACTTTCTGTTCGGTAAGCCCGCAGTTTCTGATTGTCAGGAAGGCCTTGGCGGTTTCTCCAAGATTGATGCTTCCGAAATCAACGGCGCCTTCTTTTGTATCGACGCAGTTTTCATCGAGCACGTCGCCGAAGCAGTAGACCGTGTTGTCGGAACAGCCAACAAAAACCCTCTTGTCGGCGATTGCCACCGGCACGTTGATGCCGCTTGGAGCCTTGAATGTCCATATGACGTTTGCGGTTGTGAGATCAAGCATGTAGAGTGTACCGTCATTTGTAGGAGCGTACACCCTCTCGCCGCAGATTGAAGGAGTGATGCAACCACCATCTGTTTCGTACTCCCAGACTTTCTTTGCGTCGGTTGTCCGAAGGCAGTAAAGTCTTCTGTCCGTTGTGCCGAAAACGACGGTTGTGCCTATGACTGCAGCCGAAGTGGTACCTTCACCTTTTACGTTTGCAGACCAGTATTTCTTGCCTGTCTTGGGTTCAAGGCAGTACATGGTGTCGGAGCCGAGATAAAGCCTCTCCTGGAAACATGCCGGAATTGTGTCGATGGCTTTGAGTGTTTTGAACTTCCACAGCAATCTGCCGGAGTAGCCGTCGAGTGCGTACAGGTTTTTATCCTCGGAACCGCAGTAGACGATGTCCTGGTAGATACATGCCGACCCTGAAACAGGAGCCTGTGTTTCAAACTTCCAGGCTATCTGGCCGTCGAGTTCGTTGAAGCAGTAAATCCAGCCATCAACTCCACCGACGATAATCCTCGAGTTCCAGTAAGCCGGTGAGGATTTGAACTTGTCTATGGATTTGAAATCCCAGAGCTTGTTGCCGTTTGCATCGAGTGCGTAGAAATAGTGGTCATCGGAACCAAAGTAGATTCTGTCCTCAACAAAAAGCGGTGTGGAGGTTATGTCCTTCTTTGCCTGGAAACTCCATATCTCCCGGCCGCTTTCAGAGTCGACGCAGTGAAGCCTGTAGTCTTCACCACCAAAATAAACCCTGCCGTTTGAAAATATCGGTGTTGTCGTTATCTGTCCGATAGAGTCGTATCGCCAGATGGTTGACAGTTCACGACCCTTGGGCCCGCATTCAGCAGAACAAAAACCTGTGGCTTCAGGGTTTTTTCGGAGTGATGGCCAGTGGCACCAGTTTTCCAGAGCCCTGGAAGGACTCGGTGACGGCACCTGCGCCAGAACAAGCGCAAGGGCTATTATCGGGAAAATGACCTTTTTCATCTTTGGTTGCGTCTTCCCCTCTTTGGTAGAGTTTTGACCGGATTTTAATCGTTTTAGCCAGAAAAGTAAAGCCTGGAATACATTTCCCTGCATTGTTGGCGCTCCGGTGGCATTTGGACATTGCCGGACATGTTGTTTGCAAGAATTTCGCAGGCTGAAAAAGCAACCTTGACCTGACACGCCTACAATTGTAATTTAATAAGTTGGAGGCATCTTGATCAAAGGTAGCAAGACGCTGGTGCGAGGCCTTGAAAAAAACGACATTCCAAAGCTCGTTCTCTGGCGAAACGACAAAGAACTGCAAGACATGCTCATCGGTTGGCATTTTCCGGTGACTGCCGGACAGGAGCTCTCGTGGTTTGAGAAAACCTGGTCTGACCAGAAGAACAGGCGTTTTGCAATCGAAGCCGATTCTGGCGACTACATCGGAAATATTGGCCTCTACGACATTGACTGGATCAACAGGCAGTGCGGGTTCGGGCTTTTCATTGGCGATTCCAGATACAAGGGTGGCGGTTACGCTTCCGACGCTGGAAGAGCCTTGATAAGGTTCGCTTTCAACGACCTCGGCATCCATCGCATCTGGGTTGAGGTGCTTGTCACAAACGAACCATCAAAAAGATACTTTGAACGCCTCGGTTTCAAACATGAAGGCATCCTCCGCAGACACAACCTCAAAAACGGCGTCCACGTTGACCAGTACATTCTTGGGCTGCTTCGGGACGAGTTTGAATGATAAAACGCCTGGGCAGCACCGACTTTTCAGCTTGGAAAGAGGTTATAAAAAAGGTTCCGGCCGTCGATTGTTTTGGAATGCCGGAGCTGGCCAAACTCTGGGAGGAGTCGTACCCTTACAATTTTGAAGCCGTTTATGCAGAATTCGGCGAAAACATAATCTTTTACCCGTATATCGTAAGGCCGTTGAGCGAGCTTCCTTTTGGCAAGCGAATAAGTGAGGAGCTTGGACAGTGCTTTGACATAACAAGCCCTGAATACGGCGGAATCTTCCACAACTTTTCCGAGGACATCCCTTACGACATATGCTCCCAGTTCTCAAAAGACTTTGGCCAGTACTGCCAGGACAGGCGGATAGTGACAGAATTTGGCAGGGTTCAGGTACTGCTTTCCAACACAACACTTGGCACCGGCTACAACGTCAGGCGTATCGGCCGTGTGGTCACCGCCGACCTGCGGGGAACAGAAGAGGACATTCTGAACAACATGAGCAAGGAAGGCAGAAAGAAACTCCGTCAGGCTGAAAGAGTTCCAATCACTGTCAAGGAGCTAGGGCCTGAAGGTTTCCTTCAATTCCCCCCGCTTTACTATCAGACCATGGACTACCACGACGCCATGGACAGGTATTACTTCCCTGCAAGTTTCTTTGAAAACATGATTGGCATGCCCGATGATTTTTGCTTCATTCTCGGGGCGTTTTTTGGTGAAAAGCTCATTGCAGCAATCATCGTGCTCTACGGTGGCGGTGTCGGTTACAGCTATCTCTCGGCAACCGACCGTGAACACCAGGAGCTCAGACCCAACAACATCTTGTTCTACCAGATGCTTATCGAGTGCAAGCGAAGGGGATGCCACAGCTTCGTGCTTGGCGGTGGAGCGCACGGTGAAGACGGAACGTTCAGGTTCAAACAGAATTTCTCGGAAGCAACGGCCGATTTTTACATCTACGACCGGCTCCATATCCCGCAGATGTACCAGACTCTCATTGAATTGAAGACAGAATACGAGCATAATTGCGGACACGAAAGCTTTGACCCGATGGCTGTCGAGTTCTTCCCCATCTACCGGGCGCAAGTCAGGAGCGACGATGACCAAGATTGATCCGCTTTGGAAGCGCATTGAAGACCTTGTTCTGGGTATTCTGGGACTGATCATCCTCTCACCCCTCCTGCTTGTAATAGGCATTGCAATCGCCATCGACACAGGGTTTCCGGTGTTCTTCATCCAGCAGAGGATGGGTCATGGCGGAAAACCGTTCAACTGCATCAAGTTCCGCACGATGGTCAAAAATGCTGCAAACATCGGAACCGGTATCTGGACATCCAAAGAAGACCCAAGAATCACAAGGGTTGGCAAGCACCTGAGGAGCTTCCTCGACGAATTGCCACAAATCTTCAACGTTATCGGTGGAACCATGAGTATCGTTGGTCCAAGGCCGTCGATGATCTATCAAGCAAAGCGCTACAACGAAGAGCAATCAAAGCGCCTCTGGGTCAAACCAGGCATCACCGGCTGGGCGCAGGTCAACGGCAGAAATGCCCTCACCTGGCCACAGAAGATCGAATATGACGTTTTTTACGCAACCCACATGACCTTTGGGCTGGACATGAAGATCATCTTCATGACACCCAAACAGCTTCTCACCCCGAACACTTACCCGGATGCCGAACCGGACGACCCGATTTCCAGGTTGGACGGCGTTGCAAATCCGGATGCAATGGAGGACAACAAGAATGCATAGA
>CAZXEH010000017.1:0-8447 GCA_964639885.1 uncultured Caldisericales bacterium | reverse complement strand
AGGTTGGACGGCGTTGCAAATCCGGATGCAATGGAGGACAACAAGAATGCATAGACTCAGGATTTTAGGCGGACCCGGCTACTACCCGGGAAAGATCAGACTCACACGTCCGCCTGTGCCAGACCTTGCCAACATCTCTGACAGACTCACGGCAGCGCTGGCTTCCGGAATGCTCACAAAAGGCGAGCAGCTCTCGGAGTTCGAAGCCGAAGTGACAACCCATCTCGGCTCAAAGTACGCCATCGGCACAAGCTCCTGCACCGTGGGACTAACGCTCTCGCTGGCTGCACTAAAGATGATGAAGGGCAAAAAACTTTCAGACAGGTGCAAGGTTTTGATCCCTTCGTTCACTTTCCTGGCAACCGCAACTGCAACCGCCTGGGCTGGATGCGATCCAACCTTCGTCGACTGCGACAGGAGAACCTTCAACATCGACGTGACCGACCTTGAAAGAAAAGTCACCGACGATACGTTTGCAATCGTGTTCACCTACGTTTTCGGCTCACCAACCGGAGTCGATCAGGTTTTAAATTTTGCCCATTCGAAAAACATACCGGTGATTTTTGACGCAGCCCACGGCTTCGGCGTGCTCCATAACGGGAAGACTGTCGGAAACATGGGGCTTGCAGCTTCATACTCGCTGACGCCCACCAAACTCCTCACATCCGGTGAAGGCGGCTTCATAACAACAAACTCCGAGGAGATGGCAAACAACCTCCGCATCCTCCGCGAGTACGGTTCGGTTCCAGGCGTGCACGACACGGCATTCCCGGGACTCAACGGCAGAATGTCCGAACTCCACGCCATCCTTGGCAGATGGGGTCTCGAACAGCTTGATACTGAGGCAACAGCCAGAAACAAGCGTGTAAATTACTACAAAGAACAGCTCTCCAAGGTTCCTGGCATCTCGTTCCAGAAGATTGCCCCAGAAGATCGTTGCAGCTACAAGGATTTTGCGATGGTGATCGACAAGGATGCTTTTGGCATGACAAGAGACCAGCTATGGGAAGTGCTCAAAAAAGAGGATTTCGAGAGCAAGAACTACTTCAGCCTGCCAGTTCACCAGCACCAGTATTTCAACAGCGACGGCCAGAACTACAGGCCAGGATTTGACGCCTGTCCGGAAGCCTCTGGGCTTTCAACGCAAACCCTTTGTCCGCCACTGTTTGGAACGATGACCGATGCAATGCAGGATGCGCTTGTCGGCGCTGTCTCGGAAGCCCACGACAAGGCCAATGAGATCAAGGCGAAGCTGGGGAGATAGAACGATGATCAGGGTTGCTGTCTGTGGTGGCAATGAGTTTTATGAAGAAATAAGGTCAGAGCTGTCGACCAGCACTGCCTACAAGGTTGCCGGTCACGCCCACAACCTGGATGAATTCTCACACCTTTCAGGCTACAACAGCGTGCTCGCCTCGTCCGACTTTGAAGCGCTCGGAAAGCTTGCAGACATGTGCAACGAAATGAAAGTCCAGCTGACCGTCATACCCAAAAACGAACACTTCAAACGTGAGATCGGTGAGGATGAAGTCATTGAAAGGCTCATCGTCTCAGGCATGTTCGGTCACAGAAGGGAAGCGCGTCCTGAAGACGGCGACTACATCAAGGGCAAACGGGTGCTCATAACCGGCGCAGGCGGATCAATCGGTTCCATGCTTGCAAAACGGGTGGCAAAGTTCGAACCGGAACACATGACCGTTGTAGACAACTCTGAAAACGGAATCTACATGATCGACCTCGACCTGGCCATTTCTGGATTTTCAAACAAAACCGCAATCATAATGGACATGAGGGACGAAGAGCGCTTCATGGCGCTTGTTGCCGAAAAGAAACCCGACATCCTGTTCCATGTTGCAGCAAGAAAACACGTTCCGCTGATGGAGAAATTTCCTGAAGAGGCGGTTTCGACAAACGTCGAAGGAACAATCGTCGCTTTGAAAGCCGTCGAAAAGTTCGGCATCAAGGCGTTCACCTTCATCTCAACAGATAAGGCAGCAGACCCTGCAAACGTGATGGGCGCCTCAAAAAAGATAGCAGAAACAGTTATCCAGAGGTTTGCAAGAAACCATGACGGCAAGTTCTGTATCGTCAGGTTTGAAAACGTTCTGGATTCAACAGGAAACGTTTGCTACACGTTCCAGCGCCAGCTCAAAACCAGTGGACAGCTCACGGTCACAAGCAAGGATATGAACCGCTACTTCATAACCTGCGAACAGGCCTCACTTTTTATCCTCAGGGCAACAAAAGTTGCAAACAAGGCCGAGGTTTATGTCCCTGTGGTTGGTGATCCGATCTACATCGACGTACTGGCCAGAAAAATCGCCGGCGTCCTTGGTTTTGTGGAAGACAGAGACTACAGGATCATCTACACCACACCGAGGGAAGGCGAGAAGATGAGCGAGGAGCTGATTACGAAGGAAGAAGAGAAACGCTCCGAAACCTTTGACGGAATCATAAAGGTTGTGCCAAACTTCTTTGGCGATGAACACTTTGAAGAAAACCTCAAAAAACTCTTGGATGCAACGAAAAAATTTGACAGGCCACTCATTGTCGAGCTGATGCACAGGCTGGAGCCAACCTACAGATGATCCCGCTTGTAATATTTTCCAGCCAGGATTTTGACGACCTGCCAACCCGGAAGCACAGGCTTGCCCACTGGCTCAGCTCCAAGGGAAACCCGGTGCTTTACATCGAGGCTCCGTTCACCTACCTCTCGGCTCTCAAGGATCCGACCTACAAACCAAAGGTCGAGCGTGCCGGAAAAATCGATCAGATCAATCCAAACCTTTGGGTTGCCTCACCTCCTGCAATGATGCCTTTCTACGGCCGTTTCGGTGTTTGTCAGAACATGGCCTGTGGAAAGGTTGCCGGTTTTGCTCTCTCGGCAATGAAAAAAATTGGATTTCCAAAGGAATTTGCAGCCCTGTTCTATCTGCCGTGGATGGAACCGATTATCAGAAGGGTAAAACCAAAAGCCAGCTTTTACGACTGCGTCGACGACCACGCCGGCTATGGCGGAACCAGCTCCAAATCCTTCATCGAGTCGGCTGAAGCAAAGCTCTGTTTTTCGTCAGACTCGGTTTTTGCAACTGCCCG
This sequence comes from uncultured Caldisericales bacterium, assembly GCA_964639885.1. Lineage (GTDB taxonomy): Bacteria > Caldisericota > Caldisericia > JAAYUI01 > JAAYUI01 > JAGNLA01. Next base: position 5,351 of record CAZXEH010000017.1, on the reverse strand, counting down.
TTCAATTGCTGGCAGGCTTTCCCAGTTCAATACCAACACCATCTACATGCCAAACGCTGTTGATTCCAATCTTTTCCAGTCAAACGGCGAAAGCGGTGCGGTAAAGGTAATTCCAAAACCAAGGGTTGTCTACGCTGGCGCCTTGAGATGGTGGTTTGACGGCAACCTTCTGCTTGAAGTGGCAAAGGCAAGACCAAACATCAACTTCATCATCATAGGCGAGGAACGTGGCAATGAACTTGGAGCCGAGGGGCAAACGCTTCGAACGCTTCCAAACGTGCACTTCCTCGGCAAAAAACCACAGAAAGAACTGCCAGGACTCATGGCCGGTGCATCCTGCGGAATCATTCCGTTCAAGCAGGGTCCGCTGATCGCCTCGGTTTCCCCACTCAAGCTCTACGAGTATGCATCGATGGGGCTTTCAACCGTTTCAGTTCCCATGATGGAGCTTGAGGACATGCCGGGTGAAGTTGTGACAATTGCGCCTGATTCAAAATCATTCATCGAAGCGCTCGACAAGGCCTGCAACTCACCAGCTGATTCGGAGGCACTAAGAAAGTTTGTTTCTTCCAACACCTGGGACAACAGGATGGAAAGATTTTTCACGGAGTTTGAAAGAATATGGCAAAAAAAATAAGGGTCGCACAGGTAATCGCAGGAACAGACGTGGCAGGAGCAAAGGGCTACACGATCCAGCTTGCCACAATGTGCGACAAGTCTAAATTTGAGGTGTGCCACATCCACATAAACGAAGGCATGACCACCGTTGAAGCAAGGCAGGCAGGAATTGAACCATACATCCTCGGACAAAACCCTTACGGTCTTGCCAGGTTGATGAGGAAGCTGAACCTCGACCTGATCCACACCCACGGCGTGCGTGCAAACTTCCTCGGTCGCTACGCCACAAAACTCACCGGCATCCCAAACATCTGCACCATGCACAGCGACTCAAGGCTTGACTACGGCTCAAAACTGAAGGAGAGGGCTGTCTGGTTTGCCGACAATATTGGCAATTCCTGGTGCAATGGCTTCATTGGCGTTTCAAAAGACATGTCCGAAAAGCTGGCAATCAGGGGCATCCCAAGGGATAAAATCCACACCGTCTACAACGGCATCGACCTCAACGAAGTCAGGTCAGGAGCAAACCCCGAGGCAACGAAGAAAAAACTTGGAATTGACCCAAAGCTCAGGCTGATCGGAACCGTTGGCAGGCTTGTCGAAGTCAAGGGTCACAACGACATGGTTTCTGCACTCCCGTTCATCATGCAGAAAGTGCCGGAAGCTGCACTGCTCATCATTGGCGATGGCAGATGCCTCGAACCGCTGAGACAGCAGTCCGAAAACCTGAAGATTCAGGACAGGGTCTTTCTTCCCGGCAGAATAAAATTCCCATGGAACGAAATGAAAGCCTGTGAGATCGGCTGTTTCCCGTCAATAAACGAGGCAATTGGCCTTGCACTGCTTGAGTTCATGGCTCTTGAGGTTCCGATTGTTGCAACAAATGTTGGCGGCATACCGGAAGTCATAACAAAACCTGACTTTGGCGTACTTGTTTCTCCTAAAAACCCAAGAGAGCTTGCAAATGCAATAATTAATGTTATGACAAACAGTGAGGTTGCCAAAAGCCTTGGCAAAAATGGAAGGGCAAGGGTTGAGGAGCAGTTCACAACCCAGAAGATGCTTGAGGAAACCCAGAAAGTCTGGGAGATGTACGCAAAAAGGAGCTGATGAAGCCAGGGAAGCTGTTGGGTGTGGTGATGGCAGGAATCCTGCTTTTGAATCCCGCGGGGCTTAAAAACCTTTCAGGGGGCAACATCGCCACGCAACTTCGTCCAAACAGCTTCAACGCAACAAATGGAGACACGATCTGGGCAAGCTGCAAAATCACAAACACATCTGGCTCGGATATAAACGATGCAACACTCACCTTCAATTTTGGTCGTGAGTTTGAGCTTCAGCGCTCAAGTCCTGAATCAAAAATCACAGACACAAAAGCTCTTTTTGATGTAAGGTCGCTTAAAAACGGCGAATCCCAAACATTCAAAGTCTGGGCAAGGATAAACGCTCCAGATGCACTCACAGGCTCAACCCTCTCGATCGACTCGGTGTTTTCGTGGGATACGTCATCAATTTCTAACCATTGCTCGATTATCATGATTGCCCACAATGTCTACCCCGACCTGATCGGTGAACTCCGGGAAACCCACAGGTTGAACGGCTCCCTCGACTATAACCTGACAATCATCGGTGGCTACCCCCCTTACGAATACTATATCGACTGGGGAGACGAAAACAGCAACAGAGGCGGTTTGAGGCAGGAAGGAACATCTGAGGTTACCCATACCTACGAACTCCCTGGAGAATACCGCATAAACGCTTATATAAACGATTATCTTGGCAAGCAGGTGGCAATCAGGAAAAGAATCTACCTGGAACCGTGGGGTGGCCTATGAAATTCCAATCGAGGCTTGAGGCTGGAAAGCAGCTCGCCGGCAAGATCAAGGGTTTGTGGCAGCCCGAACTGGTCTATGGCATCGCAAAAGGCGGCGTGCTTGTGGCTGAACCAATTGCAGAGGTTCTGTCATCAAAACTCCTGCCTGTTCACGTTTCAAAGCTACCGCTACCGTGGAACCAGGAGATAGCCTTTGGTGTAGTGATCCATGATGGCGAAGTCATAATGGATGAGGGCTTCTACAGGCAGATGGGGCTTTCGTACATGGATGCCCAAAAAATTGCCAGAACCAGGCTTTCAGAGGTCAGACGATCCCAACAGAATGTCATGCATGATGAAAATCCGCCATCACCAAAGGACAAAGAGGTTCTGGTGGTCGACGACGGAATGGCCACAGGCTTGACCATGCTGGGAGCGGTCACATGGCTAAAAAACTCTGGTGCAAAGAAAATTTATGTGGCAACACCGGTAGCCACCCAGTCGGCAATCGAGATGGTTAAGGCCAAAATTGACGGATTCACTGGCCTGTTTGTCTCATCAAACAAAGTTTTTTCGGTGTCGACCTACTATTCCGATTTTCGACAACTTGGCGACCGCGATGTTCGGGAGTGCTTAAAACGAAATCGCGATTTTCTCATTTCCCAGGGGCAAAGCGATAGACTCTGACAAGTCTATGATTGAACATTGCATGTAAATAAAAAACCTCCCGCAAGGGGAGGTTTTTTTATATCTTGCATTAAATCATTCAGCCAGTTTTTTGTCCAGGGGGATGACAACCGTGCCTGATTTTTGAACACTCTGGGTTTCGACTCTGAGTCCGCCTGCATCGACAGTTCTCATGCCAACAATCACCTTTTCGGGTTTCACGATGTCGAGGAACTCTTTTGTTATCGAACCAGCTGGAGCGCCGTTTGTGGCCACCACATAAGTCGAGGGCACAAGTTTCCCGCGCTCAATCAGCTTTTTGCAGATGGTTTCATTGATGTCGCCGGTCAGGATTGCTGAAACGCCATCTTTCTCGATGCGAACGACACATGTTCTGGCGGTTGTGTCGTTATCAGACATGTCGATGGTCATTGGGTATAGGATGTCGAATTCTACGCCGTTTATTGCCCATTTTGAGCCTGCCATGGCTGGCTGTGTGACGATTGAGTTGTCGGCTGCAATTTTTACAACATTTTTCAGGTCAGCAGAATCAGAGCCGGAAAGAACATCAAGAAATTCAACCCTTACCTTGCCCAGAAGTTCCGACATGCCAGAGATCGTCTCCGGGTTTGCAGACGGAACGATCACATAGTTCAGATACTCGATCTTTTTTTGTTTGAGAATTTCAATGATCTTTTTTGCACCCGTCTTGTCCGATGAGCCGTAGAGAATATTGAAATACTTGTCGGTTATGAGCACCGGTGAGCCAGGAAGAGCAAGCACTTCAATGTTTGTCTGGCTTTCAAACGTCTCTCCGCCTTTGCCTGGAATCAGGTTCTGGTTTGGCTTCACCTCATCGGAAAGATTTGGGTTGTGGCTCTGCACCGGATTGTAGGGATCGTACTTGTCCTTTTTCTCATCGGCGACATTGCCTGCTGAACCGCAACCGGCAAGTAAAACCATCACAACAAAGGCAAGGAGGATTTTTCTCATCTGAGCTTTTCCTGGAGCTGTTTTGAAAGGACGGTTGTGTCTTCCCAGACAAATTCGGGGAGTTCCCTTCCGAAATGGCCGTAGTTGACGGTTTTCTTGTATATCGGACGGCGAAGGTCAAGCCTCTCGATGATTCCTTTTGGTCTCATGTCGAAGCACTCAAGCACTGCCTTTGCGATTTTTTCATCTTCAACCTTGCCGGTTCCAAATGTTCTGATTGCAAAGTGGGTTGGTTCGGCTCTGCCGATAACGTAGCTGACTTCAGCCTGGCAAACATCGGCCAATCCGGCGGCAACGACGTTTTTGGCCACGTATCTGGTTGCGTATGAGGCCGACCTGTCAACCTTTGTCGGGTCTTTGCCGGAGAACGCACCGCCACCATGCGGGCAAGCGCCTCCGTATGTGTCAACGATTATTTTTCTGCCTGTCATGCCGGTGTCCGAACACGGGCCTCCGATGACGAACTTTCCTGTCTGGTTGATGAAATACTGGACATCTGGTGCAAGAATCTCTGCTGGGACAATTGGCTTTACAACCTTTTCAACAAGTGAGTGTCTTGCAAGCTCGGAAATCTGGTGCGGGTTTGAAGGGTCAAGAACTTCTTCGCTGTGCTGTGCGCCGAGGACAATCGACTTTATCCACTTTGCCTTGCCGTTTTCGTACTCAACGACCACCTGGGTTTTTCCATCCGGGCCAAGCCACGGAAGGATGCCTTCTTTCCTGACGAATGCCAGCTGGCGTGCAAGTGCGTGTGCGTAATGGATTGGCATGGGCATCAGCTCCGGGGTCTCGTTTGATGCAAAGCCGTACATCATTCCCTGGTCGCCTGCTCCGCCAACGTCAACACCCTGTGCGATGTCGGGGGACTGTCTGCCGATTGCGTTGATGATGCCAACCGTATCGTATGTGAAGCCAAGCCACCTGTCACGGTAGCCGATGTCGTAGAGCACCGAACGGACGATTGCCGGAAGGTCAACATAGGACTTGGTCGTTATTTCGCCGCCAACCACTACAAGACCGAGGGTGACAAAAGTCTCGCAGGCTACCCTGCCGGTGGGATCTTCTGCAAGGATGCAGTCAAGAACGCCATCTGAAATCTGATCGGCAACCTTGTCCGGGTGACCCTCGCAAACCGATTCTGAAGCGACAAATCTTCTCTCCATGTCGAACCTCCTATGGGGGGAAATGTAAAATCGGATTGATGATAGCAAAAACTGCCCCCCTGTCAAGTTTTGAACCTTTGGGGGAAAGCCTCATCAAT
>CAZXEH010000016.1:35047-48149 GCA_964639885.1 uncultured Caldisericales bacterium | reverse complement strand
CAATCTCCTGCGACCAGCCGTGGGTGGAAATTTCGAAGAAATCTTTATCGGTTGATGTTGGCCAAAAAGAAACAATCGATTTCAAAATAATGGCCTCCTCGCTTCCTGCATCTTCGAAACTGACAGCAAACATCACTATCATCTCTGACATGAATTTCTGTGAACAGACCACAATCCCATTGCTGGTATCAACAGAGGACAGCATCACAATCAAGCTTCAGGTGGATTCGAGAAACGCAACAATCAATGGTCAGGAGAGGATGCTTGACGTTCCAGCAAGAATAATCGCTGGCAGGACAATGGTTCCGCTCCGCTTCATCTCGGAAAGTTTCGGCTGTTCCATCTTGTGGGATCCAGTCACCCAGAAAATCGGCATTGTCAGGTACGACATAACTGTTAACCTTTGGATTGGGAAGGATTTTGTCGAGGTAAACGGAAATAAACTCAAGATCGACGCACCACCGGTTATTGTTGGTGGCAGAACCATGGTTCCCCTTCGATTCATAGCTGAACCTTTTGGCGCAAAGGTCGACTGGAACGCACAAGCCAAGGAAATCACGATAACCTGGCCGAAATAGCGGAGCATTTGCCTTTGGACTGGCGTTTTAATAAAATAGTCCTGACTTAAGGAGGTTTGTGTGAGGATTGCCAGACTTGGGATATTGGTTCTTGTTTTTACCGTCATTTTCCAGCCTTTCGCTTCGACTGCCATTAACTTTTCATCTGCTGAAGAAGTCAACTGTGACTGGCCATGTTTCGGGCAAAATCTCCAGGGTGACAGGGTCGCACCCGATGGTTGTGGCCCGATGACCGACGAGCTTGCCCTGAAGTGGTCTTTCCAAACCAAGGGCAAAATCCTTTCATCGCCAATCCACGGTGCCGGCAACATTTTCATACGAACAGACGAAGACCTCCTCTACTGCGTCGACGGCGAAACCGGCAAGGAGAAGTGGAAAGCCGAACTCGACACCGTAGACGAAGAAACGATCAGGAGCAGTTATTCTTCGGCCTGCATCTACGGGAAATGGGTTTTCATAGGTTCCTTTGACGGCAAGATGCACTGCTACAATACCGATACAGGCAAGAGAAAATGGATGAAATCAACCGGCGGGGCAATCTGGTCTTCACCCGTGGTTTACAAGGGACGTTTGTTTTTTGGCTCCAGCGACAAGCGTTTTTATTGCTGCAGTATTGAATCCGGAAGTCTGGAATGGTCGGTGGTTGCCGACCAAGCGTTCTACTCATCGCCAACTTTTTACGGAAACAACCTTTATGTTGGCAACATGAGTGGCGATCTCTTCTGCTACGACGTCAGGAACGGCAACAAAGTCTGGGAATTCAACGCTGGCAGGGGTGCAAACATCGAGTCGACTCCAACCGTTTATTACGGGAAAATATTCATAGGCACGAAAAAAGGCTCTGTATTCTGCGTCAATGCCGAGGACGGAAAACCGATCTGGGAGTTCAAAACCACAAGGAGCCAGATTTATTCGTCGGCAACGGTTGAATACGGCAAGGTCTTCATCACTGCAAGCGACCAGAAGCTCTATTGCCTCAATATTGACGACGGAACCCTGCTTTGGGAGGTCTACACCAAACAGGACAAAAAAATATCCGGCTCAACACCCGTCCTGTTCAATGACAAATTGGTCTATACCTCAACGGATAACAAGCTTTACATGCTCGACATCAACACCGGCAAGGAGCTTTGGAATTACCAGATTCCTGATTCGGCGTACGGCACACATCCGACGGTTGGCAAAGACTGCGTTTATCTGAGCTCATTCAACAAAACCCTATACTGTTTTATCGACAGCAAGCCGTATATCCCGCCTGAACCAACAAAAATCGAGATTTCATCGGCATCAACCAAGCTTGATCTCTGTATGGACTTGCAGTTTACAGCCAAAGTTTTTGACCAGTACGGACAAGTCATTGACAAAGCCAAAATCGAATGGGATTCAACAGATATTTCAGTTGGAGAAATCGACGCTGCAGGATTGTTCAAGCCAAAAAGCTACGGGAAAACAAAGATTTTTTGCAGATCGGGGAACCTCTCAGAATCTGTGGAAATAAGCGTAGTTCCGTTCCTTGAAGTTGACAGGGAATCGGTCAAGTTTGATAACATCAAACCAAATGAACAATATATTGAAAAACTTATATACACAAATACAGGCGATATTGACCTTGAAGTGAGCCTGGTGAAAGATTTTGAAAAGCTTCAGATCGAGCCTGACAAGTTCACAATTCCTGCCGGGAAAACTCAGGAAGTAAAGCTTATCTACAATTCAAAAGAATTTGTTGTCGGACAGAAGTTTGAGTTCAAACTCCGGGCAAATTATCTGACATGCATCGTCGAAGTTGAAGGAGCAATTGTAAGCGTTTCCTCAATTCCATGCATCACCGCAAACCTGTCCTCACTGGATTTTGGTCTTGTAAACCGTGGTGACAAGAAGGATATAAAGATTAACTTCATCTCTTCAGAGCCAACTGATGTCACAATCACAACTGCTGATCCGTGGATATCGCTTTCCAAAAATCGTTTTGCCCTCGATGCAAATCCAGTGACGGTGACTTTTACGGTCATGGCTTCAGCGTTGCCGGCGTCTACAAAGTTGATCAGCGAAATTGTGGTCACGCCAGACAGAAACACCTGTACAAAACTGACAATCCCCGTGACCGTTGAAACCCAGGACAGCATTACAATCAAGCTTCAGGTGAGCAATACGAGCGCTTCGATCAACGGCATTGAAAGAACGCTCACCAGACCGCCGATTATTGACAAGGGCAGGGTCATGGTTCCGCTCAGGTTCATTTCTGAGGCTTTCGGTTGCCAGCTTGACTGGAACTCTTCCGAGAGAAAAATTTCGGTGAACCGCTATGATGTCAACTTCACTCTCTGGATAGACAAGAAAATCGCCCTCATAAACGGCAGGGAGGTGCAAATTGATGCTCCACCAATCAACGTTTCGGGCAGTGTCATGGTTCCGCTCAGGTTCATTGCCGAACCGTTCGGAGCAAAGGTCGAATGGAACGCTGAAAATAAAATGATCACAATCACCTGGCCGAAAGTTTAATCATTGCTGAATCAATCCAGATTTGCAATTTAACAGGAATTGGCTACCATCCAATCATGGAGGACTGGATGAGGAAAACAAGGCTGGCGATGGCAACCGTTTTTATCCTCATGATTTCTCAATTCCAGACACCGTTTTTGATTTCAGCGTCTGATTCAAAAGTTGCTTTGCCATCATGCGATTGGAAGATGGCGGGAAAGACTACTGAAAATATAAGGGTTGCTGAAGATGAATGCGGGCCTGAGCGTGTTTCATTGGAGCGAGTTTGGGTGAATAAAACATTTTACGCCTCGGAACAACCCCCGGTTGTCTCATATGGGAAATTGTATGTTTGTTCCTACATGTACGATGTCTATTGTCTGGATTTGAAAACTGGAAACACCATCTGGAAAAGAGATATTGATGACGACGGAGGGTATGACGATGAAAGACCACCGATTATAGTTGATGAAAAGCTGTATATCGCTTCAGATAATGGATCGGTTATCTGTCTGAATGTAAACAACGGGGACAGGATTTGGAGATTTCTGCACAGCACTTGGTTCAACTCAGACATGATTTTTTATGAGGGCAAAATTTTTTTCATGATTTCTGACAATATCTGGAAAGGACCTTTGTTGTATTGTCTTGATGGAAACACGGGAATACCTTTATGGTCGAAAAAGATTCCATCCAGCAATCACGCAGGATTGGCAATCTCGAATGGCAGAATCTTTGTATCAGATGGCATCTCAAGGGTGTTTTGCCTGGATGCCAAAAACAGCAGGGAAATCTGGAATGCAAAATTACAAGAGGAACCATTTTCAAATCCTTGTGTTTATGAAGACAAGATAATAATAAACACTGTAGAAAGCGCGATTAATTGTTTGAATCCTGATACCGGAGAGATTTTGTGGCAAAACAAAAGGGTATTATCAGGCCAGGACTGGTCTTCGCCAACCGTTTACAATGGCAAAGTCTATGTTTCAACCAGATGTGTTGACATCAAGACTGGTACGACGATATGGGAGAATGGATTTGACAATCCTAATTCCCTGTGTGCTTCATTTTGCAACGGCAGGATGTTCGTCGATGGTTTAAATTCAATGCTAACTTGTTATGATGCCAGCACAGGGCAGATTCTGTTTTGTTACGGGAGAAAAGATGGTTATCAACTAGTTCCCATAATCTCGGATGGTTTTGTATTTGCGATATGTGGTAGTAACTATTTAAATTGCTTTAGCGACCATAAGACCAACAATTCAGTCAGGATAGAGCTTTCAGCGCCTTCCGATACGATTTGCACAAGCGGGTATGTTGATCTAAAAGCAAAAGTTTTTGACGCTGATGGAAACTGGATTGAGAATGCACCGGTTGACTGGTCGATCAAGCCCGATTTTGCCAATGTGAGCTCCAGTGGCACAGTCTGGTCGCGCCAGCCTTGTGACGCCGTAGTTACCTGCCGGTCAAACGACCTTGTTCAGACGATGGAGATTCACATTGTTGATTGCCAGGAATAACCTTGGCAAACAATTATTCAGGTTCACTCCACCGGCAGGCCGGTATGAGCGTCGAGAATGAGGATTGGGTTTCTGGTTGAAATTTTGTAGGTTGAGGCGTCGATAAACCAGGCAAGCACATCTTTGTAGACCAGTTCGCCTTTTTCTTCCGAGTAAATCCTTTTTATCACGCTCACTGGAGTGACATCCAGTTTGAAATCCTCTGCAACAGCCAGGAACAATCTTGCTTTTTTCATGATTTCACTGGCATCAAGCGTTGGTTTGGTTCCGATTGTCGGGGTTGGCCCAATGTTTATGTCGTATCTGACGATCATTCCCCAATGGTTGATGACGGCTCTGACGTAGTTGGGAGACTTTGTGTCCGGGTCTTTCAGCTCTTCCTGGAAAACGACTGTGGTCGGTTCCATGATTTCAAATGGGTTAGCCTTGTAATTCTTTATGTCGATATCGATCTGCTCAAACCACAGCCTTGCAATGCTCTCGACGATGTCCTTTGTCAGGTTTCTGTTGTTTGATACAGAAATATCGGCAGGAGGAATCAGATCAGGAGAGAGTTCAAAACTTGAGAATCGCCCCGTGATCCTGTCATAGTTGCCAATCGATCCGTTTGAATAGACGATTTCAGCCTTGCCCGGGATTACGGCTTGTGTGTTGATCTGAGGGGTACCGGATTCATACTTCCTGTCGAGTATGTACTGTGTTTCCTCGTCGCTCAGAGGGTTAATCTGCCCGCTTATGCCTGACTTGAAATTGAACTCTAGCATGTATTTTTGAAGTCCGTCAGCAAGATCCCTCAATGGTACCGAATCTGGAATCGCTTTCATCTTCCCGACGACACCCTTGAATTCCTTCGGCCCTTCCATGTAAATGTGTGCGGAACCACAGGAAATGCTGGTCAAAACTGCAATAATGACGGCAAGGCAAAGTTTTTTCATGGTTTAAGTATACTTGAAAACTGCGACTGGTTCAATTATCCTTGAGGGGTCAAGGAGGCAAAATGTTTCCAGAGGCTTTTAAAATTTTCGGACTCCAGATCTACTGGTATGGCGTGCTCATCACTGTGGGCATCCTGGCTGCGATAGCGTATTCATGGTTTCGGGCAAAGTATTACGGCGTCACCCACGACCAGCTGACAGACCTTGCGTTTGTCGTGATAATCGTTGGAATTTTCGGGGCAAGGATTTTGTACATCCTGACCCATCTCGAAAACTACATCGCAAACCCGGGGCAGATTTTCCAGCTTCAGATGCAGGGCATGGCGTTCCTTGGCATCATCATTTTCAATATCCCGGCCATCATCATCTTTGCCAAGGTCAAAAAGCTCAACTTCTGGAGGCTGGCAGACCTTGCAGCTCCAGCCATAGCAATCGGCTACTTCTTTGGAAGGCTCGGATGCTTCATGGGCGGTTGCTGTTATGGGCCAGAATGCAGCTGGGGAGTCATCGAAAGGGGAACAGGGCTTGCAACTCCGGTTTTCCCGACACAACTCCTCAATGCTCTGGTTGCGGTTCTTATTTTTGTCGCCCTCTGGCTGATCAATAAGAAAATCAAGCTCAAAGCCGGCGAACTCTTTGTCTGGTTTGTCTATCTCTACAGTGCAACGCATATCGGCACAGAATTCCTCAGAGCCGACGAGGGACACAGGGCGCTTTTTGGCACCCCGTTCAACGCCTCGCAGCTCACCTTCATCGGTTTGATCATCGTTGCTGTTCTGTTCCACATCCTTTTCATCAAGAAATCAGAGACGCAGTCAATGGTTGACGCAGAAACGGTTGCAAAAATCGAAAGCATAGACAAGAAGATTGCACCAGAAAAGCAGGAGCTGAAAGTTGAGCCTCAGCCTGCCAAAGAACCTGAGCACAAAGAAGAAGGTTCGAATTAATGTACGTCCTCGGAGACAGGGTTCAGCAGGATCCATCGAAGACAAGACCGTGGGTTTTGTGGGGCATTGTTGGCCTTTGTGTGCTCGTTTTCCTGCTCCAGATGCTTCTGAACCTCATTCCTTCGCAGTATCCAAATGTTTCGCAGGGCGTGCTCTTCACATACAGCTTTGGGACAATACCAGCAAGAATTGCTGGAATCCCCTCGACTGAATTGCCACCGACATCGATTCCTGGATTCGTAACGCTCATTACTTCACTATTCCTTCACGGAGATTTCTGGCACATCCTGTTCAACATGTGGTCGCTGCTTGTTTTTGGCGATAACATCGAACACGCTTTCGGAAAAGTCGGTTTTGCACTCTTCTACCTTGCCGGTGGAATCGTTGCAACACTTGTGCACGTTGTTTTCTCGCTCAAGGGCGATGGTCTTCTTGTCCCGACAATCGGTGCATCTGGAGCCATCTCTGCCGTCATGGGTGTTTATATGATCCTTTACCCAAGATCGCAGGTCTATGTGCTTGCGCTGTGGATTCCGATTGCCATGCCTGCGGTTGTGTTCATGGGCATCTGGTTTGCCATGCAGGTTTTCGGCATCGTGGGTGGTGGCGGAGGAATTGCCTGGTGGGCACACGTTGGAGGCTTCCTCTTCGGTATAATTGTTGGTCTGGTCTACAAGCTCATCGTGCGGCATCCGCCAAGCCTTGAGGACTGGAGAAACAGCAGGTACCTGAGACACCAGCCGTTTGGAAGAAACGATGGAAGGGCTGATGAAGAGGATATTTGGCGTCGTTAGTGCTCTGATTCTTCTTGCTTCCTGTGGTCAGCCAAAACAGGCGACTGTCATCGGCAAGCTTGAAAAAAGCTGGCAAAACGGCTTTGCAAGCGGATACAAGGCGACACTTTCAAATGACATCCTGCTTGTGCCATGCGAGAGGGATGTCGTTGCAATCGACATCTATTCTGGCAATGTCGCCTGGAAGTATGAATCACCCAAAGCAAAACTCTGGAGCTGCATAAATTGCCAGCCGTTCAATGGTGGCTTTCTGGCAACATTTGAGGGCACAGCAGGAAGTCTTGTGGTTGCATTGGACAGAAACGGCAATGAGATCAAGCAGTACGAAAACCCAAGGATAAGCTCTGTTCCTGTGGTTATAGGCCCAAGATTTTGGCAGGTTCAAAGCAACACCATCTACGGTAATATAAGTGAATTCAAGGTCGAACCGTCACTTCCAATCATCGATGCCACTGAAGACTTGACCCTTTTCTACGTCAACGAATCAGATGTTGTCAGAGCCAGTGACCGTTTTGGCAAAGTCCTCTGGTATGCCAAGATGAGTGACAACGTCCAGGACCTGTGGCGGATTGGTGACAAGGTATATGTTCATGGAACAAAAGGCATTGCGTGTTTTCAGGCAGGCGATGGAAAATTCATCTGGCAGCTGGTTTGCCTGCCATCGTCGAAACCGATTCTGAATGGCTCTGAGCTTGTGATCCCGACTGACAAATCAATACTCATTGTCGACAAAAACGGTAAAGTAACAAAAACAATCGATATGCCCGACATCATTTCTCTTGATAAAACCGACGACGGATTCGCAGCAATCGCTCAGGCCAAGTTGATAACGATGGACAAGAATTTCAAAGTGCTCGAAAAGATAGATTCCACAGATGGTACACTTCAGGCAATCATTGCACCAGGAGTGATCCTTACCAATGGCACAACCGGCCAGACCGGTTACAGAGTTGAAAAGCGCTGATTGCTGGCTGGGGTTTTAAGTGGATTTGATGATCAACGGAATGCCTGCAACCATCAGAACCACGTCGGTTGCCTGACATGCCAGCATCTGGTTTGCCCTTCCCAAAGCGTCTCTGTAGGCGCAACCGAGACTTGTTGGGGGAACGACTCCGAGGCCGACCTCGTTGCTGACCACAAGAAATGTTGCGTTCATAGATCCCCATGCTTCAACGATACCATCAATTTCCGGTTTTATAGCCGAAAATGCCGATGTTTCATCGACCGGTTCGGGGATATTGATGATCAGGTTCCCTGAGAGAGTCGTGAGGCAATCGATGATTACGATGTCAGGATCAGTCTTTACTTCTTTCAGGGGTTTGGCGATGTTTCTCGAGGCTTCGATCGTTGTCCAGTTTGGCGGTCTTTCGGACTTGTGTCTTTCAATTCTTTTTGCCATCGAGTCATCACTGGCGATGCCGGTTGCCACAAAAACGACGTTTTTGCCATTCTTTTTGGCATAGTCCAGAGCGTAAGTGCTTTTGCCAGACCTTGCGCCACCCAGAACCAGAATCAGTTTTTTCACAGGAAAACCCCTTCTATGACAGCAAACGAAAGCAAAACCGAGGCTTCAGAAACCTCGATTGCAAGCCCGAAGACATCGCCTGTTACACCATTTATTCTAGATTTTGCCACAAACCCGACGATGAGTGTGGCAACAAAGCTTGTCACCAATGCAATCAATCCCGGGAGTCTCAGGAAAACAGCCAGTGTCACTGGAATGATCATATTTATCAGAAAAAACCAGATATTCCTGCCAGAACAGAGGCTGTACCCCAGACCGGATTCCTTGGCAGACCTGAAAAAAGTTAGTATCAGAACTGAACCTCTGGCAAAAGTCATCGCTGCCAGAATTGGGACAAAGGCCATCCAGCCGATATTTTTTGACGAAGTAACCAGAACTGCCTTTAGCATCAGAATCAGCACGATCCCGACAACACCATAGGCGCCAGTCCTTGGATCGCTCATGATTTCAAGGCGTCTTTTGGGATTAGATGGGTTCGGGAAGCCGTCGAAACAGTCGGCAACGCCGTCCAGATGGGTGGCATTTGTGAGAAATACCCAAAGACACACGGCCAAAACTGAAACAACCGGCCTGCCAACCACAAACGAGAGTCCAAAGCAGGCAAACATCAGCACTGATCCCTGAAAGAAGCCGATGAGCGAGAACCAGAGCTGGATTTTTGAAAACTCCCTTGTCGTCAGTTGAGCCGTAAAAGGGATTGGTGTCAGGAAAGACAGTGCGGCAATAAGGCTTTTCATGATTTGCTCACGTTAGCGCTTTCAAAAGTTGCCATCTCACTGATAACCGCCAGACTGGCATCGATAAGGCTGAAAGCCAGTGCTGAACCGGTTCCTTCGCCAAGCCTGAGGTCAAGGTCAAAAAGGGGTTTGAGGCCCAGATGGTCAAGGATTACCTTGTGGCCTGATTCGACTGAGCAGTGAGACGCCACCATGTAGTTTTTGGTCAAGGGATTGATGGAGTGAGCAACAAGAGCGGCTGCTCCTGATATGAAACCATCTATAACAACAGGGGTTCTTTTTGAGGCACAGCCTATGATAACACCAGCAAGACCTGCAATCTCAAATCCTCCGATTTTCGAGAGTACGTCGATGGGGTCGTCTGGATTCGGTCTGTTGGTTTCGATGGCTTGCCTGATGATGCCCTGTTTGTGGTGCATTCCCTTGTCGTCGAGTCCGGTTCCACGATCTGTCACCTTTTCAATGCTTTCATTGCACATAACTGCTGTTATGGCCGACGACGGAGTCGTGTTTCCGATTCCCATCTCGCCGGTTGCGATTATGTCCATTTCCCTGTCTATGAATTTGTTGGCGATGTCTATTCCTGTCTGGATCGCTTCTTCTGCCTGCTGTCTGGTCATGGCTGGTTGTCTTGCAATGTTGTTCGTTCCAGGGGCAATCTTTGCAATGGTGAGATTCTCATGAGGTTCAAGATTTGACTTCACGCCAATGTCAACAACGTGCACACTTGCACCTGCAAGCCTTGCCAAAACGTTGATGGCTGCACCACCACCAAGAAAATTTGACACCATTTGTGCTGTGACTTCGGATGGATAGGCGCTGACGCCTTCTTCTGTCACGCCATGGTCGGAAGCCATCACCAGCACGAGCTTGTTTTGGAGTCGCAGCGGAAATCTGCCGGTCATTGCACACAAAGTTTTTGCCAACTCCTCCAGCCTTCCGAGACTGCCGATTGGTTTTGTGAGCGAATCAAGCCTTTTTGAAGCCTGATCCAGCGTTTTCATGTCTAGTTGTGGAATGTCGGGAAAGTTCATGTTTTTCAATTTTACCCTTCGATGACTAAAAACAAAAGGCGGTTTCAAGGAAACCGCCTTTGCATGAAATTTCCGAAGTTATTCTACCCTTGAGACAATTCCAGTTTTGATAAGCGGAACAAGCACTACGAAGCAAAGGAATGCTGATGGAATGATATAAAGCATGTTGTAAGCCAGAGAGTAGATGTAGGTGTTGTACCCCTGCCATGTGTACTGGGCGAAGAAAATCACTCCAGAGAGGAAATGAACGAAGATTCTGCCGATGATTCCTGTCGTTGCCAAGGCAATTTTCGAGGCGACTTTTTTGCCAAAGACCACAATTGCGATGATCATGAGGACTGCCACTGCCGCGATCATGATGAAAAACAGTGGATTTGGACCAGCACCGTCGCCTGTTGCCGGCAATTTTGCTGCGTCGATGAACAACCAGACGGCGTAGAGAATTATGGCTGTGTAGACGCCGATTATGATTGCGCCAGGAACCTTGCTCTCCTCATCCTTGAGCCTGAGGCCTGCAAATCCGAGGACAGTGTAGGAAAGGCCGTAATCAAGGATGAACTGCGGGAGTGAAACGATGTAAGGATCAGCAACCGACTGAAACACACCGGCGATCAGGCCACAAACAAGCCCTGGAACGATGCCCCTCCTGAAGGCGACGACCAGAACAGGCAGCATGGAAAGCGTGATTGATCCGCCCTGTGGCATGCGCCAGATCGGGAAGAGGCTCAGAATGAAGGAAAGTCCTGCAGCAATGCCAACCTCAGCAATAATGCCTGCGTTCCATTTGTTTTTGGCTGCTGTGATGAGAAGGAAGATGAGAACGGCCAGACCAAGAACCGTGACCGTGATGCCAACCCAGGCATTCAAACCACCAAAAAAATCGCTTACTTTTGTCGCAAATTCCTGCATAAATAAAAAAACCTCCTTTCACCGGAGGCTCACGCGTTCCCTTCGCAGGCATTATCCTGTGCAGGTTCTGCGGGTTGCGGTTTTCACGCCGCTCTCAGCCCTTGTTGAGGCACCCCGATGCTGTTCTGGGTTCTAACAGAAAGTTTGGCTCCTGTCAAGCAAGCTCTTGAAGGATTCAAGCATGAAGGCTATCATTGTCACTGATGGCGGTAAAAGGCGGAGAAAACAGGACAGAGATTGTGCTCACCATTCTGGTGGCAAGTTACATCGAGAAGGGCGAACCGATCTCATCGGAAGAGATCACGATGAAGATGCCCTATCAGGTTTCACCGGCAACAATCCGCGCTGAACTGGCAAAACTTGAGGAGGAAGGCTATGTCCTTCAACCACACGTTTCATCGGGCAGGATTCCAAGCTACCGCGCCTACAGGTATTACGTCGACAAGCTCCTGACCTCGGGAAATCTCAAACCTGCTTCAATCGACGTTGAAATCCCCGAACACACCAAGCTTGAGGCAACTCTTCGTGCGGTCTCGTTTGCATTGTCTGAGCAAACCGGCACGGTGTCGGTTGTTCTCCTGCCACTTGCAAAACGGCTAAAGATTAAAAACGTCCATCTAATTGCCATCCCACCTTACAAAATACTTCTTGTTGTTGTAATAAATGCCGACGATGTGCGGGAGTTCATCCTTCAGACCAGAGATTTGCCTTCACAGGAAACATTGAGCAGGCTTTCAAAAGTAATACTCGATTGTCTGGATGTGAGGCAGGCGTGGACTCCGATACAGGTTTTGACGTCGATGGTCAGGATTGCAGCCGACCTGATGGTTTACAAAGACCTGATCCTCAACGTGCTCCAGCTTTTGCGCGAGGTTTCGACCCGTGAAGCGGTGAGGATTCACCTTGAAGGGGTTCACCGGCTGCTCACAAACCCGGAGCTTGCCGACCCAAGAAAAGCACACCAGATCATCGAGGCAATCCAGATGACCGATTCGGTGCGTGACCTGATGCTCGACACTGCAACGAAAGGTGAACTTGATATCCAGATCGGCTCTGAGATAAAAAAACCGGAACTGGACGATCTGGCCTACATCGGTGCGCCATACAAGGTTGACGACGCCATCGGTGTCCTGTCCCTGATTGGCCCGTTGAGAATGAACTATGCGCTGATGTTCTCGGTGCTCAAGTCGCTTGCTTCAAGGCTGGAACAGAAGTTCTGATGGCAAGGTTTTATGTTGGGTCGGGCAATGAACTCTCAGGGCAGGATTTTCACCATGCAGTCAATGTCTTGAGGCTTGATGTAGGTTCACAGATAGAGATCATTCAAGGGCTTGGTTTGAGGTTCAAGGCAAAAATAACCGGCATAGACAGGCAAAGTCAGCATGCAACCTTTGAAATAATCGAGAAAATCGGATTCTCTACCGAACCTCCAGCAAAAATAACGCTTGTTATGGGCATTCCAAGACCGGACAAAATCCCTGAGATCGTTGAATATTGCACCCAGCTTGGAGTTTCCAGGTTTGTCTTCGCTGTTTGCTCACGTTCGCAAGGCGACTTCGACAGAACCGTTGCAAAAAAGCTTGACCATTTCAGAAAAATCGCAAAAGGCGCAGCTGAGCTTTCGGGACGTGAAGTGATTCCAGAG
>CAZXEH010000016.1:32543-34947 GCA_964639885.1 uncultured Caldisericales bacterium | reverse complement strand
GCCATTTCACAGGTTCTCGCCTTTCTGGAGGGCGTTTGAACTGCGCCATTGTCAATTTCGGATGCAAGGTGAACCAGTACCAGGGCGAATTGCTCAGGGAAACGCTGGTTTCAATCGGTGCCCAGATAACCGAGCCAGACATTGCCGACATTGTTTTTGTGAATGGTTGCCTTGTTACTGACGTGGCCGAAAGGGAAGCGCTCAGGATCGCAAGAAAATGGTCGAAAACCGCAAGAGTCGTTGCCACCGGCTGTGCTGGCGTTTCAAAATCGTTTGAAGGATTCGAGCAGGTCGATCCCATCGACCTGACAAAACTCTCACAAATACTCATGGTTTCAATAAAACCTAACGATGCCATCACCCACTTTTCAGGACACACGAGGGCGATGCTGCTTGTTCAGCTTGGTTGCGACAACTTTTGTTCGTACTGCATCGTCCCGTCGCTTCGGGGAAAACCACGTTCAAGGTCTGAATCTGACATCGTTTGCGAGGCTGAAAACCTTGCAAAATCAGGACACAGTGAGCTCGTTTTATGTGGCACCGAACTTGGTCATTACGAGAACTTACTGGCATTGCTTGATAAGATTTCAAAAATCAGTGAAGTCAAGCGCATAAGGCTCTCGTCGATCAACCCAAGACACCTCACTCCTGAGCTGACCAGAGAAATCCTTTCAACTCCCAAAGTTGCTCCGCACCTGCATCTTCCCCTTCAGTCAGGGTCTGATGAAATTCTTATAAAAATGAAACGTGGCTACGATTCCGCCCACTACCTCAACATCGTCGAAACCGCAAGAAAACTCGACAAATTGTGTGGAATCACCACTGATATTATTGTTGGCTTTCCAGGTGAAACAGACTCAGATTTTGAGAAAACACTTTCGGTTATGAAGCGTGCAGCCTTCGACAGATGCCACATTTTCCCGTTTTCACCAAGAAAAGGCACGCCTGCCTTCGACATGGAGCCGGTTTCAAAAGAGACGGTTGCCGTCCGCCTGAAAGCCTGCCGCATAACTGCAACGCACCTTGCAAAGGAAAGACGCGATGCTATGATATACGGTTGCGCAGAAGTGCTGGTTGAGGAGGATTGTGAAGGATTCTCCGGCAACTACCACAGGGTGAAGGTTTCTCCGGGTTTTTCTGCCGGAGAGTTTGTGAAATGTACCATTACCGGCGCGTTGCAAGATACGATGATTGGAGAAGTGGTTAGTGATGGAGTTTCTTAAAAAATATGGCTCGCTGCTGATCTCGGTTGCTGGTTTCATTGCGCTTTGCGTCGCTGCCTACCTGATTAACTCTGGCACAGGCACATGGTTCTGGGGATCAGTCGCTTTCTTCGCCATCTGGCCTGTCGAGGCTGCCATTTTCAGTTTCGTTCCTGAAGGTTTCCTCCAGCATCTTGCGGGAGCTTTCATGGGTGCTGGCCTCATCGTTTTGATGAACTTCCTCCAGACAAAGGGGATCAGCCCATGGTGCGTCATTGTTGCAGGTTCCTTCGCATTCTGGCCACTCGGATACATCATCTGGAGCCTGATGATCAAGATCACGAAATCCAAGATCATTTCAGCTCTCATCGGCTGGGTTGCCATTTCGGCGCTTGCAATAGCAATCGAATTCATCATCTCAAAGAAACTCAGCTGGTCGCTGCCGTTTGCAGTGTTCCTCGCATTCTGGCCGGCCGCATCGTTTGTGTTTGTGGAACAAACTGACACAAAACCAACGGATACAGCAGAAGCTGCAATCACGGAGGCAACAGAAGTTGACAAGCCAGCCTGATTGCGTTTTCTGCAAGATCATAAAAGGTGAAATCCCGTCGACGAAAGTCTACGAGGATGATGATTTTCTGGCTTTCAAAGACATTCATCCGGCAGCACCGACCCACGTTCTGGTGGTGCCGAAGACGCATATTTCAAGCTTGAACGAGCTTGACGATCCCGAGCTTGCCGGAAAGCTGCTCCTTGCTGTCGCAAAAGTGGCAAAGCTGTGCAAAGTGGAAAACGCCTACCGCACCATATTCAACACTGGAAAAGGTGCAGGACAAAGTGTTTTTCACATTCATGCGCACATCCTTGCCGGTCGCGACATGAGCGAGTCGCTTTAAGGAAGAGCCGAAAGGAAGGGGGTGACACAAGACCATGCAAGAGATCAGACGCAAAGAGACCGAATCATTCGAGTCACTGTTCCACCGTTTCCAGCAGTCATGCCTGAAAGACGGTATTTTCTCCGAAATCAGGAAGCGCGAGTTCTTCGTTCCTCCTTCAATTGAACGCAAGAAAAAGCGTTCCAAGAAGCCGAAAAGGAGCTGATGAAACCAGAGGGGTCGCCTTAAACGACCCCTCTTTCTATGGGAAACACTAAGATTTTTAAAAAACCGCAGGCAGACTGGCGTACATATCTGATAGCCGTT
>CAZXEH010000016.1:23996-32443 GCA_964639885.1 uncultured Caldisericales bacterium | reverse complement strand
TGACATTCTTTTCAATCTCGCAATTGCCGTCGTCAGAGACAGAACCCTGCTCACGCCTGATGAAAGGGCTGATCAATTCAGACTTTTCATCGTTTCCCAACAAGATCAGATCGGAACTGTCCCATCTGAACAGACCATCAGGGAGATGATCGATCTCAACACGGCCCAGATTGAAGATGTCAGAGCCGGTGTTGAATGGGTGGTCAAAAAGCTGCTCGACGAAGGCATAAACGAGTACTCGGTCAGTGAAATCCCTAGAAAAGTCGTATCAGTTGTCATCCAGCTCGGATATCCGCCTGAAACAAGATCACTGATAAACCAGCTGTCACCGTTGTTTATAAAGCAAAACCTCGAAATCGACACCGAGGCGACCAATGCAAACAGACAGGTTGCCAGGGATTCTGTCGCACCAATCATAAGAGAGATCAAAAAAGGCGAGATCATCGTCAAGGCTGGAGATGTCATTGCCGCCAGTGATATCGACGTTTTCAAGAGGGTTGGAATCGCAAGACCTGTCCGTGACTGGCGTGTGTGGCTTGGGATAACACTGCTTCCTCTGGCGCTCATCGTCGCCATAGCCCTCATAATTTTCACCTCAAAGAAACTCCATTTCAACGAGTTCGGCCAGCTGATATTCCTCGCTCTCCTTGTTGTCTTGTATCTTGCGACGGCAAGAATTTTGGTTGGAATTTCACTCTTCTTTGGTTTGATCATCATCTTTGCCTTCCTGCTGGGAATGTTCTTTGACAACACAATTGCTGTAAGGGTCATCTTCGTTGTCGCACCGTTCACGGCGCTGTTCAAAACCATCGGCAACACACCGCTATCCTCGGTTGCAATCATTGCTATCGGATTCAGCCTCATCGGGTATCTTACGATATTTACAATGCCTAACGTCAAGAGATTCCTCGATTTCCTCATTGTTGGTGCCTACGCCTTCAGCGGAATGGTTTTCTCGTGCATCCTGTTTGTCCTGTTTGCCGAAATGCCTGTAACGATGATGATCAACAATCTTGTTGTGGCGCTTGTCTCAGGATTGACCCAGTTTTTCCTGGCTTTCGGACTCACGCCCCTGCTCGAATATTTCACATCCACGACAACAGTTTTCAGGCTGCTTGAGCTTTCAGACCTCAACCACCCGGCTTTGAAGCAGCTGATCATGGAAGCCCCTGGAACTTACCAGCACTCGATATTTGTCGGCAACATGGCCTCGGTGGCCTGTGATCAGATTGGCGCTAACAGTCTTGTGGCCAGAGTCGGCGGGTATTACCACGACCTTGGCAAAATCAAAAAACCGGAACTGTTCATTGAAAACCAACCTGCTGACTTTGAGAATCCTCATGACAAGTTGAATCCATCAGCATCAGCTCAGTACATCATCGCCCATGTTCACGACGGCCTGGAAATTGCCGAAAAATACAGAATTCCAAAGATAATTCAAAACTTCATGATCAGTCACCATGGAACTTCGACTGTCGGCTACTTCCTCAAAAAGGCCAGAAATGTTGATCCGTTGGTTGATGAATCCGTTTACCGATACGACGGTATGATTCCTAAAACCAAGGAACAGGCAATCGTCATGATCGCTGACGCTGTTGAGTCGGCAGGAAGGGCGATACAGCCTGAGGCATCAAAAATTGATGAGCTCGTTGAAAGGCTTGTCAATGAACGCATCCAGGACGGCCAGTTCAACAACGCACCAATTTCAATGGCCGAACTTACAACGGTCAAGAGAGTCTTTGTCAGGCAGCTTGCCGCAATCAGACACAGAAGAATCCAATACGACACTGGAAAGGTTGCCGGCAATGGACAAAGTTGAGGTTTCAGGCCCTGAGGCCGACCCACTGAGTAAACCCGTAAAACGCTTTGCCAAATCTGTGATTCCATTTCTTTTCCCTAACAGAAGGCCAGCATTGCTTGGCATAATTCTCACCGATGATCAGGAAGTCGCCCGTCTCAACGAAACTTACAGGCACAAGGAAGGTTCAACCGATGTACTGTCGTTTGAAGATGACCTTGTTGATGACAAGGGCAGACACCATCTCGGTGAAATATATGTTTCAGTGCCGTTTGCAGACAGAACCAGGGGAGAAAATGAGCTTGAACGCTATGTCCTTTTCCTCGTGGCACACGGGTTGCTGCATCTGACCGGCATGGATCACACATCCGAAGATGAGAGGCTCAAGATGATCGAGCTTGGAGAGGAGCTGCTTGAAAGGTTCGCTTAATCGCTCACTCTGGAGGGCTGTCCTTGGGTTTGCTGTTGGCGCCAGAGAAAAAAACTTCTGGAGGCACATCATTTCAACAGCTGGAACAGTGACATGTGCCGTTTATTACAAACTTTCACCGCTTGAGCTGGCGTTTGTGGTTTTCTGCTGTGGCTGTGTGATCGGAGCCGAGCTGCTCAACACCGGCATCGAGAGGATTGCCGATGAGCACTCGAACCCAAGACCGTCACTGGATGTATCGGCATCCGGTGTTCTGATAATATCCCTGTTTGCTCTGGCTTCGGGGGCAATCCTTATTGTTCCCAGGGCAACGGGTGATCCTTTATTGCTTATAATCGTGATTATTGCTATATTGATTGGCTGGATGGTGATTCCATAATGGATATTGGCAGTTGGAACTATGTAATTTTTGGTGGATTGCTCTTTCTCTCCATCATTTTTTCGGCAGCTGAGGTTTCGCTGCTGACGGCAGACAAGATTACGCTTCTTGAAATGGCAAACTCAGGTGTTGCCATCGCCGAAAAGATTTTAAAACTCAGGGCTGACAGGGAAAAGATTCTCACCTCGATCCTGATTGCAAACAATGTCGTCAACATTGCAGCCACGATTATTGGCAACCAGATTGCCGCCAGGCTTGGCATCCACTCGGAATGGCTGGTCGTGCTCATTATGACTGCAATAATCGTCCTGATCGGTGAGATGCTTCCGAAGACCGGTGCTTCAAGAAAACCGATTGCCATTGCAAAACTCTCGTATTATATAATCAAATGGACATCGGTTGTTCTTACGCCTTTCATTTATGTTTTCATCTGGATCACAAACGGCATCCTCTGGCTTTTCCGCATCAATCCTACCGGCGACACCTCGAAGGTCACCGATTCAGAACTTGAAGCCATGATTGAAGTATCTCACCAGGAAGGCCTCATTCCAACTGAAGAGAGGGTGATGATCGAAAAGGTGTTTGATTTTGCAGACACCACGGTATATGAAATCATGGTTCCCCGAGTGGACATGCTTTCAGCGCCGATAACCGCCAGTCTGACTGACCTGACAAAAATGATCATAAGCTCAGGCCACAGCAGGATACCCATCTACAAGGACAACCCTGATAACATCGTTGGAATCTTGCATGTAAAAGACCTTATTCCGCTTATAACGTCCCGTAAAAAGGAACTTACGTTCCAGCAGTTCCTAAGAGAACCGTACTTCATACCTGAAAGCAAGCACATATCCGAAGTTTTCAAGGACATGAGGAGCAGGCGTATTCATCTGGCAATCGTTGCCGACGAGTACGGCGGAGTCTCAGGATTGATCACTCTTGAGGATCTGCTTGAAGAACTTGTGGGTGAGATACAGGACGAATATGACACCGAAGAGGATCAGGTCAAAATCGTTGATGAAAAGACCTATATTCTTGCCGGTGACATGATGGTGGAGGAGCTCAACGAGTTGCTCGGGACAGAAATCAGCTCCGAGGATTTCGAGACGGTGGCAGGCTTCATGGTCAACCAGCTCGGACACCTTGGCAAAACCGGCGAGAAAGTAGAGTACGAAGGATACACCTTCACAGTCGAAAAAATCAGAAAACTCCGCATCCTCAAAGTGAAAGTTGTAGACAACAAGGAAACCCCCGATCACAAGGAGGACTGATGCTCGTCATCGCAAACTGGAAAATGAACAAGACAGTTGCGGAATCTGTTGAATTCTGCAAACGCTTTCTGGCGCAATCGATGCCTTCAAATGTTGAAGTTGGCATCATTCCGCCGTTCACAGATATTTTCACCGTTGCAAGCCACCTTGAAGGTTCGAAGATCAGGTTTGGTGCACAGAATTGCTATTATGAGGACGAAGGAGCATTCACCGGTGAAATCTCTCCGTTGATGCTCAAGGATCTTGGTTGTACCTGGTGCCTTGTTGGTCATTCCGAGAGGCGCAGGCTCTTCTTCGAAACAGACGACATTGTCAGGCGAAAAATCGTTGCCCTGATGAGACATGACATAAAACCAGTGCTCTGCATAGGCGAAAGGCTTGAAGAAAGACAATCGGACAGAACAACTGCTGTCCTCTCATCACAAATCATGAGAGCTTTGGATGGACTCGATCTCGGATCAGAGATGACCATTGCCTACGAACCGGTCTGGGCTATTGGCACGGGAGTCGTTGCGAAACCGGTTCAGGTCGAGGATTCACACTCGTTTATAAACGATTTGCTGCAAAGGATTTCGCCAAAAACCAAATTTACAATTCTTTACGGTGGTTCGGTAACTGCCGAAAACTGCGGATCGCTGATGGTGAAAAATGTAGGTGGATTCCTGGTTGGAGGAGCTTCGCTCTCAGTCACCAGCTTCACATCGATTATTGAAACCGCTTCGAAAAACCCAACAGCTTGACCTCTTGAGAAAAAGCAAAAAAGGGATATGTTTTGAGATCATGAGAAAACTGTCAGTCATTTTTGCGTTTGCACTTCTTGCCGCTTCGTGTGGTTCGTCTCCTGAGGTGGCCTCGGTTCAGTGGTTTTTGAAATCAGAACATCCTGCTCCTGCCGAGTTGATTTCTCTTCCGGCACAATCACTGCTTGAAGGCAAAAATGAGCTGAAAATGGCCTGGGAAGCACCAACAAGTTTCAAAGAGGCACAGTTTTCAGAAGTAACTGGTGGCTATGTGCTTTCAGAGGGTGAGAAGTCCATTTTTGTAGATTCTAAAACTGGAAAGTCAGAAAAACTCCCTGAAGGTTTGATTGCCGGTGTCACCGATGGTTCAACCATCTGGGGAGAAAACGGCAATGCATGGTCAATCAAGGACAGAAAAGCAGTTTGGCCAAACCCGATTAAAATGGAGCCAAAAGCTGCCTTTGCAATCGCTGATGGCTGCCTGTTGCTCATAGGCTCCAAACAGGTCTCAAGAATCGACCAGACAAATGGAAAAAAGGTCTGGACGCTTGAACTTTCAACTGGAACAGTTGGCAAATGGACAGTCACAAAATCCTTCCTTTTTGCAGAAGGATCAGGATGGATTTTCAGGATTTCACCGGCTGACGGCCAGTACGTTTTTGTTTCAAAGAACAGTGAAGTCAAAGAACTCTTTGGTGCCAAATCAAGATTTGTTTCGCTCGCAGATGAAAAGATGATGGTTTATGATGAGTTCTATTCATCACCAATCCTGACAATGGGTCAGAGCAACAAAAAGATACAGTATCTATGGCTTTCAAACGACAGTATGCTGATTCTCACTGAAACCGGCTACCATTTTGGCAAACTTCCGACAAATCTGGACAAGGAAACCCAGCAGACGTTCAAGTCTTTCACGTACAACGCAAAGAACAACAAGATGATCGCATTCACGCAGGTTGTTGGTGCAGGTGACAACTTTGCCGTTGTCCAGAGCAACCTGATCGCCTGCATCGGACCGGATGCCAAAAAGGACATCTGGTATTTCCAGCTTTCTGCGCCAAAAGAAACCGATTTCCTGCCTAGAATTCTGTCACTTACGAAGCCTGGTGTGCTCGTGTTTTATAAGGGCAAAGCAAGCCTCTGGCGCTGATGAAACGTTTGTTTTTTCTGGCTGCTGCCACAGTCGTTCTTGCCAGTTGCGCTCAAACGACAGAAAATAACCCAACCCCAATTCAGAAGAAAAAAACTGAACTGGCTTGGCAAACGGTAAAGGTCTTTTCGAACTATGCCGACGAGGAGCCGGTTTACTACAGATATCCAAACGGTCGCTGGCTCGAAAATCTCTGGATCTACAAAAAGCCCGATTTTGCAAAGATCGTGTCCATGTATCCGGCAGAAAATGGAATCATCTGTGAAGGCCTTGGCTTGTTTGATGTCAGGGGAAAATCGGTCACTCCGTTTGACAAGCTCCAGACGGAAGCGGTTTCCGACGGACACACCATCTTCACAACCGACCCCCAGACCAGTGATTATGTGAAAGCTGTCAGCACTGTAGACGGGACGAAAATGTGGCAATCGAGGATTGGTGAGAAAGCCCGTGGTGAAGGCGAATTCTTCTTTGTGGACGGCAATCTTGTTTTCCTGCTTGAAACTCCTCAAGGCTACAGAGTCACGCGGTTTGACAGAAAATCAGGGTCGATTGTCTGGCAGGTGGTTTTGCCGATTGAATCAGGCTTTTCCTCACGCTGGGCGATTGGTTCGGGTGAAATCTGGATTCTGACCACAATTCAAACAGAAGGCTTGAAGAATGTTTTGAACCGGATCAACGCCAGAACCGGTGAAGCAGAAATGTTTGATTGCCCTTTCAGGGAAACTTTTGCTGTTGCAGGCGGATACCTTTGGTATCTGAAAGATGGAAACCTTGTCAGATACAACGCCATCTCAGGTCAATCAATTTCCATACCTGCCAAAGATTCACTCTCAATCCAGAATGTTTCAGGCTTCCTGCTCTTAAACTCAACAAAGCAGCCCAAAGTGCTTGACCCAAAAGATGCGACTAATCACATGCTTTTCCCCGATCAGGTTCAAAGTTTTGACGGAATTGTTTTTCAGGTTTTGCAAAAAATGATTGTGGCTGTTGACCCGATCACTCGTGATGAGCTTTGGAAGATGGATTTTTCGGAAGCGGTGCAGTCGGTTGTTTTCAGTCCAGCATGTGTTGCCGTTCAAACCACTCAAAACATCTATTTCTTCTGGAAAAAATGAACCGGGCTTGACGTTTGATAAGCTGGCTTTAAAATTCTTGCCATGAGAAAAATATTGTTTCTTGCCTGTCTGCTTGCCGTTTCCTGCGGTTCGGCATCTGGTCTTGCCTCCGTTTCCGAACTTGAAAAACAGGGTCTTCCTCCACTTGAATTCCTGAGCATGACGAAATCGACAAACCCGACGTCGCTGTCATACGAAATCCAGCTTCAAAGCAAAACATCGGATGTGATAATAAGTTTTGACTACTCGCTGATGAAGTTTGAGAATGGCAGTTGGGTAGGAACGGAAGAGAAATCCTTTGGCGGAAACAACACCGTTGCACCTGGCGAGCAGTTTGGCATTCTTGCCAGAGTTGATCAGGATGCTGCCGATATCCGCTTCCTTCTGAAATCTGTTTCATGGAAAGACACAGCCACAAACGCGCTTTTCAACTGGAGCAACAAGGATTACGACGAAACCCTGAGGAAAATGAAACTTGGAACTGACAAATAAGCTATTTGTCCTCTTCGTGGGTTCTTCTGGTTGCCAGCTCGAGAAGATCCCGTTTTGTCACGATTCCCACGATTGACCCGTTCTTTGAGACAATTGGAATTCGTCCGATCTGATTCTCCCGCATCATTTCCCATGCTTGTGAAAGTGTGGTTTCCCTTGTGCCGGTCACAACGTCGGTCTGGCAGAAGTCAGCAATCTCCTTGTCCAAATCGTTTCCGGTGACCTTGTTGCGCAGATCGGAGAGGGTGATGATGCCGTAAAGTTTCTTTCTTTGGGTAATCACAAGCCCGGAGATGCCAAAATCCCTCATTATATCGATTGCTTTTTTTACGGTTTCGTGTTTTTCGACTGAAATGACTTTCTTGGTCATCACTTCACTGATTGAAGTCTCGTGGGTTTCCTGGAACTGCGTCTTTTGAAGAATAATGCCTTTTTCGTGGGCTTTCTGCTTGTACTGTGGTGTTGGTGTCAGCCGCATGGTGACAAGCGAAGAAACGACCACGCCGATTGTCACAGGCAGCAGGGCTGCCTTTGTGCCTACAATCTCGAATGAAAGCAGTATTCCGGTCAACGGGGCGTGCATAACCGAAGAAAGCAGTGAAGTTGC
This sequence comes from uncultured Caldisericales bacterium, assembly GCA_964639885.1. GTDB lineage: Bacteria > Caldisericota > Caldisericia > JAAYUI01 > JAAYUI01 > JAGNLA01. The sequence continues at coordinate 24,461 of CAZXEH010000016.1, read as the reverse complement.
ACCAACGATAACGCCTGGGCCTGGATTGCTTCCCAGAACCGTTGTGACAAGCGAACCGGTTGAAGCCCCCAAAAACAGCGCTGGAGCAAAGTCTCCACCCGCGCCGTGAAGCCCGAGCACTGCCGAAGTGCTGATCATTTTGGCAATCATCAGGCCGAGTACGAGTGCCCAGGCCAATCCGCCAGCAGACATCATCTCCATTATCTTATATCCCGGGCCAGTGATCCCTGGATAGAAAATCATTATCACACCGGCAACCAGTCCAGCAACCATCGGCCCCCACAGGCTTGCAAACGGCAGCTTGTGGGTTTTTGACTCGATGAGGTCAATCATTTTTTGCCAGCCAAAAGCGATCACCGGGCACAGAATGCCGATAACAATCGCTGCAACCATGTCAAGCCAATGGGTGTCAGAAACCTTTATGTTTGAAAACGGGATGCCAAGGCCGATGAGTCTTGAAAAGAT
>CAZXEH010000016.1:0-23896 GCA_964639885.1 uncultured Caldisericales bacterium | reverse complement strand
GCGATGGAGATGGCTGAAAGAAATGGCTTGATGATGTTTCGAGGTTTTGACAAAATCCTGCGCTTCAGGTTTGTGCCGGCAATAATGTCAAGAAGGTCGCCGGATGCTTCGATTTTGCTCATGTACGAGATCAATCCGACAAGCAGTCCGCCGAATGCCGGGACAAGGGCGATGAAGAACCCGTGCAGGCTTGGCATTATTATTTCACTGAATGCCAGTGTTTGCTGGAAAAGCCAGACAGCACCGGCGGCAAGGGCACCAAAAACAACGGCCAGAAAAACATCCAGCCAGTATGAGAACCGCTGATCCATGGTTGGTAATGATAGACCTGTGAAATAGCAAATAAAGAAATTCTCTTAAGGTTTTGTGATTTTGTTTGGATGGGTTGGTGCATAAAAATGCTTGCAGGCAGGATTTACCTGCCTGCAAGATGTTTGTCTTGAAAAAACCCGATCAGTTTCAGAGCTTTCTATAGGCAAGCCAGTACATGCCACCGATAAATATGGCTCCGCCGATGATGTTGCCGATTGTTACAGGGAGAAGGTTACCAACCAGGATGTTGTTCCAGTTGATTGCGCCGAAATCCGAGGCTGATTTGCCAATGTCAGTCCAGAACTGGGCCGATGCACCGACTTTGATCGCCCAGCCAAGGGGCAGGAAGAACATGTTTGCAACCGAGTGTTCAAATCCACCGGCAACAAAAGCTGAAATCGGGAGGATGAACGCTATAATCTTGTCAGTGACGGTTTTTCCGCTGTAAGTGAGCCAGACTGCCAGGCAAACGAAGATGTTGCAAAGGATGCCAAGCAGGATTGCCTGGACAAAATCAAGGCTGCATTTCGAGTTTGCCGTTTTCAGCAGCACAGCTCCAATACCACCGTGACCCATTGTGTATTGTTTTGAAAAGAAGATCAGCGCAACGAGAACGATTGAACCGACAAAGTTACCAAGGTAAACAATCGCCAGGTTTCTGGCAAATTTCGAAATCGATATTTTCTTCGAAAGATAGGCGAAAATGAGCAGGTTGTTGCTGGTGAAAAGTTCTCCACCTCCTACAACGACAAGCGCAAGACCAACGCAAAAAGCAATGCCTGCAGCAAATTTGAGCAAACCGTAGGGAACGCTTTCTCCGCCAGCCTGAACGGTTGAAGCGAACATTCCTCCGATTGCTATGAAAAGGCCTGCCATGATTGCCAGAACAAACGTCTTTGAAAAACTCAGTCCAGCCTTCTTTACACCAATCTCTTCAGCTTTTATTGCCATTTCTGCCGGTGGGAGTGCGTCAAAATCAGTCATCATGAATCTCCTTAGTCTGCGTTGAAATTTTTAAACATTATCTTGATTGATATGATAGAATCAAGACGTGAAGAAAATATTAATCCTGTCTGTGCTGGTTTTACTTGCCAGCTCTTGCGGCGGACTGCCCGAAAGCATTTCGCTTGTCAAGGGCACTGGCCTTTTCATCTGGCAGCTGTTCAACATCCCTCCCTTTTCGGCCACTGACAAAACCGTCGAGTACTTCGCAGGGAAAAATGCTGAAGGCAAGGATGTGATGGGTCAGTCAGTAACCCTTGAAACAGTCATCGAGAGATGCGAGAGGGCGAAAGCCACCTGGGTGGTTATCAAGCTGGGTGATTCAGATTCTTTCTGGCTTCGAGAGGATTCCTCCATTGAAAGCTGGCTGAAAAACCAGAAGCTCACATTCAAACAGATGGTGGACAAATTCCATGAAAAAGGCATCAAGGTTCACGGATTCCAGTTTATTTACGGCAGCGACAGATACAGCATGTCAACCGAGGCCGAGTGCGGAAAAAATATTATCGAGTCGGGCATCGACGGTTTCTTCATCGACGCTGAGTTTGACGTCGAGGCATCGCTCAACGCCACACAGACAATGGAAAAATATTTTGAAGGAATAAAAAATTCACCGTCATTTTCAAAAATTCTCATCGGCTATACTACCTTTGGCCAGCTGTCAAAGCACTTCAGAATCCCATACCAGACGTTTGAAAAATACTGCGACGTTTTCATCCCCCAGTGCTACTGGGTGGATCGCGATCCCGACTGCAAGTTCTTTTCGCCGCAGTACGAAATCCAGACCTTCACCGAAGACCTCAGGCAAAACCAGCAGGCGAAGGGATACAAATTCACAAAGTCAGGTTCGATGGAATCCATCATTCCTGCCGGCTCGGTTGAATCAGAGGTTTGCAGGGGAACCCACGCACAGGCTGTCGACATTGTCAGGTTCAAGGACGGCTTCAAGGAAACAAACCCGACCGGTTTGTGCTGGTGGTCGCTCGACTGGATGAATGAAAGCGATCTGGACACACTCGGAATGTGGTGAACTTGACTTTTATCCAAATATAGTATAAGTACTATAATCGGAGCGGGGGCTCCGATTTTTTGTTTTTATAGGGAGGAAATGATGGACAATACGACCATCAGCAAGTTGTTTGAGCGTTTGGAGACGCTTGGGAGCGAGGTTCACGACATCCATCTGCTTGTCACGCGCGCCGTAACGACGGTTGAATCGCACTCATCAAGGCTTGACCATCTCGAGTCACAATCGCACCAGCCTCAAAACTGTCCGCTTGCCAGCAAGGTTGAAGGGATTCAGAGAGACAACAAGTCAATCCTGCGCACGGTTTCGTGGGTATTTGGCCTGATCTCTGCAGCAATCACCGGAACCATGGCTCTGATGATCTCGAAGGTGCTGGCCAAATGAGGAAAATTAACGGACTCGTCTTTCACCACAGCGCCACTTCGCCACCGGATTCGTCTGATGGGAAGAGGCTTTACGAGATGTCAACCAATCCAGCGCATCTGAAAAACAGGGGAATCCTTTCAAAAGCCGAATACCACTACATCATCGCCAGAAACGGTCGCCTGATCAAATGCGCCGATGACATGGCCTTGCTCGGACACTGCGGATCAGCCAGGAACTACGACACAATCGGCATCTGTTGTGAAGGAAACCTGCTCATCCAGCATCTGACGAAAGCTCAATATGCAACGTTGAGAATGCTGTCCTCAATGCTTGTGAGGCAGTATGACATCAGTACAGTCCAGCTGTTGATGCATAAGAATGTGATGGCAACCGCCTGCCCTGGACTCAACTTCCCACACGAGCAGCTGGTTTCGGACGTGAAATCGGCTGTTGGGTGCAAACCAGAGAAGATGGTTTTCAAAATCGGTTCCAGGGATGTAAGATTGTTTTTTGCAGACTCGCCAGGCTTTCAGGTGAACAAGGTGATGGACTTGCCTTGTCGAATTGTGGGCGGGAAGGCTGTGATATCGGAAAGATCAGCTGAAATGTTTGGGTTGCCTGAGTGCGCTTTAAGGTCACTTGAAGTCGATGGTTTTGGGGTGAGTTATGTGAAAGCCACAAGGGAAGTGGCTGTTTCAAGGAGGGACAATGGAAAATAGTGTTTGGGTGGCGATCTTTACAAATCCGGCCGTGGTTGCCGGCATCGTCGGGCTTTTGACAACGGTTCTGGCCTGGCTGGGCGTGAAGCTAAGGGCGTGGCTTGAGGCAAAGCTTGGCCGTGAAAGGCTCCAGTCTTCGCTGATGATGGCTGAGGTGATTGCCTACGGTGTCGAGCAGGTGGCAAGCAAGTTTGGCTGGGACAGCAAAACCAAGCTGGAACAGGCGACAACCAGGCTCAGGGAATGGGCAAAAAAACAAGGCATAATCTATTCAGATGACCAGTGGCAGATGATCGTCGAGAGGACGGTGCTTGCCCTGTCCAAGGTCTGGTCTGATTTAAAAAGCGAAAAACCGCAGCTTGAGACAAAAGCCTGTCACGATAGTTATTGATCTGGCATAAAAGAAAAAGCCCCGGAGTTGCCGGGGCTTTTTTGTTACAGGACAACCGATTGCGGTTTAAACATTATTGGCCCAAAGATTCTGTAGATGATCCAGAGGAAAATGAAAAGCGTCACTTCGTACATTCCCCAGACCAGAAGCGCTTTTTTCCAGACAACGGCAATCTCCGTCTTGATCCACCAGAGCAGCCCGCCTGAAGCCACCAGCATTATGCCCATGACAACGAACGACATCTTTGAGTAGACCATTCCTGTGTCAAACGCCCTGAGCGCGTAGTATGGCAGGTTGAAGAACCACACGTTTGCTGCATCCCTTGCGGCAGTGTCGGCAAAGCTTGGGATCAACATGTTGTCAAACTGGATGGCCACAATCGAGCAGATGGCAAAGAGCGCCACGCAACCAAAAACTTTTGGCGCACGGTTCTTCACTTCAGGCACAAACCATGACCACAGGTACATCAGCCAGAACGCCGTTCCCAGAAGCAGGAGCCTGTCCATCCACGGAGAGAACTCGCTTTTTCCAAGAAGCATGATCTTGCCAAACATTCCTGAGGCAGCTATGGCAAACCCTATCGGCATGAGCAGAACAAGACCCATGACCACGAGTATCGCTATGTCAATTACTTTTTCTCTTTTGGTTTCATCCATTTGTGCCAATTTTACTTCTTGCTTGCTTTTGGGTCAACAATACTTGTCATTATGCACAATTAATACTATCATCCTTTAAGAAATGGGATTGATTTTGAGCGATTTCAGGGCACTTGTGGCAGACTCGTCGTTCATGCTGGACTGGAGCCATATCCGTACGATGAACGCTCCGCTCTTCGGCAAATCCGAGAGCCAGCTCGCATTCCCACACTCAAAGGTTTCGGATTTGTTCTGGTTGTGGACTGAAGACGAGAAAACTGCCGGAGTTCTAGGACTTTGCGACGTCGATATGAAAAACAGCCACGCCCAGATTATGTTTTCATTCACAAAGGATTCAAAATCCACGAACAAGGCGATATCTGAGACTGTTTCCCATACGTTCAAAAAAATCGGTCTTACGAAGGTTTACTGCCTCGTGACCGAAGGCAATCCTGCAATCGATGTGCTCTCAAAACTTGGCTTCAAAACCGAAGCAATCATGAGGAAGCACTGCAATGTTGACGGCCATTTCACCGATGTCAGGTGGCTAGGGCTTTTAAGGAGTGAAAGTGGTTCAGACACAGACTAACAAATTCGCAATCATCGGACTTCTCGTGATAATCGTCGGCATCCTTGCCGGCTCGCTGATTTTCTTTGCGCCTCTCGGCTACTACGGAGTCGAAGTGAAGCTCGAGGGCAACACGGATCCGTTACACAAGAAAGCCGTAATATATGTGGATGGTCAGAGAGCTGCCGAGGGTGAAGTCTACATGAGCTTCATCACGCCAAGGGAATACAAGATCGAGATGATGCATGATGGCTACGAGTCCCAGACAAGAATTGTAAAAGTCGAACGTTTCAGCGTGAGGAACAAGCCAGTTGATCACGTCATTCTTGCTAAGCTTTATTCTTTCGACATCCGTTCCGATCCACCAGGTGCAGACATCTATCTCGAAGGATCGCCGACAGGCCTCAAGACACCAGCAATTCTCAAAGATCAGAAGGCTGGAAAACACACAATCAAGCTTGATCTTGCAGGTTTTCCGCCAATCGGCTACACAATCGACACGACAAAAGACCCTGTAACAATGAATTTTTCGTTCAAACAGGGCATGACAGCACTATTTGAAACCGAGCCAAACGGTTCAGCTGTTTATATCGACAACAAGGAAATGGGCATCACTCCCTGCAGGATTGACGGTCTGGCTGCAAAGCAGTACCTGCTCGAATTCAGGCTTGAAGGATACAGGACATACAAGGGCATGGTTGACATTGGCATCACCGGTAACCAGCTCAAGGTCAATCTCGACAAACTGCCGGTTGTCCCGGTGCTTTCTGATCCGTCTGACGTTGATGTGAAGATGGATGGCGTATTGATAGGCAAAACCCCTGTGATTGCATATCCGGAACCGGGAAAACATGTCTTCGTAATCGGTGGCAAGGAGATACAGGTTGATATCAAAGGCGACCAGGCAATCATCGAAACCTTTGAACACTCCACAAAAAAATACGTCCTTACGGGCGAAGATGGAATCCACCATGAGGTCGAAGGCCAGATAGGCTCTTTTGATGCCGGACTTCCGAATGGAAAATACAAGGTTTCGGAATCAATCAACGGTGGATGGCTCAGGCTTGGTTCGATTGACTGGCAGGGTAAGCCGGTTGTCATGCCTGGACTCCAGAGAGCCCCAAAAACAGTGATTGAGACGATGGACTCGAATGCAATCTGGCTTGTGATCAAAAAAGGTGAAAAAGGTAAGGAAGAAGACAGGGAACAGCTTGGAATTGGAAAGGTAGAGCTTGATTTCAAGGTTCTCCTGGAAAAGGCCGGCAACCGCCAGTCATACGTTTTTGAAATCGGTGGCGGTGACCTGAAGACAACATTGGAGCTCTCCAAGGCGGAAATCCTTGCAGGAATCAAATACAGTGTTGAGGTCAGAAAATGAAGAAACTGGCGGTCGTTTTTGCAATCATTGCACTTGCTTCCTGCGGTGAAGCGCCGTTCGTTGAGGTTAAAAGGGTTGAGGCTCCTTGGGGATCGGTTGGCATTCCTGAAGGCTGGGTTGTGAAATCGCAGGAAGGATCAAACCTTACACTTGAGAGCCAGCTTGAAAACTTCACACAGATGACCTTCAGAATGGTAAGAAAACCAGATGATCTGGATGGTTGGGCGAAGAGCTTCATTGAGTCATCAGGCAGAACGCTTGACAAATCCAGTTCAATTGACGTTTCAGACAGAAACCTCTCAAGATATGACATGACTGCCCTGGCAGGCAGGGTAACGCTTGGAGAGATCCTTGTGCTTGCCCCGGTTGGTGATGAATTGCTGGCAATAAATGCAAGCTGGCCAACCAAATCAGCACTGGCAGGTGTTCCGCTACAGATGATAAAGAGCATCGTTTTCGGAGGGAAATGATGGATCAAAACCAGACAGCTTCAATGTCTCCAGAGGAAACAAAACGGGTTGAGGCTGGACTGGCCACATCAATCCAGCTTTACAAATCAGGAAACCTTGTCGGAGCAAGAAACGCCCTGCTCACTTGCATGCAAGTGATCGGCAAGGTCAGTTCCAAACTCGGCGGCGAGGTGATGCAAAAGCTGGTAGCCATCGACTATGACCTCGGCGATAAAGCGGCACTGATAGCCGATTTGAAGAGCCTTGCATCCTATTACCATTCGGTCGGCTTTCATGACAAGGCTGTGTCTGCATTGCAAACAGCCACATCAGTCGACCCGGAAGACAGCCAAATCCAGTTCCTGTTGGCAAGAACAGTTGTTACCAGCGGAGACTTTCCTCTTGGATTGCCGATGCTCCGTAAAGTTGTTGAGACTGAGCCATCAAACACCGAAGCACTCGAACTTTTTATAAGGTCATCATTAAAGTACAGACCAGACCAGGCTTTACCCTATGTTCAGAAATATCTGGACAAAAACGAGGATAATCCTGCAGCTTTTATTGATGCAGCCGTGCTTTTTGAACAGCTTGGATTGACTACCGAAGCTGTGAGCATCAGACAAAAGGCATCCGAAAAAATCAAAGACCCCAAAGAGCTGAAAGACTTCCTCTCGACCACATCCTTCCAGTACCCGATGGAGCCGTACTTTCACGGCAAGCTCCTCGAGATTGCCATTGATGAGGGCGATGTCCAAAAGATCGACAGTGAGTTGTCACAGCTTGTCAGAATCATGAAAAACAAGGAAGACTGGCGTTCAGCCCTTGGTTTCATTGAGCTTCGACTGCTCGTTGACCCAAGAAACAGAAGCCTTATCGACGAAGCTGGACACTTGAGATCAAAACTTGGCTACAGCAAGTCTCCTCTTGATTTCGATGAAAAACTTGACCCTGAGCTCATTGATGCAAAAAGAAACCTTCTTTTCATGGATTGGACGGCATTCCTTTCGGAACTGACCTCAAAACTCCAGAAAGCGCTGGATAACGGCAACACCCAGGAGCAACTCAGGCTCAGGCGTGAATGGTTAAAGGTTTCACAACTCAAACAGATCATCGCCGATAGACTCGAAGGAAGCCACAAGGTGCCTGACGAACTCTGGGCACAGCTGATTGGTGGCAAGGAATCGGTCGAGGATCTCAAGCAGCTTTACAAACGATTCCCGACTCAGCTCACGGTTGTCAAATCACTCCTTTCAAAACTTGGAAACGACAGGCATTCTGTCAACACCGTCTGGCTGGATATGGCAGGCAGGGCTGCAAAAGTAGCAGACTGGGAAGCAGTCAGTTCATACATCTCGTTACTGTCATCAACCAATGAAACGCTTGCTCCTTTCATCGGCAGTCTCAAGCCGATCATTTCAGAAACACTGAGGTGAGCTAATGGATTTCTGGATCAGCCTGGCTATGATCCTTGCGGTGTGCTTCTCCCTGTTTGGAGTCGTTTATTCAATCCTGAACTGGAACAACAAAAATGAATGAAACACTGAACCTCTGGGTGTTTATCCCCATGGCCGTCGCTTTCCTCGGTCTGCTCTTCTATCTTGTCTGGCTTGGATACAAAAAAACAAGGAGCGAGGAAGATTACCTCGTGGCGGGCAGGCAGGTTCCTCCGTGGCTGATGGCCATTTCCTACTCCTCGGTTTTCATTTCCTCCGCATCCATAATGGGTTTTGGCGGAAACGGGTCAAAATTTGGGCTTGGCGTTTTCTGGATTGTGACAATCAACCTTGGTCTCGGGCTTCTTCTGGCTTACCTTGTCTTTGGCCCCCGAATCAGAAAGCTGGGTTTGCAGGTCAAGGCACAGACGATGGCGGAATTGCTTGGCAGGAGGTTTAAGTCCAGATTCATCCAGGTTTTTGCCGGCTCCGTGACCTTCCTGTTCATGCCAATCTACGCTGGCGCAGTGTTGGTCGGTGTGGCAAGACTGATGGAGATGACGCTTGGGATTCCGTTCGTCTGGGCAATCGCCGGATACTCGGTTTTCATCGCCTTGTACGTTGTCGTTGGCGGTCTGAAAGGCATGATTTACGCCGATGCAGCCCTTGGAATTTTGAAATTCTGTGGAATGGCAATCCTTGGTGTGATAATGTTCATCAAGGCTGGCGCATTCTCGGCAATCGACAAGCTTTCTTCAATGCCAGTCCCTCACGATCTGATTCAAAATGGCGTTGTCAGCTTTACGAAAATGCCCGAAACTTTTTCTAATTTCTGGTGGTTGCTTGTCACCTCAATTCTTGGTGGAGTTGCATTCGGTGTCCTGGCTCAGCCACAGCTTTCAGTCAGGTTCATGACATTGAAATCTAACCTGGACATCAAACGGGCAATCGGGTTTTCCGCCATCTTCATCCTTGTTGCAAATGGCGCTGGAATCATAACCGGTGCATTCTCAAACATCGTGAGCATGAACACTGTTGGCAAAATAACCTTTGAGGCTGTTGGCAACAACGCTGACAAAGTCATCCCGTTCACGCTCAAACTTCTGAACATCCCGTGGTTTGAATACCTGCTTCTGTTTACGCTCATGACCGCTTCGATCTCTGCGGTTAACGCCTTGACCCACTCGATGTCAACTGCACTTGGCCACGACGTAATCGAAAGCTTCAGAAAAAGAAACGGCGGTTCGGTCGGACTCATCCGCATCTGCGCAGTCATCTCGCTCGTGTTTATCGTGATCGTTGCCATAGCCCTCCCCAAAGACATAATACCGATTGCAACAGCCATCTTTTTTGGCATAGCTGGAGCGACATTCCTTCCCGCAATAATTGGCGCAATTTTCTGGAAACGCACTACCAGAGCTGCCGTCATTGCATCAATGGTGGTCGGCTTTGCAACCATCATACTTTTGTTCGTGTTTGTGCATCAGAGGGAATCCGAAGGGCTTGGAATCTGCAAGATGATTGCAGGGCAACCATGTCTTGCGCAAGGCACATGGTTTTCAAAGCTTGACCCGTCCTTCATTGCCGTCCCCCTGTCGACACTAACGCTCATTTTCACTACATTTTTCACAAGGAAGTCCAATGAAGAGGATATCTAGCCTGTTCTTTTGCCTTTGCCTGCTGTTGACATCGTGTGCTTCCTCAGGCATCAAAAATTCAGAAGCGGTAATAGAGAAATATAATGCAGCGCTTGTTTCTGACAGGAAGACAGCGGCAGAATTCTGGAGCAAGGCGGTTTTCAAATCTGATGATGTTGAGGCCGTAATAAATTCACATCTTAGAAAAATGGGCACAAATTTTGCCCAGGCAAAATTCACAATCCTGGGTTCAAAATCTTACAAAACCTGGGTCTTTTCAGGAACAATCTTCAAAGATGTTGTTGAGGTCGATGTGGCCGTGATGGTTCCACCACCAGCTGCCCAGAAATCAGACCTTGTTGCAATGCAGCCAAAAGCTCTCAGGCAGTTGAGCTACCTTGCAGAGTTTGAAGGCAAATACGAAATCATCCAAAGCGAAATAAGGGAAGTCAAATGAAAAAGATTGCTCTGGTCTTTATGGTGCTCATGTTGACCTCATGCACGGTTTTGAACATGAAAACCGAGATGCCTTTTACCGATGAGAGAGCCGATATTTGCAAGGTTTATACCGAATACCTGAAATCTGTTGCCATGGGCAATCTGGGTGATACCCAAACCTATGAGGACAGGGCTCTCTGGCAGAATTTTGATCCCGGCCTTTACGTAAAACTGAGATCGCTCCATCCTGAATTTGGCACATTGCTTGCCAGATCGACAGTGAAGTTTACAGAATGCACCAAACAGAAAGAATGGGGTATGTACGGTAAAACCTACGACAGCGCCTGGATGTTCTCGTTCATGGTTGAGCCGTCTGCTGAAAATCTCACACCTGAGGAAAAGGTTTACGCAGCCATTCTAAAGGGCAAAACCTTTACAACCGTCGGTGTTCTAATCGAAGGACATTGGAAATTCCTGCCGGTTTTTGGGCCTGAACTGCTTGAGATCGACATGGCCACAAAGGCTTACGAGGAATACATCCAGATCATCTCAAAAGGCGATTTCCTGAAAATCTACGACTATACGCCAAATGCAATGCGAACCGGTTTTGCACCCCAGGACATAAAGGACGACTGGGACAAAAACGCCAGCCAGCTGCCTGAACTTGTAAAACTTTGCACGCCGACGCCTGTTGCTGGACGAGTCGTATTCCAGCCAAATTTTGCTGGCACAACCTATCCCTGGGGCGTGTATCTGGATATCGTCTTCAAGTTCGACAAGGCCTCACAAATCAAGGATCAGACAGAACAAACAAAAATGATAATCGACGACTACAAGCGCGGATTGAACATGGTGCTTATGGTTTTTGAGGATGGGTGGAAACCGATAACGCTCAATCCACTGTTTGGCCTGCCAAACCAGGAGACCGGCAACTAGGATTTTCTGCCAACCAGCGTTGCCTGATACTTATTGTTAATGATTTGCCACGGGTGAAACGGTGTTTGCTTCATCAGTTCATTGTATTCGTCAAGCGTGAATGCAGCCATGATCGAACCCAGCGGTTCGTTAACCTCTCTGAATTTCCTTGGAAGAATGTATTTTCCAATGAACCTTAGGAGATTGTAGAACCAGCTGGCACAATCTCTTCTGAAATCTGAAACCACCATCAATCCGGAAGGCTTTAGAATTCTATAGAACTCAGACAGGGCTTTGAGTGACTCGGGAAAATGGTGGAATGCAAGAGTTGAGGTGACTACATCGAAAGTGCCACTCTCAAACGGAAGGTTCTGTGCGTCGCCGATGTAGATTTTTGCTTGGCCTTTGAGGTTTCGTTCGGCGTTTTGAAGCATTCGCTCAGAAAGGTCGCAGCCGGTCAGGGTAATTTTTGGCAAAGCCCGGTGAACGTCTTTCAGAAACCATCCACCACCGCAACCAACGTCAAGCAGTGACCCTGACGGATTCTCGCCTTTAAGGGCAAGCAGAGCCTGCCGTCTGAACAGCTTGAACTGGGGCCAGCCGCTAAACCGTGCAAAAGTGTCGGCCAGACTGTTGTCGTCCAGGCCTTCAATCTCCAGCACTCGTTTGGTCGTTTCTATTTCGTCAGCCCCATCTCTTTGAGCTTTGCCACGACTTCGGCCGTTGATGCCTTGAGCCTGAGAGCGATTTCTTCCGGCTTGACACCCTCTTTGGTGAGTTTTTTCAGCTTTTCCTTGTCGCCTGGAGTCCAGTTTTTTGACATGCAAGCACCTCCACTTACGATAATAATCCTCCTGTCAATGACAAACCCCCGGCGATGTCACCGGGGGTTTGGAAAGGAACTGTTTTTGATCAGGGTTTCACGTCCTTGAACTTGAGGGTTTCGAGAATTTTTGGGACGACTGGATCATTTTCGACGCCGTCACCCTGGAGTGTGACTGTGACGAGGATGTCGCCCTTTTGTGTTATGAGCTGATGATTGACGTAGCCACCGTTCTCATAAACCGTTTTCCAGTAATTGTTTTCGCCGTACTTGACCTCTTCCGGTGGCGTCGGCTTCATCTCTGCGTAGTCCTTGACGAATTTTTCAGTCTGAGTTTTCGGATCGGTGGTGTTCTGCCACTCGAACTTCATCATGATGTACTTGTTGGCCATCGGCGAGACGATGGATGCGAAGATGTCATTCTTTGGGTCTGGATTGAATGTCCAGCCATCGAAGGTTTCACCGCTGACATACTTCTGGTCGAATGCTGTGCCGCCAGCTGACTCGGTGGTCTGAGTCACTTCATTGTTTGTTTTTGGCTCTTCTTTTGTTTCACCACAGGCAACCGCTGCCAGGCAAACAAACATGCATAAAGCCAATATGATTATCTTTTTCATAACTCCTCCTTGTATGCTGCTTACGAATTAGATTCTACGAAAAAATTCCTCTTGTGCAACAAGAAACCCCCTGCCAAAAGACAGGGGGTTGGTGGAGTTTGCCTGGATTTGTCAGTCTTCCTGATAGGTGATGGTCACCTTCTGGGTATCCTTGTCCCAGTTGATGTCTGCACCGAAGAGCTCCGAGATGAATCTGATCGGGACAAAGGTTCTGCCGTTCTTGATCTCCGGAGGATAGTCAAGCGCAATCTCCTTTGAACCGGTCGGATCGGTCACCAGAGCCATTTTCTTGCCGATGTAGAGCGTTATCTGGGTGGAACCCTTGCTGATGAACACTTCCTCAACAGCCTTGTGTTTTGGGTAGAAGTCGACGATACAATCTAGGGCTGTTGCAACAAATCTTGCCGGAACCATTGTTGCTCCGCCTTTGATGTACGGTGGCCAGTCAAGTTTTTCAGCCTTGCCATCAACCCTTGCATCATAAGACCCAATCCAGAGCTCAATTTTGTGGCGAACCGGAATCTTCAGCGTCACAAGAACACCGATTTCATCGGAGCCTCCGTTGCTTTCAACGATTATCTTTGCTGTATAGCTTGAGCCTTTCTGCATGCCGGTGGTGTCGAGAACCACAGGAACGGTCAGCGGTGTTTTGGAAATGTCGAACGAGCTGACTTTTACATCCAGCCATGGAGCGCCGGGAGCAACTTTGACAGTTCCAGAGAGGATGCCTGAACCGATGTTTGTGATCGTGAAGCTGCTTGGGATGATGTCATTGGGCGCTGCGTCGTTGAAGAAGATTGTGGGTGGGTCAACTTTCAATTGTGGCGGTCTGGGTTTGATTGTGATCTTGATGTCAATTTTTCTGAAACCGGCGTTGGATTTGACAAGGATATATGTTTGATATTCCGTGTTTTCACCAAGCTCCTTGAGGTCGATCCTGAACTTTATTTCTTTTGGTTCAGTGGTGAGACTGAAGTCAGATGATGAAAGGATGATCCAAGACTTTGCCGGTTCGATGGTGCCTTCAAGTGTGAGAATTCCACCGTTTGTGATGCCGAATACGCCCTCGACGGTGCTGTCCCAGTTCTGATCAAGGAAGTTGAATTCAGTCGGAGTGACGATCAGCCTTGGGCCTTTCTGCTTGATGCTGATGACCACTTCAACCTTTTCATATCCTCCGTTGCTTTCAAAGAAGACGTTGGCCTTGTAAACCTTGTTGTAGTCAAGCATTGTTGTGTCTGCTGTGACCACAAGCTTTTTGTGGTTGCCTTCCCAGGTAGAATACTCCAGGCTCAGCCAGCTTGAATCGGATCTGATTGTGCCACGGAGGGTGCCCTCACCGATGTTGTCGATGTAGATTTCCGATTCAGAGTATGTTCCTTTTTCAACCGTGCCATAATCGATGTTCTTTGGTTTCACCTGGAGTTTTGGCAGGCCGGTGACTGTGAAGGTGATGATGACCATGTCCTTTTCGCCATCGGTTGCCACAACGTCGATTGGGATGTTGTAAACCTTGCCGATTTCAAGCGTTTTTGTGTCGATGGTGCAGATGAAGTCTTTCGGTTTGTTGTCGACCATGAACTGGTTTGAGGAGAGGGTCATGTATGGGGCGTTGAACTTGATTATTCCAGAGAGAGTTCCAGCTCCGCCGTTCCAGACCTTGAATGAAGTTTTCTCTACTTTACCCTGGGGAATTTCTCCAAGATCGATCTGCTTCGGGTCAACCATCAGAAGTGGCGGTTCTCCCCTTGTGAAGCAAAAAACTGATTCCCTGTCAAAAGTGTAGACGTACTTGTCAAAAACAGTGACAGCACCGAGGCCGGTCTTGTCCAGCAGATAATCCCACAAAACCCTGCCGGTTTCAATGTCAATCACTTTGAACTTTGCTTTTCTGTCAGGGCAGCAGTTTGGCGGGGTGTCACCCTCGTTGAGATAGATGTAGTTTTCTGAGGCAGCCATGCAAAGCCTGACGCCGATTGCCAGTTTTCGCGACCAGTTCTTTGTGGCGTCGCGCTGGTTGTAGGCATAGATCATTCCGCCATCGGCGCCGGTTATGATCCAGTCGCCGGAGACAATCGGAGTGTGGGCGTAAATTTCGCCATCCTGGTAGGTGTAGGGGTAGGTTCGCCAGTCGGGGTCGAGTGAGTCGGGGTCAACTCTTGAAACCAGGCTTTTTGGCACTTCCTTTTCGATTATGTAGACTTTTGTCGGGTCTCTCGGGTCAACCCATCTTTGTGTATACACAGCGACTGTTTGACCCGAAATGATAAGGTCTTTGCCGTCAAAAACGCTGAGGATGTCCATCCTCATGTTGCCCCAGTCCAACTTGCCTGTTGTCTGGCCGGTCTTGTCGTCGACAATTGACAGAACTGCACCTCTGATGTAAGCGCCCAGCCATCTGCCGTCAAAATCGCCGATTGAAAGGTTTGAACAGAAAATGTAGACTTTGTCGCCTATTTTTGACGGAGATGCCGTTGCCGGTGCGTTTGGCAGCCTTGCAACCCAAATCTTGGAACCGTCTTCAACGTCCATCTTGTACAGGTTTCCGCCGCTTGACCAGCCGTTAGACATCAATCCGGTTGCGATGTAGACATAGCCATCCTGAACTGTTGGCGAGGACTCACAAAACGACCCTATGAGCGTCATCATCCACACCTGCTTGCCTTCCATGTCAACGCAGTGGGCTTCGATGGCACTGCTTCCATCCCTCATACCATTTGAAGAAACGGTGATGATCCTTTTTGCGCCTGATTTGGACGTGAAAATGACTGGAGAATTGAGAATTTGTCCACTTCCAGCCTTGTATCTCCAGACCAGTTCGCCTGTGTCGGGCTTCATGCACAAAAGGTAACCGTTGGTGTCACCTGAAAAGATCAGTGGGACTTCGCCATTCCAGCATCCCACAACGTTTGCGTGTGATGAGGAATCAAACGATTTTTTCCAAAGGAGCTTCAGTGGAGGCGCGAGTTCCACCTGGGAGTATGCCGTGTGATAGGCATCCCCGTGAATATGAGTCCAATCCGGTGTTTTCGGTTCTTCCGCCTTTCCGGTTGGGATTGCCAGCATGGACAAAGCCAGCGTGAGGGCAATTACAATATTTCGCATGGTATCACCTCTTTGATTCAAATATACCCCAAAAAGGTTTTCGGTTCAAATTCTGTAAAACTTCACAATAACCTTGCATCAACAATCTTTTTTTTGAATTCCTACTCTCAATCGTAGTTGGCAATTTAATGGAAAATCAGCGCGATGTCCCGACGGTGACTGGAAGTGGCATTACTTGTATGTTTCTTCGAATGGAGAACAATCTTTTTATATTTTCCTTGACATCACATCCAGTTCAAGGATAATACATCAAGCCACTGTGGGTGGTTAGTTCAGCGGTAGAACGCTTCCCTGACACGGAAGAGGTCAGTGGTTCAAGTCCACTATCACCCACCATTTTCCCAAATCAAAACCTAACAATGCCTTCATTCAATCTCACAATTAAAAGACTGGTGCTCAGACCCATCAGGATTCTTGCAGAATCGGGTGTAAATTTTGTTGCGCATTCAGACTTCATCCTTGCAGCATCGGTTTCTTTCTACATGCTCCTTGCCATTGTGCCGTTCATTCTGTTTGGATTCTCAGTGTTTGGCATGTTGCTCAAAAATCAGGATGTTCTCAAGTCAATTTACGATGTTTTGGGCAGGCTTTTTGTCGACGAGAAAACGCTTGAATGGTTCAAGATCATCCTTGGCCGTATCATTGCGGATCAGGGGATAACAACGTTTTGGGGAATCATAACCCTTCTTTTCACTGCAGGCGGAATGTTTCGAAGCCTGGAGTTTTCGATCAACAAGATTTTTGAAACAAAACTCCGACCCATCTGGTCTTCATACCTGTACTCAATCGGCCTTTCGCTGATCCTCAACACACTTTTGCTGTTTGGAATCCTGGCATCACCAATCATCGGCTATGCGGCGGTCACATCAAATCCGGTTGTCAATTCAGTCATCAGGGATGTGCCGGCTTTTGCAATCTTCATCCAAAACATTTTTTCCTGGCTTATCTTTGGAATGATCTGCCTGCTCATCTATCTGATCATGCCAAACACAAAGAAGCGTTTCAGGGATGCCTTCTGGGGAGCGGTGTTTGCGGCGCTGCTGTGGAACCTGCTCAAGTGGGCGTTTACCATTTATCTTGAATATTTCTCAACGATCAAGATGATTTATGGCGCTCTGGGAACGGTTCTAGGTGCAGTGTTTTGGATATACCTCTCGGTTGTCATCATTCTCTTTGGTGCAGAAATTGCCTACACCCTCTCAAAGAGGAGCAAGGGTCAGCTTGCGCCGTCATTTTTAAGGATCGGATGGCTTGCCGCCAAGAAGATTGGAGCTAAGATTTTGGTAAAGATTCCAGGAGTTCGTCGCGCAGGTGGCGTGACGGAACAAAGGCCAGACGTTCCTTCGCCCTCGTAATATCGTACTCGTGAGACTCCAGCAGCAGGTTGGCTGCAAACTTCCCAAAAAACGGCTTCTTTGGTGATATGAACTCAACAAAAGCAGCAACTGCCTTTGTCAATCCTCCAGAAATCCTGATTCCCCTTGGAGAAACTTTCATGACTTCACAAGCCATTTTTACCAGGTCTTTTGCCGTCATCGGGTCTGGGCCTGAGATATTGCAAACGGCTCCGTCGGCATCCTTTGCGCTTATGGCGCAGATGATCGAGTCTGCAACGTCATCAACGTGGACAATGTGCCATTTCTGTTTACCGGATCCAATCATTCTTATCGGAGTTTTCAGAAGCATCCTGATTTTTTTGCCGTTGTCGGATTTTGATTTTGGGCCGTAGATGGCGCTTGGTCTCAAGATAATTAATTCCATCCCGAGTTCTTTGCATTTTTTTGCCACTTCGATCTCGCCTTCACGCTTGGATTTGCCATAGCCCATGTCGTCACCGAGCCTGTCATCCTCACAGATTGGCGTATCTTTCCCGCCCATGCCGCAGACGGCAACCGAACTGATGTGGATGTATCTCTTGACTCCAAGTTTTTTGGCTGCTTCAACCAGTTTTGGCTGCATCTCCACGTTGACTGGCCTGAGCTTTTCGTAGCTGAGATGGTCGCTGATGTGACCGATGTTGTTTACGAAAACATCGATTGGAGCTTCAATGTCTTTGAAGTACTCGCCGTCATATTTTTCGATAACCACCTTGCAGCCCTTTATTTCACAAGGCTTCCTTACCGGACAGATGACTTCGTGCCCCAACTTCGCAAGCTTTTCAGCCGTAACACCACCAAGAAATCCCGATGCACCTGTAACAAGAATCCTGAGTTTTTCCATGCTGAGATTCTAGGATAAAAATTTACAACGGCAACAAACTATTTCCTGAAAACTGCCACCAGCTGGTCTGAGGACTCCCCGCGGAACGTCGATCCGTCCAGTTTCCCGTAAAGACAGATCGAGGCGTATTTTGAGCGTGACGCAAACCTCACGAGATCCTCCTTGTTGAGGATCATGATTGGCTGTGTCACGGATTTCATTTGCCAGCAGTTGTTTTTTTCGAGCATGAGCACAGAAAGGTTGGCTTTCTTGGGGTCGAGGTCGTAGACTTTCATGAACATGATGTCAGACTGGCAGGTTGTGACCAGTTCGAAACGGTTGCCTTCAAGCAGCATCCTTCGATAGTTGGCCGTCTGGATGATCAGATGTCCGCCGGTTTTGAGCACGTTCATGGCCGACTTGAAGAAATGAACAGCCTGATCCTCGTCCTCAAGAAATGAAATGATGTTTCCGAGCATGACAACGGCGTCAAAGGGTTTTGCCGGATGCTTTTCGATGTCGATCATGGAAAGCACCTGGAAGGGGATGTAAATCTTGTTTTCAAGCGAGTTTTTCTTGGCTTTCTCGATCAGTCGTTCTGACTCGTCGATGCCAAAAACTTCATATCCCTGCTTTGCAAGTTCAATGGCGTGCATGCCGGTTGCACAGCCAACGTCGAGGATTTTCTTGGCGTTTCCGCTTGAACGGAGGAGTTTTGTCAGAAACGGGATTTCCGCCGACAAACGACGGTTCCAGTCAACATAGAGATCGTAGTTGGGGCCTAATGAGTCGAGAATCGTCTGGGCGGTCATCGCCTGAGTATCTCGATGATCTGGTCATGGATCAGACCGTTTGAGGCAACCACCTTCCTGTTGAACAGATCGAAAGGTTCGCCACCATATCCACCGGTTACCATTCCACCAGATTCATTTATCATTATCGCACCTGCAGCCATGTCCCACGGACGCAGCTTCATCTCCCACAACCCATCGAGTCTTCCGCAAGCGATGTAGGCCAACGCTATTGCCGCTGAACCGACTCTCCTGACAGCTTGTGCTTCCTGCAGGAATTTTTTGAACTCAGGAACATTGTCTTCAGCCATAGGGTTTATGTCGTATGGGAAACCGGTTGCCAGCATCGCCTTGTCAATTTTGTTCACTTCACTGCATTTGACCGGCTTGCCGTTCAGGGTCGTTCCCTGACCACGTTCAGCCTCGAAAAGCTCCTCAAGGCATGGAACGTAGATCACTCCGTAATGCCCATGACTCTCCTTGTAAACACCGATCGAGACACAGTAGAAGGGGAAGCCGTGGGAGTAGTTGGTTGTGCCATCCAAGGGATCGATTATCCATTTCCATTCAGATTTGGCTTCCCTTGCGTATTTTTCCTCTGCAAGGATTCCGTCATCCGGAAACTGCTGGTTGATTCTGGAGATGATTGTGCTCTGGACAGCAAAATCAATCTCAGTGACTATGTCGACATTGCTGGACTTGATTGAAGTGTTGAGTTCCCTGCCACAGAAGCTCATCTGCAGGTTCCCGGCTGTTATTGCTATCTCTTTGGCCAGTTCATATCTTGTCATTGACTATCTTGCCCTCTTTTGCCATCTTTTTGTAAGTCTCCCAAGCTGATTTGAGCACTTTCTTGTCCTGCGGGAACGTCAGCTTTCTGATTGCCTGCTCCGGCGGGAGGACAAGATAATAGCAGAAAAAGACCTCTGTCTTGACTTTCTTTGACTGTGCGAGCATGAGGAAATACTTGACCGATTTGTCGATTATTTTGCCTTCGTCGGTCTTGAACTGGTAGTGGGTGTCGCCGCAATCGGCGATTGGGGAGGCCACAAGATGCGTCTCCTCGTACACCTCACGGATGGCTGCCTGTTCGTGCGTTTCACTGTTTTCCAGGTGCCCTTTTGGCAATATCCAGTTTTTGTTGCTTTTCCGCTGGAGAATGACGACCTTGCCGTCAAGGAACACAACTCCACCGGCTGATTCCTCATGAGTCATAACTGCATTCTAACAAAAAGAATCCATCTAATCAAGCTGGGTCTTTGGGCAAGCTGGCCATCTGCCTGTGTGTTTCTTGCCCAAAACACGCAGCAGGATAGTTGTTGGTTGTAATCGGGGTTGAGAAACGATGTTTTTGGAAAGACAATCAATGCACATCCTGAAGCATGCGAAACGTTGAATTGGAGTGAGCTAATTTTGTGTGATGGATTCATGTTCATGTTTTGTCTTCGCATTTTTTGATGCAATGTAATCGTGATATCATCTTGTCTTGATAAATACAATAATCGATTGTTGTAACTCAAAACGGTTGTTTTTCGTTTATCACTGAATTTAAAAAATTAAGTATTTATAAGTATCTTTTGCCATAAGAAATTTTCAGATTACCTGTCGATGAAAGAACATGGGGAAAAACAACCGGACGGTTTCCTGGAAACTGACACTCGCACTAAAACGCAACGAATCAATGACATCATTTCCATGAAATTAAGTCGATAAATCGAGCATTAAAAACTATTTCTTGCATAATTCCGACAATTCGAATCACCACCGTGCAAGGAAACAAAACCGAATCGGTTAAATCGTTTAACAATCGAATAAAACAAAGATGAGAGCTGCGTTATATCGCATTAGATTGGCCCAAAAACCTGCCTGGCTGCGAGCTTGATTAAATGCTTACCTTGACTGTTAACCTTCGGTTGCTAAAATAATTCTTCGTGCTTGAACCTTTGATTTTATAGTTCCTTGTTGGGCGACAATTAGTCTGCGGAGAATAGCCCTATTTCGCAGGCATCATGAAGATCTTATCAACAAGCAGGCACAAATACAATATAGGTATGCAAAATGAGGTGATGGATGCCTACCATTAATCAGTTGGTACGCAAGAACAGGCAGCAGCCGAAGTTCAAATCGAAAACTCCGGCATTGCAGGAATGCCCGCAGAGACGCGGCGTATGCACGATCGTAAGAACGATGACTCCGAAGAAGCCAAACTCGGCTTTGAGGAAGATCGCAAAGGTAAGACTTTCAAACTCAGTTGAAGTCCTCGCTTACATCGGCGGCGTCGGCCACAGCCTTCAGGAACACTCGGTTGTTCTTGTAAGGGGTGGACGTGTTAAAGACCTTCCAGGTGTGAGATACCACATCGTCAGGGGCACTCTTGACACAACAGGCGTTGAAAACAGGAAGCAGTCGCGCTCAAAGTACGGCGCAAAGCGTCCGAAAGCTTGAGGTAAGAAGATGCCAAGGAAAAAAACAGTATTTCACAAGAGAGAGCGCCTTGACCCGGTCTATGGCAACAAGCTCATCGGCAAGGTCATTGGAAAGCTGATCAAGGACGGAAAAAAGCTCCGTGCCGAACAGATCATCTACAACGCACTCGATTTCGTGGCTGAAAAGACAGGCAAGAAGCCGGTTCAGGTCATGGAAGAAGTCGTCGATCTGTGCAAGCCGAGAGTTGAAGTAAAACCCCGTCGTGTCGGCGGCGCAACCTACCAGATCCCGATCGAAGTGTCACCGGATCGTGGAGAAGCCCTCGCAATCAAGTGGATCGTCTCTTTCTCGACAAAGAGGAAGGGTATGCCAATGATGAGAAGGCTTGCCCAGGAAATGCTTGATGCCTACGCCAGCCAGGGTGGCGCATTCAAGAAAAAAGAGGACACGCACAAAATGGCAGAAGCCAACAAGGCCTACGCCCACTACCGCTGGTAGACAAAAACAGCTGCAAAATGAAGCACCTTGAAAACGTAAGGAACATCGGAATCATCGCCCACATTGATGCGGGAAAGACAACGACCACGGAGAGAATCCTCTTCCTGGCCGGAAGAATCCACCGCATGGGTGACGTCGATGACGGAAACACCACCACTGACTACATGGACCAGGAGAGGGAACGTGGCATAACAATCGTTTCAGCCGCAATCACCTTCGAATGGAAGGGTCACAAGGTCAACCTCATCGACACGCCGGGTCACGTTGACTTCACCGCTGAAGTTGAGCGCTCATTGAGAGTGCTTGACGGCGTGGTCATCGTCCTGTGCGGTGTTGCCGGTGTCCAGCCCCAAACGGAGACAGTCTGGAGACAGGCCAACCGTTACGGGGTTCCCCGCCTTATCTACATAAACAAACTGGATAGGCTCGGGGCGGATTTTGACAATGTAGTGGAAAAGGTCAGACAGAAGCTGGAAGCAATTCCGGCAGTCATCCATGTGCCAATCGGCAGGGAAGACAAGTTTGTCGGCATCTGCGACGTGATCGATGGAAAAGCCTACACGTGGCCATCCGGTGAAGACGGAATGGACATGAACGTCGGTGATATTCCTGAAGATCTCAAGGACACTGTTGCCATAACAAGGCAGCAGCTGATTGAAACCGTTGCAGAAACCGATGATGAAGCGATGGAGATTTTTATTGAGACTGGAACGCTTACAACTGATGAAATAAAAAAATTTCTCAGGAAAGCCTGCATCTCAAGGAAACTCATCCCCATTCTTGGAGGTTCATCCTTCAAGCACAGGGGCATCCAGCCGCTTCTTGACGCAGTCAACGATTATCTTCCATCACCGCTCGACAGGCCCGCAGTCATCGGACACAATCCGAAGACCGGCGCCGAAATCGTCTGCTCACCCACCGACGACGAACCCCTTGCAGCCCTCGTGTTCAAGCTCGTAACCGACAATTACCTCGGTTCAATGGCTTTCGTGAGGGTTTATTCAGGGAAACTCAACGCCAACTCTTATTGCTTTAACGCCAACACCGGCAAGAAGGAAAGAGTGATGCGCTGCCTCCACCTGTTTGCGGACAAGCGCGAAGATGTCACCGAAATTTCTGCCGGAGACATCGGCGGAGTGCTTGGACTCAGGGAATCACAAACCGGACACACCCTCTACGACGAGGCAAGGCCGGTAGCCCTGGAACAGATGGTTTTTCCTGAAACGGTCATCTCACTGGCAATCGAGCCAATGACGAAAGCCGACGAAGACAAGGTTCACCAGGCGCTGAAAAAGTACGCCATGGAAGACCCAACCTTCAAAGTAAGGTTCGACGAGGAAGCCGGACAGATCATCATCTCCGGCATGGGTGAACTCCACCTCGAAGTAATGACCGAGAGGGTCAGACGCGACGAGGGGCTGCAAATCAGGGTTGGAAAACCCCAGGTGCAGTACAAGGAAACAATCGGCAAGACGATCACAGTCAGGGGTCAGCAGATCAGGCAGACTGGCGGAAAGGGACAGTACGGAGACGTGCTTCTCAGAGTTTCGCCAGGCGAAAGAAATTCAGGCCTCACTTGGGAGAATTGCTCAAATGAACAGGAATTGCCTTCCAGATTCATCAAAGCGATTGCCCAGGGACTGAATGATGCGATGGAAACAGGCCCGCTGCTCAGCTTCCCCGTGGTCGACGTTCACGTCGAAATCATGGGTGGAAGCTTCCACGAAGTCGACAGCAACGACATCTCATTCAGAATCGCTGCAAGCAAGGGATTGAAAGATGCCATCAGGCAAGGCAATCCTCAGTTGCTTGAACCGATAATGAAGCTCGAGGTTATCACTCCGGAAGATTATCTGGGCGATGTCCTTGGCCAGCTGAACAAGAGAAGAAGCAAGATCGAATCGATGGACAAGCAGGGAGCACTTCAGGTGATTGAGGCAAAAGCGCCTCTGGCTGAAATGTTCGGCTACGCAACTGACCTACGCTCCGTGACCCAGGGTCGCGGAACCCACTCAATGGAATTCTCACACTACGAAATCGCACCCTCAATTGTGAGGGATGAGATCATAGAAAAAGTGAAAGGCATTTATTAGGAAGGAGTATGCAAGCATATGGCAAAAGAAAAATTTGAGCGAACGAAACCGCATGTCAACGTCGGCACCATCG
>CAZXEH010000015.1:20710-48920 GCA_964639885.1 uncultured Caldisericales bacterium | reverse complement strand
ATTTCGTCCCAGTGGGTGAGGAAATTTTTGTAAGTGTACTTTGCTATCCTGCCAACGTGCGGCTCGTCGTCGGCCGAGGGCTTTAACCTGCAGTCGTAGACGGAAAGAGTCACGAAATCAGTCAGGATGGAGAAATCGATGTCTTTTTTGTTCCAACCGTAACGTCTGAGCTGGAAGGCTGGCTCTTTTGCTTTTTCTATGTCCACGGCAGGCTTTTTTGCTTCGACAAAGAAAACAGGCGAACCACCGATCCTGAAAAGATAGTCTGGAGCTTTTGAAGTTCCGCCTATGGTCAATCTGTATTGTTGAACGACATCTTTGAACTTTTCAGCCTTGTCAAGCTTGTTTGTCACGTCCCAGCCCAGGAATTCAAAAAGAGGATTGATGAAGTTAGCACAAAGCGTCATTTCGTTGTAGTCTTTCGACTTCAGCTCATCGATGTGACTTTCGAAGCTCTCTACGAGATTTTTGATTCCATCCGGTACCGGCATAGCTCCTCCGCAATCAACAAAACTTGATTTATGATACAGGATTGCTGCCAATTAGTAAATGACTGGATTTCAAACCGTATCGCTGGCAAAACCCAGCAGTTTGACAGTGCCGTCGGTGAATTGAGGTTTTTGTTGAAGATAAGTCCCAATTTCCTGCCTGATCATCTCTGGATAGTTGTGGCAGATGTTTTTCACGATTGTGTCCCTAGGGCAGTAGGTGATGCAAAGCGGAAGCGCAGGACAATCTGAACACATCGGAACATCAAGTTTTGTCCTGTTCATCATTTCGACATAGTTGGCATTCGACCTGAGCTTGAACATTTCAGAGATGTTCCCTATTCGCCTGTTTTTGTCGGTGATGTCCATGTAGCATTTGTAAAGGTCGCCACTAGGGTCAATCATGAAGGCGTTCCTCATCAACAAAACGCAGAGCTCATGGCTTCCGTGAAGCACCTGGAATGCCTTGCCTGCCTCGTTGCCCTTCAGCTTTGCCACATGATTGTTCAGTTCATAGGTCTGCAGATCAAAACCAAACGGAGTTTCCATGTCGTTGCAGGGCATCGATGATTCGTCGAAGATTGGCGCTGCGTAAAGGTTTATTTGATCAAATATCTCTTCTTTTTTGAGAAATGTGCACAACTCATGGAAGCTGCTTGCTTCGTTTTCACCAATATTGACTCTGATATTGACCATGAAATTCCTCTTGTTGTTGACAGACAATAAATATTTGAGATTTGTCATGATCCGGTCAAAAGTGCCGTGCCCGTTTTTCAAAACCCTTTTTGTGTCATGCAGCTCTCTTGATCCATCCAAAGTTATCTGGATAAAACACTCCAAATTTAGCTCGGAAAGAAAGTCTGCAATATCCTTGTCAAAGTTATACCCGTTTGTGATCAGTCCTAAACCAAGTGAGATATCGTTTTTCTTGCATAAATCACAGATTTCCCTAAGGATACCCGCGAATCTGTTTTTGTCCAAAAGAGGTTCACCGCCATAAAAATTTACCTGAAGCTTTTTTACCGATCCGTTCAGACCGGAAATGAAAGACAGAACTGAATGCAAAACGTCATCGCCCATATCAAGACGATTGTTGTCCAATCCTCCCGCTTCATAGCAATATTTACAGGATAGATTGCATCGAAAGGTTGGGATGATTGAAAGAGCCAGATAGCCAGGATCGAAGCAGAGAACCCTGGTGTTAAACTGATTTCTTATGAAGGTTTTTTCATCGATTCCTTCATCTAAAACAAACCCGTATGAATACATTGTTTCAGGATATTGATCATCATTTTTTGTGAGTTTGACATGCAATATTATTCCATTTTCAGCAATTTCAAACCAGGGTGCCGGAAAAGAAGCAACCGATTTTGTGATGGTATTGAAAATGCCAATTTCGCCATCTTTGGTTTCAAAATAAAAATTATACTTTGATAGTTTGAGCATATATAATCCCTCCCCCAGTTTATGAACCTCCGCTGACAAGTTTGCCAAGCCACTGGACAAGCCATGACCAGCCACCAAGACAAACCAACCACAATGATATTGTAACCACCAGCAATAATATCGAGACAATGGAAATTCTGTAATATAGTTCCAGATAGCGGTTGCCTTTTTTCATCAGTACCTCCTGCCAGGAAACAGCTTCCCATCGAACATGGTGTAAATCTGGTCTGCAACATCCATCCACAAAGGGTTGTGGGTCACAAGAATGCAGGTTTTTGTCCTAAGCAGCGGTAGCACGTCTTTCAAAATCCTGTTGGCAGTTGGGATATCAACCTGACTTAACGGTTCGTCGAGCAGGAGAACCGGTCTGTTTTGAAGCAACGCCCTAGCAAAAGCAACCCTCTGCCGTTCGCCTGACGAGAGCAATCTTCCGCCTTCACCTACAATTTTATCATAAAACCGCTTTGCAACATCGGCGAGTGCGCACTGATCGATTATTTTCTCAAGAAATACCTGATCCATATGGTAACCAAATTTCAGGTTGTCGATCAGTGAGCCATTTATGAAATAGGGATTCTGTGGTATCGAGCTGATCTGTGAGCGCCATTTATCCCCATTTATTTCTGCAATCGGCATCCCATCAATTGCAATTTGACCACTATCGGCTTCAAGCAATCCGCTTATCAGTTTTAGCAGAGTTGTTTTGCCACAACCGGAATTGCCAGTGATGACGCTTATCTGATTCGGTTGAAAATTAATAGACAATTTCGATACTATGTTTGTACAACCATCGTAAGAAAAACTGAGATCTTTTATAGCAATTTCATGTGAGGCGAAACTTGGCACCAGAGTCCCGTCAGAGTTCAAAACCTTCAGATCGTAGATATCCAAAAACCTTCTCACCTGAATTGAAATCTGGGATGCTGACTGTCTTATATTAAGAAGTTCTGAGATCGGCTGCCTGATAAGATTCAATGCAAAGACAATTGTAGTCATCATTCCAATTGTCCACTGACCGCCAATGACAAGGTTCCACCCATATATCTGCAAGGCAAGCAGGGTAATCGAGGCAACCTGGGATTGGAATGAGTTGACGAAACTTGAGTAAGATTCATTGAAGACCGACACTTTCCATGACTTTGCAAAATCTTTTCTGTATTGGTTCAATGCCCTGGCACAAAGATTGGATATCTGAAGTTCAGGCATGGCAGAGACAACATCATAGAGGCTTGACGAAGCGCCTGACATAGCCTCGACAGTTTTTTGCTGCAGTCTGACAATTGTTTTTTGACTCAACTGCCAGACAACCACAGTGATAACAATCGAGGGGATGCCAAACATCAGGATTCTATAATCCATGGCAAGCAAAACCATCGGTAGCGTTATGAGTTGCAGGATCGACCGGACAAGCGTTTCGGCTGTGCCGTAGAGAAATGACACACCTGCCTCCACCCCGGACATTCTGTTGATTATGTCGCCGCTTCGCAAGGTTGATGTGTTCTTGGGGCTTATTTTCGACAGTCTTTCCAATATTTCTGAGTTGCTGATGAATTTTATATAGGTGCTTGCCTGATTCCGGTAAAGCGTAAGAAACCAGTTTGAAAACAGGCTTACAAGCTGGATGACAAAACCGAGCATCAATGCATTTATGATCAAAGATATGTCTTTTGCTGGCACTCCCTGGTCAATGATGATTTTTGGTATGAAGGGTGTCACGAAACCAATGAATGTAACAAATGATGAGATTGCTATTATCATTAGCTGATGCCTGAAAACAAGCTTTGCGTATGGCCAAGTCCTTTTGATAACGGCAAAATCATCCCTGATGGTCCGTTTTGGGTTTTTACCTTTGAAAGCCTCCTCGAAAAAAGTTTTCCCCCTATTGGCCATTATCTATGCCAAATCATCCTTGATGAACCGGAGTATAAAACAGACCATCGCTATATTTAACAGCCTCTGCATCCCCTGCATTAAACAGGTTTGATCTGACAGCCATCTCAAACAGGTCAAGCCTCAATGATTTCTCCATTTTCTCCTTATCGCTGGCGCAATCCATCCCCAGCATTCTGAATTTGATGCACCGTTGCGGTATACACAATGGCATTATCCTGCATTTTCTGCAGTTGTCAAAATCCCAGAGCCTCACAGTGTTGTATTCCAGCATGGCTTTGTTGAATAAAGATATCTTTTCATCGTCCACATGCCCGACCCTCCGGTCAGGATAAGTCACATCATCAACACATCTGTAAACATTCCCAACTGGGTCAATTGTAAATCCTCTCATGGCGGAAATTTTGCAAGGTGTTGAATAAGTCATGATGCTTCTACCGTAAAGGATGCCGGTCTCTTTCTCCATCCGTTTGATAAATTCCCTCTTGATCATTTCGCTCTCAATGCCTGTAAAGGAACATGAATGGCCGCACTCTGATACTTTTCTCACATTTACATTCAAATCAACATCTCTCGGCTGGATATTAAATCTTGCCTTCTGCAAAATACCTTCACTGTGGAGCTTCAAACCAAGCTCAACTGCGCTCTCAAAATTACTCTTGTCCACTATGGAGGTTATCGCTAGGTCAAGATTGCCTTTGTCATATTTATCAAGCAGATTTTTTATGTTGTTCATTATGACATCGAATGTGCCCGAGCCACCTTTCAACATTCTCCTCGAATCATGCACTTCTTTTGTCCCATCAACCGTTATGCCGATGAAAAGGGATTTAAGGTCAATGCCTTTAAGATATGACACGACGTCATCGGTGAGCAGGTATCCATTGGTCAGTGTTCTCAGGGCAAACCCGAAGTTGCTCTCGGAGACCATTCCATAATAAATATCTGTTGCTGACTTGAACCTTTTTTTATCAAGCAATGGCTCTCCACCAAAGAGACCCAGATGGAAAGTGTTGTTCTTTGAAGGTTGCAAAAGTCGTTTAGCGATTGCTGCGGACTTTCCAATAACTTCATCAGTCATAAAAATGTGGTCATCACACGGGTGGCTGAAATCGGTCAGGGATGAATTTTGATAGCAGTAGACGCAACCGAAATTGCATGCCATGGTTAGGTATAAAACCATGGATGGGTCTTCATCCTTGGCCATGGATGTGTACAAAGGATTGTTCTGATAGGTAACAAGCATATATTCTTCTATGTCATTATTTATTAGCATGCCAATGTCGGTGAGATGTTTGGGGTATTGCCTGTCTTTTACCAGCGAGACGGTTTTCTTCCCTTCATCAATCTCAAAATCAGCTCTGGACACCACACTGATGTTTTTCAGGAAACTGTCAAACAGGAGCAGCGAGCCGTTGCCAATATCCATTATATGACAATATTTGTTAATCTTCATTTCCATGAACTCACCTCTCAGACATTCACAAAGAAATTGTCTTGACTGTACGGTTTATCAAAAACAAGCTTGTTTGCTGGGTCTTTTGCAAGTTCTGCAAGGTGTCTGTGCATTTGCTGTCTGATGGCCTGATCGTATCTTGTGCACCCCTTTTCGGCTCTCAGCGCATTAGGGCAGAAGAAGACGCATTTTGGGAGCGCCGGGCAGGACTTGCAGTAGTCCTTGTCCCAAGCCCTGAACTTCATATAGTCAATTTCATTTTGGCTGGTTGAGAAAAAATCACTGTTAACATTGCCACAAACCTTGCTCTTTTCTCCAACATCGCTGTGACACTTGAAAAGGTTTCCAAGAGGATCGACATAGTAGTGGTTTGGGTTGCACGCGATAGAGGTTGTATACGCACTTAGTGAATCGAAAAGAAGATTGAATCTTGAGTTGATGTTGAACTTCTCTCTGTAGACTTCTGCCATTTCAAGCGCTATGGCTGGTTGGAGACACTCGAGGGTTGCTCCTTTTACATCCTTGAAACTTTTGGTTTCTGTAAGTCCGACAAAATTAAACATCAGACTAAATCGTTTGTCATCCTGGAATCCATCCCTGTTCAACAACTCCACCAACTCATTCACCCGATCCATATTCCCACTGTCGATATTCATCCTGATCCTGATGAATGTATTTGAGCCACAATTTTCTTTCAGAAGCTTAAGATTCTCATAGACCTTATCAAACGTTGGCGAACCATTTTTCAGAAATCTTCTCCCGTTGTGTGTTTCAGCAGGGCCATCGACCGTTATCATGCCAAAAAGATTCGAACCTGTGGATTTTAGAAACTCGACAAGATCGGCATCAAGGTTGTAACCGTTTGTCGTAAAAGAGATGTTTTTTAGACAACAACTGTTTTTGTCACAAACAGACTTGACGTCAGAGACGACTTTCTTGGCATATTCCTTTGAAAGAAACGGCTCACCGCCAAAAAGGTCGAGAGAGAACACCTTGTAAGTCTTTGTCTTCATGTCAATGTAGGACAACAAGTTCTTGTATGTAATATCTGACATGAAGGTTGGGAAAACCAGTTTGTCGCAAAGGTCGACACTCTGGAAACAGTAGGCGCACTTGAAATTGCATTCAAGCGTCAGGAAGAGCGTTAGCGAGAACTCTTCAAGGCTATCCTTGCCAAAGTTTGAATCATAAAAGAGCTTCTCATACTTGATCTTCAATGCATCCAGTTCATTCAATTCTGATTTTACTATGAATCCTTTGTCATGTAGCATCCTGTATAAGCTAATATCAAAATCCTCGTTTTTAAGCGAAAGTGATCGGTTATCGTTAATAACGAACAATATTTTGGGAATAAGACTGAAATTATTTGTATTTGAATTGTACACTCCCAATGTATCATCTGAGACTTCGAGGTAGTTGTTGAATCTTGACAATTTGAACATTATTCCTCCCCTTTTTTATGTAACTGCCCCAGCAACATAGCCGGGGCAGTGGTTTAAACCGGTTTTCAATTTTAACGAAATCGGTTAGAGTTTATACAGACCAATTTGCAATTGGTACTGGGTTCCCTGCGGGGCACACCATGCAACAACCATTTCGCCATGGGAATGCAGGCTCAACGACGAGCTTGGCCACGCAAAACCCTAGACTGTCAAACATAGACAAACCCTTGGTTGTTGTGAAAGTATCGATGATGTCGTTTGTGTTGATGTCTCTGATCACAAGGTAATCAGAGTAGTACGTCGGTCCCGGATCTTGAGTGACTATCCCAACTCCTGAAAAAATTGCTTTGCTGTATTCTGGCATTTATCCTCCTAAATCTGCCATATCGATTGAGGCTGAGTGTCGCCGGTCATGCAGTAAATCACACAACCGTTTTTCCAAGGTGGATTGATTGCATCGACGACCGTCAGCAGTGTTGCACATATACCAAGAGAATCAAAAACAGGAAGTCCTTTGGGGGTGGTGAACTGTCCAATTACCGCATTCGTGATGATGTCCCTGATGACAATATATTTGGAATAATACGTCGGATCTGGGTCTTGTGTAATTATTCCATTGCCCGTGAAATACGCATTTGTGTAGTCAGTCATTAATTCCCTCCTTTGACTTGACTGATTCAGTCAGCAAGACTGAGATATGGATCACTAATCCACATCATCATGCTCAACTGATTTCTAAAGACCTGATGCCAGCACAATCCAATCTCCGACAGACGTTCCTAGACGGTTGGCTTGTCACAGATCCATGCTTGGGTTTCTTGTCAAAACCTCTAAAAACGCGTTTCATAATCCGTCATCATGCTCCTATTTCATCTCCATTGAAATGGCTTAAACCCTATCTTTCCATAATTGCTTAGGATTACGGATAATCTATTATAATAAATAATGATATTCAATATAATATTATTAATTAATAGTTAATAATGCTATATTAACCTATGCTATATAATGACGTTTTCTATTTATTTTCTTCTAAAATATGTCATTAATGCATTACAAATATTGATTTATTATATAATATAATAACTAATCAGACATTAATTATGGTGAGAGTTATAATCTTATGTCTAATTTCGTTAACAATAAAAGGTGTATTGTTTATTCTTTGTTCATTTCAGACATTTATTATTTCTATAGTTAGTGTCCAAATCAAAACAGATTCGAAAAACCCTCTCAATCAGCTCCATGTCAAGGCTGGTCTGATTTTCGAAGGTTCCAGCGTAGGCTTCATGGGCTTTTCCAAGGTCGTAGCAAGTTGAGTCATGAACATCGATAAGTAGCCCCTTTAAGCCGCTTTCAATGAATTCATCCTGGTGTTTGACGTAGAAAGGCTCACAACAGCTGCCAATGTAAGCGTTTATTCCTTTTGATTTCATCCAGTCGAATTTGACCAGCAAATCTTCAAAATTGATTATCGTAACAGGAATCAGGCCAGCATTTCTCGCCATTTCGTAACCATCGCCCACTTCACAAAGCGAACAACCCGGGCAATCAGTGTCATTACGATAGTCACAGCCAGGTTTTTTTGCACAGTACGGGAACAGGAAAACCTTTGGATCAATCTTCTCACCTGGAGTGAAATTAACAGCAAAAAGCGAATTGGCTTCAAGTGGCGTAAAACCTTGTTTAACCCAGTTCCACTTCTTGAAAACCTCACGAAAAGCCTCTTTAAAATCCTCGGGGTCAATGTGTGGAATCTTGCTGAAAAAATCATGGACAGTCTGGATGATCTTGTCCTCGTCAAAGCGTATGTTTCGCAGAAGTCGCTCAAGATCGTTTAAAACCGTGTCTGACTCAAGGAAAAAATCGCCGGTCAGATGCGTCGAGCGAACCATTTTCTGAGATGAATTTACAAGCATGTTAACTTTTATTGTTCCAATATTTGAGCGATATGCTCCGGTCAAAAGACCTTGCGTTTCCTCAGGAAGCGTGATTCTGTCAATCCATTTTAGGGAATCGAAGTATTCGAGCGACGAATTGATCGACGAAATCTCATCCTTAGTCATCTCACCAGGTTTTGTCACGATTCCAAGAGCCTCGGAAAATCCTGATCTTATCGCATCTTTCAGCTCATTCCTCGAGGGGATTCTACCAATTTCATGTTGGATGCAAGTGACTCTTTCCCTGACCGAATCTATCTCTTTTGGTTTCAGCTTTTCTATTGGAACCCTTAGGGAGAAAAGCATCTCCTCAATTCTGTCCTCGACGAGCAGGGTTCCCTGAAAAAGGAAGGCGTCGCCGTGAGTTACTCCACCCATGCCAGAAATCTTCTTGCCACCAATTTCAATGTCGTTTCTACGTTTGAAAACAGCCTTTATTCCAATCTTTTCGAGACCGATCGAAACAGAGGTGCCAAAAATCTCATAGAATTTCTCTGGTGAAGCGCCAAAAAGTGAAATTGGTGCAATGATTTCCCAGCCTACCTGCGATGGATCAAAGTAAATCGAACCACCACCGGTTATGCGTCTGTTGACTTTGATGCCTTTTTCTTTGCAATAATCAACTCTTATTTCCTGCGTAACCGATTGAAAGTAGCCCACAAGCGCACAACGCTCGAATGACAAAAAACGTAAGGTTGGCAAAGGATTTTTTGCTTGTTCCTTGAGGAAAACTTCATCTGAAGCCATGTTCCAATCGACTGGTTTTACACCTGTGTCAATTTCTCTGAAAACCGGGTAATCGTTCATCTGCCAAATGAAACCCATGATTCCTCTACAGCTTTCTTGAGATTCCCCCAGTTATCTTCCAATATTTTACGTTTAGCCATTCTCCGTGACAGGAATGAACCATAGGCTATTTTTATTTTCTTATGGTAATCCGACATCGGTTTACCAGCGTTTATAACTTCTGCAAGAATTTTCGCGCTGTCCCAGGCCTGAAAGATTCCTGCACCAGTCAAAGGGTCGGTCAAGCCGGCAGCATCACCGATGAGAACAGCGTTATCGGAGGCAATTGGACTAAATCCAAAAAGTGGAATCAAACCAGCGGTTTTTTGAATGATTCCTTTGCTGACCAGTTTTTTATCAATCAGGAAATTAACGTAAAAATCTAATGCATCTGACAATTTTGAGATTGCGCCAACACCCACATTTGCAAACTCACCCTTCGGAAAAAGCCAGCCGTAGCCTTTCTCAATCTCAGGCATGAAATGTATGAGCGTGCGGTCAAGCGGCTTTGTTAGTCTCATACTAACATTGACAGCTGGCATCACAGGCGTCACTGGCAGCCCAAACGATTTTCTCACAACCGACAAAGGGCCGTCAGCACCAACAATTATTGAGGCTTTATAAAAACTTCTGCTTGTCTTGACAGTATTTCCCTCAATGTTCTTAACTGGCTCACCCAAAAGAACTTGTGTATGTGTGAGATTATCCAGCATCGATCGCTGCCAGGACTCACGGTCAATGATTTTTCCAGAATAATCCTTGGAGATGTAATCATCATCATACCAAGTGTCCATGGCATTTGTATCGTTAATGGATTCAACAGGCATGTTTGGCGGAACCCATTCTGCACAGGCAATGAGCTTGTGTGGCTCACGCTTTTTGTCGATTAGCAAAACCTTCAGCGATGAATCCAGCGAATTTGCAAGAGTCAACCCTGCCGGTCCCGCACCTATTATTATAACATCAAATTTTTCGTTCACTGGCTATAATCGTTTATTTCCTGACTAACCTTTGCAATCTCTTCGGTGGTCGGGAAAATCGGGAAATTCCTGAATTCTTCTGAAGGACGTTCGTTTGCAAACGGCCTGTTGCAGGCCACTTCGCCATCTTCCCCAACACAGCCTGAAGTCATGAACGGTCTGCCAAGTTTTATGACAGGTGCGGTAGCGGTACCAAAATCTACAACCTGGCCCTTGTCATTGAACTTCATTTTATTGATGTGCGTTATCTCGTTATCAATCATGTATCTTGCCAGCTGAACCCTGCGGTAATGAGGCACGGTTGGTCTTGGATGGTTGGCCAGTCTCGAGTTGGCTTCAGGGAAGAACGAGAAAAGATGTGTTTCGCCACCCATGTCTTTTATCTTTTGAATAGCTTCAATCATTTGCTTTTCGGTCTCGCCAAGACCAACCACGAAATGGCTTCCTACATTGCCTTTTCCAAACACTTTCAAGGCTGTGTCAAAAAAATTCCAGTACCTGTCCCACTTGTGCGGGCCATTGGCACCGATTCCCCTGTGTTCATCGAACAATTCGTCGGTTGCAGCATCAATGGCAATACCAACTTTGTCCACGCCTGCATCCTTGAGACCCTGAAGATCGGAGTCAACCATGATTGTCGGTGAAATCAGGCTTGAGATTGGAACGTTTGTTTTGAGTCTGAGCCTTTTGGCAACTTCGATTGCGTCCGGGGCGGATTTTCTCTGGGTTATCATCGAGATGCAGATTCTCTTGACGACATCTTCACGTTTACTGATTCTTTCGGCTATATCGTCTATTGGATGGATTGGCCAGCTGACTCTTATAAACGATTTTTTCTCGTATTCGCCCGGGCGAACCTTTGAAAGTCCGCAATATGCGCAATTTGCCGAACATCCCTGAGCATAGGTCAAAAGGATGTTGATGCAATGAAGCTTTGCGTCTCTGTAAAAGCTGCCGTCGACGTAATCAAGGGTCATCGCCGCAGCCTGGCTGAGTCTCACATAATCAGGACTTTCCATCAATTGTTCCATGAGAAAAATTATCCATTCATGAGGGTGGAAGTCAAGAACAAACCGAAGTCATCCCGACGGTTCATCACCTTATTTTTTTTCATCGCCTGACAGTAATTTCGGGAGATTCAAAACCATCTGTCTGATCTCATCCCTCACCCTTCTGAAGACAGCCATTTTTTGGTCATCAGGCATATCATTTTGATGTTTTGCCGGGTCGTCAAACCCGATGTGCAGTTTCTTGGTTTTTGCCGGGAAGAACGGGCAGTTTTCATCGGCATCGCCACAAACCGTCACAACATAGTCAAACTCAACATCAGGAAGTTGCGCGACGGTCTTGCTTTTCTGGTCAGAAATGTCGATCCCGACTTCGTTCATCACCGCCACAGCGCTTGCGTTCAGCCCGTGCGCTTCAATTCCGGCAGAGAAACACTCGTAAACTCCTGCGTGGTAATGCTTGCAGAAACCTTCTGCCATCTGGCTTCGGCATGAGTTACCGGTGCACAAAAACAGGATTTTTTTCATGGTTTGCCTGTTTGAGGTTTGCTGTAGAATCTTTGAGCCCAAAGTGAAACGTAGACTAGACCGATAAGAACAGGAACCTCGATCAGAGGGCCAACAACCGTAGCAAGGGCTGTTTTTGATCCGATGCCGAAGATGCTCACCGCAACGGCTATTGCAAGTTCAAAATTGTTGCTGGAAGCCGTAAAAGCCGATGTCGCACTGTCGCTGTAGTTCAAACCTGACTTTTTTGCAATCATGAAGGTTGAAAACCACATGATGGCAAAGAACAACAAGAGCGGAACTGAAATTCTCAGCACATCCAGCGGGAAGGTCACAATCTTTTCTCCCTGCATCGCAAACATCAGCACAATAGTGTAAAGAAGACCGATGAGGGCTGTTGGCGAGAGTTTCCTGATAAAGTCGCCATCATACCATTGCCTGCCTTTACGTGCCACGAGCAGTTTTCTGGTCAGAAATCCAAGGGCAAGCGGAATCCCAAGGAAGATGAGTACTGATTTTGCAATCTCCCACATGGATATCTGGACATAGGTTCCCTGCATGCCAAACCACCCGGGCACAACCACAAGATAAAAATAGCCCATAAAAGAATAAAGGAGAACCTGAAGCAGTGAATTGATTGCAACAAGCACGGCGGCAATCTCGTTGGAACCTTTTGCCAGCATGTTCCAGATCAATACCATGGCAATGCACGGAGCGAGGCTGACAAGAATCATTCCAGTTCGATACTCCGGCATGTCCGGCAACAGGAGGTGTGCCAGCAGAAACATGATTATTGGCCCAACAATCCAGGACATTATCAAGGTTATCGCAAACACTTTTCCTTTGCCTGAAAAATGGCCTATTTCCTCGTACTTAACCTTTGCAAGCACCGGATACATCATCCAGAGCAAGCCGACAGCAATCGGTAGTGAAACACCAGCAATCTTGAACTTGTCAAGCAACTGTCCGATGCCGGGGAAAACAAACCCCACAAGCACGCCCAGAGCCATTGCCAAAAAAATCCACAGTGGCAGAAATCTGTCCAGAATGGGCAACTTCAGGGAACCATCATTTTTCATATTTTACCTCAGGCAGTATAAAGCAGGTACAATCCGAATGCCGTAATCAAAAGGCCGGCAATCTTCCTTATTATCATAGAGACATTTGTTAGGCCTTTGTTATTGATGTAAGCCTGGATAGCCCCGATTGATCCGCCTGCAACGAGGATTAACAAGGAGTGGCCAATGCTGTAGCAGAAAAGCAGCAGACCGCCGTAAACAGTACTTCCACCTGAAGCGATCAAAGTCAGGAGCACGGCAAGGATTGGCACGGCACAAGGAGTTGAAATGACGCCAAACATCAACCCCAGGACAAAGGCGCCCCACAGCCCTGTTTTTGGTCTGGTCAGTATTTGCGGCATTTTAATACTGAACGAGATAACGTCGGCAAACATCAAACCCATCAAAATGCAGATTATTGCTACAACATAAGTCCAAATCGGACCTGAAAGACTGACTGCGTTTCCAAAAAGCCCGGCAACCAGCCCGAGAGCCGTGAAGGAAAGCGAGATGCCAGCGACAAAACACAGTGAAAACTTTATCGATTTCCAATATGATTTGTCTTCACCCTGATAGGCGCCAGCTGCTCCGACCATCAAGGGGATGGTCACTAGTACACATGGATTCGATGCCGTCAGAAGTCCGGCAAAAAGCGCGATGAAGGGAGCCAGCCACGGGTTGTTCGAGATTGCCGAGGTTATTTGTTCAATCATCTGCCCAAACCCTTCAAAACGCCATCAATCCAATTTGGGACATCGTTGACCTCTTCCTCGGAGACAATTTTTCTGGTAACTTCACTGGCACTGGCATCAAAGACCATTATTGTCGGAATCATATCAATTTTGTAAGCATTCTTGTTGTCGTTGTTGAGCAACATGCCAACAAGTGTCGCCCTGCCTTCAAAATCTACCTTCATTTGCTTGAACACAGGCTTTAGGAGTTCGCAAGGCCTGCAAAGCGTGCCACCGATATAAACAACTGTGCATTCGCCTTTTTTGGGCATGACCACTTCTTCTTTTGGGTTCGAGGTCTTGAGGAAGATTATCACTCCGACAGCCACCAAAACCACACACACAACTATTATGCTAAAAACATTGTTTTTTTTCATTTCTTCATTCCTGCCTTTTCCAACCAATCGTATATCTCTTTTTCTTCAAGCAAGCCGATCTGTCTGTATATTTCCTTGCCCTGACCATCGAAGAAGATCGTCACAGGGATACCGGTTACATTGTATTTTTTCACTGCATCGTAATCCTCGTCGATATCAACGATCTCTACGCTGGCCTGGCCTTCCAGTTTCGGCTTCAGGTCGTTTAGCAGTTTTGACATTTTGACGCAGGGAACGCAAGTGGTTCTTCCGATTTTCATCACCTTCGGCAAACCGTCCGAGGCTGGCTGGTTGCAGCCCGAAAAGAATGCCATCGGCATGGCCATAACAATAAATGCCAGCAAGATCGACTTAAAATTCATTCTGCTACCTCTTCATGCCACATATTTCGAGCCATCCAATAATTTCCTGTTCATCCATAACTCCTACCTGTCGATAAACCTCATTTCCGCTCGTGTCGTAGAAAATAATCAAGGGGATGGACTGAAGCTGGTATGTCTGGATTGCGCTGGGGTCTTTTTCAATATCAATCAGCTCGAACTCAGCCTTGCCTTCAAGTTCCGGGCTCATCTTTGCAAAACGCTTAGTCATCGTTGCGCATGGGATGCATGTTTCCCTGCCGACTTTTTTTACTTTTGGCAGCATTAAAGGTTTTGCTTCCTGTACAGGTTTTTTGTCTTCCTGTGTTTGTACAAGGCTGGAAGTTCCACCATTATCCTGATTTGTATCAGTTGTTGGTTTTTCTTTGGTTTCCATGCCGGCATCAGATCCGGCTGCTTTTGCAGGATCTTCGGTCAGGCAAGGAATCGATATCGATTGTTCGTCAGTGGTGCTGGGCCCACATGATACAAATGAAAAGGACAACACCAAAAGGCAAATTACAGCCATTGTTCCAATAAAGTATCGCACTATTCCACCTTCCTGATCAAAAAGGATTTTTCAGTTTCGTTCCAGTCAACCGTGAGCCTCATGAATTTTTCGATGATGAATCTCGCCGGAACCATCACCCGTCCTGACACATTTGTCGGGACTATGGCGGTATTTGAGTCGATTGGAACAAAAGAACCGCTTAATCTCGCCTTGGGCTTACCAACCCACAATTCCAGCTTTTTGTTTTTGAACGTGCATGTTACAAGATTTTCCGACTGATCCCAGCTAACCTGACCGCCAAAAGGTTCGAGGAGATGTCGTGCAGGGATCATCGATTTGCCGTTGATTATTTTTGCGCCTATGTCAATTCGGAATTCCCGACCGTCACGCAGAAGTACCGGCTTGTCAACGAAAATCTTGATGGTGGAAGGGGCATTTGCAAGACTTGTCAGCCGTTTGCCTTCAGTAACCAGAAGCTGGGTGGGTGTCAGAATGGCTTTTGAAAGGTTGCAGCCAGTTGGGTACTTCCACAAGACATCGCCATCATCGGATTTTATGTCGTACAGCCATCCATCAGAAGTAAACTGGTACAAATGTCCTTCGGAAGCAACAGGCTGACTTGAACATTCAGCGCCCAAATACAAAGACCACATCTGCCTGCCAGTCGACATACAGCATCCTTTTGTCACTGTGTTGGAGTCGATGCAGTATACAGTCTTGTCTTTTGACGTAAAAAAGACAAGTCCCTCATTAATTGTCGGGGCAAGTCCGTCACTTTTGGCAATGTATTTCCACAATGGCTTGCCTGTCGATCTGAGAACTGCGTAGAGAGTTTTCTCCGACACCAGATATATGTAGCGATCTGTACCAACAAGCCTTTCGGTTGCAACATCTCCAATGTTTGTTTCCCAATCGACTGCTCCATCTTTTGCATCGAAGCAACCCAGAAATCCATTGATGCACGCTGCATAGAGTTTGCCTGAATAAATGCATGGTTGCTGAGTCATCACGCCACTGACCGTCTTTGTCCACTCTTCATTTCCTGAAACCAGATCGAGACAGGCGATCTTTTTATCGTAAAAGAGAAAGACGCTGATTCCGTTAGAAACAGGCTGTGCCGTCATTGTGTAATCGAAGTTCTTTGACCAAAGCTGCTTTCCGTTCAGAATTGACAAACTGGTAACTGTGTTGCCGGAGAAACAGATTATCGATTTTTCTCCAGTAACGCTGTTCCACGTGGCTCCAGAGTCCATGGCAGTTTCCCATACTTTCCTGCCTGTGTCCGGGTTAACCATGCAGACCGATTTGGTCGTGGTGACAATTACATTTCCGTTGGATAACAGAAGGGGCTGGCACAAGAGGTCTTTTTCAAAATCCAGCTGCCACAATTTGGTCAGTTCGTGATTTGGAATGCCGGAGCTTGTCGACATGTTAAGGTTGTTTGTCGGGTCATAATTGTAGGCCGTAACACCCGCAAGGCAATACGAAAGCATGACAAGACATGCAATTGCCGGGACAATTTTCCTGGCCATTATCAAAGAGCTTTCTTTATGAATTCGATGATCTCTTCTGTTGTCAAAGCCTTGCCTGATGAGAGTACTTTGCCATCAACGCCTAGGGCCGGCGTCATCATTATCCCTTTGGACACCATGACACTGATGTCGTGAATCTCTTCAATCTCGGCATCGATTCCCATCCTTGCCACTGCCTCGCGGACATTCCTGCCCATCGTAAAGCACTTCGTGCATCCTGGTCCGTAAACCTGAATCTTCATTTGTTCCTCCTTGTTAAAAACATTTGATCATTTTCCGCAATTACCATTGATCAGGCATGACAGGAATGTCGTGACACATGGTTTGGAAATACTGTAGAAAACCTCGTGTCCATCACGTCTTGCCGATACTATCCTTGCAGATTTGAGAACAGAAAGATGCTGGGAGATGCAAGAAATCCTGCAACCAACAGTTTCTGACAGCTGGGAAACCGACATCTCGCCTTCTTCGAGCGCCATGACAATCTGAAGCCGGTTTGTTGAGCCAAGAGCAGAAAACACCGAGACAGCCGATTCCAGCTCTTCATCCTTGATGAGGAGTTTTTTCATATTTTTGAATTTAAGAAACTTTGAAATTAAAATCAAGTTACATGTATGCTGAAATTTTTAATCAAACAAGCCACAACCGGGTTGACTCAGTGGTTTAAAAAATTATAATGCATACTTATTCAAAACATGGAGCTTGAATGAGACCCAAAAAAACTCGGTGGATTGACTGCAGCCCTGACGAACGATGCTTCAGACCAGCGTGCAAGGCAGATGAAGAACTGGAATCTGTCGTGCTGACGCTGGATGAGTATGAAGCGTTGAGGCTGACGCATCTCGAAGAGCTGGATCAGGTTCAGATTGCAAATCAGATGCTTCTCCACCAGTCCACGATCTCAAGGATTCTTTCATCTGCACATAAAAAGATTGCTGACGCCCTCGTGAATGTCAAAGCAATAAAAGTTGAAATCGGGTGCTGCAAAATAAAGGAGAAAGATGAAAAACAGGGATAAGATCATTTTGATTCTGATTGCGTTGCCAATATGGTTTCTGGTGTATCTGAACCTCGAAGCATTTTCGAAATTCCTTACATATACAGTTTTCAGGCTGGTGCCAGGATCGTCGATTGCCTCATCTGTTGAATTTTTCATATATGACACGCCAAAGGTTTTGATGCTTCTTATGCTTGTGGTGTTCGGGATCGGGATATTGCGCACCTTTTTTTCCCCAACGACAACGCGAAGACTTTTGATGGGGCGCAAAGAGTTTGTCGGAAATATTCTGGCTTCACTGCTTGGCATTGTCACTCCTTTCTGCTCCTGTTCCGCTGTTCCCTTGTTTATTGGTTTTGTCTCAGCCGGAGTTCCGCTTGGCATAACGTTCTCTTTTCTTATCTCAGCTCCGATGGTCAACGAGGTTGCAGTCATACTCCTTTTTGGTCTCTTCGGCTGGAAAGTCGCAGCGCTTTACGTTACAACTGGCGTAGTAATCGCCATTTTTGCAGGCTGGATACTGGGACGCCTCAAAATGGACAGGT
The DNA here is from genome assembly GCA_964639885.1 of uncultured Caldisericales bacterium. Taxonomy (GTDB): domain Bacteria; phylum Caldisericota; class Caldisericia; order JAAYUI01; family JAAYUI01; genus JAGNLA01. The sequence goes on along the minus strand of CAZXEH010000015.1, from coordinate 30,868 downwards.
ATGTTGAAGACTGGGTTTTCAAGTCAATGTCTGGAACACTGGAAGAAGAGAAGCTGAATTGGATTGACAGAATCAACGCCGGCCTGGCTTCCGTGAAGGAAATTGTCGGCAAGGTCTGGATCTACGTTATTTTAGGCATTGCGGTTGGTGCAATGATTCATGGTTATGTACCGGAAAACCTCATGGCATCAATCATGGGCAAACAGGCATGGTGGTCTGTGCCTCTGGCTGTGCTCATCGGAATTCCGCTTTACTCGAATGCTGCAGGAATAATTCCCGTTGTTCAGGCGTTGCTGGGTAAAGGAGCCGCTCTTGGAACAGTGTTGGCGTTCATGATGGCGGTTATCGGCCTTTCACTCCCGGAGACAATCATTCTGAGAAAAGTTCTCAAACCAGCCCTCATCGCAACGTTCCTTGGCGTTGTAGGCCTTGGAATCCTCATCGTGGGTTACTTATTCAACTATATCCTGTAACAGACTTGATAGCCGATGATTTCGCATTCAGAAAACCGTCTATCCTCATCGGTTATGAATAACTTGACTTTTTATACTTCAGAAAAAACTAGTCGCGGTTTTTGAGTATCCATGACTACCTAAAGCATGTTTGTCGAACCAAGAACTGAAAACACAGAGACACCAATCGCAGATCTCGTTCATTATGAGTAGTTTTCTAGTCCTTTGGTAAAGGACTCGCCAAGTTAACAGTAGTGAGAGATTTGAGGATGATTCAAGAATTCTATTTATCGAGTAAAGTTGAGAAAATGAGAACAAAATCTGATAGAAATGAAAACTTACTATCTGGGCTGTCGTAAATGGCCGATCGTCCAGTGTTACAGACAACCCAGACATACACCCGATTTTTAAATATCTTTGAGTATAACAAAAAATGGACTCAAACGATATCGCTAGCTCATCTCTATTACGGTATATTTTGCACAGACACCCAGGCGATTTCAAGGTTACAGCTTTTTTTGTTTATGTAGTCGTTTACAAATGCAATATACATACACCTTATATTATTCACTCTGATTTGCTGCGGGATCTCCAGTTGCACCAGGCTCCAATTTGATGCTGTTGCAGCCAGTGGTTGAGAACTACCGTTGGCGAGAGCAAAACCGTTTTGGTTAAGAAAATCAGGGATATGCAGCACAGATGTTTCACTTGCTAACGCCGAACCATAAACATAACCGTTTCCATTCGACAAGCTAAGCGGCAAATCTCCGTTTCCGGCATAAACTGAATAATAGCTAGGACCGCTTAGTGATGATCCCTTCCTGACAGCGAATTCAATGTTCAGTTTGCTTGCCAGATCACTGGTCAGGTCAATGCTTATGCATTTAGGTCTTTCAGCGCCATTACTTACAAGATATGAGCCCGGGTTTTGATAAAACAAGGGGATGCGATAGATGCAAATATCTCTTGAATGTGTCATGCCAATTGTCATTATATCACCCATTGGGTTCTTCCATTTATTGCCAGCAGGATCCTTGTAGCACCAATTGGTGTTTTCCAGAATCCTACCCTCAGTCAAGGGCTTGAAGTAATCCACCCCAAATCCCTGCAGCATCTCAAGGTTCATCTCGTTTTCCAAATACTGCTGTTCAGACATACCTCCAATTGATGCAAAAAATCTATTTGCCGGCAAGGCATTGTTCCAATAAAAACCGCAACTTGGATTTGGTATTGACATAACTGATTATCCCTCCTTGATTTAATTTATATAAAATATTATAATATCTTAACCAATTAATAAGTAAAATATTTATGTCTAAATAATTAATAAATAGAAAATTTAAAGTGCAACAAAAAATGCTAGCCGAAACATGATTTGTATACAAAGAAAAAACTGACCTGCCATGATTGAATACATCCGAACAGGTCAGCTTTGAATGAGCTATTTTATAACTAGTTTCCTTGTCACCTTGTACGATCTGGCCACTGAATCATCTACCTTGATCCAGAAGCTATACTCGCCTGATGAAGCGTATGTGTGTCTGGATGTGAGGAGATTGTCGCCGGTTTTGTCAAAGAATTTTTCCTGTGTGCCATCGCCCCAGTCAACAATGAAATCGTATGGTGAAACACCGTGATCGTACCACTCGGGTTTGAAGCTGACAGAAATCTCCTGGCCGACATCACCGGTTGAGGTTTTGGTGTCGATGCCTTTCCACTCGGTGTAAAGCAGAAGCGGTCTTCTTTCAAGGCAGTTGTTGACCTTCACAAAAGCTGGCTTCTTTATTGCGTCGCCAATCAGTTCGCTGTAGGTGAGCACGGCTTCGGTTATCACGTTCAGACTGTCCGTGACCTGAACTTTTGGATCAAGCTTGCAGAAAATCTTGTAGACAACCTTTGCGCCCGGGTTCATGGTTCCAAGGTCTGCGATGAGCGTGTTCTGACTGACAGACATGGTTGGTAATGATGAAACATACTGGAGTTCCCTTGGCAGGATGTATTTGCAAACAGTGTTTGTCGAGGCCAGATCGCCCTTGTTTGTGATTGTCAGTGTGAAGTTGATCGGGTCTTGTGTGCAAACACCCATATCATCAGGAATATTTTGGAGTAGGAAGCTTGGGGATGGCTTGTAGACAGGATTTGTCACCCTGTTTGATTTGTAGGCGTCAAGGCAGTTTCCGTCACCGGCATTGCAAATCCAGCCTTCATTTGTGACTGGCGTGTACGAGTAATCAAACGGGTCGTCGATTCTCACCGAGAACTTGAAGTTGTATTCCGGTCTTCTGAGGAAATAGACCTGGCATGGTTCCGGGGCGACATCGTTGCCCTCTTCCCACGTCATGTACGGTCTTTCTCTAAGATCGATTGCCACCGAGGGGCACGAGGATTCCCTGCCCACAGACCTTGAAACATTGTAGTTATCAAGGAACTGGCTGTGCATCTCACCTCTGACATTCACCCACTCGGAACCGTTCCACCTTGTGTAGCAAACTTCGTTGCCAACAGGAGCAGGGTTGCCAAAGTTGTCTTCCCACACGATGTGAGGTCTGTTCCTGTAGTCGAGCGCCATTTTGTCTCCAACGAAGATGTATCTTGAAAGCCCCACGTCATTTGTAACGTTTGCATTGAGGGCGACCGGATCCCACGGTTGACCCTGGGCGTTGTTCCACCACTTGTTGTCATCGGATTTTACGTAGAAAATGTCTGAATTGCCGGCTGAGACAGTTTCTTCCCAGGCAACGTGTATTGAACCGTCGGTGCCTGTACAAATTTCACCCCAACCAGTATTTCCGGCTGTTCTGCTCAGTCTTCCGTTCGTGGCAAGCGGGTTTGATGGGTCAAAAAGGCTGCCGTCACGGCAGTACCATTGCCCAAAGCTTCTGTAGACATAATAAAGCTCTCTGGATCTGTTTTCGGTCCAGATGATGTTTGGTCTGTTTTCCCTGTCGACATCGATTCTTGGCACGGTTGCGTAGATGCCTGCGGTTGCCGTGAAGATGTCTGCGTTTGGGGCATCCTTGTTGAACACCTGCCCGCTGCCGGTTCTCCACTGAGATCCATCCCAGTAGGTGTAGCAGACGCTGTTTGTGCCACCGCCTGAGTTTCTTTCAAACACGATGTGCGGGTTGTTGTAGGAGTCAACATCGATGTTGCAAATCGATGGAGGGTAAGTGGTTGAGCTGCAGGCGTAGTTTGTCAGTCTGGCATTGCCAAGCAGCGAGTTGTACTTTGAACCGTCAGCAGTAACCCAGCCATCGCCAGGTTTCCATCTCACATAATAGACGCCGTTCATTATCGGAGCCTGGCTGAAGCGTTCGTACCAAACAATGTGGGGGTTGTCGTAGTTGTCCAGAACCATCATCGGGTAGGCTGAGGTGCTTGGCCCAGGATTGACGCATGCAGCGTTTGTGCTTCCACTTGTTGGAACATAAGCCTGACCGTCCATCGACACCCAGTTTGTCCCGCTCCACCTGAAGAAGAAAATCTTCTGGTCTGTTGCCGAACCGTATGGAACCCAGCAAACGATGTTTGGGTTTCCGTTTGAATCGGTGTCCATTGACGGGCACATGAAAGCCCTGCCGAGTGATTGAGTTCTTGATACGTTTATGTCAAACGGTTGCTGAGACTGGAGGAGCGTTGGGTTGTACCTTGAATCGGCCATACCGACCCAGTCTCTCCATAATGGCCCCCAACGAAGCCTCGTTCCTGCAGGCGATTCATTTGGTGGTTCGCCGGCAGTCCAGGTTGTTCCGTTGTCGTTTGAATAGGCCAGATCAATGCTTGGCGAGATTGAGCCGGAAATGTATGTTGTTCCATCCGGTATCTTGTCGAAAACGTACGGTGCATAAGGATCAAGTGGGTTCGGGTTGATGTCCAGACTCATGCTGTAGTTGAGTTTGTCGCCCACTTTTGCAGTTTTGCCGTCGTCATTGTAGGCAATGGCGTTGTTTATTGAAACCGATTTTTTGAAGATGTAGCCCATGTCGTAGTTCTGAAGCTGGATGCTCAGAATCTCCGTGATTCCGCCATACGAATCCTCTTCCCAGGCCACGACAGGCTGATTCTTGTCGTCCAGGGCGATGTCGGCACATGATGATTCCATGGTCGTATTGATTATGCAGGCATTTCCGGTAATCGGATTCCATGTCTGTCCGGCGTCATTGATCCAGGCTGTTCCGTTCCACCTGAGGTAGTAAATGTCGAGGCTTGCAAAATCAGGATTTTTGTAGGAGTTGTCCTCCCAAACAATATGGGGGTAGCCGTTGGCGTCGATGGCCATCGGCTCAGGTGAATATGTGTAGGAATATCCTCCGTTGTTTGAAACATTAGAGTTCATCTGCCCAAGGTCGAAGTCTTCACCTTTTGCGTTTTTCCACAGCTTTGTGATTGCGGATGATTTTATGTAGTGGATGTCGAATTTGTGAATAGCGCTGAGCGGATTGACAAATGTATCTTCGTAAGCAAACAGGATGTGAACTGTGTTCTGCTTGTCAACAACCATCCTTGGGTGTGCAACATAGCCGGACTGAACCGTTATGTCAGCGTTTCTTGTTGAAGCATTATAAGAAAAACCACCCCTTGTAACCCACGATGCACCGCCCCAATAAACGTAGTCGAGGGTTGCATAGGTGTTTGTAGCGGTAACGCTGAACACCTCTTGCCATGCGATATGTGGTGTACCGTCAAGACCTACTGAGATGCTCGGATTCTTTGAATCGGTTGTCGAGTTGGATACGTTTGCGTTTGCACCAGTGACATTGTCAAATACCAGACCTTTAACATTGACCCAGTTTGAGCCATCCCATTTGATATAGTAAAGTTCGCTGTTTCCAGAAATTGTGTCACAGAAGGCGATGTGCGGGTTGTTGCTTGAATCCAGTGAGAATGAGTAGCACTTGGCGTTTGTTATGGTTCCAGCGCCACCGGTAAGGGCTACGTTGCCGTTTGCTCCAGTGTAAAGCGTACCGTTCGCAGTCACCCAGTTTGCACCATTCCATCTGACAAAGTAAAGGCCGTGAACGTTCTGGGTTTGATCCCACCACAGAAGGTTTGGTCGTCCGGCAGAGTCGAGCTTGAGTATCTGGTATTGGGAAGCGCCTGCATTCTGGCTCACATTTGCGTTGTATGTTGCATTGTTCCAGACCTGACCGGCAGCATTCACCCAAGTGGCACCGTTCCAGTGGACATAATAGATTTCCCGGTTGCCGGTTGCGTCGCTCCACCATGAAACGTGAGCAAAACCGGTTTTATCCCAGGCAACCGATGGGCAGTCGGACGTAAAAATATCCCTCGTTATCTGAATGTCAGTTGGTTGGGGATTGTTGGACGAATTCCAAAGCGATAAACCTGCTCCGTACCATGTTACATAGGCTGACGTGTTATTGCTTGCGATGGCAAGATTCAAAACAAGCGCAAGCGCAAGAACAATTCTGCCCGCTTTTTTCATAGTCTCACTCCAATTCCATTATACAACGTGATCATCATAAAATTGTAGACGGCTTAATCGATAATAACAATAGCTCACCAAGCCGAGAATCACATTCAAAATTTATTATCCGGTAACAATTGCTAATTTTTGTGCAGCGTATGAAATGAAAAAGCCGGACGCATGCGCATCCGGCTTTTGTCTAGGGCTGCTTGTTTATTTTATTGTGATCTTTCTGGTGACAATTTTTGTTCTTGCACCTCTGTCGACGCACTTGATCGTGACTGTATATTCACCTGCTGTGAATGTGTGGTCAGCTTTTACGGTATCTGATTCAGGAACAGAAGTCTTGAGTGATTTTGGTGAACCATCTCCCCAGTCGATTGAGAAATCGTAAGGTGAACCACCACCGGTCGCGTACAGCTCAAGAGCGAGATCTTTCCCGTTAAGGATGTTTGTCTTGGCATCGAGATTGCCCCATTTGCACACGAGGTCAAGTGGCCCTGCCACTCTTCTTGGTGAAATGGCAATCATGGCAGTATCAATAACATCATCGAGTTCAGTGCAGGAAAGAATTGCCGAGTTGATGATCACGATTCCATTGTCTGGCCATGTTTCCTGATGTTTCACACTAAATGTGATTGTGTAAGTCTGGGTTTCGCCTGGATTGAATGTGCCGAGATCATATTCGAGCTTGCCAAGTTTAGAAACGCCTGTTGGTTCTGACGAAACATAAACAAGTTCATTCGGGAACACGTCTGTAAGTGTTGTGTTTGTTGTTTCAACTTCGGAGATGTTTTTGGCAATCAATGTGAATGTTATGGTATCTTCCGGTGTCATTGAGTATTTGCTTGCGAGCTTAGTAACCGAGAGTTTTGGAATCAGTATCGTTATTCTTGCCTGGGCAATCATGTTTTCATAATTGTCCATCTTCAATGTTGCGGTATTCAGGACACTGAACGAAGTAAGACCATTCCTTTCACCGTTCTTGATCGAGCTGTTCTTGATTGTATACGTGAAAGTGTATGTCAGCGTAGCACCAGGATTGAGAGTCCCAATGAATATTTTATATACATTGTCCACGATGTTGCCGGCTGTTGGTGAAATTGACACGAACGAAAGGTCGGTAGGGATTGGATCATCGATTGACACATTCGTGTATGGAAGAGTTCCGAGATTTGTGACGGTAATTGTGTAGATAACCTTGTCATTTGGCTTGTATTTTAACTTGTCGGAAGTTTTTGTGAAAGACATTCCAATTTCGTCAATTCTGGCAGATGCGGTTCCGGTCCTTGGCGTGAACTGAGTTGAGGTTACTACTGCAACGTTTGTTACGTTAAGGGGAATGTTGTTGAAGTTGTAGCCCGGGTTGACTGTGAAATTTATGTGGAACGAGATCGTTGAATTCGCAGCCAGGTTGCCAAAGTTGTAAGTGATGGTGGTTGCAGTAACGGTGGTTGGTGCTATGGTTGAGTTTTTGTAAACAAGATTGGCAGGGATTGTGTCTGTGACAACTACATTGTTGATAACTCCACCGGTTGGATTGTTGACAAAGATGTCAAATCCGATGTCTTCGGTTCTCAGGTAGTTTGGTTTTGTTGCGGTCTTGGAAATGCTGATTTCTGTCATCGGATTGCAAACCGTGTTTGAATTGACGGTTGTAAGCGCTCCGCCAACGACATGCTGGTGATTGAATGACGAAGTATTGCAGATTTGCGGCATGACACTCGAAGCTGTTACATTGAAATAGTAAGTGCCGTTGATTGCGGCTGGTATCGTTGACTGAATGTAGGCAACATCATAGATTGACGTCGGATTTCCCTGAAGTGATGTCGAAATACCTATTTTGTCAACGCCTGCTATTGTTCTGACATCGATTGGGTTGAATGTTGCTGTGTACGGATTGAGTGAGCCGGTGCCATCGGTTGTGTTGATTGCAATAGAATTGTTTCCTCCATTGATCCAGGAAGCTCCATTCCACCTCATGTATCCACCATTGAAAGCGATGCATGGTCTGTTGTTCCTTTCAAGATCCATTGAGGGGAGCGAGCCGGAAACCAGTGCTGCATTGAGCGTGGCTGAGCTGTATGCTACGCCAGTTGCTAGTTCCCATCTGCTATTAGCGGTGCTCCAGCCGAGATAACAAATTGTGTTTGTTGGTCCCGGAAGCCTTATTTCATTCCAGGTAATTTTTGGGTTGTTTGTGCTTGGATCTATGCAAAGCCATGGAGTTGATGAGTCACCAGCGGCTGTGTTTGTAACGTTGCTTCCTGCGCTGCCAGTTGTGTAGATGTTGTTCCAAATGTCTCTCCAGCTTGTTCCATTCCACCTTACAAAATGGACTTCTGCAGGATTGTTGTTTTCAAAGGCAATGCACGGTCTGTAATTTGTGTCAAGAGTCATGCTGAAAGTTCTGCCAAGTCTTGATCCGTTCGTTCTTGTGATCTGGTAGCCTGCAATGTTGTTTCCACCAAGCAGGTCAGTTTCACCACCAAGAGAACCTGGGATTCTGCAGGTAAAAATGCTGTACTGATTTGAACCAGAGCTGGTTTCTTCGAACCATGAAATAATGGCATCGTCAGTGGTGTTCATCTGAATCTGTGGATAATATGAGTTTGTGCTCTGGGCATATACAAATGCCTGAGAGGTTGGTGAACCACCGGTATTGTTGATCCACTTTATTCCAACTGGATCCCAGTGAACAAAATGGATATCGTAGTTTCCGCCTGAAGATGGTCTCCACGCATCATAAACGATGTGGGGGTCTCCTCTGTTATCGAGTGCAAGTCTTGGGTGGCTCGGAGTCCAAACATTGTTAGGCACCGGAACTTGAGCGGCTGTGTTGGGAAATGCTGCTGTTGGATTATAAACGGATCCATCCTGGCAAACCCAGTTTGAACCATTCCATCTCACAAAATACATGTGCGTGTTGGCAACCGGCAAACCTGCCCTTGGAGCCGTCGAGGAATCCCTTGGGTCGCTGCTGTCCTGCCAGACAATGCACGGATAGCCACTTGCATCCAGCTTCATGTCATACCATACTTCCGAAATATTTGCCGGACTGCCAGTGTTTGTTCTGCTGACATCAATATCTGAGGGTTGTGGAAGACCCTGGACCATGTTCCATGCTGAACCATTGGCACCTGTCCATCCAACGTACATGCTTGGAAGTGTCCAGCGAATCATTGTTCCAGCCGGTGATCCGTTGGGTGGTTCACCGTTGATCCAGGTTACGCCTCCATTAAGTGAGTACTGCATGTTGGCAGTAGGGTTGGCACTAGGATTGATATATGTTGTTCCAGCCGGGAGCGTATCTGCAACGTAAGGATTGATGACATCCTGCGTTCCAGGAGTGAATGACCAGTTGACCCTGTACCTAAGGGTTCCACCTATCAGGACAGTGCGTCCGTCATCGGCAAAATCGAGGTTTCCGTCAATGTCAACGGCTTTTGTGATGCCAATTGTACCATCCGCCCTAACTGGTGCGATGTTGTTTGTACCAGTAAGCGGAAATACAGGTAACACCAATAACAATGTCATAATGACAAGCATTGTTCTTCTCATTTTTATCTCCAGTCTGAAACTCCATTTGACCAATGTGTATTGTAGCAATCACATATTAAAAATCAATCATTTTTTGACCTTTTTGAAGAACAAAAACCTCAAAAAAAAGAGTATGTGGGAAAAAGATGCTCACATATTGAAATGTATATATGTCAATCATTTTTTGGCAAGATCGCTAGTTTTGATTACCCTATTATTCCGAGATATACAAAATAACTCAATCTTAATCGATTAAATTCCAGCCTGCATAGCGATACATACACTAGTGCAAATTTAACTCAATAATTTGTCAAAGATTGACGCACATAAAGATGTGTTTGCTTTTCAGTGCTGGATTTGAGAAGGATTAATTAGAAAATGTTCGTATATGGCTACTATAAGGAAAATATTTATAATGCTATCTTTTGTCTCGATCATGAGTGTTTGGCGATATGTAAAAAAAAATACCGAAAGTATTTTCGTATAATGATTAAGATCCAATAAAATATGAATAGATTCAAGGTTACAAATTTGTAATAATTTTTTAATTATTGGTATTGAAGAAGAATTATAAACTCCAGCTCAAGTTGAGTGATTTAGTCGAATCGATTTTTTTAATGTTTACAAACCACGCAAAACGCATATCCTGAAACCATGATCGAAAACTACAAAGCGACATTTGCATCTGATGAAGCCACATTTCAAGCCGAAATCATCGATTTCAACATCCAGGACGGA
>CAZXEH010000015.1:0-20610 GCA_964639885.1 uncultured Caldisericales bacterium | reverse complement strand
GCAATCATCGAGCTGAAGTTTGAATCACTCAAATTCGAGTCAGCGTGAACCCCATTTGTTCAGGAAAGCAAACTCCTCCAGTGGCTTTCTTGCCGGCCTGACCGATTCGTCCTGAATCTGCTTTTCGCTTAGGACAGGATTGAGTTTGTCAGACTTCTTGCCAATGTTTACAAGGGTAATCACCTGGTACTCCTCAGGTATTCCGAGCACTTCTCTTGTTTTCCTGGGAGAGTAGCCCGCAATCGGATGCGCCACCAAACCAAGTTCTGTCGCCCGAAGGATCAAAAATGCTGTTGCCATTCCTGTGTCAAACAGGTAGTACTCCCTATCATGGATCAGGCAGTCGTCTTCTTTTTTGGCACATACTGCAACGATCATCGAATCCTCGTAGCACCAGTCGTTTCCTTTTGAAAAAACCTGCTTCATCGGTTCAAGCATGGCCGGATCGAAGATAAACACGAACCTCCACGGCTGGTTGTTGAAGCACGATGCCGACAAACTTGCAGATTTCGCAAGGTCATCAACGAGTTGTGTGGTAATCTCGGTTTTTTCAAGCGATCTATAGGCACGTCTCGTGTTTATTGCGTCTTTTACGTCCATATCACTCTCCCGATTTTAGGTCTTCAGCCATCTGCTTGAGCAAGCTGGCAAACTTGTCAGTAAAATTCTTCAATCCTTTGCCGTCCAGATTGATATTTAACATCTCCTGCGGTGTTTTAATGTTTGTTTGTGGAAGGAGATCGTGTTGTCTGGCAAAAATGAAATAAACCCATGCATCGTCTGGTACAAAGGCGGTTTGTGGTTTGCTTATCAAGTTAGACGAAATCACCTCTTTGTAGCTTGCTTTCAAGTTTTTGTCGATGCCTTCCAGCTCCTTGCGGATTCCGGCGATCTCTTCATCCACTCCCCTGTCAAAACCCCTGTAGCGAAGAGCACTTGTCAGGGCTTGTGATTCAAGATCGAGCAGCTGCCAACCGTTTATTTTTGTATCGACCTTTTTTTCATCGAAATCATAACCCCAGCGCCGTGCCACAAAAATGTCGTCTGAATAGGGAGATTTTGTTATTTTGGCAAGATTTTCTATATCAAGGGTCAAGTAGCTGAAAAATTTTTTCACCTGAAGCCAAAGTTTTGCCCAGAAGTTTGTTTCTATCTCGATATTGTAATCTTCCCACCAGGTCATCATCGAATTGACTGTTCTTATGGCTTCTATTCTTGTAATGAGTTTTTCTGGACTGACAGTTTTAGGCAAAAAATTGTTTTGCTCATATGTCGCAGCAGTGACTGGAGCCACCGATAACAGAAGGCAAAAAACCAGGCTAGCTGTGATTGATTTCATAGAAGACCACAAAGAATCCTGCAAATTGAACCGCAACTGTAACGAGATAGAAGTAACCACTTGTTCCCGAGAAAATGTTCAGTGCCGCCGAGATGGCAAGCAGAAGAAAGCCGACACCCATCCAATATCTGAATCTGTCGGAAGCCTTGTAGTTGTAGAAGAAATACATTAGCGATGTTGCCAGCATGAATACAGCGGCGACAAGCCAGATGAACGGGCCATAGAACTTGAACATCGGGATGACAGGAAACAGCCTGTCGATGAACGGCAGTGCTGAAACAACCCCCATAAGAAGAACGGCCGGTGCCCAGACAATCGATGAGAGTTTGCCTGATGAGAAAATCGAAACAAAGCAGCCAACCGCAAACGGGATATAGGACAATGCCAGATACCACCAAAGATATTCGTTGACGTGACTGTCAGCACGGTTTTCAAAACCTGTGGCGAAATAAATCCATATCATGACAATCTTTGAGATCAACAACACGAAGAACGCCATCCCAAACGTCACCCCAGCAATGTCTTGTCCTGATTTTGCATGGATGAATGATCTCAGGCATGTAACCAGAATCATCAGGGCGATGAGGATGTCAAATATAAGTTGAATCAGTTTAATCAGCATGTGCTAGATTATATCTTTATAGTCAACCTTCACAAGATACAAACCCGATGCAGGCGCAACAAATGTTGACGCAGTACACTGTTCACCCTGGAATACTCTTTCAAGCCTGTCCGGATTCTCTGACCTTCTGGCACAGAAATAGATGAATCCGATTATTCGCCTGACCATGTTGTGAAGGAAATGATCGCCTGTGAGTGTGAACACAACATAATCTCCGTGCCTTTCGACATCGAAGTGGGAAATGGTGCAGATCGGACTTTTATTTTCGGATTCCTTGCTGACTTTGCCAAAACACGTGAAATCATGTGTTCCGAGGAATTTCTTGCAGATTTCACTGGTTTTTTGCACGTCAATGGCAGGCTGCCACAAAACCCAGGAGTACCTTGGGATCATCGGCGAGGATGTTTGGGCATTGTAAATGATGTAGGCGTAGGTTTTTTCACGGGATGCAAACCTGGCAAAGAAGTTTTCAGGAGCCCGTTCACAGGATTTAACAGTAATCGACTGGGGCAGAAATGTCTGTAACTGATACCCGAGACCAATCGGACTCATCTCTTTGGCAAGTTTGAAAGAGATCACCTGGCCGAGAGCATGAACCCCCCTGTCAGTGCGGGAGGATGCAAAAACATGCGACCATTCACCAACAGCTTCAAAGATTGATTCTTCCAGAGTTTGCTGGACAGTTGGCAAGCCCTCCTGCCTCTGGAAACCGAAGTAGTCTGTTCCGTCGTAGGCAATGACGGCCCTGTAGTTAAAAGGGCATCTTGGCATAGACGTAAAGTCCTGCAAGAATGATGATTGCCGAGGCAAAGGCAAGGATGTCGGAAGGTTTCACCTTCATTTGATGAAGCCTGGTTCTTTTGGCTCCCGTCATGAAGCATCTTGATTCCATCGCCGATGCCAACTCATCAGCCCTTCTGAAAGCTGAAACAAACAGCGGGATCAGAACGGGTATGAAAGATTTTGCCCTTGAGATCAGACCGCCTGATGCAAAATCAGCGCCTCTCGAGCTTTGCGCCTTGATGATCTTATCGGTTTCCTGAAGCAGGGTTGGAACAAATCTTAAGGCAATGCTCATCATCAGTGCGATTTCTGATGCCGGAAAGCCGACTTTTGCAAGCGGACTCATGAAGCGTTCCATTGCAAAAGTGAGGTCAAGCGGGGATGTTGTGAAAGTCAGGATCACAGAGACGATGACGACTGTCACCAGCCTCAGAACAACAGTTGCAGCAAGAAGCAAACCTTCTTTTGTTATCGAAATCGAGCCCCAGCTTACAAGCGCTTCACCTTTGGTCGTGAAAATCTGTATGACAACAGTGAGGGTTATAAGAATAAGGATTGGCCTCAATCCCCTTAAAACCTGCAGTGGTGGAATTTTGGCAACTGCAATCACGATGCAGGTCAGGACAAACATGATCAGTTGTGCGTAAATGTTTGGAAGCAAAAAAACATAAATGAGCAAAATGATTGACAAACCGAGTTTTATTCTGGCATCCATCCTGTGGATGAAGGTGTTCAAAGGCACATATTGGCCGAGGATGAGGAGGTTTGAAAAAGCCATTATTTCACCTGCCTTGCAACCAGTTCGGCAAGCTCATCGGCGTTGAAGGTTTTTCTCGGAAGATCATAACCGCATATTCTGAGTTTGTCTGCGATGAACGAGAGCGCGGGCACATCAAGGCCTGCTTCGGCAATGACTTCGGGTCTTGAGAAGGCTTCATCGGTTTTTCCAACAAACAGGGCTTTCGATTTTCTCATGATGATTACATCGGTGCAGACTTTTGCAATCTCGTCCATGTCGTGGCTGACCATGATGATGGTTTTGCCTGACTTTGAAAACGAAGTGACCAGATCAAGCAGGTGTGACCTTGAGACCGGGTCAAGTCCGGCAGTCGGTTCATCCAGCACGAGAATTTTGGGATCAATGGCAAGAATTCCGGCGATTGCGACTTTCCTTTTTTCACCGCCTGAGAGCTGGAAAGGTGATCTTTCCTTGTAGAGTTCGGGGTCAAGCCCAACCAGGCCAAGGGACTTCACAACTCTTTCCCTGACCTCGTCCTCTTTGAGTCCAGATTTTGTCGGGCCAAAAGCGACATCCTGAAAAACGGTCTCTCCAAAAAGCTGGGCTTCAGGGTATTGGAAAACCAGTCCCACTTTTCGTCTCAGGAGTTTTTTGTCTGTTGCTTTCAGGGATATGTCTTCGCCATCGACTGTGACTGTGCCGGAGGTTGGGGTGAGAAGAGCATTGAAATGCTGTATCAGTGTACTTTTCCCCGAACCGGTCGAGCCGATGATTCCGGTGATTGAACCGGCAGAAACGTCTAGGGAAACGTCATCCAGAGCCTTGTGCGAAAACGGCATTCCCTGGTCATAAATGTAAGTGAGGTTTCTTACTTCAATTTGCATAATGAATCTACGATTTCCTGGTTATTTTTCGGTACTGGCACATTCACGCCAAGCTCTTCAAGCCTTTCGTGAAGCCTGACGATTGCTGGCGGTTCGAGTCCTGCGCGGTGCATGAGATCGGAGTTCTGGAAGAGCTCTTCTGGATTTCCGTCATAAATCAGCCTGCTTTTTTCAAGGACGAGCACCCTAGAGGCAAGCAAAACCTCTTCCATCCTGTGGGTTATCATCAAAACGGCATAGCCTTCACGGTTGAGTTGGATGATTTTGGAAAGAACCTGCTGGCGACCTTTTGGATCGAGCAGTGATGTGGCTTCATCGAGAATGATAAGCCTGGGTCTGAGGGCAAGAACGCCTGCAATTGCCACAAGCTGTTTCTGTCCGCCAGAAAGGTTCGGGACCGGATGGTTTGAATATGAACTCATGCCAACAATTTGAAGCGCTTCGTCAACCCTTTTTCTGATTTCGTCAGGCGGAAGACAGATGTTTTCAGGGCCAAAGGCGACATCGTCTTCAACCTGTGTGGCAACCGTCTGGTTGTCGGGATTCTGGAAGACAAGGCCAATGTTTCTTCTGATTTCCTGAAGTGCCTGCTGGTCAGAGGTGGGCAAACCAAGGACTTTGACAACGCCTGAATCGGGTTGGAGCAGTCCATTGGAAAGTTTTGCTATTGTGGATTTGCCGGAAGAGTTGTGGCCAACAAGGGCAACAAACTCTCCCTCACAAATGCGAAAAGTGCACCCGCTTACAGCTGGTGCACTCGATTTGCCGTAGATAAAGGTTACGTCTTCAAACGAAACCAGGTCAGGCTTCATAGTCGAGCTTGACCAAAACAAGCTCTGTTCCATCGCCTTTTCTCTGACCAAGTTTGAACTGTCTGGTGTAACCGCCACCGAGCTTGCCTGTGAACTTCTTTGGGGCTTCCTCAAGGGCTTTCTTTGCGATTTCCTTGGTTGTGAAGAACGAATAGACTTCTCTTCTGCCCGGGAGTCTGGAAACCCTTTCATCCATGGATTCCTTGTCGTGCGGAAGTCCGACCTTGCTGGCCACGTTCATGATCCAGTCAATCTGTCTGCGAAGTTCTTTTGCCCTGGCTTCGGTTGTGGTCACTTTGCCGTACTTGACAAGCGAGGTTGCGAGGTTGCGCAGCATCATCTTTCTGTAGCTGCTCCATACTCCAAGCTTGCGAAGTGATCTTGTGTGTCTCATGCTGTCACTCCTTGATTTCAAGACCCATTTTTTCGAGTCTCTTTTCTATTTCTTCAATGGTCTTGGCTGTCAGTTTGAGCTGACCCTTGAGTCCTGATTTTCCAAGCTCAACCAGTCCGCCAACGGTTGTGATGCCGGCCTGTTCGATATGCTTGAGGTTTGCCTTTGGAATGACCACTTCTTCCTTAAACTCGTCGATGGTCATCGAGAGGATCTTTGAAACGCGCTCTTCTTCAGAGGCTGCATCCATCGGATCCGGTACGAGCTTGAGATCGAGCTGGTCAAGCCTCTTTTCGATCTCGTGAACCACTTTGTCCTTGTGGCCGGAGAGCGTCATGAGGTCTTTCCTGGACTTCATGAGAAGCTGGTCGAGTGTGTTGATCTTTACAGATGTGAGGAACTGTCTTGTCGACTTGGAAAGAGCCAGGTCGTCAAGGGTGAAGTTGAGGTCGGAAACCTTCATTGAAACCGGTGGAGCTTCTTCCTTCTGCTCTTTTCTGGTTACAACGAATTCCTTGTGGTCTTCACGAAGCGGCTTTGGTTCCGGTTTTGGCTGCGGAGCCGGTTCCGGTTCTTTCACTTCTTCCGGTTCTGACTCTTCAACTTCTTCTTCGAGTTCTTCATCTTCAGGAGCCGTGATGAACGGGAATGCGTACTGTGAGATTACCGGGTAGTCCGGTGTGGTTTCGACTGCCTTGATGAGTTCCTTGAGCATCTTCGAGGTGATTCCCCTGATTGCCGAGATGTCCGTCTGCTCCTTCATGAGAAGGTCACGGAGGGTCTTCACGCCTGCGTAGATGAGCAGGTGGTGGGTCTTCGGCGAGATGTTCGGGATCACGATGTCAAGGTTCATGTCGAGCTTGTCGTCGATTGTGGATTCGAGGTCGCCATCCTGGTCGCGAAGCATTTCCGGCTGGGCGATCGAGGAGTAGTACTCTGAAAGGATCTGGAGTGCCTGATTGAGCGATTCCTTTGGCTGGATTGCTCCGTTGCAAAGGATGTCTATGTTGAGGCGCTCGTAATCAAGGTACTGCTCGATGAGTGTCTGTTCAACGATGAACTTTACGTTCTTCACCGGTGTGAACATGGCATCCATCCAGATGGTACCGATTGGGTAGTCCGGCCTCTTGTTCTTTTCGGTCGGGGTGTAGCCTCTGCCCTTTGCAACGAGGATGTCCATCCTCAGTTGCGAGTTCGGGCTGGAAAGCTCGGCGATGTGAAGCTCCGGGTTGACGATGGTCACGCCAGCATCTGGAATGATGTCGGCAGCCGTGACAACCCTCTCGCCTGAAACATCGAGCGTGAGCGTTCTGACTTCGTCAGAATCCATTGCAACAACGAGCTTCTTGAGGTTAAGCACGACCTGAACGACATCCTCCACCACGCCTTCGATTACGCTGAATTCGTGTGGAACGCCTTCGATCCTCACAGCGATTGGCGCCGCTCCCTGGATTGAGGCCAGGAGAACACGCCTGAGGCTGTTGCCGATCATGATGCCATAGCCTGGGTGAAGCGGTTCGATTGTGTATCTGCCCAGGAAGGCATCCTCTTCAATTGTCTTGAGCTCAAGAGAAGGTAATGGGAACACTTTCCCTCCTTATCGGGAGTAGAACTCGACGATGAGCTGGACGTTGGCGTTAATGTCAATGTCGGACATCGTCGGTACCCTTAGCACCTCAACCTTGAAGTTCTTGGAATCAAGCGAGAGCCATGATGGCGGTGTGAGTGGCGATTTGATGCTGTCAGCAATGATGTCAAAGCTTCTGGCCTGTTCCTTGATCTCGATCTTGTCGCCAGGGCGAACCTGGTATGACGGAACATCGAGTCTCTTGCCGTTGACCTTCACATGACCGTGGTTGACGATCTGGCGTGCAATTGTCCTGGACTGGGCCATTGATGCCCTGAAGACGACATTGTCAAGCCTGCGCTCAAGGAGTTCCATGAGTTTTTCGCCGGTTGGAATTTCACGCTGACCCTTGGCGGAAACGAAATACTTTTCGAAAGCATTTTCGAACACGCCATACATCCTCTTCACTTTCTGCTTTTCGCGAAGGTGGATGTTGTAGTCTCCCATTTTACCGCGGAGACCCTGCTTTGGGCCATGCTGACCCGGAAGCACGAGCTTGCGGTCTACCGGGCACTTGGAGCCGTAGCAACGGGCGCCCTTGAGGTAGAGTTTCGATCTTTCTCTTCTGCAGAGCCTGCAGACTGGTCCGATATATCTGCCCATGATGTCCTGCCTTTAAACCCTTCTCTGCTTTGGCGGCCTGCAGCCGTTGTGCGGGATGGGTGTTATGTCTTTGATGCCGACAATGTCGATGCCGGAGTTGCCAATTGACCTGATGGCGGTTTCCCTGCCGGAGCCAGGTCCCTTGACGAAGAGTCTTGCAACTCTCATGCCCATGTCCTGGGCTTTTTTGCATGCCGTCTGTGCTGCGACCTGGGCTGCAAAAGCTGTGCCTTTTCTTGTGCCCTTGAAGCCGCATGCTCCGCCGGATGACCATGAGATCACGTCGCCGTTTTTGTCGGTGACTGAAACGATGGTGTTGTTGTAGCTTGAATGAATGTATACGCGACCTTCAGAAACGAGGGTTTTGATTTTTTTCTTTTTCTGCTTGCCTGCTGCTGATGCTTTCGGTTGTGGAGTTGCCATTTAGTTCACCTCTACTTTGCTGGGGCTGCTTTGCCCACGCCGACTGTCTTTGCCGGACCCTTGCGCGTTCTTGCGTTCGTCCTGGTTCTCTGTCCACGGACAGGAAGGCCTCTCTTGTGCCTTGTACCGCGGTACGATCCGGTGTCGATGAGCTTCTTGATGTTCATTGTGACAACTTTCCTCAAGTCTCCTTCGACCAGATAGTCTTTGGCAAGAACTTCCTTGATCTTCTCAAGCTGGGCTTCTGTGAGATCCTTCATCTTTGCGTTTGAATCGAAGCCGCACTTCTTGACGATGTCAAGGGCATTTTTGGGGCCGATACCGTACAGATAGCGCAGTGAAATGTCTATGCGCTTGTCGGCTGGCAGGTCAACTCCTGAAATACGTGGCATTGAACGTCTCCTCCTACTTTTGCCTTTGCTTGTGTTTTGGGTTTTCGCAAATGACCATCACCCTGCCGTTGCGGCGGATGATTTTGCACTTTTCGCATATAGGCTTTACTGATGCCCTAATCTTCATATATCCTCCTTAAAGCCTGTAGATTATGCGTCCGCGCGATAGATCGTATGGTGAAAGCTCCAGCCTCACCTTGTCACCCGGCAGTATCCTGATGAAGTTCATCCTCATTCTACCGCTGATGTGTGCAAGAATCACACGGCCATTGGCAAGTTTCACCTTGAACATGGCCGAAGGCAGGGTCTCAAGGACCACAGCTTCCGTTTCTACTACGTCTTTTGACTCGGGCACATAACCTCCAATTCTTTTCAAATGGTTAAAATTATAGTTTCGGTATCAAGCACCGCGACCGTGTGCTCAAAGTGGCACGATGGCTTGCCGTCACTCATATTGGCTGTCCAGCCGTCATCCTCCACTGTCACCTTCCATGATCCTGCTGCAATCATTGGTTCGATTGCGAGGGTCATGCCTGGGGTGATGATGTGTCCGGTTCCCGGTCTTCCGAAGTTTGGGATCTGGGGGTCCTCGTGCATTGCACGACCGACACCGTGACCGACAAAATCGCGGATGACAGAGAATCCGGCGGATTCAACAACCTGCTGGACCGCAAAACCTATGTCTCCAATCCTGTTTCCGGGTTTTGCTGCTGCGATGCCTGCCTCAAGCGATTTTTGGCAGACAAACATCAGTTTTTCCTGGACTGGATTGGCTCTTCCACCGGCGATGAAGGTGATTGTCGAGTCGACGTACAATCCGTCTTTCTCGATCACCAGATCAAGGCTTACCATGTCTTCCGGCTTCAGCCTGCGTTTTCCTGGAATGCCGTGGATCACGGTTTCATTCAGAGAGATGCACAGGTGGCCGGGGTAGCCGTGATAACCGAAGCTCGCAGCCCTCACGCCAAGTTTCTGGCATTCGGAGCGGCACAGCTCATCGATTTCGATGGTGGCGACACCGGGTTTTGCATATTCTTTCAAAGTTCCAAGCATCAGGGCACACTGATTACCCAGTGCTTTCATTGATTCAATCTCTTGTTTGCTCTTGACGACGATCATTGGACACCGAGAGCAGAAAAAACTCGCTCCCTTACTACATCGGCTGAAGCGTCGGCATCAATCTTTAATAGTTTACCCTTGGAAACATAGAAGTCAACAAGAGGCGAGGTTTCATCGACGTAGGTCTGAAGCCGTCTGAGGATGACGTCTTCCGAGTCGTCGACTCTCTTAACCAATTCACCACCGCATTTCGGACAGACGGTTTCGCCCGGCAATGGAGAAAACCTGCAAACCTGGCATGTCAACCTCTTGAGATTGCGCTGTTTTGCAACCTCCAAGGGCAAATCCAGATAAATCACAAAGTCGATTTTTGTTCCGGCTTCTTCAAGACCTGCCTCAAGCGCTTCGGCCTGGGCGACAGTCCTTGGGAAACCGTCAAGAATGTAGTTGTCAAGCTTCAACAGTTTTCCAAGCATGGCCTGGATAACCATCTTGTCCGGTACAAGCTTCCCCTGATCCATCAGGGACTTCATCAGAAGTCCTTCAGGCGTTCCGGAGGATGCTGCTTCCCGAAGCACCGCAGATGACGTAAGGGTCTTCACGTTGAGCTTCTGTTCAAGCTCACTGGAGATTGTCCCTTTGCCAGATCCGGGCGCTCCGAGCAGTACCAGCTTCATTATCTCTTGAGGAATCCCTCGTAGTTTCTCATTGTCATGAAGCTCTCGATCTGGTTGACAGTTTCGATTGCAACACCGATGACGATGAGGATACCGGTTCCACCGATGAACATGTTCTGAAGGGTTGCGTTGCCCCTCATTACAAGGTTCGGTGTGATGGCCAGACATGCAATGAAGATTGATGCCGGGAGGGTGACTTTTGCAAGAACTGATTTGAAATAGCTCTCGGTGGCTTCGCCAGGTCTTACGCCTGGGATGAATCCGCCGGATTCCTTCAGGTCTTCAGAGATCTTCTTCGGGTCATACTGGAATGCTGTCCAGAAGTAGGTGAAGAAGACGATCAGAAGGAAGAAAATACCGTTGTACCACCACGAGTTGTAGCTGGTGATTGCCGGGATGAGGGTTGTGTGCCACCAGGTTCCAGCCGGGAAGAAAATACCGAGGACGACCGGGAACTGGATGAACGAGCTTGCAAAGATTATTGGAAGGACGCCTGACTGGATCATGCGAAGAGGCATATATGTAGCCTGTCCGCCAACCATCTTGCGGCCAACAATTCTCTTTGCGTACTGGATTGGAATCCTTCGCTCGGCCTCATACGCCCACGTGATGCCTGCTATTGCCAGAATCACGACGGCAAGGCTGATGATGAATCCCGGGATTGTGATCGAGGTACCAATGTTTTCGACGGCCTGGAGGAGTCCCGGAACGATCCTTGAAATGATACCGGCGAAGATGATCAACGAAACACCGTTGCCGATTCCATATTCGGTCATGATTTCGCCCAACCAGACGATCAGGTATGAGCCGACCACAAGGAGGAACAGAAGGTAGATCTGTAGCCAGATTGATTCGTTGACAAACAACGGAATCTTGATTCCAGTTCTGGCCATCATCTGCGGGTAGATGCCCCAGATGAATCCTGCACCCTGAAGGGTGGCAAGGCCGACTGTCGCCCACTTTGTGATCTGGGCAACTTTCCTCTGGCCTTCAAGTCCGCCTTCCTTCACGAGCTTTTCAAGTGCCGGAATGACTCCCTGAAGCAGCTGGATGATGATGGAGCTTGTGATGTACGGGCCAACGGAGAGCGCCAGCAGTGAGATGTTGAATGTTGCGCCGCCCGAGAACAGGTCAAGCAGACCCATGAAACCGCCCTGGCCAGTCCAAAGGTGGAGCACAGCCCTCTGGATGCCCGGAAGGGTGAGGTGGGTTCCGAGGCGGAACAGGAGGAACAGGCCAAGTGTCACAAGGATTTTCTTGCGAAGTTCAGCGATGCCCCAAGCGGTCTTTAAGGTTTTCCACATCTTCAGGCTCCTTGTTTGGTTGTTCTTTTGTTGCGTACGAGTTTCGGCTTCTGGTAAAGCTCAACCGATCCGCCAACTGCCTTGATTGCTTCAATTGACGACTTGGTTGCCATTGCTCTCTTGAAGTTGAGGGCATGCTCGAGTTTGCCTGAACCGAGAATCTTGTAGAATTCGTCAGTCTTCCTGGCGAGGTCGTATGTCCTGAGAACGTCCATGTCGACATCTGTTCCTACCGGAATTATGTTGAGTTCACCAAGCTTGATTTCAGTAACCTTCTTCGGGTCAACCAGTTCGAATCTCCAGCCCCTGATCTTCGGGAGCCTCATGTAAGCTCTGGTCTGTCCGCCTTCGTATCCTGAACCGTAGCCTTTGCCGCGACCTTCGCGCCTCTTTGCGCCTTTGTCGCCATAGCCCGAGTTCTTGCCTGAACCTGAGCCATTGCCGCGGCCGATGATCCATTTTTCTTTTCTTGAACCCTCGTTGGGTGTGAGTTTGTCAAGAGCCATCGTTATGCCTGCCTTCCAAACATCTGGGAGACCGAAATTCCCCTTGATGCTGCATAAGTCTTCGGCTCACGCAGATCCTGGAGTGCCTTGAGGGTGGCTTTTGCGAGGTTGACGGCATTTGTTGGGCCATGGGCCTTTGAAATGACATCTTTAACTCCTGCCTTTTCAAGCACTGTTCGAACCGCGCCGCCAGCTATGAGGCCGGTGCCCGGGACTGCCGGTGCGAGGAAGACCCTGGTTGAGCCGATGGTTGAAATGATGTCGTGTGGAATTGTTGTTCCAGAGAGTGGAACTGCAACCATTTCCCTCTTTGCCCTTGTGACAGCCTTCTTGACTGCTACCGGGATTTCCTTTGCTTTGCCTATACCGATACCAACAGATGCCTGGGTTTTGTCACCAACTACGACAAGAACCCTGAATCTCATGCGTTTTCCGCCTTTGACGGTCTTGCTGACCCTGGCGATCTGGACGATCTGTTCGACGAACTGTTCGTCTTCCTGGTCCCTCGGTCTTCTTTCTCTGTCTGCCATCTCGACCTCCTAGAACTTCAGACCGGCTTCCCTGGCTGAGTCAGCCAGAGCCTTGATCCTGCCGTGATAAAGATAGCCCGAGCGATCGAAAACCACCTGGGTGATTCCGATTTCAATGGCCTTTTTAGCCACTGCCTGACCAACCTTTTTTGCTGCTTCAATGTTCTTGCCCTTAAGACCCATTTCCTTGGAGCCTGAGCTAACGGAGAGAAGAGTCTTGCCAGCGATGTCATCGATGACCTGAACACTGATGTGGGCAAGGCTTCTGAAAACTGCGAGCCTTGGACGTTCCGGTGTTCCAACCACTTTCTTCCTGATTGCCGATTTTCTTCTGAGGCGTTCGGCATTCCTGTTATACTGCTCGTACATCTCTACGCTCCTTTGGTCATTGTCTTGCCAGGCTTGCGTCTGATGATCTCGCCGTCATAGCTGACACCCTTGGCTGAATACGGGTTCGGATCCCTGAGGTATCTGAGCTTGTGGCAGAAGGCGCCAAGGAGTTCCTTGTCGTATCCTTCAACTTCAACCCTGTTTTCCTTAGGGGTGGCAACCTTGAGCTCCGATGGAACCTTGACTTCGATCGGATGGGAGTAGCCGAGGGTGAATGTGATCTTGTCGCCCTGTGCTGCAGCCCTGTATCCGACGCCGGTCAGGAGAAGGAGCTTCTTGAAGCCTGTCGATACACCTGTGACCATGTTGTTGATGTGTGCTCTCACAGTGCCGTGAAGCTGCTGTGCCGACTTGAGGTTTGAAAGCCTTTCGACGGTGATTGTTCCGGCATCCATTGTGATCTTGATCTTGTCATGCGGGAATTCTCTTGAGAGCTGACCCTTTGGTCCCTTGACCACAACCTTGTAGCCTGGTCCCGGGAGTTTGTCGACTGTGACATCAACACCCTTTGCGATTGTAATTGGTTTCTTGCCTACTCGTGACATGCTTGCCTCCTACCAGACATAGGCGATCACTTCGCCGCCCTGGTGAAGCTTTGCGGCTTCGTGGCCAGTCATGATGCCTTTTGAGGTGCTCATGATTACCACGCCCATGCCGCGAAGCACTTTCGGAATTGCGTCTGCTGCGACGTAATATCTTCTGCCGCATTTGCTCACGCGCTTGAAGTCTGTGATGACGCGTTCCTTTGTTGAACCGTTGAACTTGAGGAAGATTCTCAAGTTCTTGTGGTTGCCGATTTCCTGCATCTGGTACTCAGCGATGAATCCGGTTGTCTGAAGAACTCTTGCAATCTCTTCCTTTACCGTCGAATGCGGAACCAGAACTGTAGCCGTCTTTGTCAAGTTGGCGTTCTTGATGCGGATGATCATGTCTGCAATTGGATCTGATACCATGATTCTCCTCCCCTACCACGAAGCCTTGACAAGACCTGGAATCTTGCCTTCATTGGCGAGTTTGCGCAGGCAGAGTCTGCAAAGGCCGAACTTGCCGTAATACGCACGCGGTCTGCCGCAGATCTGGCAGCGGTTCTTGTGCCTTGTAGAGAATTTTGGCTTTCTGTTTGACTTGTTAATCATTGCGAGTCTTGCCATCGCCTGCTCCTTATCTCTCCCTGAACGGGAAACCCATGAGCTCGAGCAGAGCCTTGCATTCCTCGTCAGTCCTTGCTGATGTGCAGATGCTTACATTGAATCCACGGGTCTTGTCTACCTTGTCGTAGTCGATTTCCGGGAAAATGAGCTGTTCTTTGATGCCGAAGGTGTAGTTGCCCCTGCCGTCAAAGGCGTGCGGTGAGAGACCCTTGAAGTCCCTGATACGCGGGAGAGCAACTTCACACAGCTTCTGGGCGAATGCGTACATTCTCTTGCCACGAAGCGTCACCATGCATCCGATCGGGTTGCCGATCCTGATTTTGAAGTTGGCGATTGACTTCTTTGCTTTCCTGATGGACGGTCTCTGACCGGTGATCAGGAAGATTTCGTCAACGGTTGAATCCATTGACTTCGGGTTCACAACGTACTCACCAACACCACGGTTGACCGTGATCTTCATGATTCTTGGAACCATCATCACATTGTCGAACTTGAAACGCTTCATGAGCGCCGGAACGACATCCTTTTGGTACTTGTCCGTGTAGGGCTGTGGCGGGAACGTCTTGGTCTTCATCGCCTCAGCGACGCCACCCTTGACCGCTACTGTACCTTTTCCTTTTGCCTGTGGCTTTGCAGCCGGTTTCGCTTCTGCCATTTTCATTTACCTCAAGCTTTGTCTACCTGGGCATGGCAATGGGTGCATTTCCTGACTCTTTTACCGTCTGGAAGTACATCATATGCTGTCCTGGTGACTTTTTTGCAGTTGGGGCACACAAGCATCACGTTTGAGCGATGAAGTGGGGCTTCCAACTTAATGAAGTCGCGTCTCGGCTGCTTCTGAGTCGGACGAGTGACTTTCGTCATCATGTTTGCATTCTCTACAACCACTCTCTCGGTTTCGGAAATGACTTCCTTGACCCTTCCGGTTCTGCCTTTTGACTTGCCGGCGATGACCTTTACCAGGTCACCTTTTTTGATTGTGAGATATTTCTTTGGTTCTGTCTGCATCACACCACCTCCGGTGCAAGCGAGATGATCTTCATGTAACCCTTGTCACGCAGTTCCCTGCAGACCGGTCCGAAGATGCGGGTACCCTTCGGGTTGCCATCCTTGTCGATAATGACAGCTGCATTGTCGTCGAACCTGACCCTGGAGCCGTCTCTTCTGACGACTGCATGACTTGTCCTGACGATGACTGCCGTTTCGATGGTTCCCTTTTTGATTGCTGAGTTCGGGATGGCATCCTTGATTGACACCTTGATCTGGTCGCCAACAAAAGCGTATTCCTTGTTTCCGCCACCCATTACGCGGATGACACGGATGATTCTAGCGCCTGAATTGTCAGCCACTTTAAGTCTTGAATACGGGAGAATCATTTTCTCACCTCGGATTCAGGAGCTTTTTCAACGATTCTGACGAGACGCCAATGGCAGTTCTTTGAAATTGGCCTGCAATCGATGAACTCAACGAGATCGCCTGTTTTTGCTTCATTTTTTTTGTCGTGGACAAAGTACTTGGTGGTTCTTCTGATTCTCTTCTTGTAGATGGGATGTTCGAACATCCTTTCAACTGCGACAACCACAGTCTTTTCCATCTTGTCGGAGACCACCCTGCCGGTCCTTCTGATAATAATCTTTTCTACTTCTGCGCTCATTGCAGGATTCCCTTCTCTTTCTGAGGGATGAAGGTTTTGAGTCTTGCGATGTCGAGTTTGACTTCGCGAAGCTTCATTACCTTGTCAAGCTGGCGGTTTTTGTGTTTGAAAACGAGCTTGACCCTCTCCATCTCCAGCTTTTTAAGTTCGGTCTCCATCTCGGGCAATGTCATTCCCTTGATTTTTTCTTTCTTCATAGTGCGGCCTCCTGCTCAGTCTGTCTTGAGACAAACCTTGTGCGGATCGGGAGCTTCGAGCCGGCGATGCGGATGGTTCTTCTTGCTGTCTCTTCATCGCATCCGTTGAACTCGACGAGCATGCGTCCCGGCTTTACGACGGCTACCCACTGCTCGGTGTCGGCTTTACCCTTACCCATTCTTGACTCAAGCGGCTTTTTGGAGATCGGCTTGTCCGGGAAGATTCTGATCCAAAGCTTGCCAGTCTTTGGGATTCTTGAGGTTACTGCAAGACGGACTGCTTCGATCTGGCGTGCTGTGATCCATGAACACTCGAGTGCCTGGACACCGTAGTCACCAAAAGCGAGAGTTGTTCCGCCCTTTGCAAGGCCCCTCATTCTTCCTCTCTGTTGTTTTCTATATTTAGTTCTCTCTGGCTGCAACATGTTTCACCTAACTTCTTCTCTGGGCGTAAGGACCGTCGGTTGGCTTGTCCGATTTGTAGACCCAGACTTTGATGCCGATAACGCCGAACTTCGTTGTGCAGTGGGTGATGTGGAAGTCGATGTCTGCCTTCAGTGTGTGAAGGGGGACGCGACCTTCCCTGAACCACTCTTCGCGGGCAATTTCCGCACCGGCGAGACGACCTGATGCCATGATCTTGATGCCTCTGGCACCTGACTTGACGGCTCTTGCCAATGCCTGCTTCATTGCTCTCTTGTATGGGATTCTCTTGAGGACCTGGTCCGCAATCCACTCACCAAGGAGCTTTGCGTTGAGATCCGGACTCCTCATCTCGACGATGTCGAGCTTAAGGTTCTTTGCAGAGATGAGTCCCTGGAGTTTTGCCTTGAGCTTGTCGGCTGAAGCGCCTTTTCTTCCGATGACGATGCCTGGTTTTGCGGTCATGATGATGACCCTGACCTCAGCTGCACGCCTTTCGATGATGCAATCTGCAACACCGGCATCCATGCCAAGCTCTTCAACGGCTTTCCTGATTGCTGTGTCTTCGCTGATGAACTTCTTGAAGTCCTCGTCTTTGGCGCAGAACCAGTTTGATTTCCACGGCTGGATGACTCCGAGCCTGAAGCCGTATGGATGTACTTTCTGTCCCATCACTCCACCTCCGGGGCCACTTCAACGCAGATATGGCTTGTTCTTTTCTTGATGCCATCTGCTCTGCCCATACCTCTTGGCTGCACTCTTCTCCATGGGGTTGCCATGTTGATGTAGGCCTTTGAGACCTTGAGTGCGTCCCTGTCAGCGTTTGCATTGTGAACTGCGTTTGCTGCTGCTGACTTGAGAACCTTGAGAATGAGCTTTGCTGCCTTGTGCGGGAGGGCGCGGAGGATTGCCTCGGCCTCGTCGACCTGTTTGCCTCTGATCATGCAGATTACGAGTCTTGCCTTGGTCGGCGAGATCGGTGCATGGCGCAGAATTGCTTTTTGGGTTTTAATGTCTTCCATCATCCACCTCTTATGTCAAGGCCGTAGAGCGTTCGGTTGGACGCCTGTGACCCTTGAAGTTCCTGGTGACGGCGTACTCACCGAGCCTGTGTCCCACCATTGGTTTGGTGATGTAGACAGGGACGTGGTTCTTTCCATTGTGAACGCCGATGGTGAATCCGACCATCTCTTCTGTAACGAGGGCCCTTCTGCACCATACCTTGAGAACTCTTTTGTCTCCGGTTTCGATCATCTTCTTGATGCGCTCCTGGAGCCTTTCGTCAACTACTGGGGGTTTCTTTGATGATCTGCTCATAATTACCTACCCTTGCCTTTGGATCTTCTGACGATCAGCTTGCCAGAGGCCTTCTTTGGATTGCGCGTCTTGTAGCCGCGAGTCGGCTTGCCCCACGGGGTCAGTGGGCCAGGATGTCCGATCGGACACTTGCCTGATCCGCCGCCGTGCGGGTGGTCGATTGGGTTCTGGACTGCGCCACGAACTGTCGGTCTCCAGCCACGATGCCTGGTGATGCCGGCCTTGCCAAGTTTTTCCTTCTCGTGATCCGAGTTGGAAACCTGACCGACCGTTGCCCTGCACTGTGATGGAACGAGCCTGACTTCGTTTGATGGGAGCTTGATGTGGCAGAAGTCGTCTTCTTTTGCGAGAAGCTGGGCCGATGAGCCTGCCGACCTTACCATGACTCCGCCTCTGCCTGGGACGAGTTCGATGTTGTGAACCATTGTTCCAAGCGGCATCTTGATCAGCGGAAGTGTGTTGCCCGGCTTGATGTCTGCATCTTCTGATGCAAGGACAGTATCGCCGACCTTGATTCCTTCTGGAGCCAGGATGTATCTCTTCTCGCCGTCTTTGTATGAGATGAGTGCTATGAAGGCTGATCTGTTTGGATCGTATTCGATTGTCTTGACGGTACCCGGAAGGACCTTGTCCCTCTTGAAATCGATGATCCTGTAGAGCCTCTTGTTCCCGCCACCACGGTGACGGATCGCGATTTTGCCGTTTGAGCGTCCGGCAGTTTTCGAAAGACCCGAGACCAGTGACTTTTCCGGAACATTTGTCGTGATCTGGCTGTAGATGATAGATTCACGGTGCCTGGTGCCAGCGGTCATTGATTTGAATTTTTTGATTGGCATCTCCTACACCTACCTTTGCTGTTCCAGAATGTCGATCTTCTGGCCCTTCTTGATGGTGACAACGGCGCGTTTTACTGCAGAGGTTTTTCTTGTTCCAGAGCGGGTTCTCTTTGTTCTGCCCGGGAGTCTGAGAACATTGATCTGCTCGACCTTGATGCCCTTGAAGAACTTTTCGACATCTTCCTTGATGGTCTTCTTGGTCGAATCCTTTGTCACTGTGAACGTGTACTTGTGCATCACTTCCTGGTCGGTGTTCTTCTCAGAGATGACCGGATGGATGAGTGTGAACTTTCTGTTCTCAGTCATTCCAGACCTCCTTGATTCCTTCCATGGCTTCTGCGGTCACAACCAGAAGGTTGCAGTCGAGAATGTCATAGACGTTGAGGGCTGTGTAGGAAAGTGCATAGACATCTCTTGTGTTGTTGAGGGCGAGATTGACCTGGCCGTTCTTCTCCGGATGGTAGATCAGGAGGGTCTTTGAAGAGACGTTTTTGCCAAGCTTGTCGAGTGCACCTTTTGTGATTCTCGGTCTCTTGCCCTGTTCGATTGCCGGAATGTCCACGATCATGTTTTCAACTATCCTGATCCTGTTTTCCTTCACAATTGAAGAGAGGGCTGAGAAGAGGGCGAGTCTTCTTTCTTTTTTGTTGATCTTGAAATCAAATGATCTTGGCTTCGGTCCGAAAACAACGCCGCCGCCTGGCCAAAGTGGCGAGGTGGTTGATCCGTGGCGTGCACGACCGGTGCCTTTCTGTCTCCATGGCTTCTTTCCACCACCGCGAACTTCGTCGCGTACTTTTGTGGAGGCTGTGCCTCTGCGGCTGCCTGCAAGTCTCTGGAGAATGCTGAGGAATTCTGACTGACCGTGGCGTTCAACTGCCCAGATCCTGTCCGGAGCCTCAACTGTATTAACCTGTTCACCCTTATTGTTGTATACGGGGATATTCATGTTCCAACCTACTTCCCGTTGACAACGACATACGCACCCTTGGGTCCGGGGATGGTTCCCTTGACCAGGATGAGATTCTTGTCTTCGATGATCTTGACTACTTTGAGACCCTTCTGGGTCACTCTGTCTCCGCCCATACGTCCAGGCATTCTCATACCCTTGATGACGTGTCCCGGGGTGAGACGGCATCCGATTGAACCCGATCTTCTGTGTGACATGGCACCGTGTGTGTCCCAGTCACCGTGGAAGTGGTGTCTCTTCATGACGCCGGCAAAACCAAGTCCGCGTGAGGTTCCGACAACATCGACCTTCTCGCCTGCTGCAAACTGTGTTACTTCGAGGCTTGCGCCGACGTCGCCTGTCATGTCGCGGAATTCCATCATGTAGCGGTGTGTTGCCACATTGTTCTTGGCGTAGATGCCTGAGAGCGGTCTTGTGAGCCTGTCAGCAGTGACAGGTTCGTAACCGACCTTTATGGCGCTGTAGCCGTGCTTTGCCTTGTCTTTTTGTTCGACGATGACGTTTTGTACTCTCTCGATTACCGTCACCATCATATATTGGTCTGCATCCCAAAGCTGCGTGCATCCAATCTTTTTGCCAATCATACCCTTGGCCATGGTATTCTCCTTGTCTTAGAGCTTGATCTCTATGTCGACGCCTGCCGGCAGATCGATGTTCATGAGGGCTTTTGTGATCTCTGCTGATGGTTCAAAAATGTCAAGCAGTCTCTTGTGAACTCTCATCTCGAACTGTTCGCGCGAATCCTTGTCAGTATTTGGAGCGCGAAGGACCGTGAAAACCTGGCGTGAGGTTGGAAGAGGAACCGGACCTGCAATTTTTGCACCGGCTCTTCTTGCCGTTTCCACGATCTTGGCCGCTGACTGGTCTAAAATGACGTGGTCATAGGCCCTAAGCTTGATACGCATCTTCTGCTGGTTCATTCATTTACTCCAGAATCTCAGTGACGACGCCTGCGCCGATGGTGCGTCCGCCTTCACG